>JADKBO010000038.1 GCA_016715105.1 Saprospiraceae bacterium | reverse complement strand
TAGAGTCCAATGTCTGTTGATGCAGTGGGAGTTAAATAAGTTTAAAAAAATCTTTCGTCTTTCGACTCTCGTCTTTTTTGACATCTATTGATTCATATGTTCTTCATCAAAATTAACCCTAGTCATTACAATCGCTCCACCTATAAATAAACAAGCTAACATCATCACAGATGAACGCATATCCCCGGTAATCAAATTTACCAAGCCAAATAAGAAAGTTCCTACTACGATGGCCGACTTATAAACGACATCATAGAGACTAAAATAAGAGGTTACGTCATCTTCTCCTTTTGGCAACAATTTGGAATAACTAGCTCGAGACAAAGCTTGGATTCCACCCATAACCATTCCAACACCCGCGGCTAGTCCAAAAAATACGGCTTTTGTGGTACATAAATATGCACCTATACATAGGATAAACCAAATAACAATTTGAATGAGTAAAGCTTTTTTATTTCCAATTTTACCTGAGATTTTAGCAAAAAGCCAGGCTCCCAAAATTCCAACAAGTTGTATGATCAAAATAGTCATGATCAATTCGGATGACTCCATGCCTAATACTTGTTGTGAAAATAGTGAAGCCACATAAATAACGGTTTGTACACCGGCAGAATAAAGGAAAAACGAAAGCAAAAATGCCTTCAAACTCCTCATTTTTTTAGCTTCATTAAACACTTTTCTGACTTCATGATATCCTTTATAAATAGAATTTACAGGTAAACCCGTCCTTTGATCTTGAGGCATGCCCCGGAAAGTGATTTGAGAAAAAGTTAGCCACCACACTCCCACCAAAATGAAACCGATTCGAGTAGGCAATGTTGGACTGGTGATCCCAAAAACTTCTGGTTTTTGCACCATGAATAATATAAATATCAATAGAATTACGCTTCCAACATATCCGTATGAAAAGCCTCTCGCACTGACTTTATCATATTGATCTTCAGTTGCAATGAGTGGCAAAAAGGAGTCATAAAAGACCAGACTTCCTGCAAAACCCACCGTTGCTATGATAAAAGTTATGATGCCTATCCAAATATCAGATGATTTTTCAAAGAAAAACATGGCAATACAAGCAAGTGAACCCACAACCGTAAAGATTTTCAAGAAATACAAACGTTTACCGCTGTAATCAGCAATACCACTGAGTAATGGGGACAAAGATCCTATCAAAATATAAGCCAAGGTAATGGCAAAAGAATACACTGCTCCATTGCTTACCTCAGAACCAAATACTTTGACAGTTTCATCAGTAATACTGTTGTAGTAAATAGGGAAAACGGCTGTAGAAATAACCAGAGCATATGCTGAATTGGCCCAATCGAAAATAGCCCAGGCCCTTATGGTTTTTTTATCATTTTTGACAATGTCGGTTCTACTCATTTTGTTGGTTTGATGCGATAAAATTAATGGAAGTATTGAGCTATTTGCTTTTGAACCAAAAATTTAAAATATTTTAGATCAGACGAAATTGATTTTTGTAGAAATAACAGCACTTTTCGATCAAATTTGGCCATGGCTAACTGGATACAAAAGAGATTAAAAAACATTTTGGACTAGATTAATACACTATTTAATTGAAGTCAAGGTAATTTTGTGTCATGGGATATTCCTTTTCAAAGATTTTCTGTTTGATGGTGTTTTTTGTTGCCTCCTTTCATGCTATTGGGCAAAAGGATACTTTGCTACAAATTGACACTGTGTTTATCTCTGCCGCTACCCTACCTTATTCAAATGCTAATTCAACAGGCATTGCCGTAGATCAAAGCAATGGTAATCAAAATTTAACCGAACTTCTTTCCAGACAAAGCGGAATCTTTATTAAAAATTATGGGTCTTTTAGCCTGGCAAGTTCATCCATCAGAGGTGGTGCCGCAAACCATACAGCGATAAATTGGAATGGAACTTCTATCATTAACCCGATGGTTGGACAACTTGACCTGAATTTACTTCCCATGGGAGGCTTTAATCAAATTACCTTGTTTAAAGGTGGAGAAGGAGTGTTGGCAGGAAGTGGTGCAATAGGTGGGAATATAGAATTGGCCAATGCACCAAGTCAAATAGATAGATTAGGTTTAATTTTGGGAAGTGGTTCGTTTGGTAGGCAAAAGATCGGCTTGGATTTGAATAAAATGTTTGATAAGTTATCGATTTCTGCAAATGTGGGCTTTGATCAAAGTAGGAATGATTTCACCTATAAACCTGCTCCTCAAATCGAGAAAACAAATACCAATGGGCAAGGCAAAATCTTTAATCAGCTATATCAGCTGACGTATAATCATTCTGCAAATTTATCATTTTATGGTAGAGTTTGGCATACAGATGCACTGAGACATATCCCACCAACAACAGTGCAAAATGAATCCATTGCTTTACAAAAAGATCAATCGTTGCGCGCACAATTGTCTATGTTATGGTTGAAAGGGGATTTTTCATATCAACCTCAATTCACCTGGATCAAGGATAAAAATATTTACAATGATGAAGCTCTGAGAATCGACAACAACAACCAATATGAATCTATGAATCTGGAGCAACGGTTTAATTGGTATGCAGCGAAAAACAGTAAGTTGTTTGTCAATATTATTTATAATGCGCTCAAAGCCAACTCAGAAAACTATGTCAAGGAAGAGTTGGAAAAACGATTGAGTTTGGTGTCAGCCTTTTACTCAAAAGTTTGGCTTATTTAGTGGGCAAATTGCACTTCGTAAAGAATTGATTGAAAATCAAAAGACGCCAATAGTTCCTTCTTTGGTTATTTCAAATGCCGGCAAAGCACATCAAATCTCCCTCCGGATTCAGAAAAATTACCGACTGCCAACTATGAATGAACGTTATTGGAGACCTGGAGGCCGATTAGATGTATTACCAGAATCTGGTTGGTCTCAAGATTTGACAATGACTTCCAAAAAGTACAAATATTTGGAAACTTCGGTGTCCATCTATAATCGCGTGATTGATAATTGGATCCAATGGGTTCCTGTAGATGGTCAGTTTATTTATAGTCCTACCAATATTGCAAAAGTATGGTCGCGCGGAGTCGATTTTCAATTGAAGGGCGATGGTCAAATTCGTCCCAATCAATCAATAACATATGCCTTGAATGCTGCTTTTGTCAAATCTACCAATCAAGTCGAGATCCCAATTCCACTCACTGCAAAAGGCAGTCAATTATTATATACGCCCACGTTTACAGCTGGTGCGGATGGTGGAATATCAGTTCGGGAAATTTCAATTTGGCCTTTTCCCCAATTATGTAAGTTCTAGCAAAGGAATCAATGAAGATATAAAAGCTTACGGTTTACTCGATGCCAGTCTTTCATACCATACCAAGGTGTCAAGAATGGCTTTCGACATATCTTTCCAATGTCGCAATTTGTTGGAAAAGGGTTATTATGTGGTAGAGCGTCGGGCTATGCCGGGTAGAAATTTTGGTGTTGATTTGGTGATTGGGTGGGAGTAAGATAAATTCGCAATACGATATTCATGATTTTCTTATTAACAATTGAGTGATAGTGAATCATTTAAAAATTAAAAAAATGAAGGTAGTTATTGAAATTTCAGATAATGAAGCTGAGATTCGGGATGAAAGTTTTAAAAAGCCTGTCTTTTGTGAAAAAGTCAAAGCCTATGACTGATAGTAATGTTGAATTATGGGATGACCTCAAAGATGCTGCTGAGCAAGTGAGGTTACACAAGCAGGGAAAACTAAAATTAAAAACAGCTCAAGAGCTATTAAATGAGTTATAGCATTATTCCCAGCTGTTTTAAGTTTGCAACTTAAAACCCATATTAGTTTAACTGCTAACTTTATTCTTACTTTCAAATATAATTTTTCTATGGGTAAATTGAAGGTCAATCTAGTTTCTTTATAGTAATTTCTATAGCTTGTTTCTACAGCTAGTAAGATTGTTGATGTTGCAAATAATGCCTTAAGGCCAGCCAGTCATCATATTTAATTGGGTTATTCCAACCATATCCTTTATCTTCAAGAATGTATCAACGATGGTCTATTATTCCAACCCTCAATAAGAATAGCTTAAGTCATTTCAAATGAAATTACTTTCTGATGAAAATTTTCCTTTAAAAAGTGTGTTCTATTTAATATCTAGAATCGTATTCCAAAGCTTTCACCTCATTAAATTTCACCTAGAATAAAACAGCTCACAAAGAAATCAATACATTTAATGAATTCATTCGTAAAATTTTCATGGTTAAATGTGTCTTTTAATCTAGTATTTTTATGATCGTTCAACCATAAACAATGTGCATTAGCATAATTAAAAAATTGAGCTTGATTTCTACTTTTTAATATTTTTAAATATTTTTTTGAATCGATTTGGTAGACATAATCTGAGAACAAATTTCTAAAATCTAACAATTCATTGAGCTCATCAGTAGTACAGTTTGAAAGATTAAAATTTTGATTGTTTAGAATAAACAAAATGTGATCTAAGTCATAAATATTATAACTATTTTGAGATTTATGATTTTTTAACCACAAAAAAAGTAAATCGGGATCTACTTGATTTGAAATATTTTTGTTTAGAAAAAACTTTAAATCATTTATTGATACACTATAAATTATCTTCTTTCCTTCATTTACAGCAAAATAATCTTCCCCTTGTTTTGAAGAGCTCCATAAAATATAGCGCAAATTGCCCTTATATTTTATGCCAATAATATATTTTCTATACCTTTCTGAAATTTTATCTGAAATTATCATAACTATTTTTTGTTATTTTTAGGCCTATGATCTCTAAAAACTTTTTTAGCCTTATTATTATCTGAGCCAGGACCTGTTTTAGTATCACCAACTGAATTTGAGATTTCATCAGCTAATGTTCCATCAGATTTACTCCAATCCACTTCCTTCCATATCGGTTTAGGATAATAATCAGGCCAAATATTCTGTTTACCACCTTTGCTGTAGACATAGGCTGGACCTTTTGTAATGTTCTCAGAAGTAGCAACAAGTCCTCCAGCTAAAAGTGCTCCCATAATCCATCTCCCAACATTTAAAGACTGGCCGCCACCCATAGGTATAGCTTCCATCCTTTGCATCTCAATTACTGTACCATCTCTGAGTGTGGTAGATTTTAAAGTGTGATTTATGACATCGTTAGCTGCAACTAACCCACCTGTTTTAACACCGATTTCACCTCCAAAGTCTTGGGTACTAGAATTTGTTTTTTATTGTCTATTGAATATGTGCCATCACCATTTTCAACAATTTTGTTATCCCTTAAGAATCCTGTTTTAATTTTATTATCAGCTGCATATTTTTCCGCTGCATCCTTGGTTTCAAACATTCCATCAGGATCAGTATATAAGATTGGGTTATTAAATCCATATCTAAATGGCGTCCAATCTACAGCATCTTCCGCCAGCGGGTCAACAGTAGTAAATCGCCCCACCGCAGGATCATACCACCTAGCTCCATAGTCAAGTAAATTCAATCCCCAATCCCCATTAAATTCCTTGTTATTATATTGATATTTTGTATCAGGAGTGGTTGTATTATTGGCAAAGTTTCCATTTTGCATCACCATTCCAAACGCATAATACGAATTCACATTGATGATTTCATTGGTAGTGGCTACACCTGTAAAATCGAGAATCTTATCTCCGTCGAGGTCTGATATGACAGCTCGGACATTGCCAAGATGGTCTGCTACATTGTATTCATACCTCCAAGCAGAGCCATTCCAAACAGACCTCCCATCACTATGATAGATGGCTTCTATGGTATCGTTGCGATACTCAATACCAGAAACGTAGTCCTGCTTTAATATTTGCTGGCTCAAACTATTCAAGACTTGCTTTCTTAATTTTGTTCCAGAAGCGTCATATGTAAACTTAAGAAAATTAGAGTTTATTGTGAGATCTTTTGGGTTATTATGGTAATAATATTTGGCGGATGTGATCTTTTTGTAAGGATCTGAATACAAATTACCATTCAAATCATAAGAATATGTTGAGGCCGCCAATGCTCCATTGATGTTGAAGCCTTGTGCATTGGAGGAAGCATCCGATTAACCATTAGCCATTATTAGCCATTTACTATTAACAATTAACCATAATCCGTATTGATCTAAAATTTTGTATCCACCACCGCTTTCCCAACCATAAAGTTTTTCTTTCTCATTTATATTCTTACAACTATGGATTAGGATTATAATAACCAGAATCATAAAGATTGACAGCATTAATTGTCGCATTTTGATAATTGTTTTTAATATTTTTCAAACTCCCAGCTGAGACCACTCCAAAGAATTATAAAGCATATTCCTGTAACAACTTTCATCCACTTTGGGGCAAATTGGAAGCCATTCCAAACTCGAGAATTTGGGAGCAATTTTTGTCAACCTCAAATCCCCGTCACCACCAAATAATCACCCAATTTCTGTTTTGCCTCCATTGTCATTTCCTTATATTCTGAAATAGGCAGTGAAATAATGACAACGGTTTTGATTTTGCCATTCAAACGTTGCAGTTGCGCAACTGTTCCTAATGATTCTTCGCAATGGAATTTGCCACAAACGTGTAAAATCTTTTCTTTTGTGTGTTCTTTTTGATAATCATGGATAGATTTGGCCATGGTGGCGTCCCATAAATTTTGAGACTGATAAATGGTGTTTCCAGACATATTATGACCTTCCATGACAGCAGCAAACTTTTCTTCGTATTTGCCTTTGGCAACATGAATCGGTAATTTTGCCAAATACGTTTTGGCTTGATCTGAGAGTTTATCCAATGCAGAAAGGCCATTTTTGGTGACCATTTTCACATATCTTCTAGGAGCATTTGCAGCAATGACGTGTAAACCATCTGATTTCATTGCCTCAACCAATGGTTTGTAATCAGTAGCATACTTTGGCCAAGCTCGTGCATCTTTTACAAAAACGTCCTCACTAATCTTGCCTTCAAGATATTCATTCAAGACCAATTGTACGTCTGTCTCAAACATCTCCATGCTTAGTGCGACCTTGTTCTTTGTTGATTTTTTTATCGCTTGCAACAAATCTAATTGTGCCAAATGCCCAATGCTGTCATCATGAACCTCACCAAAAAATACTACATCCACATCCTTCAATTGCGATGCCAGCAAATCAAATGAAATACTTTCTTGACTTTTATTAAAAACCTGATAAGTTTGACTTTGCAAAATAGAGGCAAGTAATAACAAAATAGATAGCAGCGTATTTTTCATTGGCTAAGCTCTGAATACGTATTGAACTAAATTAGAACCCATTCTCAAAGCTTTGATTCTCAGCTCTTCTGGATCTTTATGGACTTCTGGGTCTTCCCAACCGTCACCTAAATCACATTCAAAACTATAATAACAAACCAATCTTCCTTGCCAGAATAAACCATATCCCTTTGGAGCACGATCATCATGTTTGTGAATCTTTGGCAAACCGCCCGGAAATTCATATTTCTGATGATATATTCCATGATTGAAAGGCACTTCCACAAATTCCAACTCAGGAAAAACGGACTTCATCGCCACCCTTACATAAGGATCCATGCCATAATTATCATCAATGTGCAAAAAGCCACCACTTGTCAGATACGTACGTAAGTTATCAGCTTCTTGGCTTGAGAAAACTACGTTACCGTGTCCAGTCATATGGAGAAACGGATAATTATAAAGGTCAATACTTCCTACCTCGACCGTCTCATAGTTGGGGTCAAAATTGGTATTGAGAAACTTATTACAAAACAAAGATAGATTTACCAAAGCTGATGGATTTGCGTACCAGTCTCCACCACCATTATATTTTAAAAGTGCAAGTTTTAAACTAGGGGCATTTTCAATAGGCTTCATTGCCAAATTGGTCATAAAAACCAGAGCAAAGACTCCAAGTAAAACAGTAAGTTTTTTATAATTCATTTGTCTTCTTAATTCTTTTACTGAGAACGAATATTATGTTTAAATAGTTATTGAAGCTCAGGGATATTTACCGTGTATGTCTTATCCTTAACGGTCAATTTTTCATTGATCAACCAAGGGTTTGCATATTTCAGTAGTCTGTAAGTAACGCCATGTTGGTGCGCAAAGTCAGCCCAGCTGTTGACAGTAGCACTCACTTTTACCTGCTTTTTAATTTTCAACGGTTTGGAAAAGTCCTCTTCCTCCATGTAAAATCCAAACGCCTGAGGATCAGAAATGATTTCTTTCAAAGCCATAAGTCTGAATACATACCTGGATGTTTCTTCATTCAGGTTCATATCAAAGTAGGAACTTTCCCCTTGGGCATTCATCACAGATTTCAATTTTCCCGGACCGACATTATACGCTGCTGCAGCATTTAACCAAGAGCCATCAGAAGTGTATAACCTTTTTAAATAAACACAAGCAGCTTTTGTAGCTTTCTCGACATCATATCTTTGATCAATTTCGGTTGTAACTTCCATTCCAAGCTCCCTTGCTGTTGCTGGCATAAACTGCCAAATACCTTTTGCTCCAGCTGGAGAGGTAGCATTGAGTAGAGTGCTTTCGGCTACAGCCAAATACTTGAAATCATCTGGTATGCCATTTTCTTTCAAAATGCGTTCCATCATTGGAAAATATCTAGTAGACATTTTTAATGCCCAAACGGTGTTGGAATGATAATAGGAATTGACGGTCAATTCGCGCTCTAGCCTTTCTTTGGTATCTACATTGATGGGAATTTTCTCACCGGCAAACTCAAAATTTTTAGAAATCCTGGGTGCTTTGACAACTTGTGGTAGATAAACAATGTCTTCTTTGTTACTTGAATTTGATTTGCCATTTTTAGTAGCATCTTCACTTCCTCCGTTGATCCAAGACAAAATCAAGAAACACAAAGAAAATACGCCAATGATCGAAAAGAAATTTTTTGTATTTTTCATTTACTCTGATTCTAATGTCTGGCAATTTAATTGTTTCTGTGCAAAGTTGCAACACATTACATTTTATTATAATTTAAATAACAGACCTTAAACTGAAATTTTTAAAACAAAATAATGCTTTTTGGCATATTAAAAGGTGTGAAAAGATGCATTGGAAAGAGTATGATTATGTAGTGATTTCGTCAATCAGATATACATGAAATTTCAATTCGATTGTTGATATTATGCTCATAATCAAGGCATTCTACTCCATCGGTGCATTGGTTGAGAATTTTGTTTTCTCCTTCTCCCAAAGTGATGATTCTGTCGGACTCTACTCCTTGCTCAATCAAATACTTTTTTAAATTTTCGGCTCGAGCCTGACTTTTTCTAAAGTTCTGGACTGCATTTCCCCTTGCATCTGTGTATCCGATCAACTGTATAAGCATCGTAGAATACGTTTTCATAGCTGTAGATAAATCCGATAGAAAATCTTCAGCAAAATCTTCAATGATCAATTTGTTTTCATCAAATGTCAATCCTTGTATGGCAAATCTTTGGCCCTGAGAAATTGGTCTAGGCACACTGTCTTGCACAATTGATTCGGGGCTCAGCACCATGACAATTTCTTGAATGGTATCCAATCTCTCTGGAATATGCAGTAAATATTGGCGTTGATAATTGGGTATGGCAACTTCGATGAAATAACCAGGATCTATTTCCAAGGTTGGCTGACTGATGCCCAAACTATCTGTTTTAAATAATAAAGCACTGGAAAGTTGATCGGCGATGACGTTGTTGAGTTTCAATTCCTTGCTCGTATTAACCAATTCCAGATTTTGCTGTGCCAAGTAGGTCAAAGTCGAATCGTGTTTAATCGGTAAAATCTTGATAAATGCATCTTGGATTGGAAGAAATGTCAGTATATCCAAGATTTCAAAATCAAATGCAAGCGTTCGTTTTTCTTGCTTGAAATCAAATAAGCTATTTTTACTTTGAATCAAATAAATATCATCTCCACCCTTTCCTCCCGGCCTACTACTATTGAAAAACCCTTTTTCAAATCGGCATTTAAAACCAAACCGAAGTCATCGCCAAGGCCGTTGATGGGTTCTGGAAGATGCAAAGGTGTTTGCCATTCATCATCGTTGTAAAAAGAAACATATAAATCCAATCCACCATAGCCCCCTGCTCTATCGCTGGCAAAAATCAAAATACTGTCATTGATCAATCGAGGGAAACAATCATTTGCACTTGAATTAATACCAGTCAAGGTTTTGCCATTTGGAAATTTGGTGTTTTTTCCTTCCCACATCTTGAGATCAGTCTGACTTTTGATGCTGTCTACCTCTCGTATGGTGGCTATCATTTTTTGCCCCGCCTGATCAAACGTTGGGTGTAAAACACTGAGGTTTAAATCGAGTTCACCCGTCAGTTTTACCGTATTATTCAGACTTGGGCTGTATTGCAACACTTCCACTTCATTTGTAGTCGTTGAACGTGTAAAAACAAGATGGTCTTTCGTTTTCCCCATCGGGCCTTCATGAAATAAACTATTGACCTTTGCTGACATGGCCATTTTTTGACCCTTATTGCCATCAAAATAATATAAGTCAAATTGGCCAGTGTTTTTTCCTTTGGCACTGAAATCAGATACAAAATAAACCTGGTTCTTGAATATCAAAGGACAATAATCATTGCCT
The DNA here is from genome assembly GCA_016715105.1 of Saprospiraceae bacterium. Classification (GTDB taxonomy): domain Bacteria; phylum Bacteroidota; class Bacteroidia; order Chitinophagales; family Saprospiraceae; genus JADKBO01. The sequence goes on along the minus strand of JADKBO010000038.1, from coordinate 54,209 downwards.
TTTGAGTTGATTGTAAGGCAGTTTTGGAGTTTTGTTGATAATATCGCATCCTTATTGATTGACCATTGGCCAAACAAAAATTGCCCACTTAAGAAATAGAAACATGCAAGCCAAATTGATTTCTTCATCTTAAAAAAATCTCGGGTTTAGGCCTGGATTAAATGGGGTCTTTCCTGGAAATCGATAGGAAGCCATGACTTCAAAGCTGCCAATTTGATTATACCTCAATGCAGATAATGCATAATCATAGGAACATGCTGCAAATACATTGTCGGTAATTTTCAAACCAAATGTGGCAGATACAGATTTGTGTAAGTTTGCCAAAACACCTGATCCTATTCTATACCCTAAACCAATATCAAACTTTTTATCTAAAAGTAGTGTGGCATTGAGGTCAAGATTGAGTGGATAGCTCGAAGTGTATCTAGAGAAGCCTTGTATCATGAGCATTTGATCATCACGTATTTCGAGAGCGTACCCAGCCATCAGATTGACTTGTAATTCATCACCTGACTTTATCGTGTTCTGGTCAATGTCAAAATTTGTAGTGAAAAAACTTGGAATAGACACGCCAAAATATGCCTTTTCATTGCGGTAATACGCACCAAAACCTAATAGAAAAGAGTTTTTATTGACAGATTTGCCATTCAGAGATTCGTCTGTTTCAATTCCATCGTAGGCAAAAAGGTCAGGATCGCCAAAGTTCATCCTGAAATTTTGAATGCCAGGTTCTAAGCCAAAGGAAAGGAAACCGTCTGTGACAGGAATTTTATAAGCATACATTCCTGAAATGGAAGTTTTGGAAGAAATGCCGACACTTGATCTTTTGATGTTCAAACCCCAACCATTGTCTGAGCCCATAAAAGGCATGTCAAAAGAAACCATCTGTAGAGATGGTGCTCCTTTTATTCCAATCCATTGCTCCCTTAAATGTGCAGTTATGGTTTTTTGTCCTGTATTTCCGGCATATGCAGGGTTGACAGAAACTTTATTGTACATGTATTGAGTAACCAAACCTTGCTGTTGGCCATTTACGACCATCACTTTCAAAAGTAAGCCAAGAATTAGCCAGTGTTTTATCATCGCTGTACAATTAAGTAGCCAGATAATACTTGACCTTCTCCGTCAGCGAAGGTGTAAAAATAGGTACCAGCAGGCAACGGATTACCTTTGAACTCTCCAGCCCAATCATTTTGATATGATTCCTGTGCATACACAATATCTCCCCATTGATTGAAGATTTGCAATTTATTTTCTGGAAAGGTGGTTACACAATCGATGATCAAAACATCGTTGACGCCATCGTTATTTGGAGTAATGACATTGGGTATTTTACAGTCTATTTTAGGGATGTCATCAATGACAAAAACAATTGATCCTGTATCACAAAACGATTCACAACTTTCAACACAAAGTTCATAATCAAAAGAAACTGCTTGAAGGTTGATGTTAGAAATATTGGCCATAAACCCCTCACTTGTTTCTGTTATTACTCCATCATTATTTTCAAAAAAGGTTAATACAGTATTTGTAGGAATGTCAAGCATAAAGGGAAAATTAGCAATTTGATTCGCATCTATTTTGATGGTATCATCACTAGCCTGTGGTTTCATCGCTTGAATGATATCCAAAGTGTCCCTTGAAAAATTATTACAAATGTCATAATTGAGCGATAAAATAACTCGATTACTAGTTTGTGAAAAATTCGTCAATTGCAAAACATTGCCTGGTAAATTTTGAAGTACAATGCCATTGTCAAATACTCTCCAAAAATATTGGACGCTGTCAGGATTGCTGATGTTTGTCAGAAAGATGGTGTCTTTATTATTACATAATGAACTTGAAGAAGCAACAATTTCTGCTTTCAGGTCTGGTTTTTTTGCAAAATTAATGATGATGTCATCAAAAGCATCCGATAAACAAATGTCCTTTTTTGACTGGACTTTGATTCTCGAAATCGGCGTTTCAATATTGGCAGTGTTAAATTGAAAACAAGAATCTCTACCTTGATACAGCTTTTGGTTTGCTGGAACAGTAGTTATGACGAAATCCAAACTAGCGTCTTGAGGAAGGCTTGCTAGACAAAAATTAATGGCATTATTCCCTTCGTTGCATAGAGATAATCTGTCAATGTTGAATGATGGTGCGGCAATAGCAGCCTTAATTTTTACATCAAAAGCTGCAGAAGGTGGAGATGCACAACTTCCATTCATGGCCATAACCGAATAGTTTCCGCGCAATTTTTCTGGCAAATCAATGATGTTAAGCGGATTGCTCACTTTGGTTTCTCCAGTAGGTAAAATCCAAGCGTAATCAAACCCATCTACTGGATTATTGACTCTCAATCTCAAACTATCACCAAAACAAATACTATCCAAACCCATGATTTGAGGTATTTCCGGCCTGGTAACAAGTGATAAAACAAAGGTGTCAGATTTTTCTGAAGTACAAGCACCAGAATTACCCCTGACAACATACCTACCAGCATCCTGCTCTCGGACTCCCTGAATTTTAAGAATGGTATCTTGTAAGGTCAAAATCCCGTTTGGGGTCTCCCAAATGTATGAGCCATAACCCGAACCAACTTTTAAATTGATGGTATCACCAAGGCATGACTTTACTGGCCCACTTATCTCAGGCTTGGCTTGGCCTTGCTCTTTTTTAATATCCAAAGTATCTATAAACCCTATGCAATTGCCCAATGTGACCTGCAAGAAATATCTGCCAAATTCCTTGCCGTCAGTGAGATTGACAACCGGATTTTTTAAAGTACTTCTAAAGTTGGCAGGCCCAATCCATAAGTATTTCAGTTCCTCGCTGTCAGGTAAAACATTGGCAGACAATTGAAACGATTTTACACTGTCTAAACAAGGGCTATAGTCACTACTCAAATTCAAAATAACGGGCCTTAAAGGAATATTGATCAGTGTATCGATTTTACTGCTACAACCTGATCCATTATTTACTGTCAAGGAATATAATCCCGATCTTGACATTACCGTAAATATGCGCTCATTTCCTGTCAAACCTCCCGGACCTGTCCATTGGTAAATTCCTCCATCAATGACATTTGCTTCCAATCTCATGCTATCTCCCTCACAACTGCCGCCACGTTTATTGATGCTCACTTGCAAATTCCCTGATGATTTGAATTCAAAAATTTTGCTGGTATCTGAAACACAAGCTGCGTTATAAAGTATGGCTGAATAGAACCCTGCGATATTTCCACCAGCATTGGATAATTGGAGACTATCACTCAAACTTGTGGTGAGAAATTGATTATTTTTTAACCACCTCACGGAATCAAAATTGCTTGTGCTTATCACTTTAATCAATCCATTGGTTCCATCACAAGTGGATGAGCTGCCCACAATGTCGGTTATCACAGGAATCGGAAGAACCGTAAGCGCAATAGAAGCAGTATCTGACGAACAGCTATTCCTAAATAGAATCGCTGAATATTGGCCTTGTAAATTTCCAGAATTACCAGTTAAAATTAGGCTATCAATACTAGTAGTTCTAAAAAATTGGCCATTTTTCAACCATTTGATAGAATCAAAAACGGCCTCGGTTGTGATTTTTACATATCCATCTGCTCCTTCACATTTTGGGGCACTACTGGAGATGCCATTTATGACTGGCTTGGAAGAAGCTGTAATGTTTATGGTTGATGTATCTGAATTACAAATGCCTCTGTATAAAATTGCCGAATAAACACCTTGAATATCTCCTTGAGCACTAGATAAGACTAGGCTATCAACAGTTGTAGTTCTGAAAAATTGATCATTTTTAAACCACCTGATTGAATCAAAAACTTCTGTTGAAAAAAGCCTAATACTTCCTTCATTACCCCCACAAATGGAAGCGCTACTTTTTAAATCAGCAATGACAGGTTTAGGTAAGATCGTAATTTGAAGTCTGGTAGTATCAGATATACAACCGTTTTTAACAGCATAAACAGCATAAGTTCCACCATTAGCGATTGTAATGGAATCATTTACGAGGACTTGATTTCCTGATTTAGTAAAGCCGTTTGGACCCTCCCAAAAATAAACACTTACATCATCACTTGGCAGTACGGACAATGTCAAATCAACACCTTCACATAAAATGCTGTCGGTATTGGCATCAATAATCGGAGTGTTTATAATAGTGGATTTGATGGTCAGTGTATCAGAAGGTATCGATACACACAAATCAGATTTTACTTGCAAATAAACACTTATTGAATCCGTATTGATTTGAAAATGTTTGAATGGTACTTGTGTAGAATCTACCATCGCCCAAGCTGAACCCGTGTTTGCAAACCAATAATAAATTGCATTGCTACCAAAATCTTCCGCAATAAATTGAATAGAATCTCCAAGACAAACCAATGAGGAATCTACTGCCAAAGTTGGTGCTATTTGTGATTCGATCGACACCAATAGATCCTTTGAAATGGTGCACGAAGAATCAGAAACTTTTAAAGTAAACACACCACCTTGTCCAGGTAAAGTCAAATTTCTGCCCACTCCTACTGAGTCCAGTCCCTTAAACCAGGTAATTTTGATTTTATCTGTTTGAATGTTCTCTGGTAAATTTGATCTTAAAAACAAAGTGTCCTGAGTGCAAAGGTTCAATCTGTAAGAAGGCTGAAGGGCGTCCAGAACAAATATGGATGACCGACATACAGCGGTATTTCCGGCACAATCTGTAGCTGTAAAAGTCAGCGTATGAGCACCTCCCTTTAAATTTAATTGAAGATTTTGTTGGGTGTAATCAATCACTGAAAGCGAATCATCAATGATCAGTTGTGTCTTTAAATTGTTTGTAAACAGGTTGTTATCGTTTACTGAAGGAGCTAAAATCAACAGATCTCCACACATTTCTGACGAAACAACTGTTCCATAACTTAATGGGCAATTGACCAATGTAGGTGCTACGGTGTCCAAAATGATCAATTTGGCAGTACTCAAATTGTAATTTCCACAAGCATCTATCACAATGAAGTCAATACTTTGATTTACTAAGGTATCCACAGCAGATGAGCAAAAAGTGAAATCTTTTATACCTGGCATTTTACCTTTTAGTGTGTTTATTTGAGTTGGTTGATAACTATTTGAAAAGACAATGGCGGTATCTATTTGGCTGCACTGATCTGTCATTTGCATTCCCCCCAAATTTTGGAGCCAATTGCTGAACGCTTGGTTTGTTTGAATGCTGTCCTTGTGATGAATGATCAAATCTGCGGCAGCTTTATTTAAGGCGGGTTTTAATGTATCTAAAATGAATAGTTTTTGAGTCTTCATTGATGTATTACCACAAATATCTACGGCAGAATATACCCGGGTAATGACCTTTTTACAGGAATCACCCGAAATGGAATCTCGGAAACTCCAGGTAAATTTCGCACATTGATCGGTAATTCCTCGTAGGCTTACTTGGATACTATCTTTTTGCAAACAAGAAATACTCAATTCGTCTGGTGCATCAATGATTGGGGCGGTTTGATCGAGGACGGTAATTTTTTGAGAAGCGGTCGTACTGTTTCCACATTGATCTGTGGCAATCCATGATCGATTGATGACGTAATTGTAAAACAAACAAGAAAGGCTGTCGCCTACTCTGATTATATTTTCACTAAACTTTATGATTGGACTTGGATCACAGTAGTCTTTAAAATTTACAATGGTGTCAGGAATGTTGAAACAAGAAACGGTAAGGTCCTGGATGGTATCATCAATTACTGGTGGTACATTGTCCATGATGCGATATCTACCGCTTAAAGTTCTTTTATTATCGCAACTATCCTTAACAAAAAAGCTGATATCCAGCCTCCAATCACATGCATTTGCAGGTATTTCAGGAAAAGGGCCATTCAGAAAACTTCCTGAACTTACATCACCTGATGATGTTTGATAAATAAAGGATTCCCAAGTGATTCCTCCAGCACCTCCACAACCATTGGTTACCCTAGCGTTGCCATAATTTTTGATCCAGGTGATCAAGGAATCCTGAATGCCAATTACACATGTTTTAGATGCAGTAAAATCTGGTTGTTTGACGACGATAATAGATTCATCATTGATTTTGAAATAGACTGTAGATGTATCAGTCATGTTACCTGATGGATCTTTGGCAATAAATTTTACAAAAAGACGGCGGTTTTTACCACACCTCAAATTGAATAAAACGTTGAATTCGTTTTGGACTTGACTTAATGTTTTATCTGCGATGATGGTGGCCGTTCCTGAATTGTCAGAAGCAACTGCCCCGGCAAAGCCATTGTACCACTGTTGTAAAGCCAATAATGGATTTGCGTTGTTGCAAAATATAGAATCGCTCTTTGGTAAGACAGTAAACACTGGAGGAGTAGTGTCCTGAGCCAAGGAGTTGCAAAATGAGATCAATATGAGCAAGCATACGGCAAAAAATGTCGTGAGATGCTTTCCAAAATACATTCAGGTGGATTTTGGGCAAAAATACATTTCGATTTCTAAATATGTGCACTTCTTTGAGTTATTTGATCGATTAATCTTTTGAATACGGGTTTACCCTAATGGATTACTTGAACCATTGGAGGCATTTATTAAAATAGCCAAGTCGGCAAAAGGTCAATTATAAAAGAATTCCATGGTCTAAAAAGTGCTTTTTCACTCATTTGTAAAAAATAATTATCCAAATATGAAAAAGATAAAGTAGCTTTGCACTACAAAGTACTTTTCATGGAACAAAATGATTATTTATCTCATCTGGCCGACATCAGTGACATTCTCAAAAAGCGGACAAAATTTCATGCTTTGAGTGGTGTTTCGGGTATGTTGGCAGGAACATATGCCTTGATTGGAGCCTTCGTAGCTAGAAGAATCATTTACTCTGCTCCCAATGTACTTTACGATGACATCAGAAGCAATACCTTTAGTCCAGACATCATCAAACTAGCCATAGTTTTTGGATTGGTGCTGATCGCCGCTTTAGGCACTGGTTTTTATTTTTCTTCCAAAAAAGCCCAAAAAGATAACGAAAAACTATTCAGTGCAGCAGCATTTGGGGTTTTGAAAAATTTATCTATTCCTTTAGTGGTAGGTGCTGTTTTTGTGATCGTCTTATATTTTCGCGGATATTATGATTTAATGGCTGCAACAAGTTTGGCATTTTATGGTTTGGCTTTATTTGCTGCAAGCAATTATACTTTTAGCGAAATACGTGCATTGAGTTTAGCAGTCATGGCAACGGCGATGGTTTCCATGTTTTTTCCTGGTTACGGACTTTTGTTTTGGGCCATTGGATTTGGAATCCTGCACATTGTTTACGGATTGATCATGTATTTAAAATACGACAGGTGAAAGCATCATTTCAAAACCTCAATAAAGTTTTTGAAAGCCGAATCAGATTGGGCATCATGTCCTTATTGATGGTAGAAGACAGCATTGACTTCAATGCACTGAAAGATGCTTTGCAGGTTACTGATGGAAACCTGGCCAGCCATCTCAAAAGTCTAGAAAAGGAAAATTATCTTTCTTTGGAAAAGTCATTCTTGGGTAGAAAGCCAAATACCGTTTATCGCATTACAAAACTTGGCAGCTTGGAATTTAAAAAACACATACAAGCTCTGGAACAACTTATCAAAAATCACAATTAATTTTTTTTCAATAAACACTTTGTACTGCAAAGTACTTTTAAAACACTTATAAAATGGACGTAACAATTAAATCTAACAAAAAGCCCCAGTGGGCATTGCTTTTCAAATTGGGTTTTATTTTCATCCTGATTTGTTTACTACTCATTCCGATTTCTTGGATCACTGAAATGATTTATGAAAGACAAGGCCTGCAGCAACAAGTAGAAAAAGATATCAGCCGAGCTTGGGGCAATGCCCAGACTATCACCAGCCCTATACTTGTCATTCCTTTTTCCAAAAATAAGGTGGTTGATAAGAAAACGGTGGTTGAAGACTTTCAACTTTATGTAGCACCTGAAAATGTAAACATGGTCAATAACCTGAAATCTGAAGTAAGAACCAAAGGCATATTTAGTACCATTGTTTACGATGACGATTGTAAAATTGCTGCCACTTTCGACCTCAAAAACATAAAGGATGATGAGCGCCAATATTATTTAAACAAGGCTTTTATCATAGTTGGTTTATCTGATCCTCAAGCCATTGTAGCTGGTATAACCTCAGACATCAATGGCCTGGTTAGTAAAAGTTTCCCGGGTACCAATGATGCAGATTTTGTCAAAAGTGGTTTTCATACTCCTGTTAATTTAGTAGACATCAAGGATGTGATGACATTCTCCAGTGTGCTCAATTTCAGAGGTACTTCTTCTTTACGATTTGAACCAACTGCCAAAGTATCGACATTTGAAGTAAAGTCAAACTGGGCGTCTCCTTCATTTATTGGTAGGAATCTTCCGGCAGAAAGAAATATTACTTCCGCAGGTTTTAACTCCACATGGAAGGCTTCTGAATTTAATAGAAATACTCCAGATTCTTGGATAGATGCAGCTTATGTATCTTCCTCAACAAACATGCAACAGACCAACTTGGAATATGTCAACCCTAATATCGAAAATGATCTTCCTGGAGTCGAATTGATTGAAACTGCCAACCATTATCATAAAAACTTACGCTCAATCAAATATGCTTTTTTGATTATCTTTTTAAGCTTCCTGATGTATTTCAGTGCTGAAATTTTCCAAAAAGTAAGAATACATCCCATTCAATATGCGCTGATCGGTATCAGTTTGGTCGTATTTTTACACGCTCTTACTTTCCTTATCAGAACAAATTGGCTTTAATAAATCATATTTCATTTCCTTTGCTGCTGTTTTGAGTTTGGTCATGACTTACACGTTCTTTGTGCTCAAATCCTGGAAACCTACGTTGATCATAGGATTTTTATTTGTGCTGATTTATGGATATGTATTTACCCTATTACAGTTGGAAGATTTGGCGCTTTTGGTAGGCTCCATTGGCGTATTTTTCATTTTGGCAATGGTAATGTTTTTATCAAGGAAAATAGATTGGTATAATATCAACCAAGAAACATCAGAGGTCGTAGAGGCATAATCTCGTTCCATAACAAGCGTCATTGATTGCTCCCAAAGTTTGAATGACGCTTGTTTTTTATAAAAACCATTAAAAGTTAGAAAAACATCGTGACCAATTCAACCCCCAATTCGGGGTTGTAGCAAATTTTCGATTGGCTTCCCCGAGCTTCGCACGGGGTTAATGAAATTGAACCCAGTCTGGGTTCTGGCCAATTAACCACTTTCTACAATCCCCGAAATTGGATTATAGTCATCTGTAAGGAAGCTTATTACCATGAATTTCTTTATAGATATAAGATGAGAATTAGCTTTCGCCTCTTGACTTTCGTCTTTTTTCTTGCTAACTATTAAAAATAAACTTTCCTTTTTGAGTGGTTGCCACTCATCTTTCCAATTAAGTTATCTTTGTTTTATTGAATCTTATTTTGAAAATGGGAAAGCGGTTTTTTATAGTGTTGATATTTTTGATGGTTTTCAGGTTTTGGTCTTTTGGTCAAACTGTTTCTGATTTTTTAAAAGCCAAAGAAAAATTGGAACATACCAATGATTTTAAACACAATTTGGTTGAAACTGCCAAACTCTTCGTGGGTATTCCATATGTGGCAGGAACGTTAGAAAAAGCACCAGAACAGCTTGTTATTGATTTTACTGGATTGGATTGCAGCACCTTTGTAGAAAACGCCATCGCTTTAACATTGGCAAAAGATGAGTCAAATTATAGGCACATTTTACAAAATTTGAGATATCGGCAAGGCATCATAGACGGTTATCCTTCAAGAATTCATTATCTTTCTGAATGGCTGGTACGCATTGGAAGACAAGGAATATTCACTCAAATAAATAATGGCGGAGACTTATGTTTTGAACCCGATTTACATTTCATGAGTAGCAATCCTAAATATTATGCTGCTTTAAAAAATGATTCAATCGCCGTAAGATGCCATTGCCAAAAAAGAAGCCGCTTTCAATGATATGAAAATTGGCTTTCCTTTTTATTCCAAAAATGCTTTTGAAGATCGATTGCTCCAGCACGGAGATATTGTAGCCTTCAAAACTAAAAAAGAGGGATTGGATTTTGACCACTTGGGTTTGGTGGTTGTCGAGGGTGGAAGAAAATTGTTGTTGCACGCTTCCTTAGATTACAAAAAAGTGCTGATCACCAAAGAATCAGTGAAGGATTATTTGATGAGAATCAAAAAATTTGATGGAGTTTCAATTATTCGCTAGATGAAGTAATTGAACCAAACTTCCACTGCCCCATCATTATTGATTAACTTTTTGAGACTCACTCGAGGATCAGATTCCAACATCGCCCAAATTTGTTTCCTCAATACGCCTTCTCCACGGCCATGTATGATGGTTACTGGATTTCGTCTGTTTTTGAATGCTTCTTCAATAAAGGCTTCGAATTTTTCAATTTGAATGTCTAGAATCCGAATCGCATTTTCATTTTGCAGATGTGGCGCAAAAGATTCAATGTGTAAATCTATCTGATACTTTTTATGATTTATTTTCCCTTTTGGGCCAGCTTTGGCTTCAAGTTTAAGATCATGTTGGCGCAACTCTTCATGAAACGCATCCCAATCCATAGATTCTTCGTCCTTAACCAATGTCAATCTTTCATGAGCTACGATCAAAATTTTGTCACCAATCTTAACTTTGGCTTTTCCTTCAGGGTTTTTACCTGCATAAATTCCGAATTTACCAGCCTTTGTTTTTACTTTATCACCGATCCACCAGGACATATTGTTTTATTTCTAAGGATTAACCAATGATTTGTAAAACACTGTTTCCAGACGCATCTTTCAGCAACTGTATTTGGGTGTGGATTCTTTCCTTGAGTGAATCAACGTGGGAAATGATGCCAATGGTTTTATTACTTTCTGATTGTAATAATTCCAAAGTGTTGAGGGCAGATTCAAGCGTTTCATTATCCAATGTTCCAAAACCTTCGTCTATAAACAACGACTCTAAGGTGAAGTTTCGAGCTGCCAAATCACTCAAACCCAGTGCAAAAGAAAGAGATATGAGAAATGTCTCTCCTCCAGATAGGGTTTTTGCCGATCTTTTGATATTTGCTTGATACTGATCTATGACTTCAATTTCTCCCTGGGGTTCGGGTGCTGCAATGAGGTATCTGTCCGTAAGCGTAGACAATCTTTGGTTGGACAAAACGATGAGGTGTTCAAGGGTAAGATGTTGAGCAAAACCAGAAAATGATTTACCAGAGGCATCGCCAATCAACTCTTTGAGCAAACGCCACCGTTTTACTTTTGATTCAAAAGATGCAAACTCTATCTCCAAAGTTTGCTTAAGTTTTAATTGCTCCTCGTTGGCTTTCAAAGCTTGTTGTGCTCCCCCAATACCTTTTGAAATAGCTTCGATATGTTGTTCCAATTGTATTTTTTTTGAATCCAAAGTTTCCCTGTCTTCGCTTGGTAATCCACTTTCTTTGAGCTGTAAAACATCTTGTCGAGTAGTTGCCAGCGATGCTTCGTTTTTGACTTTTTCTTCGTCTAATCGTTGTTTTTGTGCAGAAAGTTGGTCAAAAGTTTGAGCAGATAATATATGCGATTCAGCTACTTTGATGTTCTCAAATCCAAGGTTTTTCAATTCTTGTAAAAGGAATTTCTGCAAGGAATGATATTCTGCTTCGTATTTTTTCAGGGTTGATTCATAGGTTTCAATCTGGGCTTCTATTTGTTTGATTTTGGTGGTATCGTTTGACAAGAGATCTTGCAGACTATTAGTAAAATTAAGCACATTTGTGGTTTCATCACTTGCAAAACCTGATAATAGCGCTGTAAGTTTTTTTCTGTTAGTTGAATATTGGTCAACCTTATTTATTAAATCGCCCAATATCACAAGGCAGTCTTCTATCACGTTCAATTTCTGAACTGCCTCCAATTGCACTTGAAAGGTTTGGTGTTGCGCTTGTTTTTTTACCAATTCTGAAGCATGATTTTCTTTTTTTGATACGAGATCATCCAAAGATACTTTTCCAACTTTGGCATTAAGCTCATTAAATTGTTCAGACTTCGCATTCATTTGAGATCCAATGAGCATTACTTGACTTTGGATTTCTTTATGGACCTTATCCTGTTTTTGCCATTCCTCCTTTGCCTTTGCTTCGTTGAGTGTCAAAAGGCCAAGGTCAGCTAGTTGATGCAAAGTTACATTGGTTACAACTTGTCCACATAAAGGGCAAGCCTCACCGTTTTTGAGCAATTCTTTGTATTGTGCTAGGTTGGCTGATTTTGTAGCATCCTCTTTGAGTTTAGTTGCTTTTTCAAAATTTTCAAGAGCAACTTCAAGGGCTGATTGACTTTGTAATAGTTGTGCTTGAAAGGAACTTTGTTGTTGCTTCAAATCAAATATTTCCTTTTCAAGTTGACTTACTTTTTTAGCATTTTCAATAAGTACTTCCAATTGATTTAGCGAAGCATTTAAGGAAAGAATTTCTTGATTGATTCCATTTAATGAAGCCAATAAATCTCTAGTTTCACCAGGTGTTTGGGTATCAAAAAGACTGTTTATCTCTTCTTTGTATTTTTGAACCTCGGATCTAATTACAGTATAATCTTTTAGCGAAGCTAAAGACTGAAGTTTTGAATCATTACTTGCTGATAACTTCGCTAACCAATTACTTTTCAATGATTTGCCTTCTTCACTCAATGTTCGTTCAAGTTGATTCAACTCATTGTATGTTGATTCAAACTTTTGCATAAAGGGCCTGAAATTGGCAGCAGTTACTTCTTGTTGCAGAATTCTACTCAATGTCGATTCCGACTTCAGAATTTCATTTTTTAGTTGGCTAATTTTAAGTTGGGCATCTGAGATGTTAGTTTTGGAGCCTTCGATATCTTTTTCCAATTGCCCATGTCTGGCCAATTCCTTCACATAAGGTGCTAGTTTTAGATGTTTTTGAATGCGAAGAAGCTCGGATTCAAAGGCTTTTTGTTCATTCAGATTTTTCTGTGCAATTTGCTCTAATGACAACAATCGCTGGTTGGCATTTTCAAAATTTCTCAGTTTTTCTGCTCCTTGAGAAACGATATTTAAAGAGGTTCGCAGTTCAATGATTTCTTCCTGTCCGGATATTATAGTTTCATTAAACGCTCTTTCCATTTCCTCCGATAGGATTTGAATTTGCTTTAGTCTTATTTCTAACGTTTTCCCCTCTCCTTCTACCTCTCTGAATCGTTCAAATGCAGACTTGCCTAGCTGACGATAAATCTCAGATCCCGTTATTTTTTCTAATAATTCGCTGCGTTTATCGGCATCCGCTTTTAAAAACTGCGCAAATTCTCCTTGTGAAAGCACGATGGACTTTACAAATTGGTCATAATTCAATCCAATAATATGCTCATTGGCCCCTGGAACTTCAGAAAGTTTATCAGAAATGATGACTTGACCATTGGTCACATCCACTAATTCCATGGTCACTGGATTGAGGTTGTCATTTCTATTTTTCATGATTGACCATGAAGACCGATAAACTTGCTCATTGACGGTATAGGTCACTTCCGCCATGGCTTCTTTCTGAAAGTGAGTTATAACCGAGCCACTTTTTTCTATTTCCCCTTTTGTTATGAGACCAAATCTTGGCACTCTATTGTAAAGTGCCAATGTTATCGCGTCCAATAAGGTTGATTTACCAGAACCAGTTGGACCTACAATGGCAAAAATACCCGCCTCTAGCAATGGACTTTTATCAAAATCTACTACATGATCCCCCCTTAAACTGTTGATATTGCGTAAGGCAATTTTATTTATCCTCATAACTGTTCAGGGTTTAGGACTTGCTCCAGTAATTCGTCGAATGCTAAGTAAACCATTTCTTTGTCTTCTTCGGCCATACTTGTGCTTTCTACTTTTTTTCTGAAAACATCTTTTGGGCTCAATTCTGCGATCGTAATGCCTGAAGTAAATTTGGAAGCTGTTATATTTTGGCTTGCGAATGATAATCTACTTTTGATAATCTTTACAGCATCGCTTTTATAATCAGCCTCAAAAGTCTTCATTTCCAATAACTTAGACGGATTTTCAATTTCTTCAATGACATCCAATTCTACGAATGCTTGTAATTTACATTGCGGTTGATAACTTTCCACTTTAGCTATTACCTCCGTCAAGTCACCTGTAAACTTAACCAAGTCTCTGATTTTGGGGATTGGTATACTCGTTTGTTTGATCTCTTTTTCTTCGATTTCTAATAAAATAACCACTTTATTGTCTGTCATTTCAGAAAAGCTCAAAGCTATTGGAGAACCAGAATATCGTACATGAGGTGTCAAAATTTGTGGTTTGTGAATGTGTCCAAGCGCAAAGTAATCAAACAATTCATCAAATCCGGCTGCGGCCACTCCCGCTTGATTGCCGATTTGTATATCTCGTTCACTTTCAGAAATACTGGCCCCTTGTACATAAAGATGACCTAAAGCTATGATTGGAATACCTGGATATAACTCTTTGGCTTTCAAGCTCCAAGTTGTAAATACTTCCATCAAACTTTCTTTGATGATGTTTATTTTTTCTTCTTGATTAGTCATTTCGGCGCCATGCCGTAATACGCGGTCACTCAAAAAGGGGACTGGAATGACAATAGCTTTTACAAGATTATCTTCCATCAAAGGAACCAAGTCTACAGTTTCCAGATCTCCAACAATGGTTATATCCAATAAAGACAAAACTGATTTTGCACTTTCCAAATAAGAAATGGAATCATGATTGCCAGCCGTAATAATGATTTTTATTTTTCTAAGATTCTTGAGCTTAAAAAGTAAATCTAGATACAAACGTTTGCTCTCATTGGAAGGATTGGCATAATCAAAAACATCACCTGAAACCAAAAGTACATCCACTTCCTGACTGACTATGGTCTCTATCAGAAACTCAAAAAAGAGTTCGTGATCCTGTTTCAGATCTTCTTTGAGCAGTTGTTTTCCCAAATGCCAATCGGCTGTGTGTAAAATCTTCAAACTAAATTATTAAACTATTAGATTAATAAGGATCTACATCGATGTTGATTCTCAATCCCTTAATTCCATCCTTATTGATCAGCTCTGCCTTAGCGTGTAAGATGAGTTGTTTGATAAAACGCATGACCTTAGGATCTTTTTCAAATTTAATGGTAATGAGCTTGATATACAAATTACGCACTCTATTTATCCCAGGCGATGCAGGGCCAATCACCCTTTTTTCTATTCTCTGTTTCAATTTTCCAGCAAGTAAGTCAGCAGCCTTATCGAGGTAGGCGGCATCTTTGTGTTTGAGTTCCAAAATGATCATTCTATAAAAGGGAGGATAGGCAAATTCATCCCTTTCCTTGGTTTCTCTTTGAAACATGTTCATGTAATTCTGATTCAACACATCTGTTAAAATGGGATGATCGGGCCTATGCGTTTGAATAATTACTTTACCTTGTTCTTGCCTTCTACCAGCTCTACCAGCCACTTGTGTCATCATTTGGTATGCTCTTTCATTGGCTCTGAAATCTGGATACATCAATAAAGAATCCGCATTGACGATGCCAACAAGCGTTACATGATCAAAATCAAAACCCTTTGTAACCATCTGAGTACCAATAAGGATATCGTATTCTCTTCTAGCAAAAGATGAAAGGATTTTTTCAAAAGATGACTTACTTTTAGCAGTATCAAAATCTAGCCTGGCTACTTTAGCAGCAGGAAAATGCATTTTGATTTCTTGTTCTATTTTCTCTGTCCCTGATCCTATTTCTTTGAGATCATCGCTGCCACATTCTGGACATTTGATGGGATTCTTACGTCGATAGTTACAGTAATGACACCGCAATTCATCAAAGTATCGGTGCAAAGTGAGGTTTACATCGCAATTGATACACATCGAGGTATGACCACATTTACCACACTGCACTATGGGTGCAAAACCCCTCCTGTTTTGAAATAAAATGGTCTGCTTTTTAGCTTCAATGGTTAATGCGATTTCTTCCAATAATTGTAAACTAAACAAAGACTTGACTCGATTGGTCTTTTTTGCATAAGCCATATCCACGACTTCTATGTTTGGCATATTGACAGCCCCATATCTTTCCAGCAGTTTCACGAGTTGGTACTTATGGTTCATCGCATTCTCAAAAGATTCTATAGAAGGCGTCGCGCTTCCCAAAACAACAGAAGCTTGATGATATTTACTGATGACAATGGCACAATCTCGGGCATGATACCTGGGTGCTGGATTATCTTGTTTATAGGATGGATCATGTTCTTCGTCAACAATGATGAGCCCCAAACTTTTGAATGGAAGGAACAAAGCCGACCTTGCACCCATGATCAAAGGTCTGCCTTTGGCGGTTTCAAACCACACTTCAACTCTTTCCTGGCTGTTGAGTTTGCTGTGATAAACCATCAAATCTTGCCCAAAGATGGCGTTGATGCGATCTACCATTTGAGTAGTCAGTGCAATCTCGGGAAGTAAAAAAACAGCTTGTTTTCCACTTGCAATACATTTTTGGATGAGGTCTATGTATAACCTCGTTTTTCCACTTCCTGTCACACCATGCACTAATACAGGTTTTTCTTCAGCATGGGCTTGCTCGATCGTTTCTATTGCTTGTTTTTGCTCAATAGAAAGTGGGGGTAATTGTTCGTCATCCAGAAAATAACTTGTGATTCTACTCGTTGAAATTTCTTCAATGAACAAAATGCCTTTCTTTTCCAATGCCTTCAGTATAGATAAATTGCTACCAGTCATTTCATAAACATCGCTAACTGGCACCCTTTCTGTATTTTTTGAAAGAGAAATGATGCTCAGTAGCGCATTGGTTTGTATTTCTGATCTGGTTACCATATCCAAGGCGCTGATCTGACTGCCTTCAGATTTGTATTCAGAAGTGAAGCTGACGACTTTTATTTTCTTCTCTGCATATTTCTCGATGAGCGTTTCCGTAATGGAAATGACATTTTTTTCCAATAGTTTTCTGACGATGGGATAAATCGTTTTCCTATCCAGAATACTTTTAATCTCAGAAATCGTGATTTCTTTTCTGACGTTTACGGCCTCAGCGACCATAAATTCATCATCATTGAGGTCAATATCCTGGTAATCCACTTCACCAGCTTGAACCTTGGTTTCACTTTCCAATTTCAAACCACCAGGCAAGGCCATTTGCATGACTTCCCCGATCGTACAGCAGTAATAATCTGCAACCCATTTCCACAATACTAAATCCTTTTGTGTAACAATTGGAATTTCATCTAATACAGAAATGATGTATTTGGTCGTGATGCCTGCAGCTTCTTCAGTTTCAATTTCATAGACAAGCGCAGAATATAGTTTATCACGTAGTGAAACCTCCACCCTAATGCCAATTTTGATTTCAGCTTGTAACTCCGCAGGAACTTGATAGGAATAGAGTTCCGGAATTGCCAGAGGAAAAACTACTTTGATAATCATAAGGTAAATATAGGACTAAACCGTTCTCAACGCAAAATAACGCGTCACATACTTACCCAAGATATCGAATTCGAGGTTGACTGGGTCACCAGCTTTGATTACTGAAAAATTGGTGTGTTCAAAGGTGTATGGTATGATTGCTACGCTAAAGATAGAAGGTTTGTCCTCATGTAGAATACAAGTGAGGCTCGTACCGTTGATGCATATAGATCCTTTTGAAACCACTAAATGGGCATATTCCTGAGGCAATTCAAAATGAAAATACCAACTACCATCCACTGCTTTAACCTCCAAACAAGCAGTAGTCGTGTCTACATGACCTTGTACAAAGTGACCATCCATTCTTTTGTCTGGCAACATAGATCTTTCAAGATTGATCAAATCTCCCATTTTTAAGGAACCCAAATTTGATTTATCCAAAGTTTCTTGAATGGCAGTAACCACATAGCTGGATTCATCATGAGCAACAATGGTGAGGCATACACCATTGTGGGCGATGCTTTGATCAATATATGCTTCTTTGGCAAGTGGGGATTCAATGGTAATATGCAAATTGGAGCCTTCTTTCTCCAAATTTTTCACCTTTCCCAGGTGTTCAATAATTCCTGTAAACATAATTTTCTTATCTGAGCAAATTGATATAACCTCTTAATATCGGGCCATTTTGGACCTCCTGTCCACTTAAATCTTGATTAAATACACTGCATATGTAATAATATGTTCCCGTTGGTGCATCTAGGCCGGTCCAATTGATGGAAGGTTCGTTGGTTGAAAATACCATTGTACCCCATTCATTGAATATTTTCATATCTATTCTGGAAATGAAAAAATTGGTAACAGGCTCGAAGACATCGTTTGCTCCATCACCATTGGGTGTAAATGTATTGGGCAACTCATAAATAGGACAGTTTTCTTTACAAACGATGTTGCTGAGTTCACTTTCATTACCGATTTCATCCAATGCAGTCACGGCATAACATCCCAATAAACCTGTTGTCAAATTACCATGGATAAATTTCTTCTCTTGGTTGGCATTCACTCTGCCGATTTCTTGAAAATTTCCAGAAGAATCAGGTACATAATAAATTACATAAGCACTGATTGTTTGTATTTCTGGACATTGTGCATTAGGATCTGTCCAAGTGATGACATTCTCCAATTGATCAAATTCAATATTCCCCAATTGATCACACAAATTATTCACCTCAATTTTTGGTGCGCAAGGAGGTAAATTATCAAAGGGTGATCCACATGATTCCTGTGAAAAGTTCAATAATGGTGTTGGCACAAATTGTAAACCATAAGTTCCGCTTGACTGCACATTATAACAATATTCTGTGCCATTGGTCAAATCAAAATCTGTATAATTGGTACGATCTGTAGAATCAATCAATTGGAACACTCCGGTGGCATTATTACGTCGATAAATATAATACAGATTATTTGTCCATGCAGTTTGAGAATTCCAAGTCAATGCATTCCGCATTTGTGAAGGGCTAACGGTCAAAAATACACTGGAAGACGATGCTGTAGTACCCAATAACCGATCACCACTATAAAACTTCAACTGATACTCATAAGCACTGTTCGTTGTATTGATACCATTATGTAAAAACGTAGTATCCGAGAAATTCGATAGTACGTTGAAAAGTTTTGTTGCACTTGGAATGATGGTAAAATTGCCAGATAACAATGGTTTGAATAATACTTCGATTCTATAAGGCCCTGGATTGGTTACCGTATCTAAAGAAATCAAATCTGGTTTCACAAAAGCCAATTCTATAGAACCATTTGCTCCAGTTGTGGCAACCGACACTTTTGTAAGCAGTGGAATATTTCTAGAAAGGGTAAAACATACTTCTTCCGAAGGTAAACTTTCCACGATATTGAAGGGATTTCCCGAATTGGTATATTTAGCAAATTCTGCTATGATGCGATAACAGTAAACTTCTCCCCCAGCAACATTATCATCCCTATAAAAATACCTGCCATTTTCTTGTTGACGGGTGTTAAAAACAATTTTTTCATATCCCTGAAGACCTCCCTCACAAGTATCTATTTGTACATTGACACTCCTATTGCTGCGCCAAACAGAAAAACCAAGAAAGTACTCATCACTAGCATCTTCACATTGGTATGGACTTTCCCAAGTAATTAAGGCTGCTCCTGCATCATTCGTCATTGTCACATCCTCAGGAGGAGGCCCAACTACTTTTATCAAGAGTGTTTTGATGGTCGCTAGACCGGTTGTGTCTCCGAAAAAATTATCAACAGCTCTGAAGACTATTTTATAAAAGTTTTTTGAAACATCATTACAATCTGTCTGCCATTCAAACAATGCTGTATAGGGTTGTGGTTTGAAATTTCCTCCACCAATCAATACAGCATTATTGCCGTCTAAAAAAGGAGCTCCTGAAGCTGTCAACTCTACATTTTGATTTTTATCGGGATCAGAAATACCTATTGGGATTGAAATTTTCGTTCCTGCAATGACGCAAATTTGCTCTGGAATTTCGATCACTGGTGGCTGATTCATACAAGCCCTTACCAAAATTTGCATGTCGCGGACGACACTTGTTATCAACACACCTTTTCGGTATTCATTGATTCTTATGGCAATGTTGTACTCTCCTTGTTGTGGAGGGCTTATCCAAGTGAAATCTCCAGTTATCGGATCTAAATTGATGAGGTTATTGCTACCTGGAAGGATCTGGTCAGGAAAAAAAATCTTGAAGCGGTATAGCCAATTCGTATGATAAACTATCCCCGTCTGGATCATATGCATTTGGATTGTGGATGAATCGTTGATTCAAACAGGCAAAGTCAATAGGTGGTTGAAGCAAAACTACTGAATTATTCACACCCTGAAATTGCGGATCCAATAACGTAAATGTAGTTGATAAAGAAAGCGCAATGTCTATGGAATTTGGAAAATTGACATTCAAGATATTTCCAATTCTATTTTCATCAGTAAATGTAATGGTATAGGTTCCTCTCCCTGGATAGGTGTGCTCTTGGATGTATTTATTGAGTTTTACGTCATTTGGAAGTGGTTGGCCAGTGCCATTTGACCGCTGAACCCACTGCGATGTGCCATCTCCCCAAACAATTTCTACACTATCCCTATCCGCTGCTGAACTACTGGTTTTGGTGTAGGTAGTGAGGGTCATCCTTATTCTATTGGCCGCTATTTGCTCATAAGTAATTTCCCCCGCCCTGTTATGGGTTGCAAATACTGGCACTGCAAACGTAGCAAACAATAAAATGAAAAAAGATGTTTGTAAAAACCTCAATATGTATACATTTTGAAAATTAAATATAGACCATTTTATACATTCAGATACATTATGAACGAACAAAAATTTGGATTGTTTGAAACAAGCCAACTCTATTTTAATTTTTCAAGTAATTCTATTGCGTCTTTATAATTGGAGTCAAAATTTACCGCATTTTGAGCTTCCTTTCTTGCCGCTTCTTTTTGCCCCAATTCGTTGAGAATATAAGCCTTAAAATAATAACCTTTGGCGTTGGTAGGTGCCATTTTTGTTAGAATATCAAACTGCTCAAGTGCTGTATCTAAACTATCTTTTTCGATCAATAAAATACCAGCATTCAGATAAGCATCCGGGTATTTTGGTTCTATAATATTAATTTGCCTATAGAGATCTAAAGCTCCGTTGATGTCACCGTGATTTTGCAAATAATAGGCTTTGCTATGTAATGCGGTAATGTTCTGAGGAGCAACATTTACCGCAGTTTCATAATATCTTTTGGCAATAGGTTCTTCTTTTTCAGCGAATAGATCACCCAAAATTATCCATGCATCTACAATTGTCGGATCTTTCTCAGTGGCTGTTTGAAAAGCATTGATGGCTCTTGCAATATCGCCCATTCCTCTAAAGTTCAAACCCAACATCAGGTATGCTTCAGCATTATTTGGCTGTCTTCTGATGATATCATTGAGTTGAAAAATGGATTCATTATATTGCTTGAGGATAAAATATGTTTCAGAAAGTTTTAATTGTGTCAGGGTACTATCAGGAAAGAGTTGGGCAGCTTTTTGCATCGTAAGCAATGACTTGCTGCTATTATTGCTATCCATAAATAAATCTGACAAAAAGTGATAATACACGGCATTCATAGAATCTGCGATGATGGCTACACGCATGTCTTCAATGGCTTCTGGATATTGCCCATTTTCTTCCAAGATGCGTGCCCTGTTATACCTTAACTGTGCATTTGTTGCATCGTTTGCAATCATGCCATTTAGTTTCCTCAACAGGTCACTACCCTCTTCTTCATCTACTTCTTCTTTTGGTAAAGCAGTTTCCTTACAAGCAGGCAGGCTCAAAATAATAGGAAATAGCAGTAGTAAAAGATAGACAAATATTCTCATGATACGATCTTTCTGATTTCTGAAAGCTGGGCAATTAATTTTGCCGACTCTCCGTAATCCAAAGTTTGTTGACCATCAGATACCGCTTTTTCGGGACACTCATGCACTTCCATTATGACGCCGTCAGCTCCCGCAGCAACAGAAGCCAAAGCTATTTTATCCACGTATCTCCTGACACCAATTCCATGGGATGGATCTGCGATTACCGGTAAATGACTTTTATCTTTTAAAATAGCGATGGCATTGATGTCCATGGTATTTCTATAAGCGGTTTCATAAGATCTGATTCCTCTTTCGCAAAGAAGTATTTTTTCATTACCATTAGAGAAAATGTATTCAGCAGATTGTAGCAACTCTTCAATTGTACCAGAAATCCCTCTTTTCAACATGACTGGTTTATCTACTTTGCCAAGTTCGTCTAGTAGGTTAAAATTTTGACTGTTTCTGGCACCTACCTGAAAAATGTCCACATACGGCATCATTTCCTCGATCTGACTAACTTGCATGACTTCAGTGATGATCTTAATGCCTTCTTTTTTAGCCATTTCTGACCATATCTTTAAAGTATCAATACCATGTCCTCTGAAACTATAGGGCGAACTTCTTGGTTTGAAAACACCACCACGCATAATTTTCACTCCATTCAATTTCATGTGGGCAATGGTTGAAGCGATCTGCTCCTCACCTTCTATGGAACAAGGACCTACCATGATTTGAAAATCGTTGCCACCCAATTTTACATCATCGCCCAAATCAATGACCGTTTTGCCAATTTTCCATTGAGAGGAAACCAATTTATAAGCGTCATCCACTCTGAAAATATCTTCCACGCCGGCTTCAAATCCAATCTTTCGAAGGTCAATTTCTTTTTTGCCAATACTTACGAGGTATTTGCCAAATTGAGTGTTAACATAAGTTGGTTTATAACCGAGGTTATTGATGAGGCTTGCAAGCGATTGATGCTGACTTGCATTGATGTCTTGCTTTAACTTTATAATCATGACGTGTTATGATTTAACCATTTAAGATTGAAGAAACAAAAGTTTTAATTCCTGCTTTACTGGCATCTTTTTCCAGTGCGCGGATAAATGAACTTCCTACAATTGCACCATTAGAATACTTACATGCAGTTTCAAAAGTTTCGTTGTTGTGTATGCCAAAGCCTATCAGCCTAGGTGATTCAATGCCCATGTTATTCACTTTATCGAAATAAGCATGTTGTTCTTGACTGATATCTTGAGTTTTACCGGTAATACTTGATTGCGAAACCATGTATAAAAAGCCACTACTCAATCGACCAGCTTGCAAAATCCGCTCATCTGAAGTCATCGGGCTGATCAAAAAACTCATGCCAAGGTTGCGATCTTCAAATGATTTTTGAAACTTGGCTTCATATTCAAACATAGGTAAATCAGGGATGATGAGACCAGAAACACCGGCTGTTGTCGCCATGTCCAAAAATCTATCCATTCCAAATTGAATCAGTTGATTGTAGTACCCCATAAGGATTATAGGAATTTCAATACTAGCTGTAGCTTGTTTTACTTGGTCAAATAAGTGTTTTAAGTTCATTCCATTTTTCAATGCGACTTCACTACTTTTTTGAATGGTGAGCCCATCTGCCAAAGGATCTGAGTATGGCATACCCAATTCAATTAAATCTGCTCCAGCTTCTTGTAGCCCTTCAGCAATACTTGGAATACTATCCAGCGTTGGGTGGCCTGCAGTGAAATATACGTTCAGAACCCGCTGCTGTTTTTCGTTTATTTTAGCTCTTACTTTATTCATATCAATGTACTTGGTCTTTTATATTTTCATAGTTCATGTAAGTATTCAAGTCTTTATCACCTCTACCTGAAAGACTTACAACCACATGGTCATCTTTCCCCGCACCGATTCTTGATAAAATGGCTAATGCATGGGCTGTTTCTAGAGCAGGGATGATACCTTCTACTTTT
This sequence comes from Saprospiraceae bacterium, assembly GCA_016715105.1. Taxonomy (GTDB): domain Bacteria; phylum Bacteroidota; class Bacteroidia; order Chitinophagales; family Saprospiraceae; genus JADKBO01. The sequence goes on along the minus strand of JADKBO010000038.1, from coordinate 30,383 downwards.
GAAAGTTCAAAAACTGCTTGCATGGCCTCATCGTCTGTGGCTGCATATACTTTTGCTCTTCCTGTCGTAATTAGATGGGCGTGCAGAGGTCCGATGCCCGGATAATCAAGGCCAGCAGATAATGAATACGGTTCTATGATTTGACCATCAGGATCTTGCATCAACAAAGTCATACAACCGTGAATGATTCCTTTGGATCCCAGGATCGATGTCGCTGCTGAGTGACCTGAATCAATACCCTTTCCTGCCGCCTCCGCTAATATAAGTTTAACCCTTTTATCATCTAAAAAATGATAAAATGCTCCTGCAGCATTGCTTCCACCACCGACACAGGCAACCACGTAGTCTGGATATTCTTTGCCGGTTTGCGCCGTCAATTGATACGCAATTTCTTCAGAGACAATGGCTTGTAATTGGGTGACCATATCTGGATAAGGGTGTGGCCCAATTGCAGAACCAATGATGTAATGCGTGGTTTCTGCATTATTTATCCAATCTCTGATGGCTTCATTTGTGGCATCTTTGAGCGTTTTACTTCCACTTTCAGCAGGAATGACCGTAGCACCCAACATATTCATACGAGCGACATTTGGGGCTTGTCTTTCTATATCCACTGCTCCCATGTACACAAAACACTCCAATCCCATGAGTGCACAAACAGTTGCCGTTGCTACACCATGTTGACCAGCTCCAGTTTCTGCAATGATTCTTTTTTTACCCAATCTTTTGGCAATCAATATCTGCCCTACCGTATTATTGATTTTATGTGCGCCTGTATGATTGAGATCCTCACGTTTGAGCCAAATATTGGTACAATAAATTTCGGATAATCTTTTTGCCAAATACAAAGGCGATGGTCGTCCTACAAAATCCCGCAACAAGGATTTATATTCCGCTTGAAAAGCAGGATCATCAATCACCTCTTGATAAATCAATCGCAATTGCTCCACATTGGCAAACAACATTTCTGGTATGTAAGCGCCACCAAATTCGCCGTAATATCCTCTTTCGTCAGGATGTTTCAAGCTGACCAAATCAGTTTCAATACTAGTTTTTACTTCACTCATATTTGCTCTTTGAATAGCTTTTTTAAAAATGGGTCCAATAATTCTATATCTTTTATACCGGGTTCTGATTCAAATTTACTGTTTAAATCTAAACCCATAAACAACTCATGATCAATGGATTGTATGGAATCAATATCTTCGGGTCCAATGCCTCCTGCCAAAAGAAAAGGCTTTTGACCTTTGTATCGCTCCAACCAGTTCCAGTCAAATTTGATACCCGTTCCTCCATAAAGTGGAGATTTTTTATCAAACAATAAGTAGGAAACTTCTTCATTGATTACTAAATCTTCCAAGTCCTCAGGGCCATTGACTCCAATTACTTGTATCACCTTGCCCACAGTAAGGCATTCCTCAATAAATGCATCATTTTCATGTCCATGCAACTGAATGTAGTCTAGACCAAACAGTTGCGAAATGTCTTTTATGGTTTGGATACTTTCGTTGACAAAAACACCAACTTTTTTTAAATTCAATTGCTTTATGAAGTCGCCAAAAGATTCCTCTGGTTTGACATATCTTGGCGAAGGTCTGTAAAAATTCAAGCCAATATAATCAACACCCAAATCTATGACTTGACTGATGTTCTCTTTTTCCTTTAGCCCACAAACCTTGATCTCCATGATGTCTTAGTTCAAACTTGAGATAAATTCGGCAGCAGCCAAACCAGGATCTGCAGTTTTCATAAAATTTTCACCAATCAAATAACCGTCGTAGCCATATCCTTTCAGAATGGATGCTTCTTGGGGCGATTTAATGCCGCTTTCTGTGATTTTAACGGCCTCTTTTGGCAACTTTTCAAATAAATTTTTCGAAAAATCCAAACTGACATTAAATGTATCCAGGTTTCTATTATTGACTCCAATCAGTTGACAATCAGGAGTATATTTATCCAATTGTTCTTCAGAATGTAATTCCAACAAAACTTCCAGATTCAATTGTTTTGCGAATTTTGCAAGTTTAGCTACTTCTTCTTTAGTCAGAATTTCACAGATTAACAAAACTGCGTCCGCTCCAATGCTTTTGGCCTCTATGATTTGATACTCATCGATGATGAAGTCTTTGCGAAGAATGGGGCAAAAGTTGTATTTCCTGGCAGTTGTAAGGTGTGCATTACTTCCACCAAAAAATAGTTGATCTGTCAAAACAGATAATGCAGAAGCACCAGCCCTCATATATCCTGTTGTGACTGTTGCTACATCAGCGTACAAATTGATTTCTGGTTTTGAAGGTGACTTGCGTTTGAATTCAGCAATTACTCCACTTTTATCACTGCGTTTTACGTATTCACTCAAGGAAATGGTAGGTGAATTAAAATACACAGATTTCTCCAATAATTCAATTGGCTGCAATACCCTATTCTCCTGTACTTCTTTATGTTTTTGTGCGACTATTTTATCTAATACATTCATATTTCTATTCTTGAATACTTTTTAATTTGAAAGTAGATTTGTTAGCGATGCTTTGGCTTTTCCTGAGAAAAGTGATTCCTCTGCTTTTGCTACACAATCTAGTAATGAAGTTTCTGGTTCAAAACATTTGATGGCCAAGGCTGCATTTGCGCAAACCACGTTATTTTGAGATTTTGTGCCTTGCCCTTGGATGATTTTTTGAAAAATTTCAGCTGCTTCTCCAATACTTGAACCACCGCTAATTTCTCCCAACTGTATTTTATCGTAACCAAAATCATCCGGGCTCAATACGGTAGTACCTCTGTTTGTTATGACTTTTACATGGTCAGTGAGTGATACTTCATCAAATCCATCCATGCCATAAACAATGGCATAACTTTTCTCTAAAGACTCATGTAGAAATTTGTATAAGTTGCTCAATTTCAAGTTAAAAACTCCTACTAGTTGTTGTTTTGGTTGAGCTGGATTTACCAGTGGGCCAAGCATATTGAAAAAGGTTTTCATGCCCAATTCTCTTCTGATTGGGCCTACGCCTTTTAATGCAGGATGGAACAAAGGTGCGTGCATAAAACAAATGCCTGATTTTTCCAGCTGCTTTTTCAAAACATCAGTATCGTTTGTAAAGGTATATCCTAAATGTTCCAAAACATTGGAAGATCCAGAAATCGATGAAACGCCATAATTTCCGTGTTTGGTCACTTTATATCCTGCTCCAGCAACAATGAAAGATGCCAAGGTAGATATGTTGAAAGTGTGTTTTCCGTCACCTCCTGTACCACATAAGTCAACGGTTTCTTCCCCTCCAAGATCAACCTTTATGCAAAGGTCAATCAAAGCATTTCTGAAGCCAGCCAATTCTTCATTGGTAATGTCCCGCATATTGTAAACGGTGAGAAAAGAAGCCATTTGACTGGCGTTGAATGCTCCTTGACTGAATTGATTTAAAGTCTCGTAAGCTTCGTTTTCTGACAAAGTCTGATGGTCAAATAGTCTTGCAAGTATTGCTTTCATCGTCCTAAAGTTTGAAAAAGTTCTCCAACATGGTGACTCCGTGTTCTGTCATGATGGATTCTGGATGAAATTGCACAGCATAAATTGGAAATTCTTTGTGTTGCATGGCCATGATTTCTCCCTCATCATCTACTGCAGTGATGTCAAAAGCAGACACGTCGCTTTTTGTGTCTACCACCCAACTGTGATATCGACCAGCAAGAAATTTGTCTGGTATCTGGTCAAATATTGGGCTTTTAAAATCCGTAAGGTGCATTTGAGTTTTCATGCCATGAAATACTCGGCTTAAGTTTTTGAGTTTGGCACCATAGACTTCGCCAATGGCTTGTAGTCCAAGACAAACGCCAAATATCTTTGTCTTTCCCCCATAATGGGCTATGGTTTTTTTGAGTAAACCAGCCTCATCAGGTATTCCTGGACCTGGGGATAAGATGATGTATTCATATTTTTCCAAATCTTCGAGTTCAAACTCATCATTGCGTATGACATCGACTTCGGTTTGGAGGATATCATTGATGATGTGTACCAAATTGTAGGTAAACGAATCGTAATTATCAATGATGACTGTTTTTTTATTTTCTTGTGACATCTCTTTTGTATAAACTCGATTTTTTAAAATGATGTTGCTTCGATCAAAGCCTTATTTAAGGCCGCCAATTTATTGTTTACTTCTTGCAATTCTCCCTCCTCTGTGCTATCAATAACAACACCAGCTCCTGCTTGAAAATACAATTTGTGTTCATGAGCTAAAAAGGACCTAATCATGATGGCGTGATTTAAATTGCCATTGAAATTGATCACCCCAAGACCTCCACCATAATATCCGCGTTTGGTTGGTTCCAACTCATCGATCAATTGGATGGCCATGTATTTTGGAGCACCTGATAAAGTACCAGCAGGAAACGTATCTGCAAAAATCTGGTAACTACTTACACCAGGTTTGAGCTGCCCTTTCACGATAGATACCAAGTGGTAAACATGGCTAAATCGCTGTAATTCGCGATACTTCGAAACGTACACGCCTTTGGTATTTTTACTTAAATCATTTCTAGCCAGATCGACCAACATGATGTGTTCGGCATTTTCCTTTGGATTTACCAACAATTCCTGTGCGCTTTTTGCGTCCATTTCCAGATCGCCCGTCCTTTTTACAGTTCCGGCAATTGGGTGAATTTCAGCCACTCCATTTTTCACAATCATTTGTGCTTCAGGAGATGAGCCAAATATTTTGAATGAGCCGTAGTCAAAGAAAAACAAATAAGGCGATGGATTGATAGACCTCAATTTGCGGTAAACATTGAATTCATCACCTTTATAACCTTGCTCATACCTTCGTGAAGGTACTATTTGGAAAACATCACCTCGTTGACAATGACTTTTACATTTCGTTACAGCACTTTTAAATGCCTCGTCTGTTTGATTGGTGGTGACTGATCCTTCTAATGAGAAATTATACTTGGAATTAACAGGCCTATCCAATACCTTTTGTAAGTCTATCAACATAGAACTCTCTCCATTTGGAATATTTTCTACTATGTAAAGGTCATCTGATACGTGATCAATGACTAAGATAAACCTGTAAAAACCGTACTTAATTTCTGGTAAATCATAACTTGGTTTATCCTTGATATACAAATCTTTATCAAAATATTTACAACCTTCAAAACCAGTGTAACCAAATAGACCATTATACTTTTTGGAGATTTCATCACCATCTACAGTAAAGGAAGCCATATAATCTTGAAACTCGGTGACAAAGTTTTGATCTCAAATTTTGTAGAAGCAGCTCCACGTTTGAATGTTTTTGCCAGACCATTTTTCACTTCAATTCCCGCCAGTGCGTCGCACACTAAAAAAGAATAACTGTCTTCCTTGCTACTGTAATCTGAACTTTCCAGCAACAATACTTCTGGATATGACTCTCGAAGTTTATAAAACAAGCTTACGGGCGTGTACAAATCTGCGTGAGCTTTGGTAGTGATACTTTTATAATTGGTCATTTTATTTTTTCTTTTCAGTTTTTAGTACATAAAAAAACGGCTTGTCGGGAATTCGACAAGCCGTTTTGGTATATTATATTATTGCTTATGCAATGGCTATTCGATCCCGTTATAGGTTATCTCTATTCGCCACCACCAGCTTTGATTAATCATGTTTAATTTTTAATTGTGCTGCAAATAAAAAACATATTTCAAAATAAACCTAAGTATCGATGAAAATTTTTCAAAATTCTGGAAAATTATCAAATTCGATGAAGGTAAGTTTGAGCCATAATGCTAAAAAATATCCAATTCTACTTGATTCCTCATGATGTCCTCCATGGTCTCTCTTTCCCTGATGAGATAGTCTTTGCCATCAATTACTAAGACTTCTGCCGGCCTGTATCGAGAATTGTAATTGGAAGCCATGGTATAACAATAAGCACCGGCATTGTAAAACGCCAGGACATTGCCATCCTGAACTTCATGCATTTTTCTATTCACACCAAAAGTATCCGTTTCACAAATGTAGCCTACCACTGTGTAGATTCTTTCCTTACCAGACGTTTTGGAGATGTTTACAATTTTGTGGTAAGCATCATAAAACATCGGTCTGATCAAATGATTGAGTCCTGAATCAACTCCCACAAAAACGGTGCTGGTTGTTTGTTTGACGACGTTGGTTTTTACCAGGAAAAAGCCCGACTCACTGACTAAGTATTTTCCAGGTTCAAACATGAGTGTAAGGTCCCTACCCTTTGATTTGCAGTAATTCTTAAATCTTTTGGATATTTTTTTGCCTAAATCATTGATATCAGTCTGTATGCCGTCGTCTTTGTAAGGGACTTTAAATCCACTGCCAAAATCCAAATATTTCAATTCTGGAAAATGATCGGCAATGTCAAATAGTATTTCAGCTCCTTGCAAAAAGACTTCAGCATCAAGGATATCAGATCCAGTATGCATATGGACTCCTTCAATTTTCATGTGATTAGCCTTTGCTATCCTTAAAATCAAAGGCACTTGATGGAAAGAAATTCCAAATTTGGAGTCAATGTGACCAACTGAAATTTTGGTATTTCCACCAGCTAAGATGTGAGGATTTATGCGCACGCAAACTGGATAATCTGGGAAAAGATGTCCAAATTCCTCTAGAATAGAAAGATTGTCGATATTGATTTTTACCCCAAGCTTTTTTGCTTCAATGATTTCTTCTAGACTCACACAATTGGGAGTATAAATGATGTCTTGTGGTTCAAAACCTGCCTTTAGTCCAACTAAAACTTCCTGGATAGAAACAGTATCTAGGCCTGCTCCCAAACTTTTGATATATTTTAAAATGGAAATATTATTCAAAGCTTTGCAAGCATAATTGATCTTGAGGTCAGGAACATCAAATGCTTCTTTCATTTTATTGTATTGTTTGGCTATGATAGCCGCATCATATACATAAAGTGGACACCCGTATTTTTCAGTAAGCGAGAGTACATCAACGCCTCCTGTCAACGTATATTTCCCATTCGTTATCTTCACTGCTTATTTAATTTTTGTTTTTGATAAAGAGGGGCAAAGATAAGCAGTGCATCATGCATTCCTGTACTGACAATCCATTTAGGTGCTTCCATAATCGAACAAAAGTGTGATATTTTTAACAAAATGTAGTAAGAAGCATGTATCTACTTGTTCAAGACAGGGGCATTGGACAAAGCGAAAAAGGAATTAAGGCTATAGACTGGCGAGTCTGAGAAATACTTTGGTGTCAAGCCTTGTTTTTTATTTTGTTGTAAATATTCAACACTTCGATAGAAAAAAGTCGGTAGAAAAAGGTCTATTAAGTCTGTTTGGGTTTTAAGTTAAATGGAAAAAAAATTAAACTCTTTTTCCAATCAAATTTAAAACGTTTCATTTATTGAACTTTCATCTGTCGTCTTTCATCTGTCGTCTTTCAGAAATTTTTCTGAATCACAGATAACAATGTTTAAAAGAATTTAAATAGCCCAATGAAGCAAGGCACTTCCCCAAGTAAAACCACTACCAAAAGCTGCCAGACAAACCAAATCACCTTTCTTCAACTTTCCATCTTCAAAGGCTTCACAAAGCGCTATCGGAATAGATGCTGCTGTGGTGTTCCCATATTTTTGAATATTGTTGTACACTTTTTCGTCGGGCAAACCCATTTGTTTTTGTACAAAAGCAGAAATCCTCAAATTGGCTTGGTGGGGAATCAACATATCAATATCCGATGCTTCCATATTTACTTTCTTTAAAGCCTCTTTGATTACTTCTGGAAATTTGGTTACTGCCGTTTTAAAAACCAATTGACCATTCATATTGGGATACAACATGCCATCATCCATCATTTTTTGAGTGACAAATATTTCACCAGGAGAATCATTTTCAGGAAAGCCAAATGTCTCTGTTCCTAAGTGTTTTCCACCGTGAGAACCTGGACTGATCATTGCCAATTCTTCAGCATGCGTCCCATCAGAATGCAAATGTGTGGTGAGAATTGCTTCAGCTTCATTTGTAGTTGGTTGTAAAATTACTGCACCTGCTCCATCTCCAAAAATAACTGTAACAGTCCTACCTTTAGTAGAATAATCCAAACCCATACTGTGCATTTCTGCCCCTACAACCAAAACGTTTTTATACATGCCTGTTTTCACAAATTGATCAGCAACACTGATGGCATAAATGAATCCACTGCATTGATTTCTGATATCTAGTGCACCACATTCTGTATTGGTAATGCCCAGTTCACGTTGCAAAAGCACACCACAACCTGGAAAATAATAGTCGGGACTCAGGGTTGCAAAAATGATGAAATCTATGTCTTCTTTGGAAATTCCTGCTCTTTGGATGGCGACCTTTGAAGCCTCTGCTCCCATTGTGGTAGTCGTTTCTTTATGCTTTTCTGCGTACCTTCTTTCCTTGATTCCAGTTCTTTCCTGTATCCACTCATCGGTGGTTTCCATGTACTGAGTAAGGTCTTGATTGGTCATCACATGACTTGGTAAATACTTGCCAATGCCTGCAATTTTGGAATATGTTTTCATCTTTTATTCATCATTTAAAGATATGAATGCCACTTGCCTCCAGCTTATTGGGAATTAAATTTGTGGCTGTAATAATTTAATGCGGAATCGAAGATATAAAACCGCCAATTATCTTTTCACTAATTCCATATGAAATTCTCCTGATGCTAGAAATTCATTGAAATATTAATATCATTTCTTTGATAATCCACTAGGATACATAATCGCCAAACAAACACAAATCAACAAAAAATTATATTCCATCCCGTTTCTGCCACCACCAACAACAAACCATCCTTCCTTAAAATGGATCATGATGATTCCAACTATAAATACGAAAATGGCCATCAAACAAGCAAGTTTAATGTACTTATTAATGATCAATAAAATCGCGCTGACCACATGTGAGAGTTTTACCGCCCAAGCTATTGGAATACCAAGTGGAGCAAAGCCTATTTGATTTAAATACAACTCACCAAAGTCGTTGACGCCACCATTAAAGAAGCCAGGAATACTGTGCGTCAATAATATAATGGCCATTGCATACCTCAATAAGTCCATCCCAGTAAATATGTCCTTTGGTTTCGTCAAAGTATTTCTAGTTTTTGTCGTGTGAGTTCGCCAACCACATTTCCTGTGTTGAGTGTATTACAGGGCTCAAATAACATGACTTCTACTTCATTTTCAGCAACTGGTCTATGTTCTACCCCTTTGGGAACAATCAGAAATTCATTTTCAGATAAAGTGACTGTTTTATCTCTGAATTCCATCTGAAATTGTCCCTTGATCACCAGAAACATTTCGTCCTCCTCTGCATGGCTATGCCAAACAAATTCTCCCTGAAATTTGACCAACTTGATGTGTTGCCCATTGAGTTCACCTACTATCCTGGGATTCCAATGATCATGAAATAAGCTCAATTTTTCGGAAATATTTACTTTATCCATACCCTACTTAATTAGATGTGTCCATTTTGGTCGTTTGAAAATGATCAATCTTCCTTTTTTTCTAAAACAGGGAGTTTAGGATCCATTTCTTCCAGGACTTCGAGAACCTTTTTAGCCACAAAATAATTTCTATACCACCTTTGATCAGCAGGTACAATGTACCAAGGGATATGAGATTCATTGATTGCGTGTTCATATGCATCCATGTATTCACTCCATAGTTTGCGCTCTTCCCAGTCTCCAGGATTGTGCTTCCACTGTTTTTCTGGCAAATCAAGTCGCTCTTGTAATTTTTCCAATTGCCTTTCTGGTGAAATATGCATGTAGAATTTCAGTACAGTTGTGTTGTTGTCAAATTGAAGGAGGTCTTCAAAAGAGTTTATGGCCGCCATTCTCTTAGAAACGCGTTCGTCATCAATCCATTTGTGCACTTTTTGGATCAAAATGTCTTCATAATGAGACCTGATAAAAATCATGGTATGCCCTTTTGATGGTGCTAATTTGTGGCATCTCCAAAGAAAGTCATGGGAAAATTCTTCGTCAGTTGGTTTTTTGAATGAGTAAGCATCAATGCCTGATGGATTGCAATTGGCAAATACATTTTTGGAAACACCGTCCTTTCCACTAGCATCCATTCCCTGTAAAACCACGAGTAAACTATGCTTTTTTTCAGCATAAAGTTTGTTCTGAAGGTCGCCGATTTTCTTGGCCAATTTTTTTACTTTGGCTTTAATTTCATCTTTATCTAAATCTTCAGGCGCTGTTGTTTTGATGGCGCTCAATTTTACTTTAGTCATAAGCGTTTATTTATTTTGAGTAAAAATAGGTAATAGACACAAATTATTTCAATCACTTTGATTTATGTCTTAGGTTTGTGTGGCTTAAAGTAAAAATGTTTGGTGGCGATGGAAAAAATGCGAATAGATAAATGGGTTTGGGCAGTAAGATTATACAAATCAAGAACTATTGCCGCTGATGCTTGTAAAACTGGCAAGGTCAAACTCAATGGCGTAAATGCAAAACCTGCTACTTTAGTCGGTGAAGGTGATAAAATTGAGCTCAAAAAAAATGGATTTGGATTGACTTTTGAAGTCAAAAAATTGCTAAAATCTAGGGTTGGTGCCGCCATTGCTGTAGAATGTTACACCAATACAACGCCTGAAGAAGAATTGAATAAATATAAAAACTGGTTCGTTGGTAAAACAGGTGCCGAAATGAGAGAAAAAGGTGCTGGAAGACCCACCAAAAAAGAAAGAAGGGAAATTGATGAGTTCAAAGATGGAGACTTCAATTTTGATTGGTATGATGAAGAACCTATTTAGATTTTATCATTGTGAGTAGAATATTGAATAAACAATAAATTTTTAAAAATTTAGAATATCAAAAATTAAATATGAAAAAAATAACTGTAGTCTTATTATCTGTATTTTTCTAATAGCTTGTGGGAAAGATAGTAATACTTGTAAACAATCAGATTATGTTGGGTTCTTTTCTATTGAAGGAGAAGGTTGTTTACTGACAGGAACAGATGTTGAATTGACAGTTTTTGCAAACGGTCCTAATGGCGTAAATTTTGACTGGGCAAACTCAACAAGTAGATTAACCTTGGCAGGACCATTGATCATTAATGAATGTATGGCTTCTGTCAATGTAGTAAATGTACAAGCAGACACAGACATGCAGGTGAATGCAACGCTTGAAGGAAAAAAAATGACAATAACCTACAATGGAAAGTTCTCAGGAAAAGTTATCAATTGCACAGAAACTTACAAGAAGTAAATTTTTGCAAGGATGTATAATACCGATTTATTTTAAGGCAAATTAACCAGTACAGCATTAGCTAAAATTAATTTTTCGTATAAAACTTTGGTGAAAGAGTACACGTTTGACCTTCGATTATCTAGCATTTAAAAACAATTAATATGAAAAAGTTTTTCTTAGCAGCATTGGCTGCTGTTCTTTTGGTCGCTTGCGGAAAAGATGATAAGTGTACGCAATCAGATTTTGTTGGAGTATATACCGTTCAGGGTGTAGGATGTCTGATAGACGGTACTAGTGTGAAGTTAACGGCAACTGCTAATGGAACAAGTGGTTTGAACATGGAATGGGAAGATGGTAACAATACCCTCACATTAGACGGCCCACTCCAGCTAACTGACTGTACAGGGACCTTAAAATTGGTTGATGCGCCAACCGAAACTGACCTTACTATGAATGCAACTTTAGATGGCAATACACTCAAAATTACCTACACTGGTAAGTTTTTTGGTACGCAAATAAACTGTACTGAAACATTCAAAAAGTAAAATTTTAAGCGAGTTTTTTTTCCTCTTTGATTAATTATTCAAAAGTTAGGGAAAATTATGGCAGGCATTGATAAATCGACGACTTAGCTGTAGTTGATTAAGTCATTGTAGTAAGTTTGATAGACGTCTCGTGCATACCTATTGCTAAATAGCTGGAATTCATGATTCATTCTATAAAAATCTTCAACAATCATAGCCTGTTGTTCAAAATTATAGTGGAATAGAGTTTTGCCTTTGTTCAATCCGTTGACCAGGCGCTCTACTCCACCGTAATCGTATTTATATTTCGACCCCTGAGCTTTCAAAGCTCTATAAATATACACGCTACCGAAATTCTGGAATTGGAAAACATGAACCAGTTCATGAACCAAAATCGCTGATTCTATCGTATCCCGATAATGTACAACATTATAGCCCACAAAGGCATAAGCATACCGTTTGACAAAAGTAGACGCTTTGTCATTGATCATTACAGATGGGATATGAATACTCGTGCCAAACCACTCTTCTACCAACATGGCTTCCAAGTCGGTCAAACCTCTGATTTTGGGTTTGATGATCAATAATCTGTCATATGCAACTCTGGAATAAATAAAACATCTATGGAATAAAACAACAAATCTATAGGCCAATCCCAAAATCTCGAATTAGGAATGATCGGTTTCAAAGTAAATAAAACAGTGAAATGTCTAAATAAACGACTCCAACGTTTGCTGGTATTAGCAAAACCAAACTTCCATATTTGAGCATACAAATTCATTTCCTATCAATTGAATCTAAGTGCTGAAATTGGCTTGATGCGATTGATGATAAAAGTTGGCAATACCAAAACAAAAGTATAAATATAAAAGCGCCAAAGTTTATCCATAATACCGTCTGCCAATCCAGATAAATCGGCGCCGTATCTAAATAGTAATTTTCTTCATCCAATTTGATGAATTTGTAGGTCTTTTGCAGAAAAGCGAGACCTAGCCCGATGACATTTCCCAGTAATTGTCCGAAAAGGATGATGACACTGGCTTGATAGAGAAATATTTTTTGCACTTGCCAATTCGTAGAACCTAGCGACTTAAGTATGCCGACCATATGAGTGCGTTCCAATATCAAAATGAGCAAAACGGTCATCATATTGATCACTGCTACAATACCCATTAATTGCAGAATCACTTTTTCATTGATGTCCTGCAATTTCAACCATTCAAAAATAGAAGGAAATTTTTGTTGGATGGTTTCTGCATATAGGTTACTGGGCAAAATACTGTTATATATGTAATCGGTAATGATTTCGCTGTCTCTGATGTCGTCTAAAAATACTTCAATTCCTGCAACCTGATTTTCATTCCATTCCAAAAGTGCTCTTAACTGGTTCATATTGCCCAATACAAATCTTTTGTCATATTCTTCCAATCCTGTGTTGAAAATACCGACAACTTTGAGCTTTCTCCTTACTTTGTTTTTATTCTTTACAAAAGATACAATGACCTCTTTGCCCACTTTGATTTGCAGTTTATCGGCAATGATTTTACTGATGACGATCTCATCCTCACTCATGTCTTCCAAATTCTGCTTACCGGAAATCATAAACCGGTTCATTCGACCCCAGTCAAATTGCTCATCAATTCCTTTAAAAAGTATTGTTTGAAAATCTTTGCCAGATTCTACAAGGCCGGGCATAATGATGAATGGTTGCACGTGTTGCACGCCACCAAAACTTGTGGCTTCCTCATATTTACCTGCAATTTCACGTCCCCACATTTTGGCAGGAATTTGATATTGCACGGCTTTTATTTTTTTCAATTCAGCATAATAAGGAGCAGACACAGAAATAGGCCTCAACTCAAAATCGCGATTGATATTGGTATCGGTAATATGAATATGGCCCCAAAACCCAAATATTTTATTGTGAATTTCACGCTTGAAACCTGTGATCATCGCATTTGTAAGTAACATCACAGCCAAACTTATGGTGATTGCAGCAATGGCAATACCCACTATGGTTTTGGTAAATGAACGACCTTTTGAAAATGCCAGGCGCTTAGCAACGAAGTATGAAAAGTTCAATATTGAATTTAGTCTTTGGCGTCAAAAGTAGTCAAATAATAAATCCCCACGATGATAAATAGCAAAATACTTAATATCAGCTTTTGATGTTCATATGTCGAGGGCAAATGTTACAATAGAGGCAAATTCATATGACACCATTTTTTATTTATATCAAAAAAACCTGGCTTTTTCAGAATCCAAAGTTGTTTTGATTACTCCGCTGCCCTTTTACTGACAGCAATCACTTCCGCTCTTGTTTGAAATCATTCCGTTCGGAAATTGGTTTAACTACCTTTGTTTTTTGACTGTGTTTATTGAGTTTCAAAAAAGGTCAAATTCAAAAAATGATTTTTAAAACAAAACTATTAATCGCCTTTCTGTTCATTATTTTTTGGATAGGTTGTAAAAAGAAGACCGAATATATCAAACCAAGCTTCAGAACTCTGACTGAGGCTGTTTACAGTACGGTCACTGTAGTCCCAAGAGATGTTTATAATGTCTATCCTGCCGTAAATGGTCTCATTTCTTCAAGCAATTTGACTGAAGGGAAAATTGTAAAAAAGGAGAAATATTGTTTAGTATTGATCAAATTCAATCTTCATTAAACAAAGCAAATGCGAAATTGAGTTATGACTTGGCAAAAGACAATTACCAAGGAAATTCTGCCATTCTCAAAGATCTCAAGGAAAACATTCAGAATGCAACCATGAAATTTCAAAATGATTCTGTCAATTATCAGCGATTATCAATTTTATGGCAGAAAGGTATTGGCACGAAACAAGAGCTTGACAATCAAAAATTACTCTATGAAACCTCAGCAAATGAATTGTCAAAAATGAAAAACACTTATAAAAGGACAGAAATAGACCTTGCCAATAAATTAAAAATTGCACACAATGCTTACCAAATCAGTGCCATCAACAATGAGGAATATCGCGTAAATAGTCTGGTGGATGGTGTGGTTTATGAAGTAATGAAAAAGGTTGGAGAAGCCGTGAGCCCACAAACTCCGGTTGCGCTGATTGGAAGTGAAAATGATTTCATACTCAAACTTTTGCTAGATGAGGTGGATATTTCGAGGGTGAAAATAGGTCAAAGTATCATTGTGACTTTAGACGCATTCGTAAATAAAACTTTTGACTGTGAACTAACGAAAATATATCCTTCCAAAGATTTGCGATCACAAACATTTACAATAGAAGCAGTATTTAAAACCAAACCGCCAGTTTTATTGAATGGATTGAGCGGTGAGGCCAATATCATCATTTCAAAAAAAGACAACGTCCTTACCCTACCCAGTCAATACATAAATGAGAAAAATCAGGTAAGAACGAAAGAAGGACTGATTACTGTTGAGGTAGGAGTTTCTTCCTTGCAATTCACGGAAATATTGAATGGCATAGACACCACAACAGAAATCTATAAACTGGAATCAAGTGAATAAGAAAGTACTGTTGAACATTGCCTACAAACACATCACCACCAGGATAAAACAATCTACAATTGCTGCATTAGGGGTGACTTTTGGCATTGCTACTTTTATCATTTTAGTCTCATTCATGACCGGATTGAATGGTTTATTAGATGGCTTGATCTTGGACAGAACACCACACATTCATCTTTACAATGAGATATTACCTTCAGAAAAACAACCTATTGCATTGTCCGAGTCGTTTAGGGATGGTTGGCAGATCGTACGGTCGGTAAAACCAAAACAAAACCAAAGTAGAATTCACAAGCAAGTCCAATTATTGCCATTTTGAAGGAAAATCCAGACGTGCTTGGCGTTTCGCGCCAGGAGTCAGCATTTTACGGCAGGAAATATAGAATTGAATGGCATCATCAATGGCGTCAATATTTTGGAAGAAAGTAGATTGTTTAATATTGATAATTACATTTTGAATGGTAACATCTACGATCTGCACAATAATGACAATGCCATCATTATTGGCATTGGAATAGCAAAAAAAATGAGTGCGAAAATAGGTGACCGCATTCAAATAGTGAATGCAAAAGGAAATAGACTCACTTTGAAAATTGTCGCATTTTACCAAAGTGGTCTTGCTGAAATTGACAATATCCAAAGTTTTGCAAACATCCCCACTGTACAGCGCTTTATGGGCGAAAAAGAAAATTACATCACTGATATCAACCTCAAACTTTTCGATATCAAAAAAGCTTTACCGATGTCAAAGGAATTGTCAAAAATGTATCAGATCACTGCCATTGATATTGGAACTGCCAATGCACAGTTTGAGACAGGTACAACCATTAGAAATATCATCACTTACGCAGTTTCAATCACCTTATTGATCGTTGCTGGTTTTGGGATTTACAATATCCTCAACATGTTTATTTATGAAAAAATGAATGATATTGCCATTTTAAAAGCTACTGGATTTTCAGGTAACGACGTATTGTTTATTTTCATCAGTGAAGCCTTATTGATTGACTTTATAGGCGGATTATTGGGCTTGATTTTGGGTTACTTTTTCTCATCAGTGATAGATCAACTGCCATTTGAAACAGAGGCTTTGCCCACCATCAAAACCTATCCAGTCAATTTCAATCCAATTTATTATGTTATAGGTATTGTGTTTGCGATGATATCTACTTTTTTTGCGGGTTACTTACCAGCTAGAAAGGCCAAAAGAATTGACCCAGTAACCATACTAAGAGGCCAATAATCATGGAAGGGAAATCAATTATTCGAGCAGAACACATCTACAAATATTTTCACAAACCGGTAGAAACTCAAGTTTTAAATGACATCAATTTTAATGTCAGTGAAGGAGAATTTGTCTCCATTATGGGTAAATCTGGTTGCGGAAAATCTACTTTGTTGTATATTTTGTCTACCATGGATACTGAATATAAAGGCAATTTATATCTCAAAGACAAATTGATTACTGGCAATACTCCAAATGAACTCGCTCATATCAGAAATGAACACATTGGATTTGTATTTCAATTTCATTATTTATTACCTGAATTTACGGTGATGGAAAATATCACTTTGCCGGCTAAAAAACTTGCTAAAAAATCTGATGATGAAATTTATGAGGATGCCAAAAATATTCTAAATCTGCTGGACATTGCAAATATTTCTAATAGTAAATCATATCGAATTTCGGGAGGTGAAAAACAAAGAGTAGCCATTGCAAGGGCTTTGATCAATCAACCTAGTATCATCATGGGCGACGAACCAACAGGAAATTTGGATAGTGGAAATTCAGAAAATGTGCTGGCTATTTTTAAAACATTGGCCAAAGAAAAAGGACTTACCCTGTTAATTGTTACCCATGACCAGGAATTTGCAGATCAAACGGACCGCATAATTACTATGGGCGATGGAAAAATTTTGACCTAAATTCTGCTGCGTAACAATGCAAGTTCTTGCCTTAAATTTTCCCGCTCTTCCAATAAATCTTGTATGACAGCCAAACCAGCTACATTGATTCCTAAGTCATGATGTAAACGCATCCATTGCTCAAACTTGCCCAACTCTTCCAAATCTAGCAGTATGGCTTCGTCTGTATACTCCATCGAAATGAGATTATGTTCTTCCAGCTCAATGACCAGATTGGGTGCGATATTGTAAACAGTGCACAATTTTTTGATTTCTATAAACTGTCTTTCGATGCTCATGATCTCATTTTTGAAAGTTTTACAAATAGTTCTTGTTTTCTTCCTGACTAAGGTTTGTTGGTATCATGATTTTGAATTTTATATACAAATCACCAAATTTTTCCTTCTTCTTTGTACACTGGAAATCCTTTGCCCTTTAGTTTCACTTTGGCATCATTTTGTGTTCCTGCTGGCACATTGATTTTTACTTTTCCGTCCAGAGTGTCAACGAAAATTTCTCCACCCAACAATGCTTTGTACAAATCCAGTGAGATTTCTTTGTGCAGATCATCACCTTCTCTTTTGAAACTGGTATCATTCAAAATATTAAATTTCAGATATAAATCACCAGCCGGCCCACCATTTGCTCCAGGACCTCCTTGGCCTTTGATGACAATAGATTGTTGATCTTTTATTCCTGCGGGTATCGAAAAGCGCAAGTTTTTCCCATTGACTGTTACAGTTTGTTTTTGCGTTTTGGTGACTTCAGACAGATTCAAGGTCAATTCAGCATGATAATCTTGTCCTTTAAACTTGGCTTGAGACCGACGACCACCACCAAATGAAGAACCTGTTGCACCGCTGGCTTCCACCACTGGCCCGACTGCCTTGGTAACTTCTTTGCTGGCGCTGAGCATTTTCTATTTCATCGGCATGCATCCAATCCTTACCATGTTTATCATACTTTTTCCTTTTCTCAGGATCACTCAATACTTCATTGGCTTCATTAACTTGTTTAAATTTTGATTCTGCGCTTTGGTCACCTTTGTTCAAGTCAGGGTGGTATTTCCGAGCAAGCCTTCGGTAAGCTTTTTTTATTTCCTTTTCATCCGCTGTTTTTGGAATCTCCAGAACGGCGTAATAGTCTATATATTCCATAGTCGTTTTTTGTTATTTAGCTCTTTATTCTTCCTATAGAGTGTCGCTTTTACCATTTACAAGAAGTGGCTTTAATTATCGTCAAATAGGAAGACGTGTTCATATAAAAAACACATTCTCAATCATCTTAGTTCATTCCCATCTGGAAGAAGAGAAAGGCAGTATTACGAATGGATTTCAATCCCTTGCATCAGCAGGGACAGGTAGGATTCCAATGGGATTCCAATGGGATTCCAATGAGAGTTCAATCCCTTTCAAAAGCAGAGACATGTAGGATTCCAATGGCAGTTCAATGAGATTTCAATTTTTTGCTAAAACAGAAAAGCGTAGGATTTCAATCTCTTGCAGAAGCAGGGACACCTGGGATTTCAATGAGAGTTCAATCCCTTGCAAAAGCAGAGAAGCGTAGGATTTCAATTATAAAAACCCAAAAATTTGCTAATTGCCAAATTGCCTATTGCCTGTTGCCTGTTGCCTATTGCGTTTCATCGATTTCCGAAAAAAGCTGACTGCTGACAACTGAAAACTCGCCTCGTGGATTCACGATCTCCGATTTCCGGTTCTGGGCTAAAGCCCACGTTGTCTCGACGGAATTTAGACCACAGGCTAAAGCCAGTGGCTAATGAGGAAGGCTGATCTTCGTACTCCCGATCCATGTTTTACGATTTTCTGTTTTGGCTAAAGCTCACATTGTCTCGATGGAATTTAGGCCACAGGCTAAAGCCAGTGGCTAATGAGGAAGGCTGATCTTCGTACTCCCGAGCTCACATTTCGCGTTTTTACCATTTCCGTTTTCCTTCCGATTTCCGATAATAATCGTAATAGGAAATGGTTTCTCTATCTACGACCATCTCCGGCTTTGGGCTAAAGCCCACGTTATCTCGACGGGATTTAGACCACAGGCTAAAGCCAGTGGCTAATAAGGAAGGCAGATCGTACCGCTGACCTCACATTTCACGTTTCCACATTTTCGGTATCCGGTATCCGGTTTCCATTAATTCCGGTATCCGGGTTTGGGCTAAAGCCCACGTTTTCTCTTTGAACTTAGCCCCAGGCTAAAGCCAGTGGCTAATGAGGAAGGCAGATTTAATGGCTCCAGATTTTTGCTAGAATCAAGGTTTCTGAACTTCGTATTTCCGATCGTTATCGGGTTCCTTTAATTCCGACCTCCGATTTCCGATTTCCGATCTCCATTTTTATTTCCGGTTTCCGGTATCCGGTTTCCGGTCTCCGTTTTTATTTCCGTTTTCCAATTTCCGATCTCCGATTTCCGCAGCCGCAGGCATATTCAATTTACCAATAAAAAACAAAGCCCAAGACAAAGCTGCAACAATGTAGATGGCTTCTTTCAAACCATAAAAGCCGACGAGTGCTACAAATTTATGCCAGAAAGTATCACCCATCCTACCCTCGCTCAGCATTACATTCTCAATGACATGACTGGTAAAAAAGGCTAAAAAGAAATAAAGAATGAGCAGTGAAACGAAAAACTTCCAAAGCTTTTCATACCATTTAAAACCAGGAGAAACTAAAAACAACGATGCCAGAAAAAGCATGGGCAGCATAGAAATGGTATTGAAATTATTGTAAACCGCTCTTTCTGGATTTATAGATCGGACATAAGACATATTGGATAGTCTATTCCCATGTTTGGCTTTGCTGTATAAAAATATGGTGGTATTCCAATCTTTTTCATTCTCAGGAGCATTTGGATTCCACATTGAGAAATAATTGGGGTTTACCAAGTTGAAGAATCCCCTGCCAATTTTGCAATAGTATACATTGTGGGCTTGTTGCATTGGCTTCAACTGAAAAAGTAAAATCAGTCCCAAATACACCAAAATGAAGATACCAAACCTTTTAGTTAACTCGTCAAGCTTTTTCATGTGATTCGGGGTTCTTTGCAATGTGGCCTTTTAGCCACCTCAACCATAAAAACAGAGTAAAAACTATGAACATGATTTGCCACAATTCTGTGTGTACAAAATCAAAGGATTCAGGATAATATTTTTTTGTGAAAAACAGAGTTACAATCCTTACAATATTCAATAAAAACAACCAAAATATACCGATGCCTATGGCTTTCAGTTTTCCCTTAAACGGTGAAGGAAAAAACAAAATAGAAAGGGTATATAAAATCATTGGAGCAACTGCATCACATCCTTTTTTTACTTCCAAGCTAAATTCTGGTGAACTCAAAATTTCATTTCTGGCTGAAGTTTGGTATCCAAATAGATTTAAAATAAAGCTGGAAATCTTCGTATAAACATTCAACAATGGTTGAACGATGGATGTAAAATAATCCTGATTGGTAAACCAGAAACTAAATATGCTCAGTAAAAATACACCGCCAATAAAAAAATAGATCTTCTTCTTGGAGGAAGCTTCATTTGGTAATTCTTGTGTTGCCATATGGTTGGTAACTTAAATGATTGAGATCAAATAAGCCAATAAAAATCCTGAGATGATGCCCCCTGGAATGTCAGCATCTGTCAATTCGTAACCAAAAAACTTCATCGCTACCATGACCAAGAGAAAAAGAACGGCATAAATGACCAATGTCAATTTCAAAATCTTTGCAAGGTCAACCGGAAACTCTAATCCAAAAAGGGTAAAATGCGGGGTGTTTTTTTCTTTCATTTTAAATCATTGACTATAAAGCAAAACTAATAGAAATACTTAAAATATCAAATTTTAACTCAAGGCATATTGAGAACTTGGATTCTTTCAACCAATAATTAACACATTTGCTAGCTTGCGACCTATTATTTGTACTATTTCTTTTTGTAAAGCGTGCCATTTTCTACCGCGTACAACACCTTATCCAGCGCAACAATCATAGACACTTCACTCAACAAACCACGTTCTCCAAATTTCTCAAAACGCCCTGATTTATCTGTTCTGAAAAGTGTACCATCAGATTCAATGCTCCATAAATAGCTACCATCTGCGACCATTGCTACGGTGTGTTCCCAATCAGCAACCGCACCAACTTGCTCCCAAGTCATTGAACTGACACTGTTTTTATACAAAGTGCCATTTTCCACTGTCCATAAATGATTGTCCATGGCCTCCAACATGAAAACATTTCCGAATTCTCCTGCTCCGCCAACTTGTCTCCAGGTTCCGTTTTTATATGTTTCATATAAAGTACCGTCGGTTTCAATGGTGTAAAGTTTGCCATTCAAGCCAACCATTGCTACGGTATTGGCCCAATCGCCTTCCTTTCCTACCCTTTCCCAAACCAAACTTTTCACATTACTGCGATAAAGTGAACCGCCTTCGATCGTCCATAATTCACCATCTAGTGCCACTAAAAAATCAGCATTTTCGAAAAAACCTCTTTCGCCTATCTGGTTGAAAGTGCCATTTTTATCAGTTTTAAACAACGTTCCATCAGCTTCTAGACTGTAAAAGCTACCATTCATGGAAACAACGTCAATGGTGTTTTTCCAATCGCCAACTGCTCCAACTTGAGCCCATTGTTGTGCAAAAGATGACACTACGACAACACACAATAACTGGGCAATTAAAAAGTACTTTTTCATTTTATTGTTTAAATTGATGAGATAGAGATTGATAATGCCGTCAAAAGTATCTCCTTTTTTGATATAGCCCTTTTTTTAATATTTTAATTTACTATAATTTGGAAGAAAAAAGACGATAGTAACTTTTAATCTTAGCTACTTAAGGTAATTTACGATATGGGGTTTTCTTAAAATTATCTACAATTAGAAATCAAAGTTGGGTGAAGTTTGTGAATTGGTTAGAACCCAGAAATGGTTCAATTTGATTAACCCCGTGCGAAGCTCGGGGAATCAAATCCCCAATTTCTTACAACCCTGAATTGGGTTGAATTGGTCACAATGTTGTTTCAAGTGAAGAAGGATTGATTACAAAGTGCAAGTATTCATGGATATTGGAGGGTGGAAATCTAATAGACGAGAAAGTGTTTAGGACTGTAAAGAATCATCTAGAAAATTGAAAGTTGCCGCATTTGAACTTTCTTCTCTCGTCCCTTGTCTATCGTCTATCGTCACTATCGGACTACAGTAACAGTTTTTACCACTGTTTTGACTTGGTCTTTAAATGAATATGTTACATTCATCACATAAACTCCCGGTAGCGTATCACCTCCATTGGCCATTTGACCATTCCATAAAATACCAGAATTACCGTCCAGGTTTTGGCCAAAATGCACCAAATTCCCCCACCGATCAAAGATTTTTACAGATTGAAGCTTGAAGTCTTTTCCTTTTGCCACATAGATCAAACCATCATTGGTATTTCCACTTCCTGGCCTTAAAATATTGGAAAAGTACAATTGTTCTTCTTTATCCTCTATCACCGTAATATTTACTTCCACCTGTTGTTGACAACCGTTTTGATCCAGTGCAGTAATCGTCAAGACGTCATTTTCACTGGCTTCATAAATGATGGATGTGCAGTTTTCGCATAAACTACCAAAAAGAGATTGCCACGAAACTGAACTAAAAGCTGGCACATCGCCAATAATTCGCAAGGTGTCTAGGTCTCCAAAAGCAGTCAGAAGTTCTGATGGTTCAACCATAATTTGTGGTAGATCAAAAAACTGTACCTTAAAAGTGTCTGTTCCCACACATCCTAAAGTGTCCTCAACTTTCAACCAATAAACACCATTTTTTTCGACATTTATTTCTTTTGTGGTTTCGCCACTACTCCATAAATAATTGGTTTGATTTCCTCCAGATAAGGTTGCAAAATCACCCATACAAATCAGGCTGTCTCCGAAAATCTGAGGCTCCGGCCCAGTCCGTGATTCTGTAGTAAAAGTAATAGTCCCCTTGCAACCAGATACATCTTCAACTGTCAAACTATGCGATCCAGATGATTTTACATAAAATTTTGCTGAACTATCTAAGCCATCCCAAAAATAACTTTTGTAGTGAGTATCTGTTGTTAATATTGCTGAATCACCAACGCAAAAAGTGGTTTCGCCAGCCAAAATGGGAATGGGTAAATCTCTTTCAAAAATGTCAAAAGCAATTTGGCCTTTACATCCCATTTTATCACTTACGATCAGCGTGTAAGTTCCAGGTTCTGTCATTTTTGCTGTCTTCAAAGTATCTCCATTACTCCAAATATACTGGAAATAATCATCTAAACTTGTGATTGATGTCGTGTCAAGTGGGCCACAAAGAAATTGATGACCTTCAATAATCGGTCGTAAAGAAGTTTCTTCTTTGATAAAAATGGTATCCTGAGCAGGGCAGTTATTGCTGTCAAGACCTTCCACTGAATAAACACCTTCCATATTGATGAAAAGTGAATCTGTTTGGCTTCCCGTATTCCATTGAGCGTTGGATAAACCACTTACAGAAATGGTTGTTCCAAGGCCTCTACAGAATTCTGTTGCTCCAATGATGAAGTCTTCATAAGGGGAAAAGTTGGACAATTCGAATGTTGCATTTCCAACACAACCTTCCACATCTGTAAAATTGAGTGTATACGTATTTGGATTTTGGACCCTGAAAATTCGGGATGTATCTCCATTTGACCATTGGTATGTTCCCTTCAATCCTAAGTCTAATTCAAGTACATCTCCATTGCAAATTTGATAAACGCTTTCTAGAGGTAAATTCAAGGCCGGCTTTCTAGTGACCATAAATGTATCTAGCCCAGTGCACCCATTTCCATCAGATACTTTAACTACAAAAGTACCTGTGTCTGCAATGATTGTTCTCGTCAGGGCTCCAGTTGACCATTCATAATCAAAAAATGGACCTGCATCCAATATATTGGTGACGCCTTCACAAATAGAAGCATTTCCTGTAATATTGGGTTGTAACGCCGCACTCACGACCACCTCTGCTGATAAGTTAGTTTTGCAACCAAATACATCCGTAACCGTAACCATGAATTGACCAGCCTCAATGACCCTGATCGTATCCGTTACTTGACCAGTTGACCATTCATATTCCAAACCTTTCAAATCCACTTCGAGCGTAGTTTCTGATCCTGTACAAATCGATCTGGCTCCTAATATTTCTGCCGCTGGGCCAGGCAATTGATTGAGGTTGATGGATTTACGGTAACCACATCCATTCACATCTTTAACTAGAAATCCAAGAGGTTGAGCTGTATAAAAAAACCTGCTGGTATCCGTTGACCCATCCGCCCAAAGGATATCCGTGAAATTACCTTTTACAGTGATTCTGGTAGAATCACCTTCGCAAAAGACTTGGGATCCACTGAAGGTAATGGCTGGTTCAGTGAACTGATTGATCAAAATGGAATCCAGTGCAAAACATCCATTGGTGTCTCTGATTTCTACAAAATACAATCCAGTATTTTGAATGGAAATTTGAGCGGTGGTATCCCCAGTAGACCATACGTATTGCGGAAATGCTTGGACAACCATTAAATCACTCAGCGAATCCTTGCAAATTTGATTCGCACCAATGATTTCTGGTTTGGTAGTTGATTTATGTGAAAAATATTCTATCAAAGATGTTCTACAGCCTTCGGCAGTAGTAAGCACAGCAGTAAGAATTCCGGTATCTCGCACAATTCTATCTCTTCCGAGTTTGCCATCGCCCCATTCATAGGTCGAAAAATTGCCGATGACTGAAATGGCAGTGCTATCACCTTCGCAAAATTGGGTACTGCCTTGAATGGAAGGAACAGGCACGGTCCTTTGTATGATTTCTTTTGTTGCGCTGGATTTACATCCAAATTCATTTGCAACTTCCAAACTGACTGTTCCCGCTTGCAAAATAGTAGTTTGCTGAGTGGTGTCACCATTGCTCCATAAATAGCTGACATAACCAGCATTGGGTGATAAAACTACGCTATCACCGGGGCAAAATTCCCCTACTCCACTGATGATAGGTGGATCTAGTGAGTAATCGAAAACTTCTAAAGTATCAGTGCCTTTGCAGCCTTCTGCGTTGGTCACGGTAACTTGATATTCCCCAGGAAATTTTATCGACAAAGAATCATCTGTACTTCCGTCACTCCATAAATAGGAGTTATAGGTTTGATCTAAAGTGAGTTTTGTGAAGTATTCTTTAAAGGGAAAATCTGTAAAAACCTTTAGCGATGTTCCCTGACAAAAACTCAAATCAGCCGGTAAATTGATTTCTTGTACTATTGGTTTGGGAATAAAAAACGAAGTATCCAATTTACATCCATTCCCATAAAAGGCTTCTAAATGGATGATGGTGTCAGATTGGATATCAAAAAAAGCATTGGGCCCAGACTGTCCTGTCGACCATTGATAATCCACAAAACCAGAGGCAAAAAGATCAACTCTACCATTTAGGCAATAAATGGAGTCCTGCAGGCTTACTTTTAAACTTGGCACTGGGCTTGATAAAACATCAACAGTGTCTGAACTCCTGCAATTATTGGAGTCTGTAACGGTGACTGAAAAATTACCTGGGGCCTGGACTTTTATTTCATTTTCATTCTCTGAAATTTGTACATTTTCTTGAAACCAGGTGTAATTATAACTTGGATCAGATAAGGTAGATAATAAAACTGTATCACCTGGACAAGCTTCTGCAATGGGGGCGATGGAAACATTTGGGTTTGGATTGACAACTACGTTTGTGAATGTTGTTGAAGAACATCCAGATTTTGACCCGCTGACTATGAATATCGTTGTTGAAGTAGGTTTTACAATAATAGTATCACCAACAAGGGTGTCCATTGTTGTGGTAGATGTCCATTTATAAGTTTCCGCGCCAGATGCAGTTATAATAAGATCTTGACCTTCACAAATTGTATCAATGGCATTTATATTAATATTGGGAGGGTCATTGAAAAGATCAACTAGGCTCTGTGCTGTTTTTGCTGGAATTAAAGTGCCGCATTGAGGAAACGCTGGTCTTGTTAAATAAAATGCAATAGTACTACCCAAGTCGCCAGGAAGTGGTGTATAACTTATAATGGTATCATTGATCTTTTGCAAAGACCCAAAACTTGATGTTGACCACTCGCCAAAACCACTTCCTTGGACTTGGAATGGGGTCAATTCTTTGCATCTTGTTTGATTAAGTCCTGCAAAAGGATCTTTCACTTTTCCACGGATTCTCAAATTTGTAAAATATACAATTTCATCTTCGGAAGTAGTTGCAACATTAACTCTTATGGTTAAGGAGTTTCCATTTGGTACACTAGCCACAGACCAAATCCCTGTGAATTCAGCTACAGCTTTACCCTTTATAACCTTATCCACTATAGTGTCATTGTCAATAATGTATGAAAATACTATTTGGTCATGTGACCCTCCAGAACTATTAGGGGCGCATGGGTAAATAGGATCATTAGATAAAGGACCCTATTATCAAATATTGTATCCGCTTGTCCTCTGTAATCAAAGCTGATTGAAATACTATCAAATCTTAATATATCCACAGGTCTAAACTCGAAATAAGCCTTATGATCGCCGGTGGATCCTGGACAGCCACATTCTATTCCATCCGCATTTTGAGCAATAAATTGGTTGCCAAAAACCCCAAACTGGCCCATTCCTGTGCAATTCCTACCTTCAAATTTGACCACATCTAGACAACTTGAAGAAGTCAACCCTAGCCATATCCACCACCTGTCCCCTCAAGACTGATAAGCAAAAAAATCCCAAAAAAGCGAAGCAGATTCTGTATACGGATGGCACCATTTCACAAAAATAGAAAAGCCGTCTTTAAATCCTGATCCTTTTTGTTTAAAATTATCATTAAGAATGTGTGCGAAAAGGCTAAGAGGTATTTCACTTTGAAAAATTTTGTGAATGAATTGTAAATTGTCAATAAAAGCTAGGGTTTTCCCCAGAAATATTATTGTTAAGTTTGCTGTGTAAAATACTAGAAATGAGTCGTTACCTGATCAAATCCTTTCTCTTGCTTTCTTTGTTGTTCATAACATTCGATGTTCTTCATGCAACAACAGTCACTGTTGGAACTGGAAAGATGTATGCCACTCCCAATGCACTTCATCTTGCCAATGTGTTGAATGATGGCGATACTATTTTGATCGATCCTCAAACTTTTACAGGTAATGCATCTTTGGCGGCTTGGTCAAGAAACAATCTGGTCATTGTGGGTGTCGGATCCCAAAAGACAAAGTTGGTGGCCAACGGCTCCTACATTTTGGGCAAAGGCATTTGGGTTTTCATAGGCAATAACATCACTGTTGAAAATATCGAATTTTCTGGAGCTACTGTGGCAGATGAAAATGGAGCGGGCATCAGACTAGATGGTTCTGGAATGACGGTGAGGAGGTGTTACTTTCACGATAATGAAAACGGAATTTTGACTTCCAATCCTGGAACAGGCGATATTCTTATCGAACATACGGAATTTGACAACAATGGATTTGGTGATGGTCAGACACATAACTTATACATTGGAAGGATCAATAAATTGACTTTTCGATACAATTATTCTCATCATGCAAAAATTGGCCACAACCTCAAAACCAGAGCAAAGGAAAATTACATCGAGTACAACCGCATCATGGATGAAGATTCCGGTACTTCCAGTTATTTGATCGACATGAGTAACGGGGGTTTGTCTGTGCTCAAAGGCAATTTATTGATGCAGGGTATCAACACAGATAATTGCAACTTGATTGGTTACGGTTTAGAGGGCTTTCTTACTGGATATTTGAAAACGCTTTATGTAATCAATAATTCTTTTGTAAATAGGCGAAGTCCAGGTTGTAATTTCTCAATATTTCAGCTCAAGCCACAAGTGTCAGTGTGTACAATAATGTTTTTGCTGGATTAGGGTCCATTGCGGGTTCATTTCCTGCAACAATTGGAGGTAATTTGGTAGAAACGAATATATCAAATGTAGGTTTGGCCAATGAAGCCGGATTTGATTATGCCCTTTTATCAAACTCACCTGCCATCAACATTGGAGTTTCTGTTCCTGTTGTTTCTGGTTTGGATTTCTCGATAGATAAATCATACGTACATCCATATAATTATGCCACCAGAACATCCAATGGATTGATAGATGCTGGCGCATATGAATATCAGTCTGTATTGGCCATAAATGATGAGGATGAGCTAACTGAACTTTTAGAAAATCCATCTAAATTGCTTTGTTTTCCTAATCCCACAGAAGGTTTGATTCAACTTTCGTATGAAAAGCAACAAGTTGAATACTTGAAAATAATCAATGTAATGGGTCAAGTTTTGGTTGAAAACACAAAAACAAATTCAATTGATCTTCAACATATCCTAAAGGAACTTATTATCTATTTATCAAACCAGTGAAAAGAGACCCGAAGGTTGTGACCATAGTCAGAATCTGAGCTTCAGTTTATCTGCTCTTCTCTACCCTTTAGGCACCTTTGTATTTAGCTGAGTTCTATTGATTGTCCTGCTACTATCTCCAACTGCAATCGCCTCACCATTACAATTTGTGAAATAAATATTCTGTCCACAATCATTAAATCTGTAAACTTTGCATCCATCATGGGTAAAAAGATAGTGGATTGTAAATGTTTCATTGTTTGAAGGGATTCCTGGTATACCCAAAATCCAATGTTTTGATTGTCCATCACTTGTGATAAATATTTTGGATGGTTTAATATCACTATGTACGATTTTTTTTCATGGGTTATTTTCAGAGCCGAAACACACTGCTCAAAATACTTTTATAGCTTTTTCATCACAGACATACCCTTTATCAATTAATTCCTTAAGAGTTTTTCCTTCTAGGAATTCTATAAAAATAGTTAGTTCACAACTCACTTCAGTTAAATCAATAACTTGTCTAATGTATACATTTTGGCTTCCATTTCAAATCTTTCTTTGATGGCGCTAATTGCAAAAAAATCGAATTTAAGTATCTTATTCACTACCTTTTTTCCAAATTTATTCACTGCAAAATATACTTCTTCCATTCCCTTGAGTCTATTAAAAAATAATCACATTATAGTTTGCTAAGTCAATTTGTATTTTCTTCTTTATAAGATTGTTTAATTTTCCTATTAACTCCATTCAATAACAAATGTACAATTGCTAAAATGAGAGGGCCAATCGAAAGCCTAAATCGTAGGCATAATCAGTTGGACTATTTCCCCTGCGATATGAGACGCGACAGTCCCTTTCATTGTTATTCCAACCACCGCCACGATCTACACGAAGAGAACCTGATCTATCAGTAACATTTAAACTACCTGGATAGCCATGAAACCAGTTACTACACCATTCCCATACATTTCCATTCATATCGTACAGTCCATAATCATTTGGTGCTTTTTGCCCTACTGGATGTGTTTTACTGCCACTATTAATACTATACCATGCAACCCTACTCACATCATTAGATCCAGAGTATTTAAAACTTTTTCCTCCTCTAGCCGCATACTCGTACTCTGCTTCTGTTGGCAATCTATACCGAACTCCACTAATATTATAAAGCTTTATTATGAATTCGTCTATATCATTCCAGCTTACACTCTCTACAGGGCATCGTTTGCAATTATTGAAATAACTAGGATTATTACCCATAATTGCACGCCACTGCTCTTGTGTTACTTCGTATTTATTGATCATAAAGCCACTCACTTTAACTAGATGCGATGGTTTTTCATCATTATCACAATCATTTTCTTGTTCATTTGGACAACCCATAATAAAAGTTCCGTCTGATATTTTCACCATTGTAGTAGCTATTTCTTCAGCAGCATCCTCCGCATTTCCATTCATATTGCTAATCGCAGAACTAACATGGTTTGCTAAAACTGCACCACTATCACAACTCCGCATGCTCATAATGGTAGCTATCAAAAACACTAATAAATTAAGAAGTAGGTAAAATTTCATGGGCTTTGATATCATTACTGGGTTTTGGTTAGGCCGAATTTGGAGTTTTGAGGATGGTGCTTTTAAATCATGTTTTGTACCCTCAGTCCAAGCAGCATTACAAATTTTTAGCCATATGCTATTCATGGAGATACGATAGGCCGCATCTTTGATAAGCATTTCACTAAAGAGTGCTGACCAAGAAGAAGGCACATTGCTCAGGTCTAAATCATCATGCACTATTTTGCTCAATATCTCAAAGTCGCTATAGGAATTACAA
>JADKBO010000037.1 GCA_016715105.1 Saprospiraceae bacterium | reverse complement strand
AATTAGTCCAAGGCTCTTTTTAGACGCATTCATAAAATTATAGCCATATAAATGCTATGCCCTGCCATGTACCGAACCAAAGTTGCCCCTTATGATCTTCCATAATACTTTGTACTCCATTGGTCGTCAAACCGTTTTCAGTAGTAAAGTTTGTGAAAATGATTACCGTCATATCGATATACACTATGGTGCTCAGCAGAAACCAGATGTTTCCTTTTTGATCTTCACAGAAAATTATAGGTTTCTAAACCTTCAATCATTCCTTCTTTAGTAAAATTGGTAAGTTTTGCCATCAAATTTACTGACCCCACTCATTGAAAGTTCCAATCCAAATATTTCCTTTTATCTGCAAAAACATCAGCAACTTGCGTTGGCAAGTCCATTTTATTGGTTAAATGATGGAAGACTCCTTGCTTGTAAGTGAAAATGCCATTTCCATCAGTCACCAGCCACATTTTACCGTTACGGTCTTCCAAGATTTTTATTACCAATTTGTCTGATAACATGTGTTGGGGGTTTTCGACACTTGATATCGGCAGTGAAACAGGGTTGAACTTTTTACCGTCAAATTGACTCAGACCACCGATTGATCCGACCCAAATAAGGCCTTTTGAATCAAGGAATAAACCCCAAATTTCTTCATTTTGCAAACCGAGGTCAGTTGAGAAAGCGGTAAACTTGGCGCCATCATATTTTACAAGTCCAGAAGAGGTTCCAAACCAAATATTGCCCATCTTATCTTCCACAATTGCTCTTACTGATACGCCCATATCATTTTGAACAATCGGCATTTGCTCCAGGTATTGCCCATTGTATCTGATTATTCCATTTGTGTTGGTCCCAAACCAGTAATTGCCCTTTTGGTCTTGATACATTGAGCGTACAAATTCCGTCACCATTCCATTTAAATTGGTGTGTATTGGGGAAGGTGGTTTTTGGTTGAATATATATGGTTGGGGTAAAAATCCAGGTTTAGTTTGGTCGCTACTAGATTGCCCAATCAATGTTGCAGTAAAAGATAGCATTGCAATGCCCAAAAGAATCACAAGGAAAGTTTTCCGCCAACAATTTATTTCGTTTTGAATGTTTAACACTATTTAGGTTTTGAAATGGGTGTTAATTTACTATTTATTTGAATTTCAGTAGGTGCTGGCCAGCTAGATAAAATTAATCTAACCATTGTATTATTTCCTCATCCAATTCTTCCTCAGAAATAGTTTCATCATTACGTGACTCTATTTTCCGTATTTCAAGCTTATTTATCAGACACAGCTTCTCTATAAGGTCTTCCATTTTAGTTATCATAATTTCGTCATTAAAGATAAATGTAATTATTTCGCTATTGTTCTTTATTAATATTAATTACGTCTGATGAGTCTTCACTGGCAAGCTTTTTCAACAAATTTTTATCTTCAGAGACTATTTTATCATAATACTTTATAATATCTATATACCCATCCCGAGTAGCTTGGTCAAGAATTGTCATTGTTTTTTTTCAAATATACTTATCAAAAACCAAAGATGTTAGAATATAATTCCTTTTTAAATAAACTTATATTTTGCACTTTTCCTTTTGTTAAAGCTTCCAAAACAACCCAGATTAAACTTTAATCCTCCGCCCCTTTTTGTCTTAATTTATTGTTAACCCTAAGGCTTTTATAGCCGTTTTGCATCGTTATCATTTTGCAATTCAAATATTTTCTCTACTTTAGGCAATCGATTGTTTTGAGTCTCTCATTGATCAAAAAACAGTCCAGATTTCTTTTAAAATTTTTACAAAAGCTACATACAATGTTGAGACAATTAGTGCTACTATTCTTTATCTCCCCGCTATTCTTATCCAGCCAAGTCACCATCCTCACTCAAAACAGTGATAAAAAATTATTCTTTACACTTGTGGATGGGTAATGTTGCAACAATTTTATACGATGCAAAAGATGACATCTTGGTAGAAAATCAGCTAACTTTCCTTTTCAGATATTGAAAAGGTGACCAATAAAAAGCCTGCAATTGTGCTATCAGCAAAATGTGAAAGGGCCTGTCATCATTTTGGGAACCCTTGGAAAAAGTGGTTTGATCAATCAAATGATCAAATCCAAAAAATTGAAGGCCGATGTAATCCAAAATGGTTGGGAAAGATTCATCATAGAAACGGTCAAAAATCCATTGCCAGGTATCAAAGAAGCCTTGGTAGTTGTAGGAAGTGATAAAAGGGGTTTGGCTTACGGCACATTATCCATTTCTGAAAAAATCGGCGTTTCTCCCTGGTATTATTGGGCAGATGCTCCTATCAAAAAAGTGATAACCTTTACATCAAAAAAGAAAGATTTGTTTCTAATAGTCCATCTGTAAAATATCGGGGCATTTTCCTGAATGATGAAGCTCCTGCTTTGAGAAACTGGGCCAAGGAGCAATTTGGGGATTTCAACCATGAATTTTATGAAAAAGTTTTTGAACTTTTGTTACGTAATAAAGCCAATTACCTCTGGCCTGCAATGTGGCAACCAAGTGTTTTTGCAACCGATGATCCTGAAAATGCTCGTATTGCAGACGAATATGGCATCGTGATTTCCACCACTCACCACGAACCCATGATGCGCTATCACGAGGAATGGGAAGGGTAAAAGTGGGGCGGGAATTATGTAACCAATAAAGAAAAACTCCAACAATTCTGGAAAGAAGGCATCGAACGAATGGGGATAAAGAAAGCGTGGTGGCACTAGGTAATGAGAGGAGATGGTGATGAAGCAATGACCAAAGAAACTGGTAGATTTGATGAAAGAAATCATGGCCGATCAACGCAAAATCATCAGCGAGGTCACTGGAAAACCTGCAAAAGAAACCCCCAGTTGGGCTTTGTAGGGAAGTACAGGATTACTACGATAAAGGCATGCGCGTCGATGACGACATCATGGTGTTGTTTGCGATGACAACTGGGGCAATGTGCGCATACTTCCCAAAAAGGAAGATTTAAAACATCCGGGGGATATGGCATGTATTACCACTTTGATTTTGTAGGCGGACCTGTTTCTTATCGTTGGATCAATGTTTCTCAAATTGAGCGAGTTTGGGGTACAAATGAATCTCTTATCAATGGGGAGTCAAAGACCTTTGGATTGTAAACGTAGGTGATCTCAAACCAATGGAATTGCCCATCAGTCTTTTCCTGGACTTTGCTTATGATACTAAAGCCATCAGAGCTAATGACTTGCCCAAATATTATGTGAATTGGGCAACTCAGCAATTTGGCGATCAACATGCCAAAGAAATTGCAGATATATTGGCACTTACTACCAAATACAGCGCTCGCAGAACACCCGAAATGCTCAAACCTAATACTTATAGTTTGACCAATTATCGTGAAGCAGATAGAATTCTGGAGGAATACAAAGAGCTCCTTGAAAGAAGTACAAAAGTTTATAAGGTTTTACCAAAAAGCCATCAATCTGCTTATTATCAATTGGTGCACTTTCCCATTGAGATTGCCTACAATTTGAATGAAATGTACATTGCTGCGGGGAAAATGAAGCCTTTGGTTTGCAAAGTCGAGCTTCAACCAATCATTACGCAGAAGTGGTAAAAGATAATTTTTTCAAAGATGCGGCTTTGACCAAGTACTACCACGACACCTTAGCCGACGGAAAGTGAATCACATGATGTCTCAAACACACATTGGTTATACCAGCTGGAGCAATCCACCCGTCAATAAAATGCCGGCAGTGACCCAAATAGTGGGGTAGTGTCTATGGAAGCAGCTCATTTCACAACTCAAAAAGCTGCAGCCGACATCACTTTGACCGTCATACCCAATTTGGGACGCACAGCTGATGCAGTCATGGTCGAACCAGCAAATGCAGCCCAGCAAACAGTAGGACCAAACACACCAAGATTGGAATATACGTTCACCATTTTTGATGGGGCAGATCTTAAAATTGAAACCTACCTTTCCCCAACCCTCAATTACAAGAAAAATGAAGGTTTGAAATATGCCATCGCCATTGATGACGAAACCCCACAAATCATCAACATCAATGAAGGCGAAGAAAAACCCGACTGGGAATACCCGGAATGGTGGAATAATGCTGTTACGGATCACATTAGAAAAAAGTTATCTACACACAAAGCCGTCAAAGCTGGCGTGCATACATTGAAGATTTGGATGATAGACCCAGGTCTTGTTTTCCAAAAATTTGTCATCGACAAGGGTGGATTGAAACCTAGTTATTTGGGTCCACCCGAAAGCCGATTCATAAAATAACAGGAAACAGGCAGAGACGCAAGGCCTTGCGTCTGTACAGGAAATACGCAGAGACACAGGGTCCTGCATCTGTACTTGCGTCTTACAACGTGAAGTTTATCATATGCAGGCCTGGAAATGAAGGGGCGATGCTTCCTTGCTTGAATTTCAAAAACTGCCCCCATAGCTGAAAAAGCCGACCGCGAAAACTGATAGCTGAAAGCTGACCGCTGAAAACTGATAGCAGACTGCCAATTCAATTGGATATTAAATAAAAAGTCCCGATTGGAATATTTCCGACCGGGACTTTTTTGATTAAGAGACTTTTAAAAAGTCAGTATCTTATAATTCAAATCTGTCTAGATTCATCACTTTGTTCCAGGCTGCAACGAAGTCTTTTACGAATCTTGCTTTAGAATCATTGCATGCATAGACTTCTGCAATGGCTCTCAATTCGGTATTAGAACCAAAGATCAAATCTACTCTGGTACCTGTCCATTTGACTGCACCGGTCCTTCTGTCTCTACCCTCAAAAGTACTGTCGTCGTCTGAATTTGCTCTCCAAGTCGTAGAAAGATCTAGTAAGTTTGTAAAGAAATCATTGGTCAACACGCCAGGATTTTCTGTAAATACTCCATGATTTGAATGGTCATAGTTTGCACCTAAAACCCTCAAGCCACCAACAAGTACAGTCATTTCTGGAGCTGTCAAAGTGAGCAATTGCGCTCTATCGACCAACATTTCTTCCGCAGAAACTTCATATTTGCCTTTTGAATAATTTCTGAAACCATCTGCTTTTGGTTCCAATGCTTCGAATGCTTCTGCATCTGTAATTTCTTGTGAAGCATCGGTGCGACCTGCTTTGAATGGAACGGTGATAGCATGTCCAGCAGCTTTTGCCGCTTTTTCAACACCTGCACATCCAGCCAAAACGATCAAGTCAGCCAGTGAAACCAATTTATCACCCGTTTGTGATGCATTGAAGTCTTTTTGAATGCCTTCTAGCGTAGACAATACGGTAGCCAATTGACTAGGGTTGTTTACTTCCCAATATTTTTGTGGGCCAATCTTACACGAGCGCCATTTGCTCCACCTCTTTTGTCGGATCCTCTGAATGTAGAAGCAGAAGCCCAAGCGGTGGAAACTAGTTGAGAAACAGATAAACCTGAATCCAAAATTTTTGCTTTCAATGATTCAATATCATGATTATCAATCAATTGGTGTTTGACTGCAGGAATTGGATCTTGCCAAATCAAGTCTTCTTTTGGAACTTCTGGTCCCAAGTATCTTACTTTTGGCCCCATATCTCTGTGGGTCAATTTAAACCATGCTTTTGCGAATGCGTCTGCAAATTCATCCGGATTTTCCAAAAAGTTTCTGGAAATTTTCTCATAAATCGGATCCATTCTCAAAGCAATATCAGTAGTCAGCATAAATGGTGCGTGACTTCGTGATGGATCGTGAGCATCTGGAACCGTTCCAGCGCCAGCGCCATTTTTAGGTGTCCATTGTTGTGCTCCTGCTGGGCTTTTGGTCAATTCCCATTCAAAACCAAATAAGTTTTCAAAATAATTATTGCTCCATTTGGTAGGAGTTGTTGTCCAGGCACCTTCCAAACCACTGGTGATTGTATCTACTCCGTGTCCTTTTCCAAAACTATTTTTCCAACCAAACTTTGCTCAGCTAATCCTGCTCCTGCTGGTTCGACGTCAACATAAACACTTGGGTCAGCTGCTCCGTGCGTTTTACCAAAACTGTGACCACCGGCTATTAATGCAACGGTTTCATAATCATTCATTGCCATACGGCCAAAAGTTTCTCTGATGTCTCTTGCCGAAGCAACTGGATCAGGATTACCGTTTGGACCTTCTGGATTTACGTATATCAATCCCATTTGCACAGCTGCTAGTGGATTTTCCAATTCTCTATCGCCGGTATATCTTTTATCACCCAGCCATTCTGCTTCAGCTCCCCAGTAAATATCTTGCTCTGGTTCCCAAATGTCTTCTCGTCCACCGCCAAAACCAAAAGTCTCAAAACCCATAGATTCCAAAGCGCAGTTACCTGCAAGAATCATGAGGTCGGCCCAAGATATTTTCTTACCATATTTTTGTTTAATAGGCCACAAAAGCAATCGTGCTTTGTCCAAGTTGGCGTTATCTGGCCAACTATTTAATGGCGCAAATCTTTGTGATCCAGAACCTGCACCACCACGACCATCGCCTATTCTATAAGTCCCTGCACTGTGCCAAGCCATTCTGATAAAGAAAGGACCATAATGACCATAATCTGCAGGCCACCATTCTTGTGAATTGGTCATCAGTTCAAAAAGATCAGCTTTAACTGCGGTGAGGTCAAGTGAATTGAATTCAGACGCGTAGTCAAAGTCTGGTTCCATTGGGTTTGAAAGCGAGGAATGTTGACGAAGAATGCCAAGCTTCAATAAATTTGGCCACCAATCTCTGTTGGTAGTACCACCTCCTGCTGTCTGATTCAATGATCCGCTCAAAAACGGACATTTTGCCATTGATTCGTTGACATCCAATGCATTGCCATGATCTGATGCATGTGAATGTGTTCCATTGTTATCCATTCGTATGTTATTTTGTGTATGTTGTTTAAATTCTGCCTGCAAAGTTAGCAATCTAGGGCTTTAATGTGGTTTAAAACAAGGATATAAATTCCTTTCTCCAATGTTTTAAATCATTTTTAGCAACCATAAAACCAACCCTTATCCAAGATATTTAACCTAGAAAAATCACAAAAGTTGTTTTAACTAACAAATAAATAATCGAATAGTGATAATACATATAGTGGCATGACTTTATCCTTTCTCATTTCAATTCCTTTCAGGAGCAATATTGCAATAGGCAATGGGCAATCCATGCAGCGCAATGGGATTTCAATAAATTCAATAATTTCAATTCCCTTTAGGAGCGATAGGCAAAATGGCAATGGGCAAAGTGCAAAGTGCAATATGGCAATGCATGCGGCGCAATGGGATTTCAATAAATTGAATAATTTCAATTCTCTT
Source organism: Saprospiraceae bacterium (assembly GCA_016715105.1). Classification (GTDB taxonomy): domain Bacteria; phylum Bacteroidota; class Bacteroidia; order Chitinophagales; family Saprospiraceae; genus JADKBO01. The sequence continues at coordinate 15,129 of JADKBO010000037.1, read as the reverse complement.
GAGGAGCGATGGGCAAAATGGCAGATAGGCAAAGTGCAATATGGCAACTTGCAGTTAGCAGGGACAGGGCTATATATGTCAATTAATCATTAACAACTAACCATTTATCCTACATCTCACATTTCACATTTCACATTATACAAATAGGGCTAATCCATTGCAGTAAGCAGGGACAGGTTAGACAATTCATGGCAATGAGCTAGTACAGACGAAGGGCCCTACGTCTCTCCCTGATTTTACAATACTCAGTACAGACGCAGGGCCCTGCGTCTCTGCGTTTATTACAACATGTCTACTTTATAAACTCTTTTCAGCTATCAGTTTTCATGATTTTAACGATTAAACAAATAAACAGTTAAACCCCATGAAACTTTATGAACTTTCTACTTTCAACTTTATGAACTCAATTATTATTCAAAACCAAACTTCTTCAGCCCCTCATGACTGATTTTGATGGCCTCCAAAGCAGTTTGATTATCAAAAGTCATATCCTGCTCCACTAAATAATACTTCATTCCAGCCAATTTTTTATTTGCTCTGATTCTTGCAAAATCAATAGTTCCAGTGCCAACCGGCGCAAATCTACCTTGACTATCCATATCCTTTACGTGCCAGATTTTGAAACGACCAGGGTATTTCTTGAAGTAAGCAACAGGATCCGCACCAGCTTTGACTACCCAATACAAATCCATTTGGAAGTTCACATATTTTGGATTGCAGTTTTCCAATAAATATTCAATGGGAACAATGCCATCGGCATCCTTTTTGAATTCAAAATCATGATTGTGGTACAAAAGTTTGAGACCAGCTTTGTTTGCTCTCACACCAAGTTCGTCCAAGATTTTAGCAAGATTTGCAGCGCCACCCGTCATTGTCATTGATCTGGTAGCCTGGTCAAATTTAAACAAACCCATTGGTGGGACAGGTACAACAAAGTATTCAAAACCAGCTGCTTTGACATCCTTCATCATTTGCTCAGCATTTTCCAAAGTTACAGAACTTTGGTGTGTACTGATAGGTTTCAATCCCAAAGACTTCACATAAGTTTTAAACTCCAAAGGGGTCATTTTGTAAAATTTCCCGTCAGCATATCCAGCAGCTTCAATGTTTTTATATCCTGCATCGGCCACCGCTTTGAGCGTCGTTTTTGCATCTGTAGTCATGTCATTTCTCACGGTGTAAAGGGCCAATCCACCAAATTTCTTTTGCGCTTGTACTTGGAAAGCAAAGATCATGACCACTAGGGCGATGACGGATTTAATTATTCTTGTGTTCATTTTTATTGATTTGAATTTTTTATTAATGTGAATTTATAAAATTTAATTTGATAGAATGGCGTCTTCCGCGGTTTGCACTGCCATTTTGTGTTTAAAACTGTACAGGTAAGGAGCTTTATGTGCCCCTCCAGAGAAGAGTTTTTCGTGCCGAACAAGGAGATCTAAAGTCAGCATTTTACGTTGAAAAGTGGTGCGGCGGAGCTTTTCGCCAAGGATTGCTTCATAAACTTTTTGCAAAACTTGCATGGTAAATTTGGGAGGCAATAGATTCATGCCAACCAACTTTTTATCCAAATTTTCGCGCAATATCAACAAAGCCTTCTCTACAATTAATTGGTGATCCATCATCAATTTTGGTAGGTTATCGACGGGATACCAATTGATATTGTCAGAGAGTTCATCTGGTTTGGGCATTACCTCATCGTAATTGATAAGGGCATAATAAGCAATCGAGATAAATCGGTCCAGGATCCAGTAATCGTCTGGAACTTCAAAACCATTCGCCTCCAAAATGGTGCGCATGATGTCTGGTCTTGACCTGCTAAAATTACCAAAAGTGTAAAATTGCTCCAGAAAGATATTGTCAAGTCCAGTTCTTTCCCACAATCCCCTTTTTGCCGCCGCATCCACATCTTCGTATCTTTTTACAAAACCACCTGGCAATGCGAATAACCCCGTATTATGGTATTCCAATACCAATATTTTGAGCTCACTGCCATTGAATCCAAATATGACAGAGTCATAAGCAAGGTGAGGCAAATATTCCTCAAATGATGGTGGCTGCTTTAACAAATTCAAAATTTAGAACGAAAGAAAGATTATTATTCATCATTTCAAAATATTAATGTAACAAAATGAGACAATAGGGTTTATTTAACGGAAACTGGAGACCGGAAATCGAAAACCGGAAATCGGAGGATGGAAATCGGAGGACGGAAAACGAGAAGTTTATGATTTTGGTTGACAACTTTTATTCCATATTCCGTTATTTTGCCGCGAGCCACGAGCCATGAGCCACGAGCCAATACTTTCTGATTTCAGTTTTCTGTGCCCAGCTTTCATAAATTTGAAGATTTATTCATGAAATGAGCGTTTTTTTCGTGAATTCGTGGCAACCCAATTTTACGGAAACTGGAACCCGGGAACCGGAGATCGGAAATCGAGAAGTTTCATGATTTTGGTTGACAACTTTATTCCATATTCCGTTATTTTGCCATGAGCCATGAGCCACGAGCCAATATTTTCTGATTTCAGTTTTCAGTGCTCAGCTTTCATAAATTTGAAGATGAATACGTGAAATGAGCGTTTTTTTCGTGAATTCGTGGGAACCCAATTTTAACGGAAACTGGAAACCGGAGGATGGAAAACGGAGAGCGAAAGCTGAGAAGTTTCATGATTTTGTTTGACAACTTTTATTCCATATTCCTATATTTTGCGATGAGCCAATATTTTCTGATTTCAGTTTTCAGTGCTCAGCTTTCATAAATTTGAAGATTTATTCGTGAAATGAGCGTTTTTTTTCGTGAATTCGTGGCAACCCAATTTTTACGGAAACTGGAACCCGGAAATCGGAGGACGGAAAACGGAGATCGAAAATGGCTTGGAATAAAATATGGTTGCGAGATTTTAGTCCCTGCCCACGCCATGCTGAATTGCGAAAATGCAAAATTGCTGAATTGCTTTGCTAGCGTGAAGTTTCATGATTTTGGTTGACAACTTTTATTCCATATTCCATTATTTTGCCACGAGCTTCGAGCCTGAGGTTAGGACACATCTTTTTTTCTAAATATGTTGTACCCTATCATTATGCCATCAAATTTATCCAAACCCTCTATTATTGTTTTATTTCCAGGAGGCCTTTTGACGTTATAAAACTCTTTCCAACCTGCTAGTCTTGCGATTATCCAGGTAGCCCATGCTAGTTTTTGTTTTGGATAAGGGTTTTGTTGCTTTTCTGTACTTCCTTCCATTTGTTCATTTAGTTCTTCTAAGCATTCTATTTCCTGGGCATTAAATACATCTTCCACTTTATCGTCTCCCTTACCATCCCGTGCTGCTTTTAATCTTAAAACTTTTATACTTGTCTTCATCACAAACAGTGTTAGTTTTCTAATTGAATATCCGCTTTCTAGCTGGCAATTTTCCAAGTCATAGCCATCCGTTTTTAACAGTTTAAAATACTCTTCTATTAGCCATCTTGATTCATATCTTTTAACTTCATCCTTAACTTGTTCTAAATCAATTAGTTCTTTAGTTGATACTAACGTCCAACATATTGGTTCTTCGCCTCCAATTTGACTTTCTTCCTTTACCTGTATGACTGTTACAGGTACTCCTCCCACATTTTCTTATAATCTACTCTTCTAAGTTTTGACCACAAAAGATACATTTTACCCTCCTCACCGTCAACTTTACGGATCGATTTACACGTTTTCCATCATTTAAAACTAATGTAATTTCTCCTATTGGCTCTGACTGATTTATGTATTCATACAGCTTAGCCTTTTTACCTTCTTCAGTTAAAATCTTCCTGTTGTGATTACTCCTTGCTAATACATCATGTCTTTCATCCTTTACCCTGTCATATATTTCAGTAATATCACCCCCTCTATCCATGATAAAGGTTACTTTTTGAGCTTCCTTTAAACATGATTTACTTGATTGACAGGCCCTTAACCAACAGTTTGTTTCTTTATTTTCTATTGGTTCACTTCGTGATTCCCACTCTCTTCCCTTGGAATATTTCCTCTGAGGGTCTCTTGTAATAAATGAAACATCACTTATTCCAATTACTTTCCTAGGAAGATGAGAATACACTAAACATGGATGCAGTAAAAATCCAAAACTCTTAGCTCTTCTATCTTTAAATACTAAACCAAGCCCTTCATTATCCTTTAACCGATTGTTCTTACTGTTCAAATTAAATGTAGAAGAATCAATTAAAACGTTCAAATCCAACCCTTTACAGTTTTCTGAGCACTGCTCTTTCAACTTTTCAATAAGACAACTTTCTTTAACTTTTTTGTTGTTCCAAAATCTATAGGAACCCTTTTCAAAAGCATTTCCAGATCTTAATTTGTGGACAACGCTTGTTAATTGTTGAGTAAACGCAATTTCAAGAGCAGCCCCTTTTTTCTAGTCGTGCATCACCGTACAGACTAGTGCAGTTTTTTCCTTCCATCTTTTTTTATTACAAATATATAAATTATTCATAATATATATTTAGATGTGTCCTAACCTCAGGCCACGAGCCATGAGCCACGAGCCAATACTTCCTGATTTCAGTTTTCAGTGCTCAGCTTTCATAAATTTGAAGATTTTTCGTGAAATGAGCGTTTTTTTCGTGAATTCGTGGCAACCCAATTTTAACGGAGATCGAAGTTCGTAAAGTAATCTGCCTTACTCATTAGCCATTGGCTTTAGCCTGTGGCTAATTGTCCATAACGATAAACTGGGCTTTAGCCCAAAATCGGTTCCCATAGAAACCTAGAGAAAAACAAACCCGAAGAGATCAATTACAAAAGAGACAGACCCAGAATTGGCATAAATATGCCACAATATTGTTTCCTGCACCAACAGACTTTTTAACGCTAATAATATTTTTCACAAACAGCTCGCCTCGAAACTCGCAGCTGGTCGCTCGTAGCTCGTTGCTTTCAAGGATCTCTGCTCCCAGCCCTTCAGGTTAAGTAGAAAATTCCAAAGATTTAAAAAAGTAAACTATATTTAGATTAGAAATTCAACAACCGTTTACATCAAATTCCCATCCCAGTTTCAATTTCTTTTCTGACGAGACTAGATGGCACCACAAACATTCGAAAATGAATAAAAATATAATCATTCTTTTTACCTGCTTAATTACCCAATTTGGCATCGCTCAAGTTCCCGTAAAATACGAAGCCCATCACCACAACGTTTTCGAAAATGAATACCTTCGCCTCCTTGATGTACACATCGGCCCCGGAGACACAACCCAATATCACGAACACAGCACCCCATCCGTATTTTTACCTTTACCACAACCAAAACAACTTCACAACTCCTCGGGCAAGCACCTTCCCGCGTGAGCAACAACAGACCCGGACCTCCTTCCTACGACAGCTTGGGTACACCCCGCATTCATCGAGTATGGAACAACGACTCCGTATGGTTCCAAGTCATGGATATTGAATTATTAAAAGAAAATCCCACCACAAAACCTTCAATTTTAGAACACCCATCCTTATCAACCGCCTTCAATCGATACCTTGCCAATGGATATAAAATGCAATTAAAAGCATCAGAAAAAATGGAACTTCCCTTATCGCAGGTGGGATATTTAATCGTAAGTCAAGTGGACGCCACCGTAGATTACACCCTAGGCAATGTAAATCAAAAAAGATTTATGAAACCCGGTCATTTCATTTGGATACCCCAAAGCCAAAACTTTTCCATAACCAACAAAGGAGAACCTGCCTCCTTCATGATCTTACAACTTAAGTAAGATTTGCCATTCTTACCATAAAAAAGGCGGCTTTCCCACAACATCAAGTCATAGAAAAGCCACTTATTATAGTTTACGCCCCCTTTCAATTAAAGAGGCAGCGCCTCGGCCCATATTGTAACCCAGGATTTCAATCCTGGGGAGACTAACAAAATATAATTAGAGTGCTGTAGGCACGGACCAGTATTCACAGGGCACTGGCCACAATTTTCCGATTTCCGATTTCCGATTTACGTCCTATTGCTTCACAAACTTCTTAACCGCATTATTTGCCCTAATTAAATAGAACCCCACAGGAAGCTCAGAAACATCCAAACTTCGCGTAGATGCACCATCAAACAAAGTCGATTTCATCAATTGCCCATTGGTATTAAATATTTGGATTTGTGTTTTCTCACCTTCCAATCCTTCAATAATCAATTCACCAGTACTGATGGTCGGATACACCTCTAGTTTGTCATTTGACTGTAAGTTGACCACATCTGTAACGAGGCTTATTTTCGGATTAGAATTTCTGATGACCGTATTTAAATAATTCAAAGCTGGTCTTTCCTGACCAGTACATGGATCAATCAAATAAGCTTCTGCATCATCTTGCCACAATCCTGGACGCCATCCCCACATAGTTATCCCAACAACAGAAGGGTGATACCAGAAAATTTCAAAAATCCTCTGATATTCAGCCAGTTGGAAACTGTCTTTTTGTTCTTGCGTGCCACCATCACGTGGTTCACCCGCGCCATCAAAGTACATATCTCCTTCAATTTCCATTTCGGTCACCACAATTGGAAGCCCAAACTGAGCCAAATTATCCAAATTACCTTTTATCGTGTTATTCAAATTTTCATAAGTACCACCATATTTTTGGTACTGAATGTATGACCCTGCAAACCGATGGCATCGATCAAATCATCAGCCTTCAATAATTTGATGATTTCAACGTATCTACTGGTAAGATTTGGGGTATTCGCAATTCCATATTCATTGATCATCAGTTTAGTCTCTTCACCAAAATATTGATTTGCAAGTTTGAATGCATTCACAATCCAATCGTATTCACTCGGTGTTGTACCCAATTCCTGATTCAGCGAAGTCAAAGCATCCTGGTAAAATGGGGGCTGATTGAGCGGTTCGTTGACTACTTCCAAATAGTCTGGGGCATTATCTCCACCGTATCTTGTTGAAACCGCCTCAAACCACTCCTTGATTTCATCAACTTGTTCTGCTGGAGACAAAGCTTCCAACCATGCAGGCTGCTGTGCTCCCCAAACCATAACATGGAATCTGAAAATAAAGTCATTATCCCTTGCAAATTGAACCGCTGCATCCAATTGATCCCAATTAAATACATCTCTTTGAGTTTCTACCGAACCCCACTTACCTGAGTTTTCAGGTGTAACTTGGTTGAAATATTTTTCAAAGTCGGGTAGGGCATGACCCGCATAAACGTTTCCTAGAAATTTCTCTTTACCAGTAGCTATTGGTTCCTGACTTTCAGGTGCTATGTAGGTAGTTCCACAAACCACTTCTGTGCAGACAGCATCAATATAAAACGTATTTGCCTTTTGACCACCCAAATTGAGGGTAACCAATGATCGCCCACTGGTCGCAGTGAATTGATAAGTCACTTGCGTCCAATCACCTCCAATGGTAGAGGCACTGGTCGTATACTGAGATTCTGTGGTTGCAGGACTCGCAGCATCTCTCAAAGAAAATTGAATGGTATTTGTCGCCGCAGTATCTGCCTTGATCCATATTTTGAATTGATAAGTTCCTCCCTTCAACGTGTAAAAAGAAGGACTCGCAATTTGTAGTTGATAAGTTTCTGTTCCAGCACTTGTTTTTGCAACTAACGCATTCGCACCTTCGTAGACATTACTTTCCGTGGTTGTCACACCAAAAGTGCTACCATTGCCACGATTGTAATACGTCCAGTTTGCAAAGGTCCCACTATTGGCATCATAAGTTTCAAATCCACCATTATTAACATCTTCACAATTATCAGTGACGTCAGGATAAATAACACAGAGTTCATCCAAATAATACGTATTGGCAGTTTCATCACCGAGATTAAGGGTGATGACCGTCATATCACTGATGGCGCTAAAAGTATACGACAATTGCATCCAATCTGCACCAATCATGGCAGCCGAATTGGTGTATTGTCCTTCATTTCCCCCAGTGCCATTTCGGGTAGAAAACTGGATGAAATTGGCACCAGCTTTCTCTGCCTTGATCCATAATTGTAACATATAATTTTGACCAATAACGGTTGAAAATGCTGGTGTTGCTGCCTGTAATCCCCAGCGAGCAATGCCCCCTGCATTGATGGCCTTGAGAGATTGGTCGCCTGCATATGCATTGGTTCCAGTACCCAGTTCAAAACTACTGCCACCATTTTCATTGTAAAACTGCCAACCCATAAAGGTGGTATCCGATGCATTAAAAGTTTCGAAACCACCGTTAGCGATTGGCACACACATGTCGCCCGAAGGCCCCATAAGACTCATATCATCCAGAAAATAAGTGTTGACCTGTGCCCCAAGGTCCAATACAACGCGCGTCATTGCTTCATTAGCTGTGAATGTCCAGGAAAGTTCAGTCCAATCTGTTGAAACGGCATAATTGGCAGAGTAAAGCGCATTGGGTTGTGTAGAAAATCTGATAGACGTTCCTGCATTAGCTCCTTTGACCCACACAGAATACGTGTACTCTTCTCCGATCTGGGTTTCGATGAGGTTACTCGCAAGTTGTAAATGCCAGGCTTCACCAGCCATGGTCACGACACCTTTCAAAGCCCTGGTTCCAGAGCGATATTCACCCGTTGCAACCCCTTGAGAAAAGGTCCCGCTGATTTGGTTGAATGCGTTCCAGCCCTCAAATGTGTTACCCGTTCCTGCTTCGAATCCTGGATTGAGTATCAAATTCTGAGCATGGACAATAACATTGGTCAGCAGAATTGTAAATAGTAAGCATAGCAATTTTGTAGAAAAATACTTCATGTTGTGGCTTTAATGTTAAATAACTATAAATAGGGATAGAATATTACAATTGAAACTTCAATGTAGGCTTATTGTTTGAAATACAAGAACTTTTTTTTTGACAAAAGAAAATTATTTCATTGGGGGCATCTCACAGCTTCCCAGGTCAAATGTAAGATAGAACTACTGCAAGGGAAGGCCCGCGTGCCTTCCCAATCTGCACAAATGATTTTAAAATTGTGACTGTTGAGCCAAGATGTGAAATTTCCATGTGAACAGACTTCAGGTGATATTGGGCTAAAGCCCACTTTATCATGATGGGCCGTTAGCCACAGGCTAAAGCCAATGGCTAATGAGGCAAACTAGGTACTTTGGCTCTAGATTTTTAAAAATTCACGTCCTCCGGTCTCCGGTCTCCGATTTCCGATCTCCGTCCTCCGATCTCCGGTCTCCCGTTTCCGTCTCCGGTCTCCGTTCAACCTTTCGGAATCATTTCCCCACTTGCACCCTCGTATTCCCCCCAACTCCGTATTAGTAGTAGCATCTGTTTTAAACTTCCAGACCCCATCCTCCACCATCAAAACGGTTGAAAACTTCCCGTAAGAAAGACTGACCAGACCCACCAGGCGACAACACCTCCAATTGATAAAAGCCATTATCCAAAATCAAATCACCCACCTTCTGCCTATCCACAACCTTAAAAGTCAGCCTTAATTTCTGGTTCTCATCCTTGATGGCTTGAAAAAACCGCTCATAGTATTTTTCTATATTGGCCCTACCTTTCATAGAATTGGAAGGACTATGATCATACAAGTTTAATGCCTCCGCATCCTTGATATATAAATTGGCTAATTTTTCCGCACTCAAAACATCATAAGCCTTCACAAAATTCAGATATAAATCATCTGGATTTGGTCCCGTGGATTGACCCAAACCTTGGATGGAAAAAAGGCCAAGAATAAATAGACAATTTTCATAACCACTTTATGTTTAATGAATGAATGTTTCGAATGTCAATCCCCAATAATAACGGGTGATAATTGTGATTTGTAAGTCAAATCTGTCAATTGCTTTTCCACTTTGGTTTGCCAATTCATCAACGAAATATGGTACTGCGTTTCCGCGCGATCACTGTTGTTAAACACCAACCATTTGCCATCGGCACTCCAATCATGCCAGCTTTCAGAGTCTGTACGGTTTAGGAGTTTCCAATGTTTTTTAACATTGGGACTTACCGCATAAATACTATGTCTGCCATCTTGTAGAGACACATAGGAAATAAAGTTTTCGGTCGGATGCCATCTAGCCGAACCAGCCCGATAACCATATTCCTTTGCAGATGGATTATTCTCCGGATAAACCGTCAATTGTTGACCCACTCTTCCATTTTCATCCATCAAAAACAATTCCTCATGGGTAGATTTGTCCCTTTTATTTTTTTGATAACTGAACACAATCTGTTTGCCATCTGGAGAAAAACAAGGGTCTCGGAAAAGCGCCGCCGTATCATTGGTTATTTGTTTGAAAGTACCATTTTCTGTGTTGACAATGAAAAACTGGAAACGAACGTCCTTCCCAATCCTACCGGCCACAATCATTTCCTTCCCATCTTTACGACTACTCATCCAACTATCTTCCAATCGCAAATCGCTTACCTTTCTCAAATTTTTTCCATCCACATCAGATTCGTATAGAAAAAAACAACGATAACAAGTGTCCCGATCGCTGATGAAAAACAATCGACCCTCATGTGCAGTATACGTCCAGGCAACATCATCGTTTTGTAGAATATTTTGCTTACCAGACCCATCCGCATTCATTTTGATGATTTCCCAATCATCATTGATGGTGTCAGGCATATGTACATTATAGGCTATGCTGAATGTTGGTTCCGTAGATTGGATATCCTTCTTCGATGTGCTACAAGCACAAAACAGCACAAAAATCGCCATAATTAACGTTAGTGTCTTCATGATTACCTTCCTTAATCCAATAAAATTACACGATTTTTAAAATGATTTCAAAATCATCCCCAAAATTTACCACAAATCCCAGTGGACTGCGAACTTCAGTTCGCATAAAAACCATGCATGGCGATTGCTGTCGGCCCTTATTTTGCGCTAAAGCCCACGTTATTGGTATGGACCATTAGCCACAGGCTAAAGCCAATGGCTAATGAGGAAAGATCTCCGGTTTCCCGTTTCCGGTTTCCAGTCTCCCGTTTGCAGACCTCCTTCCGATTTCCAATTTACGATAGCTATTGGAATTGGAACAGGTCTCCGGTATTAGCCGTTTCAAAAAAAATATGAGCAGGCAGAGACTGAAGTCTCGCCACCATATTTTTCTCCGGTTTCCGGTTTCCGGTCTCCGGTCTCCCGTTTCCTGTTTCCGATCTCCGATTTCCGGTCTCCGGTCTCCAGTCTCCGGTTTCCGATTTCCGATTTCCGATCTCCGGTCTCCCGCTCTACGTTTTAAAAATCCTTTCCACCTCCCATACTGCCATGACACCTTCCTCAACTCATCCAACAAATCCTGCGTAGTCGCCGGCCTCAACGGAAACCGATGCCTCCAACAAAGCCCTCAAAGCCGCATTGATTTTCGCCTCACCAATCAGCAAATACAATTCATACATTTTCACCAAACCCTTGTTAATCACATTCGCATTATCCGGATCAGCACTGTACAAAGCTTCCTCGCCGCTGAAAGCCTTACTAGACTCATACATTTCCCGATAAACCTCCACCATTTCTAACATCTTAGCCTCGCCGTATTCATTTTTGTACAACATCAATTGCGTGTATTGAGCCAACGTCTCCGTCAAAACGCCACTGCCTTGGCGATAAACAGGCTTCAACAAGGCATTGCCCCACCACTGATGCGATAACTCATGACCAGCCAATTCATTGATCACATCCTGACCCTCACCGCCCGTCAAATTGAGGTGGAATTGTTTTTCATTGATATAAATCGTGGCAGGATAAGCCGTCGCCGCAAAACCTCGCGTAAAACTGCTGATCTCCGCAAACCGGACCGTTTGATACGGGTATTTTCCGAAATTATTTTCACAATAAGCCAGTGTTTTTTGAATGCTTTTGATCAAATGACTAATGTTTTGATGATGTTTTGGGTCGTGGAAAATTTCGATAGAAACATCACCATAATTCGATTTTTGGATGGCATATTTTGCAGAAGAAACCGCAAATCTGAAAGGGATATTTTCTGCCCGATAATGAAAATAATTCCGATGATTTATTGAATAATGGTCCGTCAATTCACCAACACAAATCGCGCTTTGATCAGCCGAAGTAGAAACCAAAACATTCAAATTTATAAATTGATAATTGTATGGATTTTCAATCGGTGCATGTACACTATCCAGCGCGGGAAGCGCCGCCATTGCTCGTTTTTTCCTTTCTATTTCATCCGAAATTTCATGATCCAATTGATAACCAATGGACGGGAAATAATTACTAATGCGTAAAGACCCATTATCCACAATGGCATTAAACGATTGATGGCCATTGATCGGAGTTATTTGATATTCAAATTCAAAATTAATTTCCAGACTGTCATTTGGCATTATTTCCTTTTTGGTTTTGAATAAATACTGCCCAAATTTTTCGTCTTTATTTTTTAAAATTAAATCATTCGAATTTAAAGTTAACATAGAAACATCCAAAGCCGAATTAATCAGTATTTCTGAAATCATTTCCTGAGTTTTATTCAACAAAATATACTTCCTTTACGTGATAAGCATTCCGTTCAGGATATAAATCTATCGTCGTTTCCACATCCGTGATCGTTGGTTGCGAAATGGTTTTAAAATGTCCATAATTAGCTTCATAGTTTTGTGCCCAATTCAATTCCTCCTCATTCGAATTTTTAGTATAATTTTCAGATAAATAAAAACCCGTACTTGCCAGTAAAATCATAAGAGCAAACGCCACACCCAGTCGCCATTGCCTTAATCAAAGATTTATTCATGGCCGAAATGGTCAAAACAGACATCAACATTGCAAAAGAAAAGCATAAGTCATATTCAAAGCAAAGCATTCGGAAAATAGCCAAAACCATTCAAATCACTATAAGCATCGGGCATAAAATTGGCAAATCGGGTCAGTGGATGGCTGAAGCCAAATGACTTTCCCAAACTGGTATTCGTAAACAATAAAAGATTCCAGAAATGGCCATTGCAAGGTATTTATTAGGGGAATAAAAATTGCAAGAAATTCATAACAGACTACAGATGAACGCCGGAAATTCCCAAGAAATAAAAATAGCGATAAAAACCTTCCATTCGAATATCGGATAAGTTGATAAATGACGTAGAAAAATGACACCCATTCCAATGCAAACCAACTAAACTTAGGATGACTACCATCAACGTCAAGGCTTTCGAAATAAACAACGCCGCATTGGAAAAAGGAGTGGATTCCCAAAATGAAAATAAACGTTTTGCTTTTCCACACCACTTTGCTGCTGTAAACAACATGGACAAAATCAAAATAAATGGGCAGGTTGCAAAGTTGTATTAGTCATTACACTGTCGTCGCAAAATATTGAGGCAAAATCCCCACGCCGCCTTCAATCGCTCCATATTTCAGCCACTAAATGAAAAGCGTCATCACCACCAATAATACAAATAGGCTACTTTCTGATCGTCGACTTTAGGTCTATTTTCAAAATGAACGAATGGTCAGACAGGAAATAAAAACTACCGCTGGTTGGTTGATGTTGGCTGAATGCGCGTGTACTTTCCGAAGCACTGGTTTATTTTTTGGATGCAGTTGTTTCTTGCGTGTTGAAACGAAATAATCGATAGCCAAAATCAATAGCCCAAATGCCAAACCGACCACCATCATTCGATTTAATTAAAGATTACCCGAAAAACCCCGTATTCCTTTTGCTCGTCCAGTGATTCGTCTGATGGAAAGCCGCCATGCCAAAATGGATCGATCTTGGCCGATAGAGCTATGGCTGTTTCTGGAAATCGGCTCACGCCCTGACATCAGTGGACGCGAAAGTGCTGAACAAGACCATGTAGAGAGATGTAAATGCCGAGTCCACTCAAATAAATCATCATTCTTATTTTTGCTAAATCCACGCCACACAACAAATCAATACCGCTGTAGCAAAATATTCGGCAAAACGATGATCGCAGTTGTGGTATAATAATGGATTTGAAAACTCCCACTGCTCGCCGCCGTCCATTTTCATCAGATGGCCCATGACATAACCCGTCATGAAAAGCAAAACTTGTGATGGAAATACCAAATACCACCAAAAATCTACTTGCGAAATAGTCTCGATTCGTGATGGAAGTCGTGTATAATATCTGCTCAAAACGATGGTCTTGTTCACGCATCAAACTTGCGAAGCCATCAGTACACGGGAAATAAAACTGGCTAGCGAAAATAAGCCAAAAGTAATTAATCGCAAAGGCGAATTGTAAGTGATAGTTTGGAAACCAATGCGGGCCGAAGTGCCAACCAATAAACCGAAGGCCAAAGCCCAATAACATCACGTAGAAACTTATTTTTCGAATGTAAAAAGTCCATTCAAATACAATCAAATGTCGCATCATTTTTGGGGAAATTTTGAAAGTTGACCAAGAATTAATGTGGAGAAATAAACAGCTTCCAAATCGGGTTCAGTAGCTTCAAATCCATCGTGGATTTTCATCCGAATAGATCTTCATTGCCCATTTGACCGCTTTTGCAATTGGGTGGAAATAATTTCGTACTCCGATTGATAATGACTCAGCCTCGTTTTAGCAATTTGTTTTTCCAAATTTTCCCCTGTGTTTTTGTATCGCCTTCTCCGGACGATCGCAAAGCAATACCGCCCTTGTTGATGATGGCCATGCGCGTGCCAATAAATTGCGTACATCTTCCACTCAAATGGGTCGACAAAATCGATGATGTTTTCGCCAATTTCACTCAATAAATTATTAAATCTATTGCGCTCTTCAGATCCAGCCCCGCCGTCGGTTCATCGACAATGATCATATTCGGGCTTCCTAAAGGGCCTGCGCCACGCCAAATCGCTGCCGCATACCACCACTGTATGTGTGATAATCGCCTGGTGTTGATGTTCGATCAAATTGGTCTTCCTAGCAGCGCCAGAATCTGTTCCTGCTCTCAATCTTTTTTTCACTGAAGCTTTCTGTAACAGCTATGATCCAGCAACCAGCCGAAAGACTCAGATACACCCCAAAATCCTGCGGCAAATAACCCAATTGTTTTTTCAAACTGGGCTCCTCCACAATATTCACCCCATTAAAACACAATGTTTCCTGCACTGGCTTCTGCAAACCCACAATAGTATTCATCAAAGTCGATTTACCAGCCCCATTCGGCCCCAATAAACCAAACATCCCATTCCCAAT
>JADKBO010000036.1 GCA_016715105.1 Saprospiraceae bacterium | reverse complement strand
CATTTCAATACGATTTCTGTTATAAATTTATTAGAAGCTATAAAACTGATTGATCCTTCCATCAAATTCTATCAAGCAAGTAGCAGTGAAATGTTTGGAGATATCAATCATTTACCCATATTGGAGGACTCAATTTTCCACCCAAAAAGCCCATATGCTATATCTAAAGCAAGTGCTCACTGGTTATGCGTCAATTATAGAGAAAGTTATGGTTTGTTTATTTCATGTGGTATTTTATTCAATCATGAGTCTTATTTGAGGTCAGAATCTTTCTTTATTAAAAAAGTATTAAGAAGCGCACGCCTTATTTCCGAAGGTAAAATGGAAAATTTAACTGTGGGAAACATTGATATCAAAAGAGATTTTGGATATGCTCCAAAGTATGTGGAAGCCATGTTTAAAATGTTGCAACATCATGAAGCCCGTAACTTCCTTGTCTGTTCGGGCCAATCTGTTTCTTTGAGAGAAATAATTTATTATGTGTTTGATAGATACAATTTATCACATGAATTGGTAGTTGTGGATGAAAAATTGATCAGGCCTGCTGAAATTCCAGATATCTATGGATCACCTGAAAACACAAAAGCGATGCTCAAATGGGATTATGATTTTACAATAAAAGATTTGTTGGATACGCTCATTGAGGAAGAAGAAAAAAACAAATAAGCATTATTTTGATTTTAAGAATAAATACGCATGGATAATTATGTAAAAATGATACATTGTAAAATCTGCGGTAGCCCATCAAATAAAATATTTACGGCTCCAGTTCTGGATAAATATCCTGTAGACTATCATCAATGTAATGTTTGCAAATTTATCCAACCTGATGACCCATTTTGGTTGAACGAGGCTTATTCCTCTGCCATCACTAGTTTGGATATAGGTTTAGTGACACGCAACCAGGAGTTGAAAAATGTGGTTCACAATGTTGTTTATTTTCTTTTTGACAAAAAAGGTAAATTCATAGATTATGGTGGTGGATATGGACTCTTAGTCAGAATGCTCCGCGATAGAAATTTGGATTTTTATAGGCAAGACAAATACTGTGAAAACCTGTTTGCAAAACACTTTGATGAAATAGATGCAGGTACCAATTCCTTTGAATTACTTACAAGTTTTGAGGTATTTGAACATTTAGAAGATCCAATAACCGAGTTGGAGAAAATGTTTAGTTATGCTCCTTCTGTTCTTTTTTCAACTGTTTTACAACCAGAAAGTACAGTTATTACACCAACTTCTTGGTGGTATGTTATGCCTGAAATTGGACAACATATCAGTCTTTTTTCCAAACCATCACTCCAAAAGCTTGCTGAAAAATATAATAAACGCATTTATTCAAATAAAAGCATCCATTTGATCACAGACAAAAAAGTGAATAAATTCATTTTTTGGATTTGTACTAAGCCAATTATATCTGGTTTTATCAATTTCTTTATTCCCAAAAAATCTCTATTAATGAAAGACTTCAACTATTTAAAAGGAAATTATATAACAACCAATAATTCTTCAATTTGACTTTTGAAAAATTCTTACCTATTAAACCACTTTTGATTTCATAAACCCAACCCGTAATTCTTGTCTTTCTTAAGTAACGGCCTTTCCAAAAAAAGTATTAAAAAATCATTAAATCAAGACCCGAATCAGAAAACAACTTATGCCTAGGAACATAGGCAGCTTCCACATCCAATTCCTCTTGAGCTTTGATTTCATAATCACTTTCACCTGCCTTAAAATGAGTCCCACCTGTTACAAAACCAATATTTTGGATTAGGTTGATGGGAGGTATGAGGCACTTTCCTCCATTTGCCCATATCGAAAACAACCAATAATAATCCCAAGTGTTGATCAAATCTGGGAAGTAAGTGATTTCCTTATGTTTGTTTCTCCAATAATTTTTTTCTTGCTGACTAAAATATGTTATTTGCATAGCCTTAAAGTGTGGCAATTTAAAACTAAATTTTTCCCATTTGTCTCGCCAACTTGCCCAGCCCCATATCAATGGATATTTTGTCATTTTCGTGGTTGTGAACTGTGTTTCACTTAAAATGAGAGAGCCTCCAATACAAAAAATATCAGTGTCTCTATAAAGAGGAAGCATATAGTCGCAATATTCAAAAAACTTTAAAGATGGTAAGCAATCATCTTCCAGAATGATGCCAGCTTCTTCATGACTAAAAAAACCAGGGAAATGGCATTATGACATCCCAATTTACAACCTTGATTTTGCACCGAATAATTATAAAACACTTCGCATTCCCAACTAATTTTATGAAAGATATCTTTTACCTCCTCAGTCTTTACTGTATCATAACTATTGTTTGCCCTTGGACCATCCGCACTGATGTATAGCCTTTCTGGCTGGTACTTACTAATCATTTCAAAAACCCGTTTTGTTGTTTCTGGTCGATTGAATACTATAAACAATATAGGATGCTTCCTGTTTTTTGGTTCAGACATATTACTCATGATATTTATTCTTGCTTAAACTCAACTACCTGCATTATACATGCAACCGTAGAGCTTAGTTCGTCAAAGATAAGTTACGGCTCTAAAGATTATACATAATATTTATCTGCAAAATGAAATAATCATTGATTGTGTAGCTAATAAATTTTCCTTCTGTAACGATCAACACATAATACCTATAATAATATTTAATTACCTTTTGGGCATCTCATTAATTAGGTTGAAAAAATTACATTGGATAAAAAATAAGAGTTTTATTTGACTATCAAGCATTTTCGATGCAAATGCAAGGTGGGTTTCCAGACTATTTGCAGAATTGATCACAAAATTGAAAATGTTTGAAGACATTGAGATTAAGCTCTGTGTTGGAATTAATGACAATACTCACCTTAAAGAAATTGGATTGAGCAAAGGTTTCTTTTCAGGCTGGAACTTTAAATATAAGTCAAAGTTTTTCAATAATTTTTTGCCAATTTTAAACAAACAAACCACGAAGCTGAGATTGAAGAATATGTCATTTGATGTTTTTGTGCCAACTTATTTTGATCCTTATTTTTTGCCAGCCTTGGGTAATAAACCATTTATTCTTCCTGTGTTTGACATGATTCACGAGTTGTTTCCACAATATTTTGCTTCATCTGATAAAACTGTAGGAAATAAAAAATTACTGCTGAGCCTTGCTACCAAAATTGTTGCTATTTCTCAAAGCACAAAAAATGACATCCTTTCGCTGTATCCTGAAATCGATCCAGAAAAAATAGTTGTGATTCACTTGGCAAATTCCTTTGAAATCAACAGGAAATTCAAATTTAATACTCCCTGAGAATTATATTCTTTATGTTGGTACAAGAAAACGATATAAAAATTGGGAACAATTTATCAAAGCATGTTCATTATTAAACAATTCAGAAATTAAATTTGAAATTGTTTGTGTTGGAGGCGGATCATTTACTACTACAGAAATTGCGTTTCTTGAAGAATACAAATGTCTGAATATCACACATCAAATGACAGTAACGGATGAAGACTTGCCCCATGTCTATAAAAAAGCAAAAGTATTTGTTTTCCTTCTTTATATGAGGGATTTGGGATACCCGTCCTGGAAGCCATGGAAATGAATGTCCAGTAATTTTATACCCTATCAGTTCATTTCCAGAAGTAGCAGGTGATGCAGGAATTTATCCACGTTCATCCTCTGATATGGATTTAGGCTTCTATTGAATCTATGTTTGCCAATGAAAACATGCGAAATTTGCAAATCAAGAAAGGTCTTTCACAAGCAGCTAAATTTAGCTGGCAAAAGCATGCAGGTCAATGGCATCATCTTATTGTAGAATTGGCCATAGACACCCCGAAAATATGAGCCAACCAACCATCTCTATCATCACTATATGCTACAATAGAGTTTCCGACATTTCGCTGACTTTACAAAGCGTTGCTAATCAGTCCTATAAAGAAATACAATACATTGTCATTGATGGAGCTTCAACAGATGGCACTTTGGATGTTTTAAACAGCTATATTTCCAAAATCTCCATTTTGGTAAGTGAGCGTGATAAAGGAATCTACAATGCAATGAACAAAGGTTTATCGTTGGCTACAGGTGACTATGTATTATTTATAAACGGAGGAGATCAATTGTACGATAATGAAACGATTCAAAAGGTTTTTGAAGCCTCAAATGGAGAAGACATACTGTATGGCGAATGCATGTTTATCGATGAAAAGGGAAGTCATTTAGGTTTGCGGACAGTCCTCACCAATAGACCTCTCCCTAAAGTCATCAATAAAAATACTTTTCTTTATGGTTCAAATATCTCACACCAGTCTTTTATTGTTAAGCGGAAAATTACAAGTCCTTTCCAAGAAGATGACTATAAAATTGTCGCTGACCTGGACTGGATGATCGAAGCTATGAGTGCCAGTAAATCATATAAAAAATTGGACTTCCCAATATCGAAGTTTTTGGCTGGAGGCACAAGCTCTGCACATTGGAAAAAAGCCATGAATGAAAGATTCAAACTTTATGTGCGTCATTATGGTCTACTCAAAACCATACTTGCTCACCTGATAATCGCGCAGAAATCAGTATTCAAAAAAATGAGCCGCCGTTAACTAAGGCTTTCTTTTCCCTTCACAAAGTAATCCCACTTTGCTTTTCCAATCACACCAATAAATGACAAAATGATGAGCAATGAACAAATCAAGGCAATATTTTGACCAGCAAAATAAGCCTTTGGCTTAAACTCAAACATGATTTTATGGGATCCTGCCGGTACATTCATTGCTCTTAAAATATAATTTGCCCTGAAATGCGGAACAGCTTTTCCGTCAATGTATGCTTGCCATCCTTTATCTGGCCCATACCATATTTCAGAAAAGACAACCATTCCATCTTTATCTGAGGTTGATTCATATTCGATTTTATTGGGACTAAAGGCAGTCATTTTCACGCTACCCTGCATTGTGGTGTCCAAAGCATTAGAAACTAAACTTGCAAAATCTTTATGGACAACAGCGGTATTTGCAGGATTTATTTCATTGAGCGCGTCAATTTCTTGATTATTGGTATCCACCATTTTCACTGATTTCACATACCACGCAGTACCCAAAGCCCCAGGATTTACCTGAACGATTGGCTGTTCATTTGGCCCCATGCTGATGAAGTACTTAGTATTCAGCATGTCAAATGCCTTCTGATTACCTTTGGACAAATGATTGACGATCATATCCTGATATCGTTGCAGCTTGGCAGCATGATATCCCCCTACTGATCGGTGGAAGTAAGAAGCAGTTGTAGATTGAAAAGGATCTGAAATTCCATCATAAACCCTATATCCTAAACTTTGATCTTGTAATATTTGCTCATCTACTGGTCTAGGTTTGGTAAAAGCCATTCTCTCAGATTTATTTAAAAATACGGCTTCTGGCATGTATGTCTTTCCCACACCAAACAAGTCTGCCAAAACTACAACTGTCAATAATATAAAAACATACTCTTTTTTGAGCTTTGATTTTAAATAGAACCAGAGGATACCAGCAACCAAGGCAATAAATAAGAAACTTCTGAAAGAAGAATTACGGAAAAGAATTCTTCTTTGTTCTTCCAAAATGTCGATGATTTGTTGGTAATTGGCATCTGCATTTCCTGAAAAACTGAACAATGAAGTGCCTATCAATGCCATCAAAAGGCAAAAACCACCCAAAATTCCAGCAGAAATTAAAAGGGGTTTGATGTATTTTGTTTTTTCCTTGCCTGCCTCATCAATTTCTTTCAAACCAAATGCAGCCAAGAATGGCAAAAATAAAATGGTTATAGACAGCACTGAATTTGGTGTTCTGAACTTATTAAACATTGGAAAATAATTGAAAAGTATTCTGTTGAATAATTCAAAATTTTTGCCCATTGATAAAAATACAGTGATCAAGACTGCACTGACCAGCCACCATTTTGTACTTCCTTTTACGATCAGCGCTGAAAACAAAAAAGAAAAAGTAAAGTTGCACCTAAATAAATAGGTCCACTTGTAAAAGGTAAGTCTCCCCAGTAAGTTGGTGCTTGCATTTCTTTTCGCATTCCAACTTTTTGAGCAAGATAAGAGTCTCTGGCAACCCATCTTCCACTTCCACCGCCAACGAAATCTGGAATTAGGCCAGAAAATACATCTTTCGCACCATTACTCCATTGCATGGCGTACTCCCATTCCAATCCATCACCTTCTTTTTTGGAAGTTGAAACTTCTGCTGCTGAAGATGCCTCCAAGATTGGCGCCCCTCTCATGGTGTCCTTAGCATATTCATAGGTCGTAAATAAGTTGGTTGCATTTGCTCCAATCGCCAAAGCTGCGCCTACAACTAAAATTCCAGCAGATTTGGCCAAATGTGCAAAATCTCCGCTTTTTATAGCCTTATAAATTTCTAAAATGATTAAAGGAATACAAGTCAAAGCCAGATAATAGGTCATCTGAGGGTGTCCAGAGTTTATATTGAGGGCTAAACCAAATGTAACCAAAGCTGCACCAATCAAATACTTGTGCTTTGTTATTAAATAAGCACCGCCAATGATGAAAGGCATGGTCATAATCGTCCAAACCTTTGTCATGTGTCCCGCCTCATATAAGATGATGTTATTGGTTCCAAACCCAAAGCCAATAGCAGTCATCAAACCCAAAAAAGGATGAAATCCCAACAATATCATGCAAGCATAAAACATCAACATACCCATGATAAAACTACCTGCTGGATCAGACACATACAAACTAAATAAATTTCGTACCGTTGGCCATAAATCTTTGTTGTTTTCAGTATAAATTTGATAAGCTGGCATTCCTCCAAACATAGAGGACCACAAAGCAGCATCATCATGAGACTTATTGTACTCATGCAACTCTTGAGCTGCCCCAGCCGCTTGAGTCATATCTGATTGGTTGATCAATTTACCACTGAATTGTGGCAGAAAGAATAATGTATTGACAAGTATAATGACAACAACACATAATACATGTTGAATAATCTCTCCTTTCTTAATATTCATGATACCAGTAGTTTAGTTTGACAAAAGTATATTTAAATTGTAAAAAATGTAAATTTACGACATCATAAACCCACTTATCAAAGTTTGGATACCTATTTTTTAAATTATTGAATGATTTGAGGATTGGAAAGTACTTAAGTTATAAGTTTCTAATTGGAGGCGACCAAAAGGATTTTAAGAAAAAAATTGATGAAAGTTGGATGTTATATGCGACGGATTTTGGATTCAGGTCCATTGAAAACACTAAAAAATACAGATCCTTATATCAAAATATGTTTACTCCAAAAAACATTGATGAAGATAAATTTAGTAAATACCTTGACGGAGAAGAAGATGAAATTATTTTGGGTTTACATGTGAGAAGGGGTGATTACAAAACTTGGTACGAAGGTAAGTATTTCTACGATGATGAAGTTTATGGGTCAGTAGTAGAGCAGTTTGGATCGTTGATTCAAAAAAAAATAAAAATTATTGTATTTACAAATGATGATGAATTAGACACAAAAAGATACCTTTCGTTGTCGGAAGAAAAGCAGGTTTTCTTTTCAAAATTTAATGCTGTTGAAGACCATTATATGATGTCAAAATGTGATTTTTTAATTGGCCCACCAAGTACCTTTACAGCTTGGGCGAGTTACATGGGGGAAGTACCTTTGATGTACATTGAGGACCCAGCAAAAAGCTTTTCAATGGAAGATTTTAAAGTTTGTGATGGAGAAACGAATTAAGGGCAGCTATAACAAACCAATATTTGCTTGCAGGGTATTATTTTTTTGTTTTGCAAATCTTTTTATCATAGGTCTACACGCCCAGCAAAACGGAACTTCTGCATGTAATGGCACTTTGGGTGAGAACATTTTTACAGACGGAGATTTTGGCCGTGGTGCAGAAACTGTTTTACAAAAAGATCCGCTCATAGCGCCTGGTTATACCTACACGACCAATCCCCCACCCTATGATGGTTTTTATCTCATTACAAATGACCTCGCTAAATGGTCGAATTCTTTCATGGATTGGTTTGCTCCAAAGGATAATAGTGCAGATCCGACGGGCTATATGATGGTTGTAAATGCCAGTGTTACACCAGGTCTTTTTTACAAACAAACCATTACGGGTTTATGCGAAAATACAAAGTATGTTTTCTCAGCTGATGTGCTCAATTTGGACCGAATAGGACTGCAAAATAGAATACAACCCAATGTATCATTTGCTATAAACGGGGTTGTCAAATATTCTACTGGGAATGTGAGAAACGATCAAATTTGGAAAACCTATGATTTTACATTTGCTACAGACTCAAACCAAACCACACTCGAACTTTCATTGATCAACAATGCGCCAGGAGGTTTGGGAAATGATTTGGCTCTTGATAACATAGCATTCAGGGCTTGTGGCCCAGTTCTGGAAATTACTCCAGACAAAGTTGAAAATATTTGTGAAGATGGTGCTCCGATAGCTATTACTGCAGTTGCTAGTGTTGGCAGCGGTGAATCCGTAGAAGTACAATGGCAACGCAGTAATGACATGGGTTTGACTTGGAATGACATCCCAGGACAGAATGACAAAGTGTTTTTACATAATATCAAAACGGCTGGCACTTATTATTATCGGATTCTAGCTGCTGGTTCCAAGTCTGCATTGTTGAATACAAAATGCAGAACGATTAGCCCAGTCAAAATCGTCAATGTAGTTCCAAAAAATTATTTTGTGAGAGATACCATTTGCCAAGGACTTTCATATAATCAGGCTGGAAAAAATTATACAACTACTGGCGTTTTTGTAGATCAGCTGGTTTCAGTATTTGGTTGTGACAGCATCATCACGCTAGACCTCACAGTTGTTCCTCAAGGAAAAATTGATGAAGAGGTTCAGGCTACCGCAATTTCTTGTCTGGATAAAAAAGACGGCATTATCAATATTGAAATTTTAAATATAGAAAATCCACCAGCCATGATTTCACTTATTAATTCTGCTGGGATTGTTTTTCCTTCATTTTTAAATCTCGCAGCAGATACATACAAGTATACCATTACTGATCGATTTGGTTGTTTCAAAAGTGATTCTGCTATTGTGGAATCAGTGCCACTTTTTACTATTGATTTAGGTCCTGATCAAATAGTTGATTTGGGAAAAACGTTGGCATTGACTGGGCAAACCTCTGACGTAGTTTCAGGATTCCAATGGGATCCTGTTAATATTATAGACTGTAATCAAAATTGTCTACCATATAATTTTAAACCACTTTCCAGTGTGACATTAAGTGTATTGGCTACTTCAGTAAAAGGATGTCTCGCCAGCGATACTATCAATATATTGGTAAATGAAGAATTAAAGATCATATTGCCAAATATCATCAGCTTAGCTAAAGACAGTGAAAACAGCTTAATCACCTTGAAAAACGGGCTCGAGGGTATTGCAGAACTCAACACTTTCAACATTTATGACCGATGGGGCAATTTAATTCACCAAGCAAGCCAACTTATTTTGGACGAGGACACCATTTTGTGGGATGGGACTACAGGTGATAATAAAATGGTGGAAAAAGGAGTGTACCCTTTTATACTTCAAGCTACGATGATCAATCAAAATAAAAAGACGCTCACAGGAAATATTACGGTGGTCAAATAAGCCTGCGATTGCTATATCTTTTGAAAAACTTGGCTAAACTTTGGGATTCTCAAAAATATCCCTATCTTTGCGCCACAATTAACATCGCGGGGTGGAGCAGTTGGTAGCTCGTCGGGCTCATAACCCGAAGGCCGTAGGTTCAAGTCCTGCCCCCGCTACTGAGAAAAAAGGTCAATAATTCATTTTATTGGCCTTTTTTATTTTATTTAATTTTGATGATGTATGAGCCATTTCAAAGAATTTCATTATTTAAAATAATAGAAGGTAATTATCTCAAACTACGAAAGAATTAAAAATGCGATAAATGTTTTCTTATCAATTTTTGATATATTAATTTTCAATATTATATGTTAGATTATTATTTAATAATAAATTTGCTCCTAGGCTAAAAAAACATAAATACATGTTATGAAAAAACAGATCATTGATTTTTTGAGGACTTCAGTTAAAAACAATTTTGTTTGGAAAATGATGAAACCTGTTGCTAAGACTTTTTATGGCGTTTACCTCATGAAGGAAAATGATGCATTCAATGATAAAATAATAGAGTTTAAATCCGAATTTAAAGACATGACAGTGAGGATGGGACCATTTACTGGCCTAAAATATCCTCATTTTAAATCCATTTGCAGCGCACTTTTACCCAAACTATTAGGCACCTACGAAATGGAATTATTTGATGTTTTCCATAAAGTGCAAAAAAATAATTATGATCTAATCGTCGATATAGGTTGCGCTGAGGGTTATTACGCAGTCGGTCTAGGGCTGACCAACAATTGCAATAATATTCAAGCCTACGATATTGATCCAGAAGCAAGAGCCCTTTGTTTGAGTATGGCTCAACTCAATGAGGTAGACCATAAAGTGTCCATCAATGGTGCAATTGACAATGAGTTACTCACCAAAGTTGTAAGTGGAAAAAGAGCATTTATATTGAGCGATTGTGAGGGATATGAACAGCAACTATTTACAAAATCAAGTATGGTAGCTCTTAAAAATTGTGACATCCTTATTGAAACCCATGATTTTTATGACATCAATATTTCACACAATCTTCAAAAAGTCATTTCTGAAACACATAATGTTACGAGCATTACAAGTATCGATGACATTCAGAAAGCAATAACATACCATATCCCCGGCCTTGAAAACAGATCATTAGAAGAAAAATATTATCTTTTTGCTGAAAAAAGACCCAATATTATGACTTGGTTGTTTTGTGAACCTAAGTAAATAATTGTCCTTTTGCACTATTGATTAAGTTTATTAACCGTGAATAAATGGGTTAATGCGTTTCAATTTTTTCATAAATTGTATTAACTTCATATTGCATTGAATTCATAAATGCAGCTTTTTTTTAAGTTTTCGACCATTTTATTGTCTGACACCAATCCTTCCAATATCCTTTTTTAAGTCTTTATTATCAGAATACTCCACAACAGATGATTGGAGATTTATAGGATAGTTATAACCTTTAATCATCAAACAAGGTTTTGCTTTTTTAATCATAGAAAATGGGAGACCTGACTCCATACTTTTGCCGTATGTACTTTTAGCCCCATGGTCTATCATCAAATTTCCCAAAATAAGATCAGCCTTATTTAATTGCTCATCAAATTCATTCAATGAAACGCTATTTTTTTCATAAAGAATTATTTTATACCCCTTTGCAATCAAATCTTTCGCCCTTTTGACAATTTCATCAGCTTGACCTTCAATCGGAATGCCACCCAGGAAATCCCAAGTAATATTTTCCTTGATTGAGTTGCTTTCATTTGACTCCAACATTTTCATCAATCCAAAATAATCTCTTCTAGTCTGAGAAACATAACCAGGCAAACAAATTCTAAGATGACTATCTTTACTTTCTTCTGTAGGAAGAATACCATTGTTTTCAAAAACAGAAAATGGAATTGTTATAAGTCTATTTTGATCGTGATATTGTGCAATAAAGGTTTTTATGACGTCAGAAATTACGATGAACTTCCCATTTGTTTCAATTTGTCTTTTCCTGATTTTTGATAAAATGTAGGTATATATAAAATTCTTTTTTACTTCAAATCCAAAATTAGATATACTTAATTTGGAGGAGAGAAATCTCTTCAAAACATCCAAAAGACTTGTTTCAAAATAGCGGCTGGCGTTGTGTATTGCTAAATGTACTGGTACCTTAAATTCGGTTTTTAAAAATGCTTTCGCAATTTTATAGCTATCCTTTTCAGAAACTTCCATTGTCACAAAGAAAATTCGATCGTTTGCTTGTTTTGCAATCTCATTTAGAAAATGTCTGTATGAGGTGTCTTTAGAAATGGTTATAATGCTGGTTCTGTCATCTATTAAAAAAGCCAAATTTTTTGAATCTCGTTCATTCAAATAAATCGTTATTATGTTTTCTTGTGCCGAATGATAAATTTTAGTTATTGATTCTACATAAGTAGGATGCGAGGCAAGTCCAAAATCAACAATAGCAATTTTCATAAAAGCTTGATTAACTTATTTAATAGTCGCTACCCTTTGTTTCATTGCTTCAAATATTTGTTCCATCGTAATTTCAAGCGAGTATTTCCAATCCCATTCAGGAAAATGAGATTTAAATTTATTCAAGTTTGAAATATACCAAATGTGGTCACCAATTCTATTGGAGTCTGAATAAGAATAATTCATTTTATTGCCTGTGATATGCTCACAAATTAATATGGCTTCTTTCATAGAGCAATTGGCAAAACGTCCTCCTCCAGCATTATAAACTTCCCCCTTTCTCGGAGCATTGTAAAAGTGCCAAAACATATTGACAAGGTCCCAGGCATGGATATTATCTCTGACCTGCTTTCCATTATAACCAAATATTGTATAGTGGTCACCAGTAATCGCACACTTCATAAGATAAGATAAAAAACCATGTAATTGGGTACCAGAATGTTGCGGCCCAGTAAGACAGCCTCCACGAAATACACCTACATTCATATCAAAATACCTCCCATATTCCTGGCATAAAACGTCTGCGGCGACCTTACTAGCTCCAAAGAGGGAATGTTTGGTTTGATCAATGCTCATGTTTTCATCTATTCCATCACTGAAATAAGGATGAGTTGCGTCAATTTCCCATCGGCTATCTTGCTCAACCAAAGGAAGTAAGTTGGGCGTGTCACCATAAACTTTATTGGTTGATGTAAATATGAATACCGCTTGATCAGAATATAGCCTGGTTAGTTCCAGTAAATTCAATGTGCCATTGGCATTTACAGTAAAGTCTGTCAAGGGCTCTTTTGCAGCCCAATCATGACTAGGCTGTGCTGCTGTATGTACAACCAACTTTATATCTGTACCGTATTTTTCAAATAGTACCTTCAGTGCCCAAAATCTCGGATATCAATATTATGGTGCTCAAAATTTTGAAACTTTTCACTCAAATTTTTTAGATTCCAATCTGTTGATGCATCTTTCCCAAAAAAATAGGCTCTTAAATTATTATCAACTCCAACAATCAAATCAAATTTTGATGCAAAAAAATGAACAGCTTCACTACCAATTAATCCTGAGGATCCTGTTATTATTGCAATTTTCATACTCTAAATTGTTTGATTCTTTTTGTAATCCAGTGCAAAAATATGAATATAAATGAAAATCATATTAAACTTTGGCATAATACATATGCAGAGTATACGTCAAAAAGATACTTTTCATCCAAATTTGGTATAAAATCCAAATTTTCAGGTTATGATAGTCTAAAATTATAATTTACTCAATGGCTTCAACGTCAAGCCTGCCTCTCTCAATAAGTTGATGACCCCCATTTTACCACCTAAATGCCCGGCACCAACCGCATAAAAAGTAGGCTGTTTTTTGGATTGCACCAAGATTTGAGGAATCCAAGCTTTATTTCTATTAGATAACAAAATAGATTCATAATCTTGTAAGCCACCTTCATCTTCGCCTAGGGCTGAAGTAGCCATTTGGCTGATTTTTTGTTCTTTGTACATTTTGGTCATTACTTCCATCTCATCCTTGCCAGCACCAGCGGATTGGATGGTCTCAACCAACATTTTAGCCTGCGCTTCATAAGGAATTTGATCAAAAACACCGATTTGAAATTCTACTGTTTCTAAACCGCCAGTTTTCATTTTTTTATTCTCCGCAAGTTTATTGAATTCAATCTCATAAGATTTCATTTCACCTGTGCTGAATGATTCTGGAGAAAAATCACCATAAGTCATGGCACTCAGGAATAAAGGTTTGATCCTTTCCAGAAAGAACAAGGGCAAACCTTTATCGGCAAAAAAATCAGTTACCAATTTATATTCTTCTTCCTTCAGTAGGTCTTTCAAAGTCAGATCATCTTTCATAAATAACTTATCCATGAGTCCAACCATTGCCCCCATATCGGTCATCTCTTTCATATCAATTTCAAAAAACATGGCTTCACTATTGTCTATCGCACCAAGTGTGCCTTTGGGTAAAAAATAGTCATTACCTCCTATCAGGTGGATGGTTCCATATAAAAAAGAAGGCTTTGTGAATCCAGGCCCAGTAATCTCCCACAACAATGCATCCTCCAATTTGGGCTCACCAGATATAGCTTTGGTAGTTGATTTACTGCAAGAAGCAACCACAAAAAGCATGGAGCTCAGGACCAAAAATTTAAACCACTGAATATTCCTCATTCTATTTTTTTTAATCAATTTAATTTCGAAAAGCACTGTATCGCTTCTTTCAAACAACAAATATAGATTTTAGTTATCAACAACCTACTTGTAAACAAAAATGGCTTCCATCAGTTGAAAGCCATTTTTTTAACGTTATGATTGGAGGTTGCACAACCTATCTGGCAAATGCAACGGATCTTTTCTCTCTGATTACGGTGACCTTCACCTGTCCAGGATATTGCATTTCATCTTGGATTTTCTGAGAAATCATGAAAGCCAAATCGTCTGCAACTTGGTCAGTGACTTTATCACTTTCAACTATCACCCTCAATTCGCGGCCAGCTTGCATTGCAAATGCTTTTTGGACACCCTCATACGACATTGCCAATTCTTCCAATTCACCAATACG
Source organism: Saprospiraceae bacterium (assembly GCA_016715105.1). Classification (GTDB taxonomy): domain Bacteria; phylum Bacteroidota; class Bacteroidia; order Chitinophagales; family Saprospiraceae; genus JADKBO01. The sequence goes on along the minus strand of JADKBO010000036.1, from coordinate 63,005 downwards.
CTTAAGGTAAGATTCCATAATCTCCCTTCTTGCACCTGGTCTCGCACCTGATATTGCATCACATGCCTGTACAATCGGAGAAATGATGTTGTTCATTTCTATTTCATCGTGGTGAGCACCTACCGCATTGATGATGACAGGATGTTCATTGTATTTTTCACAGATTTGCATACCCAACAAAGCGTGAGACAATTCTGACTCTTCTTCAGCAACTTTTCCTATGTCATGCAGTAAACCTGCCCTCTTAGCCATTTTTATTTGTTTGCTATTCAAGCCAAGTTCTGCTGCCATGACTGCACAAAGATTGGCGGTTTCCATGGAGTGTTTGAGTAGATTCTGTCCGTAAGATGATCTGAACCTCATTCTACCAACCATCTTGATCAGATAAGCATCCAAGCCATGGATATTGAGTTCGATTACCGTTTTCTCACCTATTTCAATGATTTGCTCATCGAGTTGCTTTTTCACTTTTGCAACAACTTCCTCAATTTTGGCTGGGTGAATTCTTCCATCCGTCACCAATCTTTTGAGTGCCAATCTGGCAACTTCCCTTCTGATGGGATCAAAACTAGAAATGACAATGGATTCTGGTGTATCATCTACCACGATCTCGGCTCCAGTTGCTGCTTCCAGCGCTCGGATATTTCTACCTTCTCTACCAATAATTTGTCCTTTGATGTCGTCAGAGTCAAGGGTAAAGACAGAAACTGTATTTTCTATGGTGTATTCTGCCGCCATACGTTGTATGGTTTGAATGATGATCTTTTTAGCTTCCTTATTGCCATTCAATTTTGCGTTGGAGATGGCTTCTTTTTCGATGGTAAGCGCTTCAGATTCACTTTTTGCTCTGATGGCATCCATCAAAAGGTCTTTGGCTTCCTGCTCAGTAAGTCTGGCAACACTTTCCAATTCTTTAATTCTTATTTCATTGGCTTGATCCAACTCTTCCTTTTTCTTGGCTACAATTTTGAGTTGAACTTCTAGATTTTCTCTTAATACATTGAGGTCGGCTTCTTTCATCTCCAGAGACTCTGCTCTTGAGTCAAGTTCTTTGGTTTTGCTTTGAAGGTCTTTTTCAGCAGAGATTGCAGCCAATTCTCGCTCTTTCATTTCTACTTTATGCTCAGCCTTGTAGTTTTCAAATTCTACCTTCATTTGGCTGTATTTCTCACGGGCTTCTTGGATTTTCTGCAACTTTACTTGCTCATTGTTTTGCTGAGCCTGAGACATGATTTTCTCTGCCTTAGTTTCTGCCTCGTCTATTTTGCGTTTTGCGACAAGCTCGGCCTCCTTGATGGTGAAATCCGCTTTATCATTAGATTCTTGAATCTTTTTCTGCATACGGGAATTCAAAACGAAGTATATAATCCCGCTTAAAACAATTAATGCTCCAATGAGCAATCCTATTTCCATTTCGTACTTTTGTAAAAACGTTAAACCATTTTTAGATACTCCATGTAGGTCAAATAAAATGCAGATAAACAATGAACATCGAGAGAAGTTGATCTTTACAACTTTAATAGCGCCTCGATTTCAGATATACTTTTTTCTAGCTGAATGTTTTCTTCGTGGTGAACGTTTTTTCTATCCTCTGTTTCAGACTCCAATTGTAAAGTTACTAAAGTCAGTGCAAGGCAATCCAACTTATCCGTGATCTTATAATCGATCTGGAGTTTATTGAATGTTTCATTTATTCTGGCCTCAACCATGCGGGCCATTACCACCTCTTTTTTGCTCAAAATCAATGGATAAGCTCTACCCGCAATCGATATGGTCGTTTTTTCTGTTTCTTCCATAATGCTTCTAGTCCATTGATTTTACCAAGTCGATACATTGTTCTACTTCGCGAAGTGCTGCATCAACTTCTTGCCTTATTTTTATATTTTTCTCATTCGCTTCAGCTGAGATATCTGCCTGTTTTTTTACGACAGGTTGTGTTTGTTGCATTTTATTCAAAGCCTCCTTAAGCTCTAAATTTTCCTTATTTATAGTAATATTCAATGCCATGAGCCGCTCGACAGCCTTTTTTATATTTTCCAGCCTTGTTTCCAAACTACTCATAGGGCCCAAAGATATAATTATTTTTCATATTGTATACATCACGCTATTACAGAAAAGTTTATTGCCAATACCTCATTTTAGACTCCAAAATATTTGATAAAGCAAATTAACTCCCGACTTTATCCTGAAACTTAACTTTTTCTATGTTTTATTGGGCTTCAGGCGTTGTTTGCATGTTCAGAAAACCCCAATTTTACAAGTCTGTACTCTTGGGTATTAGTTATCCTTTAGTTAAATAAGAAATTCTGTCATGATATTTGCGTTATAACAGAGTTATATTGAAATGAAATTTATAAATCTGTCTGTTGATCCTTGTTGGAAAATAAAGACCACGCAGTTGTTTTATCAAAGTTTCAATTTTGGTCTTGAAAAATTTCATTTTTGTATATTTTTTCAAACTAAATACAATAAAAACCTTTACTTAGTTAATTATTACTTCAGTTACTAAAAAATATAATGAAGATTATGACATACAGAAGTTCGATCATTGTAGTGCTCCTTCTTGGTTTTCTCGCCTTGAGATCATTTTCACCAAAGCCGATTGCTGACGACAAAGAAAGCTTGATTGTTTATGGTGTAATGTCATTTTTAAATCAAGTCCATTACCAGCCTAAGCCAGTTGATGATAACTTTTCAAAGGCTGTTTATAAAACTTTCATGGAAAGGCTAGATCCTAATAAAAGATATTTGACAGAGGAGGATATCAAGGTTTTGGCAACTTATGAAACCAAAATTGACGACGAAATTCAGTCCTCAAAACTAGAATTTTTCAACAAAGCCAATGAAATCATAACCAAAAGAATGCTGCAGACACGCACTTATTATGATGAATTGGTCAAAGAGGAATACAATTTTGAAAGAAAAGACTTCATCGAACTAGATGGTGAGAAATTGCCCTACGCGAAAAATGACAAGGAGCTCAAAGAGCGTTGGTCAAAATTCATGAAGTATGAAATCCTTTCAAGATTTGAAAGAAAACTTTACGACCAAAATAAACCTGATTTTGACGGCACCAAAAAAACAGACAAAGAACTTGTAGAAGAAGCAAGAACAGACTTGCAAAAAACTTTTGGTGATTGGTTTGTAAGAATGGATAAAGTAAGAAGGTCTGATAGATTTGAAACCTTCTTAAGCTCTATCACCAATTATTTTGATCCACACTCTGAATATTTCAACCCTAAAGAAAAAGAAGATTTTGACATCAACATGGGTGGTAAACTTCAAGGCATTGGCGCAAGGTTGTCTCAAGATGGCGATTATGTAAGGGTTTCTGAAATCATCGTTGGTGGTCCGGCTTGGAAGGGTAAAGAGCTTGATGTGGATGACTTGATCAGGGCAGTAACTCAAAAGGGTGAAAAACCAATGGACATCACAGGCATGAGATTGGATGATGTGGTGCAAAAAATACGCGGCAAAGTAGGAACTACTGTAATTCTCGATGTAAAAAAGAAAGATGGTAGCTTAGAGAAGATAGAAATTGTAAGAGAGGAAGTCATTATTGATGAAAGTTTCGCCAAATCTTCTGTTATTGATATTCCTGGTCAAATCAATAAGATCGGTTACATCTACTTGCCAAAATTCTACTCTTCATTTGAAGCTGAAGGTGGTAACAGTTGCGCAGTTGATGTTGCTAAAGAAATAGAAAAGCTCAAGGCTGAAAACGTAAATGGTATCATTCTTGACCTGCGCAATAACTCAGGTGGTTCATTGAGTGATGTGGTGGATATGTCTGGCTTGTTTATTGAAAAAGGCCCGATCGTTCAGGTAAAAAGTAGAGAAGGTTCACCTTATGTATATTCTGACAAGGATCCTTCTGTAAGTTATACAGGACCGCTCATCGTTATGGTAAACCACTTTAGTGCTTCTGCATCTGAGATTTTGGCAGCGGCAATGCAAGATTATGGTCGTGCAATCATAGTTGGTAGCCCAACTTTCGGAAAAGGTACTGTACAAAGGTTTTATGATTTGGACAAAGTTATCCGTGGAAATGAAGAACTCAAGCCACTTGGTAGCGTAAAAATGACCATGCAAAAATTCTTCAGAATCAATGGTGGAAGCACTCAACATAAAGGTGTGATTCCTGATATCGAATTGCCAGATTCTTACAAATACATGGGTTACGGTGAAAAGGAATATGACTATGCCCTTGATTACACTGAAATTCCTGCACAAAAATATACTCAAGAAATTGTTTCTATTGAGCACATGGATAAGTTGAAACTGATGAGTGAATCAAGAGTTAAGGCTAATAAGTCTTTCCAACTGATAGAGGAAAATGCGCAAAGATTCAAAAAGAACAAAGACATCACTAAATATCCTATTGATTTGAAAAGCTTCAGTCAAATGATGAAGGACAGAGAACAAGAGGATAAGAAATTTGATAACATCGCTAAGGACGATATTACTGATTTCACTGTAAGAAATTTAGCGGTTGACAAAGAGCAGTTAAGAGTAGATGAAGGAAAGAAAAGTAGAAATGATGAGTGGATCAATGGTTTGAAAAAGGACATTTACCTTTATGAAACCATGGTCATCATGAAAGACATGATCGAACAAGAGAAATCTTTTACCACTTACGTTGAAAAAATAAAAGAATAAGCCAAAATAACTTGGTCTGAAATATAAAAAAGAGGATGGTATCAAAAATCATCCTCTTTTTTATTCGTTACCCGAGTACTTTGATTTTAAAAGGAAGCATTTTTAAAAAGGAGTTCGTTGAGTATGTATTATAGGCTTAAGGCCGAAAAGCTATAACTAAAATAATAGATAACTGACCAATTGTTGATGTAAATAAGGTAAGTGAGCTTAAAATTTTATTTACAAACAAGAATAAATGTTTTTGAATATACAAAAAAGTATTATCTTTGCACTCTCTTTTTAAGAAGGGACCAAAAAAGGATACGGCTCCGTAGCTTAATTGGATAGAGTCCCTGACTACGGATCAGGAGGTTGAAGGTTCGAATCCTTCCGGAGTCACTTGAGAATATAAGAGATTATAAAAAAGTAGAAGATGTCAAAGATTTGTCAACTATCAGGAAAGAGACCTATCGTAGGTAACAAGGTTTCTCACTCCAACGTGAAAACAAAAAGAAGATTTTTACCAAATCTTTTTGTAAAACGTTTTTACATACCAGAAACTGACCAGTGGGTTTCAATTAAAATATCTGCACATGCTTTACGTACTGTAAACAAGTTGGGCTTATATGCTTACTTGAGAAAGTTGGAGAAAGAAGGTGTTGATACTGGTGTTAAGTTAATTATTAAGAAATAAATATTGTAGGCAATGGCAAAGAAGTCAAGAGGCAATAGAATCCAGGTGATATTAGAATGTACTGAACATAAAACTTCAGGTCTTCCAGGCACCTCAAGATATGTGACTCAAAAAAACAGGAAAAATACACCAGACAGAATGGAATTGAAAAAATTCAATCCAATCATGAGAAAGTATACTATTCATAAAGAAATAAAATAATAAGTCATGGCAAAGGTATCTAAAAACGCGAAAGTTGCACAAAGGGCCGCTAATGCTGGATCCGGAAGGGACTTTGTAAAGGTTGTAAGAAGCGTAAAGAATCCAACAACTGGAAAATACGCTTACAAAGAGATGATGATTCACAAAGACAAAGTTCAAGAATTCTTGGCTTCAAACAAATAGGTTTCATTATCTATATGACTTTCAAAAAAAATCAAAGGGCTTTTCTCATAGAAGAGCCCTTTTTTGCATTTATACCCTCTAACATTTGTATTTTTACCATTCAACATTACCAATAATCAATGAGTTTCTTCAAAAAGTTTTTCACCAAAGAAAAAGAAGCAGACCTGGAAAAAGGTTTGGAAAAAACAAAACAATCTTTCTTTGCTCAAATAGGTAAAGCAATCGCAGGGAAATCCGAGGTTGATGAGGAGTTTCTGGACCAACTTGAGCAAATCCTGATTTCTTCTGATGTTGGATTGGAAACCACCGTCAAAATCATTGATCGTTTAGAAGCAAAGGTTGCAGAAGTCAAATACCTTAATGTTTCTGAGTTGAATACAATTCTTAAGAATGTCATCGTAGAAATTCTTGATGAAAACAATACAAAAGATCTGGAGGATTATGAATTGCCTTCAGAACACAAACCTTATGTTGTTTTGGTTGTAGGTGTCAATGGCGTTGGTAAAACAACAACCATCGGTAAGCTGGCTTATCAATACAAAAATAATGGTGCAAGTGTAGTGCTTGGTGCTGCCGATACTTTCCGTGCTGCTGCTGTAGACCAACTCAAAATATGGTCTGAAAGAGCCGGCACTTATTTTTTCTCAAAAGGAATGAATACTGACCCTGCGGCTGTGGCATACGAAACCGTGCAGTTTGCCCAAAATATGTCATTAGACTTAGTCATTATAGACACAGCAGGTCGTTTGCATACCAAGAAATACCTCATGGATGAGCTGACCAAAATAAAAAAATCTATCGATAAAAAATATCCTGGCGCTCCACACGAAGTTTTGTTGGTCCTTGACGCAACCACTGGTCAAAATGCCATTGAACAAGCAAAACGTTTTACTGAAGCTACCGACGTTACTGCCATAGCTTTAACCAAATTGGATGGTACTGCCAAAGGAGGAGTTGTACTTGGAATTTCAGATCAATTCAAAATCCCTATCAAATACATCGGTGTAGGTGAAGGCGTTGAGCAACTTCAGATATTTAATAAAAAGGCTTTCGTTGAGTCTTTGTTTAAATAAAAAGTACTCATGCTACTATTCCTCAGAGTAGAATAGGGACATAGAATGACCAAGACTGATCAATAAACGAAAATTATAAAAAAGTGCCTTTCTTGTTTAAAAAAGGCACTTTTTTTGTTTTTAACTTTACAATCTTCTCACCCAAATATTTCTATAACTAACAAGATCCCCATGGTCTTGCAGTTTAAAAGGTGCTTCTCCATGAGCAACATTTTTTGGCCATCCAATATATTCTGTGGTGCCTTGGATTTCTGTATTTAACTGAGTCAACACTCCATTGTGTAAAACAGTAATCATGCCTGACTTGATTTTTTTACCTTGAGCGTCAAAAACTGGGGCAGTATAAATAGCGTCATAAGTTTGCCATTCTCCAGGTCCTTTACAAGCATTGACAAGTGGTCTGGTTTGTTTATAAATAGAGCTCGCTTGACCATTTGTGTAGGTAGGATTGTCATAATTGTCCAATACCTGCAACTCATATCTTTCTTGGAAGAAAATTCCACTATTTCCTCTACCTTGACTTGTGCCTTTGACTACTGATGGTGTGCGCCATTCAATATGCAATTGGCAGCTACCAAAACTTCTTTTAGTCCTTATGTCACCTGCTTTTGGTTGTACCGTTACAGCGCCATCATTGAGTGTCCATTTTACCGCACTACCATCTAGGTGTTCCCATTCTCCAAAATTATTCCCATCAAACAGCACAATTGCATCAGCTGGTGCTTGACCATTGCTATTTCCTGGTTTTACAACATTTGGAACGGGTGTCCAGAATTCAGTTGCTTCTGGTTTTGTTGGCTCTACTTCTGCAGTGGCCTTTTTTGTAGTATTGCATGCTATAAACAATATAGATGCCACGAATATCGTGGCGATAAAATGTAGCTTCATCTGAAAATTAATTTTTATTAAAAGATAAATATAACATTGTTAAATTAAAAGAAACTAAAAAAGGAAGATAAAAACCATAGAATCAAGCGTCAAATCTTCCACTTATCCACAACGAGCTTCATGGCAAAAGTAATAGCCAAATTTACACTGATCGCAGATAAAAATGCCGTTGCAATATTTGTCGTTGGTAAAAGTATGGCTAACAAGTACATGAATGCCATAAAACCGATGATGCCAATTAAAAGACCTTTCAAAATCAAAATAGTGGCTTCAATACCTTGACTATAATGGGTAAAAACGGCCAAAACCGCTGTCATGATGGGAAATGGAGTCAAAATTCCACTCCACGCAGGACCCAGTGTTTGTGCAAAATAGGTGATGACTATGACAAAACTTGTCATCATCAACATTCGCAGTGGAATGTCAAATCTTAGCGTTTTCAAAACAAGCCCATCTTTCAATTTGGGCTTTGGAAATATTAAATAAGTGATCACCATTAACACCAATGTGGTGATCGTCCACCCAAATAAATCCAAATAATTAATGAATTTGTTGAGTAATAAACCAGTCAACATATAAGTGATGTAACCTCCTAAAAGGCTCACTAATGCATTGTACTGCTGGCCTATTTTTGCAAATGCAAGACAAAAGGTAAGCCAGCCAATAAGACCTATCATGACGCCCGAAATAGTTTGAGAGGCAAAGATTGGCCCTTGTTCTACAGCGATAAAAAAAATGATGGGGCCTGCAACCCAAGGAAGACTTGCCACAATTCCCCCTATGGTATTGCCCCACTTCCTGCTTATCATCGTAATAGCAGCTACCACCAAAGGCATTAACGCCAGTTTTATCAAAAATGTATTCATGGCCCAAAGATGTCAATTATTGGATTTCTGACAAGTAATTTTGCCAAAAATGATGTTGTTACTTCCCATCTACCTCACTTTTGGAGATTGTAATTTGCGTCCCAAAAAGTGAAAAAGTTGGACTAAAAAGAAACAGTTATTTTCTGAAATTCGCCTTTCTTTTTTCAAGAAATGCCTCCACGCCCTCGATGCATTCATCTGTAGTCAAAAGCTTACCAAAAGTGTGTATTTCTTTGGTGAAACTTTTGGGGTCGTGATAATGGCTGTTGACCAATTCAATGATTTGGGAGATGGCTTGAGGCCCTTTTGAGGCAATCTTCTTCAGAATTTCCAGAGACTTGGATAACTCTTCACCCGGTTCTACCAATTCATTTGCAAGGCCCCACTCCGATGCTTTTTGAGCATCAATCATGTCTGCCGTAAGCAAAAGTTCCAATGCCCTACCCTTTCCGATAAGCTGCGGTAATCGTTGTGTGCCTCCATAACCAGGCACTAAGCCCAGGTTTACTTCAGGTTGCCCAAATTTGGCCTTTTTACTCACTACCCTCAAATGACAAGCCATTGCCAATTCACAACCTCCACCAAGTGCAAAACCATTGACAGCTGCAATTACTGGCACATGAAAAGATTCTATGGCATTGAATGCTTCATGACCCAAAGCAGATAAACTTGTCCCCTCTTTTTCGTCTACTTCTGTAAATTGGGTGATATCTGCACCCGCAGCAAAAGCCTTTTCTCCTGCTCCAGAAATAATAACACCATAAATGTCAGCTTGACCTCTATTTTCTGTAAAAAAGGTAAGCAAACCTTCCATCACAGGACGATTGATTGCATTGAGGGCAGCGGGGCGATTGATGATTATGGATACAAAATGATCATCAATTCTTTCAATAAGTAATTCGCTATTCATTTACTTTATTGTTGTTGAGATAGGAAATGAGCAAAACGATTAATAGCCCTGCAATTAACGAAAAAATTGTCAATCCTACCTTAGCTTCACCCATCAAATAATTGGAAGGCAATACATTTTGTTCTGCCAATATCTTATATGTTTCTTTATCCAAAGATTTTAAGAGGCCATAATCATTAATAGTCTGCACATTTCCGCTCACCTTGTCTGCAATGGCTGTGACATTTCTCCACGGCCATATTTTGTTGAGTGATCCAATGAGAAATCCGATCATACTGGCAAAAGTAACGGTTTTATACTTAGTAAATAACCAAGTCAAGACTCTAGAGAAACCAGTCAAACCAGTCAAACAGCCTAAAGCAAAAACCCCGATAATCAAGAAAGATGATAAACTTGGCGATGTCAATAATCCTTTCACCAGTGGGATGATGATGGTATACATGCCCATCAATAAAAGGATAAAACTGCCACTGATTCCTGGCAACATCAGGGCACAAATCGCCAAAGTTCCCGCTAAATAAACATATAACAAGTTGGTACTTCCCTCTGTTGGAGAAATAATTGTAATCACATAGGCCACCAAGGCTCCGATCAATAGTGATATTACTAATTGCAAGTCCCACTTAACAACTTCTTTCGACATTACAAAAATGGAGGCTACGATGAGACCAAAGAAAAATCCCCATAGTGGCTCAGGATGTGTTTCCATCAAATGCGTGATCGTAAATATTCCAAAGACCAGACCTGTTGCCATACCACCCAAAAGAGAAATGAGAAAACTGCCATCCAATGCTTTCCAAAAAAATGCAAAACCTTCCTTTTTCCAAATAGTAATCAAATTTGGATGTATAGCTTTAATACTTTTGAGTAAGCGCTCATAGATGCCTGTAATAAATGCAATGGTACCTCCAGAAACTCCAGGAATGACTTCGGCAATACCCATGGCCACGCCCTTCATGGCATTAAGAAGCATGAAATTTTTATGAATCATTATTGATTTACCTTTTTGTGGAGGCAAATATAAACTTTTCTAGACGTGAGGAGTGCCAAATGGATATCTGGAATAAATCGTATGCTTGAGACCTCTTGAAAACTTTAATTTTCGTGTTCCCTGGTTTTGATATTGGGATCGATGATGATTTTTTCCACTTCAACTGGCGCTGTGTCCAAATCAGAAAGATCTGGAGACCCTGCATTTATCCAAGCTGTGTACCAAATATCACCAACCGCTTTTATACTGGCAGTCATCCTTTCTTCAACCATTCCCTGCATGGCTTCATGGTAGGCTGCTGCAAATTCCTTACACTGCACTCTAGTATTCATACCCAACCTTTCCTCAAAACAAAATTGCTGATCGCTTGGATAAGTTCTGCTGAGGCTTTTTTCTATGTCTAAGACATCATCCAAATAGGCGTGCGAATCGGTAATGATTGACCAAAAGTACTTTTGCAAATCAGTTACATATTCTGCTTTTCCAACAAAATAATCATATTCTTTATCAGCAAAAAGTTCTGGAATACGGCTCTCCCAGAATGCATGAATTCCAACCTGATCGGTCAATTGACCATTATAATTGGTTGTTGTATGAAGTGGGACATGTGCATCAGCTATGTAGTGACCTATGTCAGCACTGTTTTTGAGAATATCTGCTTTATTTTTAGATTTGAATGCATTGGTCAACTTGTTGGTTGCCATTTCTAAATAGTAAGGCAAAATCCCATGTTGTGAAAACTGATCTATAAAGACTATTTGCGTGTATTTCCCAGCATTGATGCTTTTTTTGAGCCAATATTCTGCGACTACCACATCGGTTTTCATTTCCTCTTCATAATACAAAGGCCACAATTCTTGGCGCATATAGTTGAGTAAATCTCTTTGTTTGACCACGACATCACTTCTTTGTACTTTTAATGTTACTGTTGTGTCAGTATCCCAAGTCATTCTCACCTCTGAAGAATCAGTACCGTTTACCAAAACCAACTTACCATATTTGAGTAAAGCCGCATTAAAATCTCTTGGCAACTTGGAAAAAGGGATCGTGTCCCACTGATCTATATCTATATAATGCCTGATGGCCTCAAACTTGGTAGCATACCTACGCATGTCTGGATCTACCGCATGGTCAGAAATATAGTTGATATTGGCCTTATACAACTTAAGCATCTTTTGAGGCAAAGTGAATACTGCTTTCTTGTTGATGGTGCGGTGCCCATAGAAACCCCAATTTGGTGAAGCCACAAAGGCCATGATTCCAAATGCTGAAATCATGGAACATACTAAGAAAATGATGAGCTTATTTGAAAACCATTTCATGATGGTAAATATAGAATTTTGAAAACAAATTTGCATTCTGATCCAAGATATTGATTTAAAAATAGCCGGTGAATGAGCGTTTAGACGAAAAAAATCAATTTAAATATTTCATGGTTAACCCTGAAAAATATTTATATGTCTTACCTAAATTTGTCATCAATTAACAATCAATGCTTTTTATATTATATTTTTATTTAATTTGAATATTATGAAATAAAATAAAGAGTTTCCGAAAAAATCGAAATTAAATTTCTTTATTATTTGAATAAATGTGATATTTGCATTGAATTTTTTAACGAAATATTAACTTGACACAGATGTTGATTTTGATTGTAGCGGCGGTTTTGTTTTTGGCCAGTATGATTTTCTTTAATCTTAGGAAAATGAACATATTCAAATAGTATTTACCCAGACCAAACTCCGACTTAAAAAAGTATCCCCCCCTTTTTCTTTTTCCAATGATCTTTTCTGATAGATCATTTTTCTCTTTGATACCAGTATGTATTTTAGCCTAGGTGTTGTATACTAAACAATACTCCCCTTATCGAAATGGTTGTACTTACCTTTTGATAACTACTTCCCTTCAACAGATGGTAACTTACACTCCTCCTCAGGCTTTTTTCCACAAACGGTACATTCGCCAAATTCGTTTTTGACCAAAGGGTTATTGGAAGCACAAGAACCTCGAAATTCTTTTCCTGTGAAAATGTGTCTGATATTCATCAAAAGAAATGAGACACCAAATACAGTAAATATGATCAGAAGTATTTTAAAAAATTCACCCATTATATGCTATTCTATTTAATAAGATTCACACAGAAACCTTACCTTTAAAATTCTTCACAAAAGTATATGTTTAATACAATTTATGAGCAATAAAAGTTTAATTGAGTTTGAAAGATTGATGAATATCATGGATGATTTAAGGGCTAAGTGCCCTTGGGACATGAAACAAACAACCGAAAGTCTGAGGAACCTTACCATCGAAGAAGTCTATGAATTGGGCGATGCCATTTTGAATAATGACATGCAAGGTATCAAGGAGGAAATTGGAGATGTGATGTTACACATGGTTTTTTATGCTAAAATTGCTTCTGAACAAGGTGCTTTTGAAATTGCTGATGCTTTATATGCCGTAAACGAAAAATTAATTTCACGCCATCCTCATATTTATGGGGACACCATCGTAAAAGATGAAGAGGAAGTGAAACGCAACTGGGAAATGCTCAAATTGAAAGAAGGCAAAAAGTCTGTTTTAGGTGGAGTACCTCAATCTTTACCAGCTATGGTGAAAGCCTATAGAATGCAAGAAAAAACTGCTAAAGTAGGTTTTGAGTGGGATGATGTAGCGCAAGTCTGGGATAAAGTCGAAGAAGAGTTGGGCGAGCTCAAAGAAGCCATTGATCTACAAGACCAAAACAAAATTGAAGAAGAATATGGTGATGTGCTCTTTGCATTGATCAATTACGCAAGATTTATCAAAGTGGATCCCGAAACTGCATTAGAAAAAATCAACAAGAAATTTAAACGAAGATTTGAGTACATCGAAGATCATGCGCAAAAACCTTTGAATGAAATGGGTCTTGAGGCAATGGATAATCTTTGGAATGAGGCTAAATCCAAAGGGCTGTGAAAAAATGACTTTGCTCATTTCAAATTATAAACAAATTAAGCCAAATTCAAGCTTGAGAGTATTGGGCTGAGGTTAGGACACATCTAAAAATATTTATGTGTATTAACAAAATTAGAGCAAGAAATAATCTTCTTTATTTTTTGCTTCAGGCATTTTTCTTCAATATTCTTTCCTGCCACCGCTCGAACAGTTTTTGCACTAACAGCTAAAAGGCCGACAAAAGCCCTTCCCATTTAACCGAAAATTTAACCTTTTACACCATAATCTGCCTGCTTTTATATCCTCTAAAGCTGAAGTAATAAAACAAATAGTTGTAAAACTCAATTTTGGGCAAAAAAAAAGAGGTAATGTTCTTTCACACTACCTCAACCCTAACCAAATGAAACCAAATTGTTGATATGCAAAACAAATGTATTGAATATTTTTAATGAGGGCAACATTTGTTTTTAAATAATGCAACAATTAGCCATAAAATCAAATTTTTTCACATTATTACACCTACTTTTACAAGATTTTAACTAATATTTGATCCCTTTCAATAGATATTATCAATTTGACACTAAGCTATTAATGAAAAAATAAGCCTAAATTGACTTTTGCCCGCATCAAATAGCGCTTATATTCACCCTTTAATAAGTGGAAAAAATCAGGTATGCAAAAAGGTTTATTGACGTTTTTAATCTTCGGCATTATTTCTCATAATGCTCTCGCCCAAAATGATGCTGATGTGTTATTTTTAAAAAGTATTCACAATCAATCCTTGACAGAAAGCAAGTGTTATGGTTGGTTGGAACGCCTTTGTAAAGAGGCAGGACCAAGATTAGCCGGGTCAGAGGCGTATGACGTAGCAGTTTCTGTTGGTCAAGACATTCTTAAAGAAGCTGGGGCAGTCAATATTTACTTACAACCGTGTGATGTAAAAGTTTGGAAGCGAGGAGTCAAAGAGGTGGCCTATTATATTGATGAAAAAGGTGAGAAACAGTATCTCCATGTTCTTTCACTTGGAAATACGATCGGAACAGGGCTAGCGGGCATAACTGGAAAGGTGATAGAAGTACAAAGTCTTGCAGAAGTTGATAATATGGCAGACGCCTCCCTAGAAGGAAAAATTGTATTTTTCAACAGACCCATGGACGCGACTCAATTGAGAACTTTCAATGCATATGGAGGTGCAGTGGATCAGAGAGGGAGTGGATTATACAGTGCCGCCAAAAAAGGTGCTGTGGCAGTTTTGGTAAGGTCGATGGCGCTGGCGAATGATGATTTTCCACATACGGGTTCCATCCAAAGTATTGAGGGAGCCAAACAAGTTCCGGCCATGGCCATCAGTACCAATGATGCAAATAAGATATCAGCCCTTTTGAAGGAGCAAAAGGAGCTTTCCATTTTCATGAGAAATACTTGCCATTTTGAAGGCACCAAAAGCAATTACTCGGTGATCGGCGAAATAAAAGGAAGTGAATTCCCAAATGAAGTAATTGTAGTTGGAGGTCATCTTGATTCTTGGGATGTGGGTGAAGGAGCACATGATGATGGCGCAGGTTGTGTCCACGCTGCACAAGTTTTACAAACACTCAACGCCTTAAATTATAAACCAAAAAGAACCATCAGGTGTGTCATGTTTGCAAACGAAGAAAATGGTCTTGCAGGTGGTAGAGCATATGCAGCTGCAACAACTGGCAAATCTGAAAAACACATTGCAGCACTTGAATCTGATTCTGGAGGATTTGTCCCACGCGATTTTAGCTTTGATGCCGACACTTCCGTTTTTAAAAGTTATTTAAAAAAGGTCAATACCTGGTTACCTTTATTTGAATCATATGGCCTACAATATAAAACAGAAGGTTCTGGTGCTGATATCAGCCCTTTGAAGCCACAAAAAACATTACTTATTGGTCTCAGACCAGATTCACAACGGTATTTTGATCACCATCACACGACAAATGATCTTTTCTCAACCGTCCATAAACGAGAATTGGAATTGGGTGCTGCAGCAATGACCAGTTTAGTTTATATGATCGATAAATACGGCCTTCAATGACAACACTAAAAATAGACGATTATATTTTTGAGCCTTACATTGATCGCTTAAAGATCAGTGAACGCACACAAGTGTTAGCAAATGAGATGGCGCAAGCCGAGTTTGATAAAAAGCCTGTTTTTCTGGTCATCATGACTGGTGCTTATGTTTTTGCTGCTGATTTGCTACGGCTGTTGGATTTTACATGCGAAGTAAGGTTTATCCGAGTGAAATCTTACGCTGGTATGCAATCTACTGGTCATTTTCAGATTGAATCTGATAGACTAGAAAATTTGGAAGACCGCAACATCATCATTTTGGAGGACATTGTAGACACTGGGAGAACCATTACGAAAATAAAAGAAGTGCTTGCTACCAAAAACCCAAAAACAATTCAGATATGTTCCCTGTTATCAAAGCCAAGTGCCCATTTATCGCCAATTGACATTCAGTACCTTGGATTTGAAATTCCTGACGAATTTGTCATCGGTTATGGCCTTGACTATAACGACCAAGGCAGAAACCTTCCTGATATTTGGAAAGTAAAGCCTTAAAAACAGATAATTTATAAAAATGAAACACTCAAAAAACTGGAAAGAAGAAAATGATCAGCTAATTGCTGAATTCATGTTTAAGGATTTTAATGAAGCTTTCTCTTTCATGACAGCAGCTGCCCTTGAAGCAGAAAAGATGGATCACCACCCATACTGGGGTAACGTTTACAACAAAGTATGGATCAAACTGTCTACCCATTCAGCAGGAAATAAAATAACCGCAAAGGATACCAAACTTGCTGAAGTCATCGACACGATATTCAAGAGATACGCATAAAGAAAAGGGGCAGAAAAACCAACGTTTCTATGCCCCTTATGTTATTTTTAAAAATACTGATGGTCTATATCAAATGATCAACATGGCGTCGCCATAACTGAAGAATCTATATTTTTCTTTTACAGCTTCCTCATAAGCTTGCATAATTAAATCAGAACCACCAAATGCAGAAACCATGATCAAAACAGATGATTTTGGCAAATGAAAATTGGTGATCATTGAATTGGCGATTGAAAAATCATAAGGTGGGTAAACGAATAAGTTTGTCCATCCTTCCGATGCCTTCAACATACCTGTTGCAGATACTGCACTTTCAATCGTTCTCATGCTCGTAGTACCGACTGCACATCTTTTCTTATTTGCAGCTTTTGAAGCATTGACAACTTCAGCCGAGCGCTCATCTATTTTGAAGTATTCAGCATCCATTTTGTGCTTTGACAAATCTTCAACATCGATGCTACGGAAAGTTCCCAAACCAATATGGAGTGTAACCTCCGCAAAGTTGATTCCTTTGATTTCCATACGTTTCATCAATTCACGTGAGAAGTGCAAACCAGCAGTTGGTGCGGCAACTGCACCCATCTCTTTCGCATATATAGTTTGGTAACGCTCTAAATCTAGCGCTTCAGGCTCTCTGTTGATGTATTTTGGTAATGGCATATTTCCCAAAATCTTGAGTGCTTCCTTAAATTCGTTGTCATCTCCTTCAAAGAAAAAGCGGATAGTACGACCTCTTGATGTTGTATTATCTACCACTTCTGCGACTAGTAAGTCGTTTCCATTTTCATCTTCAAAATAAAGTTTGTTTCCAACCCTTATTTTTCTTGCTGGGTCCACCAACACATCCCAAAGTTTGGAAGTACTATTGAGTTCTCTCAGTAAGAAGACTTCGATTTTAGCACCTGTCTTTTCCTTATTTCCATAAAGTCTCGCAGGAAAAACTTTCGTATTGTTGAAAATAAAAGTGTCGCCTTCATCAAAATATTCAAGAACATCTTTAAACAATCTGTGCTCGATTTTACCAGTGTCTTTGTGTAAGACCATGAGGCGAGATTGATCCCTCTCATCAGAAGGGTATTGGGCAATTAATGATTCCGGTAAGTCAAAATTAAAATTAGACAGTTTTGTCCTCATTTATGTAATTTATCTGTATGTGAAAAACTTAAAGCGCGCAAAAATAGCAAAACTTGAAACATTAAATACTGATACCCTAGATAGAATTGTCCTATTGGCCAAATTTTATTTTTCTAGATACAAAATTGCTTGATTTTCCCAGAAAACGCCTAAAAATGAACAAATAATGGGCTATATTCTACTCCAAATGAAAGACAGATTTACAAAAAAATTCATTTTTACGACTTGGAGGTGGGAAAAATGGTTAATTTTTCAACATTTCTCGCGCTCTTTACTGACACTATAATTGGTAAAGGAATAAAAAGGTTCACTGTCTATCCATTTTTATCCCCTGATAGCTTCCACAGGACTTAGGTTACTCGCTCTGTATGCGGGAATGACGCCCGCCAAAATTCCAACGATTATAGAAATGATCAATCCAAAAAGTAGGTTGCCCACATCCAGACCCATGGCAAATGGAATAAAATTGCTGATTACTTTGAGAGATACATACACCATAACAATGCCCATGAGGCCACCTATCAAACATAAGATGATCGCCTCAATCAAAAACTCCAATAGGACAACAGATGATTTTGCTCCAATGGCTTTTTTAATACCAATGATTCCTGTCCGTTCTTTCACCGAAACAAACATGATATTAGCTACACTGAACATACCAATGATCAATGCAAATATTCCTATCAAAAAACCAGCTAGGTTAATGATTCCAAAAACGCTATCGAGTACTTGAGAAAGCATGGATAATTCATTGATGGCAAAATTGTCTTCTGCCCGAGGTGACAATCTACGGTTTGCCCTGATAATTCCCGTTACTTCTCCCTTGAGTTCTTCCAGTTCTACACCATCTTTGGCTTTGATATTGAGCATACGACCAGCTGAACTCTCATCAGAAGTATTTATAAACCGCTTAAGATTATTAAAACTTACCCAGATGACTTCGTCAAAATTGATGAAGTTGAAAATATTTTCACCTTCTTCTTGAAGCACTCCAATTACCTGGTATTGCTGACCAAACAAACTAACATCCCTACCCAATGGGTCAACAGGACCAAAAAGTTCTTCTGCAACTTTTGCCCCTAGTACTGTTTTATTTGATCCATTATTATACTCTATTTGGCTGAAATACCTGCCTTTGGCAAATTCCAAATTTTGAATATTTTGATATTCATAGGTGCTACCCATGATGAATGCATTATTGACTGCACTTGACTTGTATTTGATGGTACGCCCACCTGTGAAAACGGTGTAAGAAGCATTGCCGGCCAATTTTGATCGACTCATGATGGCATCATAATCCTTCATGGATGGATCAGGCCTCAATTCATACTTCCAATAATTTTGATTTGGATCTTCATTCCAAGGCATTTTATCCAGATAAATTACATCACTTCCCAACTCATTGAAACTATCCATGATGTTTTTTTCCAAAGAGTCTACTGCCGATTTCACAGCAATGATGCAAAATATGCCTATGGTAATCCCTAGTAAGGACAAAAAAGTTCGCAGTTTATTGGCAAACAAAGAATCCATTGCTTGCCTGAGTGCCTCATTAAAAACTTTTAGAAATACGATCATCGCTTTATATAATGTTTACAAATCTAACTCCTTTGCTAAAAATTTGAAGTTTTTATCGATAAAGTAAGTGATATTATATACGACGGTTATTTTATGTTTATCATAGAAAGCTTTTTCGCTCATCATTTATTTAAGGACTTATTTCGCAACATTGATATTAGATTGCTTGGTTGGCAAAATTTAAAGCAATTAATTAGTCAAATAGTTATTGACATTGAAGTCAATTTTCAATTATTCCAAAACTTATTTTAGACTGGAAGATATAAAATCAACGGTACATAAACTATTAAAAGCGAAGCACCCGTTTCTATAAAGTGTATTTTTTACACGAATTAATCGCTGAATAATGATTTTCAATATATCTTTAGGTTTTGTTTTCGATCAAGCAAGACATTTATGCTTTTATTTATTCAAAATGTTTCAGACTGACACATTTTATTCAAATTCGTTGAACACATAATTTTTAAAACTATGCATTTATTTAAAATTTCAAGCTCACTTGTATTGGTGGCTTCACTGATTTCTATAACTTGTGCGGCCCAATCTATCAAAATTGTGGGCAATGTAGACATGGCAAGCACCACCATTGATAGAAACATTTATGGTCATTTTGCAGAGCATTTGGGAAGGTGTATTTATGGAGGTATTTATGTTGGAGAAGATAATAAAAAAATTCCGCACACTGATGGAATCAGAAATGATGTGGTAGCGGCTTTGAAAGAATTGAAAGTAGCAAATTTGAGATGGCCAGGAGGTTGTTTTGCAGATACTTATCAGTGGAAAAACGGAATAGGGCCCAAAGAATCCAGACCTAGTATGATCAATTCTTGGTGGGGTGGCGTTACGGAAGATAACAGTTTTGGTACGCATGAATTTCTTGATTTATGCGAGAAAATAGGTGCAGAGCCTTACATGGCTGCCAATGTGGGTAGTGGTACTGTCCAGGACATGAGCGACTGGATTACTTATGTGAATCACCCAGGTGGTAGCCCAATGTCAGAATTGAGAAAGAAAAACGGAAGAGAAAAACCTTGGAACATCAAATTGTGGGGAGTAGGAAACGAAGCTTGGGGTTGTGGCGGTAACATGACCGCAGAATATTACTCCAATGTATATAAGCAATACGCAACTTTCATGAATGACTATGGTGATTCTGCGAAAATTTTTAAAATTGCTTCAGGTGCAACAGACGACAGTTATGATTGGACAGAAACATTACTCAAAAATATTCCAGGCAAACAAGTACATGCTCTTGCCTTACACCATTATTCTGTAATCAGCTGGACAAATAAAGGTCCTGCGACCAACTTTGATCAAGGTTTATATGCTTCTACTATGTTTGAGGCTTCCAAAATGGAAGAAATGGTAACTCGCCACTCAACTATCATGGATCAGTACGATCCTGAGAAAAAAATTGCCTTATTTGTTGACGAATGGGGAGGATGGTACGACGTTGAAAAAGGCACCAATCCAGGATTTTTGTATCAACAAAACACCATGAGAGATGCCATGATTGCTGGCTTGACGCTTAACATCTTTAACAATCATGCAGAAAGAGTAAGAGGGGCAAATTTGGCACAAATCGTCAATGTACTTCAAGCTGTGATTTTGACAAACGAAGAAAAAATGATTCTTACGCCAACTTACCATGTGATGAAAATGTACAATGTACACCAAGATGCAAAGTTGATACCCCTTCAATTCCAATCTCCTGATTATGTTTTCGAAAATAAAAAAATGAAAGCAGTTTCAGTGTCTGCCTCAAAAGCGGCGAGCGGTGATGTCAATGTATCTCTTACAAATATTGATTACAGCAAAACTCATGAAGTTGAAATTGACTTGAGAGGTGAAACGCTTACCAAAGCTTCCGCTCAAATTCTTACTTCGGCAAAAATTACTGATCACAATACATTTGAATCACCAAATATGGTCAAAAATGTTCCTTACAAAGACATCACTTTTGTGAATGGCAAATTGAAGTTGAAATTACCTCCATTTTCGGTAGTTGTGGTGAATCTCAAAAAATAAGATTGTTTGGTCAGATTCATTATGAAAAGATATCCGCATACTTCCAGAATACATTTAGCCTTTCATCGTATTGTTTTTGGTTTTGATGTAGTCACTTCAAAGTGTTGCTCATCAAAAGAAACTTTGCACCCAAAAATGGTTGAATGCTCATTGTTGGGTATTTTAAACTTTTTTCATCACAATCTAAATGGTCAATCCATTTTCCGATTTGTATCATGAAGAATGAAGTAGGACAAACAAAAAAAGCAATTTTATACGCACTCGACAAACATAAATATCAAAAGCAATTCAATGCGTTTCATTACTTTATTTCAGGATTTGGTACAAGCGCATGAGAATTTACAAATGTGTTTTTAAGAATAGATGACAACAAATAACAAACTTACAATTGGAGTTGATTTTGGGACTGATTCTGTCAGGGCTCTGGTTGTAGACACTTCGAATGGTGAAACTTTAGGGACAGCTGTCCATTATTATACCCGATGGAAACAAGGACTTTATTGCAATCCCTCACAATCTCAATTTAGGCAACATCCACTCGATTATATAGAAGGAATAGAGTCGGCTATCAAGGGCGCTTTGTTAGGTTTATCTGCGGAAGCTAGACAAAATGTACTTGGTATCTCTGTAGATACTACTGGCTCGACGCCTGTGGCGGTAGACAAAAACGGTACCCCACTGGCTTTGTTACCAGCATTCCAGGACAATCCTAATGCTATGTTTATTCTATGGAAAGACCATACTGCAAATAAGGAAGCTCAACAAATCAACGAACTGGCCAGAAAATGGGGCATTGACTACACTCAGTATGTGGGTGGCATCTATTCTTCCGAATGGTTTTGGGCTAAAATCCTACACATCTTGAGGGTTGATGAAGAGGTGAGAAAAGCCGCTTTTTCCTGGGTAGAGCATTGCGATTATATTTCAGCCTTGCTTACCGGAAATACAAACCCACAAACCATGCATCGATCTAGATGTGCGGCAGGTCATAAAGCTATGTGGCACGGAAGTTATGAAGGTTTGCCTTCTGATGATTTTTTTGCCGCCTTAGATCCATTACTTGCTGGCCTAAGGGATAATTTGTTTGAGGAGACCCGAACTTCTGATTTACCCATGGGCACCATTTCTGCTGAATGGGCTGAAAAACTGGGCTTGCCATCCAATGTGACTATTGGTGTTGGAGCCTTTGACTGTCACATGGGCGCAGTTGGGGCTGAAATTCAACCCTTTGACTTTGTACGCGTCATGGGTACTTCAACCTGTGATATGATCATTGTGCCCAATGAAGAATATGGTGATGTGCTAGTGAAAGGTATTTGCGGTCAAGTAGATGGCTCTATCGTTCCTGGCATGCTAGGCTTGGAGGCAGGTCAATCAGCTTATGGTGACTATTATGCCTGGTTTCAAAAAATTATTACTGAACCTGTCAGAGCAATTTTGGGCGAAGAAGCAGCTGATAAAATGGCAGCGGCCTTGATACCTCATTTGGCTGAAGAGGCAGCAAAACTACCGGTCACCCTGGATGACATCATAGCCACAGACTGGATCAATGGGCGAAGAACTCCAGATGCCAATCATGAAGTAAAAGCAAGTATTCGTGGATTACATATTGGTACCGATGCCATAAAAATTTTCAAAGCCATTGTAGAAGCGACAGCTTTTGGTTCTAAAGCCATTGTAGATAGATTCATAGAAGAAGGCATTCCAATCAAACAAGTCATCGCAATCGGTGGTGTTGCCAATAAATCATCTTTTGTCATGCAAGTTTTGGCAGATGTTCTCAATATGCCTATCAAAGTAGCAAAAGCAGAACAAGCTTGCGCACTTGGAGCCGCCATGAATGCAGCGGTTGCAGCTGGGATTCATCCAAATATAGATCTAGCACAATCCGCAATGGGATCGGGTTTTGATGCATCCTATACACCAAGACCACAACAGTCAGAAACATACCAACAACTTTATAAACATTACCAATCACTCGGAAAATTTACAGAACAAAATGCATAACTTAAAATCATTTGAGATATGGTTTCTTACCGGTAGCCAACATTTATATGGACCGGAAACATTAAAACAAGTAGATGCGGACTCGGTCATAATAGCAAACCACCTTGATTCACACCCAGAAATGCCCGTGAAAGTGGTTTTCAAACCCGTATTAAAATCAACAGAAGAAATTTTAAACATTTGTAAAGAAGCAAATCATACTTCCAATTGTATTGGTATTGTCATTTGGATGCACACTTTTTCACCTTCAAAAATGTGGATTGGTGGTTTGAAAATTTTACAAGTGCCATTGCTACATTTACATACACAGTTCAATAGAGATATCCCTTTTGCAGACATCGATATGGATTTCATGAACCTCAATCAGTCAGCACATGGTGATAGAGAAATGGGATTTATGTTGAGTAGAATGCGTATGCCTCGCAAAGTGGTCGTAGGTCATTGGCAAGCAGCCTCTGTCATAACTCAAATAAGCGCCTGGTCACGAGTAGCTGCAGGCAGACACCTCATGAAAACGATGAAAGTTGTGCGATTTGGTGACAATATGAGATACGTAGGTGTCACAGATGGTGATAAAGTAAGTGCTGAAATAAAATTTGGTTTCTCTGTAAATACGCATGGGGTTGGTGATCTGGTCAAAGTAATTAATGAGATCGGGGATGCTCAAATCAAAGCATTGATAGAAGAGTATGAGTCAAGTTATGTACTCATGCCGAGCCTATTGCAAGGTGGCGCAATGAGATCTTCACTCATCGAGGCAGCAAGGATTGAGCTGGGCATTAAAACATTTCTGGAAGATGGTGGCTATAGTGCTTACACCGATACTTTTGAAGATTTACACGGCATGAGACAATTGCCTGGTATAGCTTCCCAAAGACTCATGGCCGCAGGCTATGGTTTTGGTGGTGAAGGTGATTGGAAAACCTCGGCTATGGTGCACGTTATGAAATCAATGGCAACAGGACTAGCAGGTGGAAATACTTTTATGGAAGATTATACCTACCATTTTGACCCTAGCCGTCAGATGGTTTTGGGATCGCACATGTTGGAGATTTGTCCAAGTATTGCCGCTTCAACACCTACTTGTGAAATACATCCCCTAGGAATCGGTGGAAAAGAAGATCCAGTAAGATTGGTATTTAATGGATCAGCAGGACCTGCCATCAATGTTTCACTCATTGATATGGGAGATCGATTTAGATTGCTTGTCAATGAAGTAGATGCCGTTGAAGTAACAGAATCATTTCCAAAACTTCCGACTGCCAGAGCTTTATGGCAACCAAAACCAACTATGGAAATTGGTTTACAAGCCTGGTTATTGGCTGGAGGCGCTCACCACACGGTATACAGCCAAAATTTGACAACCGCTCATATGGAAGATTTTGCCGAAATGCTTGATATGGAATTGGTTATCATAGATGGTAGTACCAACATACGTGATTTGAAACAACAATTGAGGACAAACGATTATATTTATAAATAAGCACCTGATTGTAATGAGCAAATATCAAGATCTGAAGGAAGAATGCTACGAGGCCAATTTGCAATTACCAAAATTGGGTTTGGTGCTTTTTACGTTTGGTAACGTGAGCGCTGTTGACAGAGTAAATGCTGTTTTTGCAATTAAACCAAGTGGGGTGCCTTATGAAACTTTGAAAGTTGAAGACATCGTCATTTTGGACTATGATGCCAATGTGGTAGAAGGTAATAAAAGAGCATCTTCTGATACAAAAACCCACGCATTATTGTATAAAACTTGGAGTGAAATTGGAGGAATTACCCACACCCACAGCACCTACGCGGTTGCATGGGCACAAGCAGGTATGGATATTCCAATCCTAGGTACAACCCACGCTGATCATTGCCACCAAGATATTCCATGTGCACCGGTATTGACAGATGAGATGATCCAAGGTGATTATGAATATGAAACTGGAAATCAGATTTTTGATGTTTTTGCTGCTCAAAATTTAAAATATACGGAAATGGAAATGGTGCTGTTGCAGAATCATGGACCATTCACTTGGGGTAAAACTGCTCAAAAATCAGTCTACAATGCTGCGGTTTTGGAGGAAGTAGCCAGAATGGCTTACCTCACCAAACAAATTAATCCAAATGTAGAGCGCATCAAAGAAACATTGCGCAACAAACATTATGAGCGAAAACATGGTAAAAATGCTTATTATGGTCAAAAATAATTTTAAAAAAAGGCATTCAAATTTCTTTAAAAAATAAATCTTCTAAATAATTCACAAATAAAAGGCACATGAAAAAAATTATATTAATGCTCGTTTGTTTACCCATGTTTGTATTTGCATGTAAGGGTAGCAAAAATGTAGAAGAAACAACGGTAACACCACCATCTTCTATTACCAAGTCAAGTTTCGGCCAAACTCGTGACAGCATTGCGGTGGATATGTACACCCTCAAGAATGAAAATGGCATGGAAGTAAAAATCATCACATACGGTGGAATCATTACCAATTGGACAGCTCCAGATAAAAATGGAAAATATGAAGACATTGTATTGGGATTTGACTCTATTTCAGGATACATGAGAGGTAGCCCTTACTTTGGAGCATTGATTGGTAGATTCGGAAACAGGATTGCCAAGGGAAAATTTTCGATCAATGGTCAACAATACACCCTGGCTGGCAATAACATGGGTAACCATTTACACGGCGGTTTGAAAGGTTTTGACAAGGTTGTGTGGAAGGCAGAACCAATGGAAGGAAAAGAACCAGCGCTCAAACTTACCTATTTGAGTAAAGACATGGAAGAAGGATATCCAGGAAATCTAAGCTGCACTGTAATTTACACATTGACCGCAGACAATAGCGTTAAAATTGATTACAGCGCAACCACAGATAAAGAAACCATTGTCAATCTTACCAACCACTCTTATTTTAATCTCAATGCAAATCAAGGGACAATCCTTGATCATATGGTGACGATCAACTCAGATAAATACCTACCTGTTTCGAGAACATTAATTCCTACTGGTGAACTCCGTCCAGTTGCAAATACCCCATTTGATTTTACAACACCTTACGCGGTAGGAGCAAGAATCAATGACACTACCGATCAGCAAATTGTTTTTGGAGGTGGGTATGACCATGCTTATATTCTTAAAGGTGATGGTAAGCTAAACCTAGCTGCTACTGTTGTGGCCCCATCTAGTGGAAGAAAAATGGAAGTTTTCACCACAGAGCCAGCTATACAATTTTATAGCGGCAACTTTTTGGATGGAAAATTGACTGGAAAAAATGGCGTTAAATATGTAAAGAGATCAGGTTTGTGTCTCGAATCTGAACACTATCCTGACGCACCAAATCAACCGGCTTTCCCTTCAGTTGCTTTGAAACCAGGCGAAACCTATAAGACAAGCACTGTTTATAAATTCAGCGTAGTGAAATAACTTGGAAATGCAAAAGCCTATTCCTTAAAGTTAAATAGGCAAAGTTATATAAGCCAGTAGATGACATCAAAAGTGTTATTTACTGGCTTTTTTATTTTACCGTTTTACTGGATGCAAACTTTGAATCACATAATTCTGCACGGAGTTACGCCAAGAAAATATTTCAAGTAGAAATACTTGTTATGGCAAAATCAAAAAAAGTATATTTGAAAATAATTCTAAAGAATGTATCCAGTAAAAATCTTCACCCTCACGGTTGTGTTATGCTTCAACTTCCTAATTTCAAATGGACAACAAGCTGTAAAAATAACGATCAATAAGCAAATTGACAGTTTAATTCAAACAAGTAGGCAATTGGCTGGGGCCAGAAAATTTGAGGAAGCAACTGCATTGGTAGAGGATGTTGAGAAAATAGCCACAGAAAATTTTGGAGTTGGATCAATCGAATTTGCTAAATCCTTGTTAGGCAGAGCTCGGATTTATATGGGCAAAGGCGACTTGCAAAATGCTGAAATGGTAATGCTCAATGGAAGAAAATTATTGGATTCACTCAATCTCAAAGAAACCGAAGAGTATGGGTTTTTTTCGTATGGCTTATGTACCTATTATCACCGTATTCAAAAATTTTCCACAGCAGAACAATACTGCCTGGATGGTTTGACAGTCAGAGAAAAAGTGCTAGGACCTACGAATCCTGAAACAGCAATCAGCAATAATAGCTTAGGGGTACTTTATAGGGCAATGGGGCAATACGAAAAGGCAGAACAATATACGCTAGCTTCCAAGAATAATTTAGCAGAAGGTAATCATAAAAGTCATAACTACTACACCATAGTTGTCAATAATTTGGCAAACCTATATGCAGAATTGGGTAAATACGATAAAGCTGAGTTTTTTTTAAACGAAGCTATTGAGTTAAAGGCCAGCAGTGCTGGTACTAAAAGCGCTGATTATGCAAGGTCTATTTCAAATTTGGGTTTATTGTTTCAGAATCAAGGAAAATACGATCAGGCAAAACCTTTATTTACCGAAGCGTCTGACATTGTCAAAAACATTTACGGAGACAATCATGAAGAATATGCAAAATATCTAGGAACTGAAGCCATTTTGTATTGTATTCTCAATGATTATGCAAAGGCTGAACCAATGCTTATCGAAGCCATTAAAATTACCGCAAATACGGTAGGCAAAGAAAATACAAGTTATGCGTTTACCCTCAATAATTTAGCAAACTTATACATGCAAAATGGTTATTATGAAAAGGCTGAGCCCATGTATGTACAGCATAATGAAATATTTTTGAAAATTTTGGGTGATCAGCATCCATCTTATGCTTTAGGCTTGGGCAATTTAGGTCTATTATACAATATTCTAGGTAGGTATGAAGAATCAGAACCATTGGCAATCCAAGCAAAAGAAATCTGTTTGAAAGCATATGGCCAGGATAATATTACTACTGCCTTTATGTATATAGTCCATGGCGAATCATTGTTGGGAAGAAAACAATATGAAGCTGCCAGAGAGAATTTTGAAGTTGCAGCAGAAGTACGAAAAAAATTATTTGGTGAAGATAATATCGACTTTGCAGAGGTGACGGATAAAATAGGTAATGTTCATTTCCTCACCAACGACTTTACAAATGCAGAAAATTATTATCTGAAAGCCATTGAAATCAGAAGGAAAACAGTTGGTGTTTACCACAACGATTACAGCAGAAGTCTTGAATCTCTAGCTAAACTGTATCACAAATCCGGTGATTTTCAGAAGGCAGAAACCTATTGGCTGGAGTTAAATGATCAAAGTAAACTACAAATTCTAAAGGCTTCTTCCTATTCTTCAGAAAATCAAATGATGGCATTTTTAAATTCTTTTGAGGCAAAAATGGCCGGATTTAATTCTTTCGCGTTTGACCATCCAAGTCCTAAAATGTTGGGAGCAATCTATGACAATGCTTTATTGTTGAATGGTTATCTATTGGAAAATAAAAAAGACCTTACCAAATCTATTAATGGTGCCGACATTCAAACCAAAGCGACTTATCAAGAATGGCTAGATATTCAAAAAAATCTTGCTGCCGAATATTCTAAGCCAGTCGCTGATCAGAAACCTACGGGAGATCTAGAATCCAAGGCTGAAATGCTCGAAAAAGTTTTGGTCAAATCTCTGAATAATTTTGATCTCAGTATTTCTTTGCCTTCTTGGCAGGAGGTGAGTAGACAATTAAAACCAAAGGAAGCAGCTATAGAATTCATTCATAATCACTATTTCAAACCAGAAGCAACAGACAGTATATTTTATGCAGCTTTGGTAATTGAAGGCGGCGCTGATTCACCAAAATTAGTGCCTCTTTTTGAAGAAAAAATGATTGCAGACAAACTCAACACAACTGGAACAAGGAAGTCGCAATATGTCAATCAATTATACGCTTATAATAAAGGAGAAAACCAGTTGAACAAATTATTGTACCAACCTTTGCAATCTTATTTCAGCAATGGCAATTATACCAAAATGTATTTTGCCCCCACTGGCATAATGCATAGGATAAACCTTCATGCGATTCCAATCTCTGATAAACAGTATTTGGGCGATAAAATTCAATTGGTTGAAATGAGTAGTACGCGTAAAATTTTAGATCAAAAAAATACGACATCAACAAACAAACAATTGGTTTTGATGGGTGGTATTGATTATGAAATGGATACTACTGTCATTAATGGTGACATTGTTGGGGCTGATGTTGCAACAAGAGGTTTATTTGATGAAATACCATTAGACCTCACAAGTTCCGTGAACAGAGGAGGAAGTTGGACTTATTTGAAAGGAACGGAAATAGAAATCTCCAAATTAAATCAGATTGCTCAAAAAACGGGTAGAAAAAGTATCGTTTTCAAAGGAAAACAAGCTACGGAAAAGGGGTTTAAAGAATTGGGTATCCAAAATTCTCCTGACATCATCCACATCGCCACTCATGGATTCTTCTTTCCTGAAAATGTCGAAAAAGGGTAGAAGCATCTGACCCTGTTTTCAAAGCAAGTGATGACCCAATGATGAGATCCGGCCTCATTTTATCTGGAGGAAATTATACGTGGAAGACGGGCAAAATTTATCCCAATGAAACAGAGGATGGCATCCTTACTGCAAGAGAAATCAGTCAGCTGGATTTATCCAATACTGAGTTGGTAGTTTTATCTGCTTGTGAGACTGGTCTTGGAGAAATAAAGGGTGACGAAGGCGTTTACGGACTTCAACGTGCCTTTAAACTAGCAGGAGTTAATAATTTAATCATGTCTTTATGGCAAGTTCCAGACGGGCAAACAAGTGAATTAATGGCTGCATTTTACACACACTGGCTGCAGGATAAAATGGCGATTCCCGAAGCTTTCTCAAAGGCACAACAGGCCATAAAAACTAAATATGAACACCCGTATTTCTGGGCAGGCTTTGTGTTATTAAGATAATTTCATTAGGAAATTATAAATCTCACCTTATCACTTTGGCAATTTGACAAGTTGATTTGAGATTATTTGATTGCTTTCGACAACTGCAAGGCTTCCTTATGAAATGGGTGATTTACATTTTTCAAAATGAGATCCAAGTCCTTTTGCCATGACTTGTCTTTTTCACCATTGAATGCAATGGCAGCTAGCAGGCCATACCACTCTCCTTCCTTTTTATAAATTCCTCCAACTTGGAGACTTTTGAAATCTGCCAAGGCTTCCTTGTAATTTCCAAGGATAAAAAATGCATGAGCCCTCAATGAAAGAGCTTCTTGTTCTTCATCAGCTGGCAAAGAATTTAATAGATTGAGTACTTCTTTAAAATTTTTTTGTTCGAAAGCCTTGACAGCATTGTTGTAAGCACCCCCTTCATCACCACCCCTACTTTGTAACAATGCAATAGGAA
Organism: Saprospiraceae bacterium; assembly: GCA_016715105.1. Taxonomy (GTDB): domain Bacteria; phylum Bacteroidota; class Bacteroidia; order Chitinophagales; family Saprospiraceae; genus JADKBO01. The sequence continues at coordinate 32,687 of JADKBO010000036.1, read as the reverse complement.
TTGCGTAAGCAGCCTTGATCACTTTTTTAAAATCAATTTTAATGGGTAATTCTACCTTGGGAATTTCCACATTTGGCAAAATCTCGTCTTCTGTCGCTTGGTTTTCAACTATAACAGGAGACTGCACAGCAGGTTTATCGGAAACTTGCTCAGATTTGTCATCTTTATCTAAGGCATATCCAGTGGTCAATGGTTCTTTATCGCTATTGACTTTATAATAAATGAGCGAAGCCAAGACCAACAATCCAACCAACACATAACTCAAATATGGGTATCGTTTTCGCCCCGGCTGGGTTTCCAATTGTTGGTATTCTTCATTAATTTGTTGTCTCAATAAATTACCAGCCATTGTTTCCATCACATCGCGCTCCGCCAACTTTAAGGTGACCAGTTCCCTTAATTCAGCATCCTGGCTGATCTTCGCTTCAAATTGAACCAGCTCCTCCCCTGCCAATTTGCCTAGGACAAAGGCTTCAACTAATATATCTTGTTCCTTACTCATTAATTATATCCATATTTCAATGCTTTGAGGTTTTCAGGATGTTGCTCAATTACCTTTTTCAGTTTTTCACGGCAATCGTGAACCTGATTGGCAGCAACTTGATCACTGGAATACCCCATTTTATCTTTAATTTCCCTCATCGAATAGTTTAATTGAAACCATCCGAGGAGATTTTGGCACCTTTCTCCTATTAGTGAGACCATTTGTTGAAGGATAACCTTTCGTTCTTCAGAAAGTAAAATTTGTTCTGGAGTAATGTCAGAAAAACCTTCTTTGATGTCCTCAATTTGCACACTCTTTTTCATTTTTCTTTGAATGGCCAACCATTGCCATTTAGCAATTGCATGAAAATACGTCTCTAAGGAACTCTCTCCTCTGAAATGATCGTTCCTGATTTGCCGCTCGAATATGATGAATGACTCTGTAAAAACGTCCTTTGCATCCGCTTCATTGCCTCCATGCATCATCACATATTTATGGACGCTAAGTCTTAGCTTTGGATTATTAAAAAAATATTGTAGTGCTTCTCGGCGTTCTTTTTCGCTCCCTTTTATCATGGAAATTACTTCAACGTCGCTTTTTGGTTTTGGTTCTGACATAGATTATCCAAACAATTTCAAATGTCTGATTAAAGGTTAATGGTGAAAAATTGTATTGGTTATTTGGAAGAATTTATAAAATACTGATTGACAAAGATATTTCAATTTTTTTCGTATAATTGGCGCAGCGATTGATAAATATTCAATCAAGGTTACCGTTAAAGTTTATTTTACCACATTACCATTGTTGATACACGTCAACAAAGATTCAAACAATAAGTCAATGCAAGTCTACAGATCATTTATCCCACACCTCATGATCTTACTTTTTTTCATTTCATCTTGCAAGGAAGCTGTTCCCGAAAGAAATCCACTGGATATAGGTTCGGAAACACGACCTGAATTTTATCCCAAAATCGCACTTCCTGCCGACGCAGACACTACCAAAGATTATTGGCGAGGCATTGATTTACTTCCCAAACCGCCTGTTTTGCCATTACCCGTTGCAGAAGAACAAAAACGATTCATACTTCCAGATGGCTATGAAATGGAAGCCGTTCTCACAGAGCCCCAAATAGAGCAACCAGCTCAAGTCATTTTTGATGGGAACGGGCGGATGTACGTTTTGGAGTTGCGTACCTACATGCTTACGGTTGATTCCGACAGCACACTCACCCCCAAAAGTGTTATTTCCAGATGGGAAGACCTAGACAAGGACGGGGTGTATGAAAAGGGGACTGACTTTGTCTCTGGCCTCATCTTTCCAAGATTTGTTTTGCCTTATGGAGAAAATTCAGTGCTCACGATGGAGTCAAATCAAGATGTTGTATACAAATATACCGATACCAACAACGATGGTAAAGCAGATAAAAGGGAGTTTTTTACAGATGATTTTGGTAGATCCGGAAATGTGGAGCATCAGCAGGCATTTCTTTATTGGGGAATGGACAATTGGTTGTATAGTACGGTCAACCCATTCAGAATAAGAGAAACTAAAAAAGGAGTAGTAAGGGAACCTACTGGATCCAACATGGCGCAGTGGGGAATTACGCACGATGATGATGGAAAACTTTGGTTTCAAGGTGGGTCAAATGGCGTACCTTCTTACTTCCAATTTCCAATACATTATGGAGATTATGAAGTAAAAGACCAATTTGAAGAAGGATTTGATGTTCCTTGGGGAGCTCCGATTTTGATCTCCGATATGCAGGGTGGAATGGGTCAAATCAGACAACCCGATGGATCTCTCAACAAAGTAACCGGCGCTTCTGGAAATGACATTTACCGAGGTGACCGTTTGCCGAAAGCATTGTATGGTCAATACTTTTACGGAGAACCCGTGGCAAGAATCGTAAGGCAGGTGAATCCTGTAGTCAAAGAAGGTCTTACTACTTTACAAAATGTATATCAATCACAGAAATCTGAATTTTTGAAATCTACTGATCCACTTTTCAGACCGGTGGATATGGCTACAGCCCCAGATGGCACGATGTACATTTGCGATATGTATCACGGTATCATTCAGGAGGGGCAATGGACAAAAGATGGTTCTTATCTCCGAACAAAAATCCAACAATATCAACTGGACAAAGTCATCAGACTTGGCAGAATCTGGCGACTAAAGCACAAAACCATTGCGCGAGATCAAACTGTACCAAGGATGTATAGTCAAAAAACCAAGGATTTGATCCCATATCTTTCACACCCCAATGGTTGGTGGAGGGATATGGCACAGCAAGTCATCGTACAAAGGGGAGATCAATCTATTGCAAAAGCATTGGAGCAAATAAGCCTTGGAAATGGAAATATCAATGCCAGATTTCACGCTTTGTGGTGTTTGGAGGGCATTGGCAGCCTGCGTTCAGAGACCGTACGCCAATTATTGAAAGACTCCAACCCTAGGATGAGAATCATGGCTATGTATGCTGGCGAATCGGTATATAAAAAAGGAGACATCAGCCTCGGTGCCGACTTTTTGAAATTGACACAAGACCAAAATGAAGAAGTGGTGATGCGAGCTATGATGACGGCAAGAGTATTGGAAATAGCTGGTAAGGAAACATCTGTAAAGATGGCCATGTCAAAGTCAAAATCTGCTGGTATTCAACTGGTCGGTAGTCAAGTGCTCAACCCTCCTGTTGTCACTGCTTTTTTTGGTAGACAAGGAAAAAGATATGCCCCACAAGATTCTATGCTGATTGCAAAGGGTGCGAAAATTTATCAAGAATTGTGTGCTACTTGTCATGGCAAAAATGGAAAGGGCAACCCTGCAAGTGATGGGGTGCTGATGGCGCCGTCTTTTGTTTCTTCTTCAAGACTTAAATGGCATCCCGATTATGTGGTGAAAACCATTTTACGAGGGCTTAGTGGTGAATTGCAAGGTGAAAAATATGCAGGAATCGTCATGGTACCCATGGCAGAGAACAATGATGAATGGATTGCCGCTGTAGCTTCTTACATCAGGGACAACTTTGATAATGGCGCTTCATTGGTAAGCCCTGACTACGTGGCTAAGTTGAGGAAAGAAACTGCTTCGCAAACAAAACCATACACTTTCAAAGAATTATATGCTGCAACTCCTAAAATAATTCCTTATGATAAATCCTGGAAAGCCAGCGCCAGTCACAGTGCACCAACGAGACCGGGCAGTAATGCTTTGGCAACAGGTGCATTTGATTTTGAAGGTTGGACCAGCGGAACAGGCCAAACGAAAGGTATGTGGTTCCAAATAGAGTTACCACAACAGCAAACTGTTTCTCAGATTGAATTCAATTCCCAAGCTTTTCCGGTGGGAAAGGAAGAGATACCAAATATATTCCTGCGCAACCTTATGCGTATGTGCTAAAATCTTCGATCGATGGCAAAGTCTGGAAAGATGTTTTGAAAAGTAAATCTGAAAGGTCTCCCACTGTGATTCAATTTGATCCAATCAAGGCAAAATTGCTTCGAGTTGAGCTTACAGGTCCAGACACGGTGGCAGTGGCATCTTGGTCGATGGATGGATTGAAATTGTATGGAAAGTAATGTAAGGGTCCCATTTTTATTGTTTCTAGCCAAAACTATCAAATAAATGTCACTTTTGGCTGCATATATTACATTTAGCAGCCAAAACTTTTAAAATACTGTCATTTTTGGCTGTATAAATATATTTTTACAGCCAAAACTATACCTAATTGATTGCTTTTGGCTGCAATAATTGCTTTTATCAGCCAAAACATATACTTTTGCATTAAATTGGCTGTGATGAAAAGTAAAAGATTGGTTTACGGGCGACAAAGAGAAATTTCAAAACTGGAAGAGATTGTCAAAAGTGAAAAATCTGAATTCGTTGCTGTATATGGCAGAAGGAGGGTAGGCAAAACGTTTCTAATCAAAGAGTATTTTGATTACACATTTGATTTCCACATTACTGGTTTGGCAAATGCAGACACCGGCCAACAGCTATTCAACTTTGATACAACCATCAATACGCAATCCAATTTGGTCTTTAATGAATCTTCTGAAAACTGGTTGATTGCCTTTAAAAGGTTGATAGAACATCTTGAATTAAAAAAGGAAGCTGGAAAGAAGATAATCTTCATAGACGAACTGCCTTGGTTTGACACACGAAGCTCGGACTTCATGATGGCTTTAGAACACTTTTGGAATGGATGGGCTACCAATAGAAGAGACATCGTATTGATCGTTTGTGGATCAGCTGCCTCTTGGATGATCAATGAACTGATCAACAATGCAGGTGGCTTACACAATCGAGTGACTCAAAAAATGAAAATTCAAGCATTTACTTTAAAAGAGGCCGAGGAAATGCTGAAAGCAAAAAACGAAGCATTTGATCGATATCAAATATTGCAGTTGTATATGGCATTAGGAGGCATACCTTATTATTTGGAAGCCGTGAGACCGGGTTTGAGTGCCACTCAAAACATACAAGAGTTGTGCTTTGACAAATCGGGACTATTGCGCAACGAGTTTGGCAATCTTTACCGTTCATTATTTAAAAAACATGAACTTTATGAACAATTGGTGGAAACACTCTCTACCAAAACAATAGGTTTAAACCGCAGAGAAATCATTGCTATTTCAAAAATGAAATCAGGGGGGACACTCACCAAAATTTTGAGTGATTTGGAAGAAAGTGGTTTTATCAGATCCTATCCATCATACAGTGGAAATCAAAAAGATTTGATCTACCGATTGTCTGACTATTACACTTTTTTCTATTTCAAATTTCTCAAAAAAAATGGCGCTCAAAGCGAAAATTTTTGGATTAACATGGCCGATAGCCCTGAAGTCAAAGCCTGGCAAGGATTCACCTTTGAACAAATCTGTCTGGACCATGTATCACAAATCAAAGTCGCTTTGGGCATCAGTGGCATACAAACTTATGAAGCGTCTTGGAGGGGCAAATCAGATGACCGTTCAGCTCAAGTAGATTTATTGATTGATAGAAAAGATCAAGTAATCAATCTTTGTGAATGCAAGTTTTCACTGGGAAATTATACCATAAATAAGGAAAACTCAGAAAAGATCAAATCCAAAATAACAACCTTCAAAGACGTTACAAAAACAAAAAAGGCCATTTTCTTTACCATGATTACCACCTATGGAGTCAATCGCAATAACTATTCAGACGTTTTGGTGCAGAATGAGGTCACCATGGATGCGCTATTTGCATAAATTTGAAAGAAAAGTTGACTATTTTGACTAAAGGAACCTAGGATTATAAATAATTTTTGGAGGCAAGTTTTTTCCAAAAAGTGGCTCCAGTCTGATTTTCATCATGAAATCATGCGTGCCTTCATTAACCGTTTTGAGTGCAGACAACCCCGTTTCGTAGCTGTAATACAAACTAAACTTTTCACTGAGGTGATAACCCATTGTAAAAGCAAGTGCATCGATGGTCGTAGTATTATATCCTCTAAGTAAAAGTCCACCGAAAGTTCTGGCTTTATATCTGGCCATCACTCCAACATCTGTTTGTAGCACACGCAAATTGGTTCTAAAACCCAAATTGGGCATGAGCACAATATCTTCATTTAACTGATAATCGTATCTGACTAATCCATTTACAGTTCTATCAAATTGAAATTTACCTTTGGCAATGCTTTGTTGTGGGCTTACCAAATCAGAAAATGAAAGAGCTGCAGTTATCAAATTATTGGTAAATGCGGCGCTTACTTCCCAGTTGACTCCAAAACTATTCACAATGGTATTGGCTAATGTGGGATCATTGTGATTGATGGCTCCATCGTCATAATTGCCATCTGGGGTGATGATGCGAGACCCATCCAAAGAAATCTGATTAAATCCAAGTCTTCCTCCTACGGACAAAAGACCTCCAAAACCAGGAGTGACATAATTGTAAGATGCTCTGAGTTGGTTGATGCGTAAATTCCCTGCCCGATGTGTAAAAAGATCTGCACCTATGGCTCCAGTCCAGGCATACATGGGCATATTTGCACCGATGTATTGAGTAGAAGGACCTTGTCCAATACCTGTCCACTGACTTCTGACTTGACCAACAATCGACAATCTTCTATCCATGCCTCCCATCGCTGCATGCTCCAGGTATGGGTTAAAGATGGCCAAAGAAGTCTGAGGCCCTTGTTGTGCAAAAGTGGCAATAGTGTAAATGAGCAAACCAAGTGTAAGAAATCGCTTCATATAAAAGTTAAAACCTGCCTCGACACACAGTTGTTCTCCAAAAATAGCCATTTTTAGGACAACCGTGTAAATTAATTGCATTTATCTCTTTCTAATAAGGATGAAAAATCGGCAAATAATAACCCAAAAGATTAAATCAACATCAAAGCATTCATTTTTTGATGTTCTGCAATGGCCAATTCAATGAGTTTAGTAACCAATTGTTGGTACGGCAAGCCTGCAGCTTCCCACATTTTGGGATACATGCTTACTTTGGTAAAACCAGGCAGGGTATTGACTTCATTGACAATGATGTGATCATCGGCCAATAAAAACATATCTACTCTCGTCAAACCTCTGCACTCGAGTAATCGATAAGTTTCAATTGCGGTATTTCTAGCTTTCTCTGCTTGAGCTGGAGTGAGCTGTGCAGGAATGGCCAATTTGGCACCATCTTCGTCAACGTATTTATTTTCAAAGGAATACCAAGATGATTTGGGAAGGATTTCGCCAATGACAGAAGCTTCAATGATTTCATTACCCATTACCGCGCATTCTATTTCTCTGCCGGTAACTTTTTCTTCTACCAAAACTTTGGTGTCATAGCTGAAGCCAACCTCAACCGCTTGATTATAGGCATTTTCATCCGCAACAAAAGAGACCCCGACAGAACTTCCAAGATTGGCAGGTTTGACAAACAATTCTTTTCCCAACTTAGCGCTTACCTCTTCATAATTCATGTCCTCATTGTAAGCTTTTCGCAAAGTCACGAAATCAGCAACTCCAATGCCAGCATCTCTCAAAATGCGCTTTACTATATCTTTATCCATGCCGACTGCTGAGCCAAGAATTCCACACCCTACACATGCAATATTGGCCAATTTTGCAAAACCTTGTATAGAACCATCTTCTCCAAAATTGCCATGTAAAACCGGATATAATACATCGATTTTAGCAATTACTTCACCAGAAGTTGTTTCGATCAATTGGCGATCATCAGCATTTTGAGAAAGCGACACCTGAGTCTTTTCGCCAATATAGGTGACCGTTTTTTCCATTTTCCAAAAGCATACCATCTTTGCAAAAATGCCAAACTCCTGCCCTATTGATATAGATGAGGATGACATCAAATCGATCTTTATCTATGGCACTAAAAATATTTTTAGCTGAAAGAATGGATATATTGTGTTCTGGTGATTTACCACCAAATAAAAGTCCCACTGTCGTTTTGTTGCTCATACTTGAAATTTGGAACAAATGTAAAAAATATGTGATCTATAAATCTAATTAGTTTCAGCAGTAATTACAAAACTAGATATTATGCGTTAATTAAGCTTCGTTCTAAAGTAAATCATGGAACATTTAAATATTACATTAGCTTCAAAATGTAGCTGAAAAGCATCTTAAAAAATTTAATTATTTTATGCAAAAGAATGACATAAATACCATCATTTTTGATCTGGGAGGCGTACTCGTAGACTGGAATCCAAAATATCTCTTCGATGAAAATTATTTTGAAAACGAAGACTGTACTCCAGATTGGAACGAGGAGCAAGATGCTGGGAGATCAATCGTCGATGCAACCCAACTTTTAGTTGCACAACATCCAGAATGGGAAGGACCAATCAGAGATTTCTATGGTCGCTGGGTGGAAATGTTGGGTGGACCAATATTGGATACTGTGGACATTTTCAAATCAATAAAGAACACTGGGAAATACCGTACTTATGCATTGACCAACTGGCAAGCAGGTCTGTTTGATATTGCTTTGTGTCGATACGATTTTCTACACTGGTTTGATGGTCGTGTGGTGAGTGGAGTTAAGCAGACCAGGAAGCCATTTCCCGAATTTTACAAAATTTTGCTTGAGCGATATGCGGTACATCCACAAGAAGCTATCTTTATTGACGATAATATGCGGAATGTTCAAGCGGCACTAGAGCTGGGCATTGATAGTATTCATTTTCAATCTCCACAACAGTTGTCTTTGGCACTTCAGGAAAGAAACATATTGATAGATTAAGGAGATCGATTATACAACTACATAGATTTATGAAAGAAATACAAGTCAAAATGCTTTCAATCATCCAATCATGTTTGGAAGAACAGTGCAAAGCATCACTCATTTTGGATATAAATGGACTAGAAAAAGTGCAGGGATTGGTTACTGCTATTGAGGAAGAAAACGACAAAGTGATCATAAAATTGGACCATGATTTTACTTTTTCCCTAGATCAGGTGATTGCCATCAATGGGTATTTTGATCCGTTGTATTCTATGTGTTGAATGAAATGAATCTTATGGGATAGAAAACAAATTTTCAAAAAAAATATTTTTCTTGTCCAATCTTAAAAATCCATTCGTCATAGGTTTTTAAAACTAAATAAATTAAAAGAAAATGAAAGATTTTTTATTTGTATTCAGATCAGAACAACGCACAGGTCCTATGCCTTCACCAGAAGAAATGCAAGCCAGTATGCAAAAGTGGATGGATTGGTTGGGCAATATTGCTGCTCAAAATCATTTGACCAGTGCAGGAAATGCATTGTTACCTCATGGCAAAGTTTTACAAGCAAGTGGAATGGTTACGGATGGACCTTACACAGAAATTAAAGAAACCATTGGTGGATATAGCATTGTGAAAGCGGAATCATTGGATGAGGCTGTAAGTCTTGCTAATGGCTGCCCAATATTTGCAGTTGGTGGAAATGTTGAAGTACGAGAAATTGTTGGAATGTAAATAAATTGGCTTGGCTTCACTTATAAAAAAGTGAGCCAAGCCTCCTTAAAATTCTAACGCTAAAATGTCAAACACCTCCGTCATCCCGCATCTTTTCAGAACAGAATACAGTAAAATGTGCGCTGTGCTCTACCGTTCATTTGGAATCGAACATTTTGAAATTGTAGAAGATCTGGTCAGTGATGCTTTTTTAAAAGCTTCGGAAGTATGGAAAACAAAAGGTGTCCCAGAAAACCCTGTCGGCTGGCTTTATACCGTGGCCAGAAATAATGCCCAGGACCATTTCAGGAAATCAAATTTATTTAAATCAACCATCAGCGACGATTTAAAGAGAAATAACTATGAAGGTGAGGATTTTGAGCTCGACTTATCCGAAAAAAACATCCATGATAGCCAGCTTGCTATGATTTTTGTAGCCTTCCATCCATGTAATACTCCAGAAACACAAATTGCTTTGGCGCTCAATCTGCTGTGTGGTTTTGGAGCAAATGAAATTGCAAGTGCATTTTTGACAAACAGAGAGGTCATTTACAAAAGACTGCAGCGCGGTAAAACCAACTTAAAAAATGCTCAAATTGAAATCAAACAGCCTACGTTATCTGAAATAGAAGATCGCCTTCCAGCTGTATTTTTGACCCTTTATCTTTTGTACAACGAAGGTTATTATTCTACCGCTCAAGACAAAGAGTCTCAGGAAAGATTTGTGTATAGAAGCCATGCGCCTCTGCCTACTTTTGGTTGAAAATGATCTTACCAATACCAGTCAAACAAATGCGCTTTTGTCGTTGATGTGTTTTCAGTCATCAAGATTTGATGCTCGCGTCAACGAAAATGGAGAAGTAATATTATATGATGACCAAGATGACAGTCTTTGGGACAAGGAACTGATCGGAAGAGGTATATTTTATTTGAAACAAGCCAGCGGAGGTCCAGATTTTTCGAAATATTACCTTGAAGCGGCTATTGCTTGTTGGCATACCATCAAAGAAGATTCTGACCAAAAGTGGGAAAATATTTTGACCTTATACAACAAATTGCTCATTGTGGAATACTCCCCGATGGCAGCATTGAACAGGACTTATGCATTAGCCAAAGCCCGGGGAAACACGATCGCAATTGTTGAGGCCGAAAAGCTCGATCTAAAAAACCATCATTTATATCATATGCTTCTAGGGAAGTTGTATGAAGATTCTAATCAGGATTTAGCCTTAAAACATTATCACCAAGCTTTGGAATTGACCAAATCTAGTGCAGATCAAAAGCAAATTCTAAAAATATCCAACGTTTAAAAGAGGTTTAAAAGAGATTTTGTCTTCAATCTTGGTTTCCTCTTAGTTCAATACTTTCTAGCTACTGCATACTCTACACCCCGCAATTCTGCCAAACCACGTAATCTGCCAATCGCAGAATAACCCGGATACGTTTTTTTGCCTAAATCATCCAACATTTTATGACCATGGTCGGGTCGCATCGGAATAGATCTTCCTTCTTTTTGCATCAAAGCAACTACCTCATCAATGACTGTATACATATCGGTGTCACCTTCAAGGTGATTGGCTTCAAAAAAGTTGCCATTTGAGTCGCGTTTAGTATTTCTTAGGTGTAAAAAATTGATTCTTGAGCCCCACTTTTTGATCATAGCAGGCAGATCATTGTCTGGCCTTGCACCAAAAGAGCCCGTACAAAAACACAGTCCATTGGCGGCATTTGGCACTGCTTGCATCAAGTCATCGACATCGGCAGCACAACTCAAAATTCTGGATAAACCCAAAACAGAATATGGCGGATCATCTGGATGTATGGCCATTTTGATGCCTACCTCCTCTGCAACTGGACAAACTTCAGATAAAAAATGAGCCAAATTTGCTTTTAATGCTGCCCTGTCTGTGTCCTTATACGTTTCAAGTAGCGCCAGTACTTCCTCTTCGGTAAAAGGGATATCGCTTCCAGGCAAACCCAGTAATACAGTGCGCCTCAATCTAGCTAAATCTTCAGCAGACATAGTGGCCTTTTTTTCTTTCAATAACGCAATTCTTTCCGGGCTATGTTCTTCCATTGCACCTGGACGTTTAAGGATAAACAGATCGAATAAATCATATTCATCTTTATTGAAAAACAAAGCTTCTGATCCATCTTCCAGCACATGTTCTACATTGGTTCTCACCCAATCCAATACTGGCATAAAATTGTAAGTAACGACCTTGATACCTTGAGCCCCAAGGTTTCTTAAACTCACTTTGTAATTTTCTATCCACTGCGCGCAATTTCCTTTACCGGTTTTTATTTCTTCATGAACAGGTAAAGACTCTACAACTGTCCAAGTCAAACCTTTTGCTTCAATGATGTCCAAGTGATTTTTTATGGCTTCCGAACTCCATATTTCGCCTACTGGTATGGCATGGAGGGCTGTAACAACCCCTGTACAACCAGCCTGAAGAATGTGTTCCAGTTTCACTGCATCATTGGGACCATACCACCTCATGAGTTGTTCCATTTTATAAATTGCTGACATGGTTGTTCGTTTTTAATTTTAAATAAATTGCTTAAAAACCAATTGCGTTTCCACCATCTACTCTCAAAGAAACTCCTGTTATATAAGAAGCTTGGTCAGAAGCTAGAAAGTAAACAGCATTGGCCACATCGATTGTTTCACCCAATTTTTCCATTGGAGTACGCGCGTCATGCCTTCAAGGGCAGTTTTGGCTGCACTGTATGAAATCACTTTTGGAATGCCATATTTTGCGGCCATTGAACTGATGTGCACGATATTTCCTCGACTTTCTTGTTGTAACATTACTTTTACTACCTCACGTGACAAGGCAAAAATGGCCGTGGTATTGGTTTTGATGATGCTTTCAAAATCCTCATTGGTCACCTCAACAAATGGTTTTTTCTGATTGATGCCCGCATTATTGACGAGCACATCAATAGAGCCATATTCTTGATATATAGATTGTACAAATTCAGGAATTTGGTCTATCCAATCCATGTCAAATTGTTTGATAACCACTTTACCTGCAATTACGCCTGCAGCATCATTCAATTTGTCCAAATTTCTTCCCGTAATGATGGTAGTGTAGCCTTCATGAGAAAACCTCTGTGCTATTGCCAAGCCGATACCAGACGACCCACCAGTAATAAGCACAACTTTTGATTGATTCATAATCTAATATTAAATGTGATTTGTTTTCTACCACCTTGGCCTTATTCCTGGCGACATCGGATGGTTTATGTTTTTATAATAATTTAAATCGTGATCTAGCTTGGGTAAGTCTTTTGGTATTTCCATTTTTGAAAATGTCTGAAAATACGCTAGCCCTGAATCGCGCCACCATTTTGCCTCTTTTTTCTGAATATTGAAATGCATGGTCACTTGATTAAATCTTTCTTCGTCAATTTGCCCTTTTAAGGATTGCCATTGATCCGCTAATTTATTGATACCATCAACTCCTTCTTGATATTGATAACACAATTCGTCCCAGAGCGTCTTCCCTGTTTTTAATTTGTGATCCCAAGCAACATGGTGAAACCAAAGTAAAAATTTAAGGTCAATGCTATCCTTATTTCTATATTGGTTGGCTAGCCCAGGATAATATTGTTCCAATGCATTGGTGCCACTTTCTGTCCTGTCGAAACCAACACCTTTCTCATCTGCTTTGTGATAGTAAACGCTTGTCCAGTCAGCACGTGACATATTGCTCACCCAAGGTCCTGGACCATAATGATGATTGGCCGCCATGATGTGATGCAAACCAAGGGGTGTCATGTATTGGACACAATATTCATGTGATTTATCCAAAATATTGGTGACAACTGATTGCACTTTTTTACTGGTTCCAAAGGTAAGATTTGACCATTCTTCAAAAATATCATCAGAATTGGCGTATGGGTTCCAAGCAAGCTTACCAAAAGCATACCAATCCGCTTGACCAAATAGGTTACCAGTCCAGTTTCTGGCGGTCCCAATATTAGAAACTCCAGCCATTCCGGTCAATGTTTGTCCATCTAGTGTTCCGTCAATGACTTTGGCCACCAATGATCCTTTACCTTTGGCGTACGTGTCTGTTTTAAGGACTTCTTCAAATAAATTGGAAAGCCCTACCGTATGAGTACCCTGCCCCAAGTATTCCTTAGTTATTTGAAATTCCATCATGATGGGCGTCTTCGGCAAGGCACCAAAAAGCGGATGGATTGGTTCTCTCGGCTGAAAATCAACGGGACCATTCTTTACCTGCACCATGACATTTTTTCTAAATTGACCATCAAGAGGTACAAATTCATTATAGGCCTGTTTGGCTCTATCAACAGGTTCTTCATTGCTATAAACAAATGCACGCCAGATGACATTACCACCAAACGGCGCTAAGGCATCAGCCAAAACATTTGCTCCATCAGCGTGAGTCCGCCCATATTCCTGAGGTCCAGGCTGTCCCTCTGAGTTCGCCTTCACCAAAAAACCTCCAAAATCTGGAATAGCTTTGTAGATCTCTTTTACTTTTTCCTCCCACCATTTTTTGACGGCAGGATCATTTGGGTCTGCCGTCGGTAAACCACCCAATTCTTTTGGCGAACTAAATCTCGCCGTGAGGTAAACTTTGATGCCATATGGCCTCAAAATATTGGCAAGTGCCGCAGCTTTTTCAATATAATCTGCTCTGAAAATCAATTGATTGGCATTTACATTTGTCAAAGCCGTAGCATTGATTCCAATGGATGCATTGGCTCTTGCATACTCGACATATCTTGGATCTAGAAAATCCGGTAATTCGTGCCAATTCCAGATAGAAAAACCAGCATAACCTCTTTCTACAGTGCGATCAAGATTATCCCAATGATTGAGCATTCTCAACTGGAGGTGGGGATTTTCTTGGATATTTAATTTTTTAATGTCTTTTTCTTGTTGAATGATGCGCAAAAAATGATAAGCACCATACAATAAACCTTTGGAATCTTTGGCCACGATGTGGATTTGATTCTTGTCCGAAAAGATGACATATCCTTCGTTTTGAATAGGTTTAAAGCCCTTTTTGCTAAGCAAGTTGGCAACCGATTCAGTTGTCAAATAGAGGTTTATATTGCCTGCAATACTGTTGACTTTCCCAAGTCCAATGGTTTTACCCAACATTTTGCTGAGTCCGCCTGTCAATTCCTTTACTGCAGTGGAAGCAATTGTATCTTTCACTTGACAGTTTACTTTTGAAATGGCTAGCGCATAAGCATTCCTAATGGCTTTATTTTGTATCAAATCATGTCTCAACCACAATCTATAACCATCTTCGGCTTGAAGTGAATAAGTCAGTAAGCAAACTAAAACGAACAATACTTTTCTGAATTTCATATCTGTTTTTTCAAATTATCATTGAGTGGTGTCATATTGGGAGTCAAAAAGTGAATGATTGCCAAACAAATGAGGTAAACCAATCCTGCACCTAGAAATGCAAAGAAATAACCAGCAGTGCCGCTAGCTTGTAGGATTTGACCTAAACTAAAATCAGCTACAAGTCCAGATAATGCTCCAATCATTCCACCAATTCCTACAACAGAAGCAACGGCTCTTTTTGGAAACAAGTCTGAAGGAATAGTAAATAAATTTGCGGAAAAAGCCTGATGTCCGCCAGCTGCAAAGGCAATTATGAGTACTGCCAACCAATACCAATTATTAGAGCGTGCCCCATCCATCAAATTATTTTCCATTTTAGAGGCATATTCAGTTCCCAAAGCCGATTTAATTGCTGAGTTAAAAGACCTGGCATTATCGTAGGTGTTGCCTTTCAAAATTTCAAGTTTAGTAAGGACTTCTGCAGGTACCGCAACTTCCACTTCTTCATCATTGATCGTTTCTGTGATGGTAGCCGAAGCCATCTTTGCCAATAATTGGTCATTTACTGTAAATGAGGTTTTGATTTGGGTAGTAAACATGACTGGAAGGATAAAAAGAGTACATAAGAACAAGGTTGTTTTCCTAGCCTTGTTGATTGACCAACCTTTATCAATGAAATATTTTGAAACCCAACCACCCGCAATACTTCCAACATCTGCGATCAAATAAATGACCATCAGTGGAAGAGCGAGTTTTTTGATGTTAAGACCAAATTGATCAAATAGAAATTTTCCGCCCCAAAACAGATAAAACCACCAAGCTGCATCTGTTATTTTACCAATGGCAAAAGCCCAAGTTTCTCTCAGCGGCAAAACCTTCCTCCAATTTAATTTTTCTAACTCTATTCCTGTATCTAGGTTTTGACCTGATTGAATGTATTTTAATTCATCTGCGCTTACTTTGGGGTGTAATTCCGGACTTTTATAAAAACGCAACCACAAAATCACCCAAATGAGACTAAAAACGCCAGTGAGCAAAAACGCATATTGCCAATTATCTCCGTTGCTTGCGACTACCAATGGTATGGCCAGTGGGGCAAGTATGGCACCAACATTAGAACCTGCATTAAAAATTCCTGTCGCAAAGGCTCGATCATTTTTGGGAAACCATTCTGCAACGGTTTTGATGGCTGCAGGAAAATTGCCTGCTTCACCCAAACCGAGTCCAAATCTGGCCAAAATAAATCCTATCAAACCAAACGCGGGTTGGATTACTGCATGTAACATTCCAAATACGCTCCAAATAATTATAGAAACCGCATAACCCAAGCGAGAGCCAAGTTTATCAATGACAGCTCCCATCGATAACATTCCCAAAGCATATGCTACTTTGAAAGAAATATTGATATTCGCATAATCAACATCAGACCAGTTGAATACCTTATATTGCAAGGTGGGTCCTAAAACACCAATGATGCTCCTATCCATGTAGTTGATGGTAGTGGCAACAAAAAGTAGTGCAAGAATGCGATAACGATATTTGGATGTTTGCACTACTTTCTATATTTTTTAACCGAGTGTAGACAGTTTTTTGTCAATTCCGATATTTTTTCAAGATCAAATCCCCCTTCTGCATTTTTCACCATCAAATTTGAACCCATTCCTACACAAAATGCTCCTGCAGAGATCCATTGTTTGATGTTTTCTTCATCAGGACTCACACCACCCGTCGGCATGATGGAGACATAAGGCATTGGACCACTTACTGCTTTTATAAATTCCGGACCTCCAACTTGGAGTGCTGGAAAAATCTTTACAACTTCCACGCCCAACTCATGCGCTCGGGCTATTTCTGTCAATGATCCACAACCAGGGAAACTGCCACTTTGCGAATGTTACAAACTTTTATGACTTCATCTACCAAAATTGGGAAAACGATAAAATCTGCGCCCAATTGCAAATACATGGCAGCTGTAGGCGCGTCTACGATCGAACCTACCCCCAACATCATTTCCGGCAATTCTTTTCTTACCCAGTCAATTAATTCGCCAAAAACCTCATGAGCTTTGTCACCTCGATTGGTGAATTCAAAACATCGAGCGCCTCCTTCGTAACAAGCCTTGAGTACTGATTTTGCAATTTCTGTTTTTTGATGATAAAAGACGGGAACCATACCCGTTTCATACATCCCTTGGTATACTTGAATCCTTGTAAATTTTGCCATATTATGTCCTATTAAATGTCAAACGAAAGAAATTATCCTTTTCTTTTTCTAAAAAATAAAGTTAAAAAAATCTCATGTATGATTTTTTCTGCAGAGAAGAATAGGTTTACGCAATCGATTTAAATTTTAAAATTACAAAAATAACATTCTCTATTTGGCATCCAAATTATTCTAAAAATTAACTCAAATTAGCCTTTTTTCCAAAAAGAATCTGATTATAAAAACTTGAAATGCGGACTACATATTACCTAAAACTTCGATTAAACATAACACGAATCTCTAAATAATATTTTCTAGAATAAATTTGATACAGAATTTATGTTTTGTTGATTATTTGTGTTAAATTTTTATATTATTATCAACACAATATACCTTTCATTACATTGTATTCAATTATTTTTGGAAAATATTTGATAATAACAACTTCATTTTAAAGCAACGTTTATATGTCTCAAGAGGACAAAAAGAAAGATATCACCATTTATGATCTTGCCAGTGAGCTAAAGATTTCAGCTTCCACGGTTTCAAGGGCATTGAATGATCATTTCAGCATAGGTGCAGAAACCAAAAAAGCTGTAAGGAAACTCGCAAAGGAAAAAGGTTATAGAACCAATGTCATTGCCTCCTCACTCAGAACCAATAAGTCAAGTACTATTGGAATAATGGTTACTTGGATCAATAGGCCTTTTATCTCTTCTCTGATCGCCGGAGCAGAAAAAGCAGCCAAAGAAGCAGGTTACCAAGTCATCATTACTCAAACGCATGATGATATTGAAATGGAAAAGGCAAATCTCAAGATGCTGTATGGTATAAGAGTATCTGCCTTGATCGTTTCTTTAGCGATGGAAACCAACGACTATAGTCACTTTGATTTGTTTTTGGACAATGGCATGCCCGTCATTTTTGCAGATAGGATTCCGAAAAAAAGTAACGTTTCTATGGTCAATATCAATAATTTCAATGCTGGGTTTGATGCAACGCAACATTTGATAGATCAGGGTTGCAAAAGAATAGCACATTTTGGTGGACTTCCTCATCAGACCCTATATGAAGACCGATGTTTTGGATACAAGGCTGCATTAAAAAAGAATAACCTTTATGAAGGGGAAGAGTTGATCATCTATGCCAATCAGTTGAGTGCAGACGAAGGTAAACGACTGGCTGAGCAATTATTGACATTGGATGTCATCCCAGATGGGATTTTTTGTGCAAATGATACCGTTGCTGTAAGTGCAATGAAATATTTGATATCACAGGGTTATAATGTTCCTGAAGACATTGCCATCATTGGATTTAATGATGACCCTATTTGTCAATTGATCAACCCTACACTTTCTACCATTCATCACCCTGCTGAAAAACTGGGCGAATATGCGGTTGCACAAGTCCTGCTTGCATTGGAAAAAGATTATAAAATTGCAACTACCACTTTAGACACTTATGTGGTGCAAAGAGGATCGACCGACAGAAAAATAAAACAAATGAAGCCTTTAAAATCAAACATCGGATAATTAATTTTCAGACAAAAATTCTGCAGGCCTTTTAGAGACATCTTGTTCATACAAGAGCATATAAACTAAAAAAGGTGGTTAACCATGTAGTCAACCACCTTTTTTAATTCATATATCTTTACATACTATCCTACGAAATAAGACAATATGCTGATGATTACTATAACCAGAACTACTGACACTATTAGATCAGCTTTAGAATAACTGCTTCGAGCTTCTGCTTTTTGTTCGGCAGTCAATGTTCCAAAAGTAAGACCTGCAATTTGTGCTTCTGATGGAGGACTAGTAAGTAAACTTACAACCACACAAACCACAGAACAAGCTAGGAACATAAAAATTGCCATGTGTGCAAAGTTGATGGTTGCAAAATTGTACATAAAACCACTTCCACCTTCTTGTATGGTTAACTCTGCAATGATTCTCAATGTACCCATCAATAAGCCAAAAAACAAAGTTGCAATTGCACCTTGGGCATTGATTCTTTTCCAGAGAATTCCTAAAAGAAACACACAAGTGATCGGTGGTGCAATATAAGATTGTACGCTTTGCAAATAATTATACAATACACCGCCACCAATCTTTTGCATGATCGGAATCCACAACATACCAAGAACTACAATGATACCAGTTGCAAATTTTCCAATATTGACCAACCTCTTCTCAGGAGTATTCGGATTTAATTTCTTAAAGATGTCTACCGTAAATAATGTAGATGCTGAATTAAACACAGATGCAAGAGACGACATCAAAGCTGCCATCAATCCACCTGCAACCAGCCCTTTCAAGCCCGAAGGCAATAAAGATTGCACCAATGCAGGAAATACTTCATCTGATCTGTCATATTCCAACAAACCTTTTTGCTTTAGGCCGTAGGCAATAATACCGGGTAATAGGAAAATAAAAATTGGCAATATCTTGAGGTATGCTCCAAATATCGCACCCCTTCTACCGATTTGGATGTTGTGGGCAGCTAATGTTCTTTGTACAATGTATTGATCCGTACACCAATACCATATACCCACGATTGCTCCTCCAAATACCATTCCAGTCCAAGGATATTCTTTATCTGAAGACGGCCTCCACATATTGAAATGTTCTGACCCAACTGTGGCTTTGAGTTCTGCAAAACCTCCTACAGCTTGCAAACCCAAAATCATGATGATCAAAGACCCAACAATGAGAATAACTGTTTGAAAAGTTTCTGTATAGACAACAGCGCGCATACCTCCGAGAACGGTATAAGCACCTGTCAGAATCACAATGCCTATAGCTCCATATAGAAATGGAATATTCAACAATTGAGAAACAACGATACCTCCTGCATAAATCGTGACACTGACTTTGGTGAGTACATATCCAAAAATAGAAAAAATGGATAAAAACCACCTAGACCTAGAGTCAAATCTTTTTTCCAAAAATTCAGGCATTGTAAAAGCCCCACTCCTCATGTAAAATGGCAAAAATAACCAGCCTAATAATAAGACAATCCATGCGTGAAGTTCATAATGAGCCATGGGCATCCCTGATTCTGCCCCAGTTCCTGCAAGACCCACAACGTGTTCAGAACCAATGTTTGATGCAAAAATAGAAGCGCCGATTACAAACCAGCCAATGTTTTTACCTGCCAGGAAATAGTCTTCTGTTGTATCATTTTTCTGTCTTGTGACCCAATATGCAATGGCCAAAAGAATAAAAAAATAACCCCCCAAAACAACCCAATCCAGTGTTGAAAAAGTTGTCATCTTTACGTGTTTTGATTTGAATTTGAAAAAAATACTTACCTCACAATTACTTTCTTGCAAGCATTTCAAAGCTATTGTGTGTTAAAAGGCAGACAAATAAACAAAGTTATTTTCTACAATGAAAGGATTATGGGCCTTCATTTTATTTTCGTTAAAAAAATTACATTTCATCTTTAATTACTAGTAAGAAAAACTTTTTTGGCAAACCAATCCATTGATGAGGCGCAATCTTTTTAAAACAATGTTTCTGAAGTAATTTTAAAAAAATCTAAAGATGAGGGATGTGTGTCTACCACTGTAGGTATGAAAGATCAATGGGAATGTTATTGTAGAAAAATGCTGGGCAAACACCAGCATTCTTCTACAAATAACTTATATTTTAATTCCTTTCCTTTAAAGGTCAATCGTTGCAGTCATGACATTGCTGCTGTTAGTGCCAACCATGATGTCAAATGCTCCAGATTCAAACACTGGATTACCGTTGTCATCCAAGTACGACAAATCAGATCTTGTTAAATCAAAGGTAATCATCTTTGATTCTCCAGGTTTGAGATTTACTTTTACAAAATCTTTGAGTTCTTTTATTGGCCTAGTTACCTTTGCGACCTTGTCTCTGATGTATAATTGTACCACTTCTTCCCCTGCAAGTTGCCCTACATTTTTCAAAGTAATGGTTGCGTTTATCCCACCTTGCAGATTTTTGGAAACAGTAAGGCCAGAATAATCAAATTTCGTGTAGGAAAGTCCATAACCAAAGGGGTATAAAGGCGTTTTTTCTGAATCACTATAATGCGACCAAAAAACCATCTTAGGATTATCTGCATAACCATTTGGTCGACCCGTATTTTTAATGTTATAATAGATCGGCACTTGCCCAACATTTCTTGGAAAAGTCATTGGCAATTTCCCAGCAGGGTTATATTGCCCCATCAAAACGTCTGCGATGGCGTTACCGCTTTCAGAACCCAAATGCCAAGCCAAAACAATGGCTGGAATGTTTTGATCTGCCCAGTAGAGGTCCAAAGGTCTTCCAGTTTGCAAAACCAAAATGATATTTTTATTCACTGCATAAATGGCTTTCATTAAGTCTTCTTGCAAGCCAGGAATGTTGATTTGGGTTCGGCTGCGGCCTTCGCCAGACATAAAGCCATGTTCTCCGATGTTGAGAATGACTACATCTGAAGCTCTGGCAACTGCTATTGCCTGTGCAAAACCTGTGGTGTCTTTCATATTGAGATCAACTTCTTCCTGGAAAGTTGCTGGTGAATTGGTGAGTTTTACACCCATGGCATAAGACCAATTCACAGATTTATATGGTTCCAATCCTTCCCAAAGAGAAACCGCAGTGTTATCATCTGATCCAATACGCCAGCTACCCAAAGGACTGTTTTTGTCTTTTACATGTGGACCAATCACCGCTACTTTGGATCCGCTTTTCAATGGCAAAAGATTGCCTTCGTTTTTGAGCAAAACGATCGATCTTTTAGCAACGTCTCTTACCGCGGCTTTATGAGCAGGATTGTACAACATTTCCTTTTGTCTGGCTTCGTCGCAATATTTAAACGGATCTTCAAATAATCCAAGGTCATATTTTACTTGTAAGATTCTTCTCACGGCATCGTCTATATCTGATTCTGCAACTTTTCCGGACTTGACCAATTGTGGCAAGTGATTGAGATAAAAATAAGACTCCATGTCCATATCAGTACCCGCATTTGCAGCCAACATCGCAGCCTCCACACCATCTTTCGCAGCTCCATGGATCACTAATTCGCCAATACTTCCCCAGTCAGAAACCACAAATCCTTTAAAACCCCATTTTTTCTTTAAAATATCTTTGAGAATGTACGCATGTGCTGTGGCAGGGACACCATTTAAATCATTAAAAGCATTCATAACTGATGCTGCACCAGCTTCTACTCCCAATTTGAATGGAGGCAATATGACATTATGCAAGGTACTGTTACTCATGTCCACTGAATTATAATCTCTTCCAGCTTCTGCAAAACCATAACCCGCATAATGTTTCAAACAGGATGCTATGGTATTGGTAGCAGATAAACTCGACCCTTGAAAACCCTTCACCCTAGCTGCACCTATGAGGCTTCCCAAATATGGATCCTCACCAGCTCCTTCCATCACTCTGCCCCATCTAGCGTCCCTTGAAATGTCTACCATCGGTGCGAAAGTCCAATTTATTCCTACCGCAGATGCCTCGGTAGCGGCAACGCTCGCTGATTTTTCTATAGCTTTTAAGTCCCAGGAAGCTGCTTCTGCCAATGGAATGGGTGCAAGTGTCTTAAAACCATGTATGACGTCGTGGCCAAAGATCAAAGGAATACCCAATCTGGTTTCTTTGACAGCAATTTCTTGCAATTTTCTGACTCTATCCACCCCAGTGATATTGAGCATCGAGCCTACCAAACCAGCTTTGAGATTGGCATATTTTTCTGCTCCACCACCATTTGCCGGTGGAGGTCCCGTTACATCCCAAAAACCATTGTATTGATTCATTTGTCCGATTTTTTCCTCCAATGTCATTTTGGCGAGCAATTGATTGACAAAGGTTTCCTTGGCGTTCATAGTATTCGTTGACGATTGCTTGACTGTGGAATCGGTCATTTTTTTTACTACAAGCCACTATTGCAATAAATAAAAGAGCAATGAATAGTTGATGTGTTTTCATGTGTGATTGATTTGAATAATGATGCAAGTTAGCTATTGGATTCAACTCTATTTTCAGCAATTAGTGAAATTTATAACTTTAATGAATATCAGAATGGAAGGTGATTTAAGTCAACTATTCCAAACAAGTATTGTCTTCAAATAATTAATGAAAATTACTTTTTGAAAAAACAAAATATGCTTAAATTGGCACTCGAAAACAAAGAACTATGGAAATTGCAAACCCTATTTATGATGTCATATTCAAATATCTAATGGATGATGTTGAATCGGCTAAAACCATTATTTCAACAATTTTAGGAATTGAGATAAATGAACTATTACCCTTACCACAAGAACAAGCCATCCATTCAGACAGTAAAAAACTAACAACAATTAGAGTAGATTTTATGGCCATTATCCGATTGAAGGATGGCACTCTCAAAAAGGTCTTAATTGAAATGCAAAAAGCTAAAAACCCCACGGATGTGATGAGGTTCAGACGATATATGGGGGAAAACTACATTAAATACGATCACATCAAGGATTTGGATCCTATACCATTGCCGATTATTTGCATTTATTTCATTGGCTATAAGGTGAATTTAAAAAACTCAGTTGTATACAATAAAGTGTCCTTTCATGATATGTTAAATGGTGATGTTGTACAATCAAGTGAGGAAATCATGGAACTACTAACGCATGAAACCTGTTTCATTTTTATAGATAATTTGTCAGAAGAAGAGCAAAACCACGGTTTGAATGCGTTGTTAACTATATTTGATCAACAAAATGTCAAGTCCGATGATTTACAGTATATTTTGGAAAGTGATATTTTCGATAACATAAATGAACCTGCTTTAAAAAAATTAATCATGAAACTTCACACCGCGACATTGGAAGCAGAATTATTACACAAGGCTAAATTGGAGGATGATTTCAATAGAGACCTAGACATTGCTTTTGGTAAATTGACCAGAGAGACTGAGTTAGAACGGAAACTCAAAGAGGAAGCTATTTTTCAAAAAGAGGAAGCTATCAAACTATTATATAAAAATGGCATAGATCCATCAGTTATTGCAAGCAGTCTGCGAATTGATCTTTCGGAGGTTCTAAATATTGTAAAATGAATTAATAATTAAATCATCAACTTTAACTTCTCATGAAACTTCACACTGCAACATTGGAAGCAGAATTATTACACAAGGCTAAATTGGAGGATGATTTCAATAGAGACCTAGACTTCTTGCCATTTTACAGGATTATCAATGATATATTGTGTAATTCTCTGAAAAGTAATTTGATCCCTGATAATTGTTTCGTAGTAATTTCGTTGCCAAATAATACATCCAATATTTATTAAATTCAATTGCCGTGAAACTGATGATTTAAATCCACGTACAATTGCACCAACTGTGTTAGATGTTCCTCGTAGGGGCGAATGGAATTCGACCTCATGGCGTTTTTGTAAATCGGTTGAACCCGATATTATTTTAGCCGAATGTGATTGGGTTGGGTTTGAATTTTCAATTTGCGTTTGGGACAAATGCGATTCCGTTTGTTTTAAATGATCATTACCCCATTTGGACAAATGCGATTCGGTTGGATTTAAACAATCATTAACGCCTTTGGACGAATGCGATTCGATTGGATTTAAACAATCATTAACGCCTTTGGACGATTTACGATTCGTCCCTACGGGTTATTTTAATGATGCCGTGATGTGATTTGGCATTATTACAAATTCACCCAATTCAATATTTGGGCGAATAATGGGGGTATTTAACCATTCATTGGCTGTGATCATTCCATATTGGTTTAAAATCATTTCCCCGCCAACCACTTGGCCAAATAAATGGGCTCTATTGTGGCAACAAATGGTGATGAAATATAAACCTTCGTTCGCATAATCATAGCCTTTCAGGCGCAATGTGCGGCGGTGATGAATTTTAGGATCATAATTGCCCATAGGGTATTGTTTTAAATAGGGTAAAACTTCTAATCTTTCAACACAAATTTAGATTTTTTTTATTTAAATTTCGAATGTTGCAAAATCTAGCGCAAAAAAATCACCTATCTTAGCTTTGCATTTTAAATATAAGAAATTTGAATAGATACAAAGCAATCGCCTACCACTCACTATTTGATGAGGGAAGAGAATCTGGAGAAATTTATGTGCAACAAGGAAATATTCATTTTCAAAAAATGATACTTCACTTTCAATGCCTACACTTTCTGTCAAAATTGAAGGAGGTGGAACTGCAGGACGCCAGATTTTCATTACTTCTCCATATGTCGATTTCAAATTCAGCACCACAGACATAACCTTTCTAAAAGAATCAGCCTTACAAAATCAGAAAATTCAAAAACAAGCTGCTACCATTTTCAAGCAAAAGACGAATGCCAAAATTGCATTGGGTACTACGGCCCTGCTTTTTGTAGCATTTATAGGTTTGCTTTTTTATTACAAGGCTAATATAGTTTCAAGTATCGCAAATACGGTCCCGTTTTCAATCGAACAAAAAATTGGCTCTACCTTTATGTCTCAATTGACACTCACCCAGGAAATTGACTCTACTAGTGAAGCCGTGCGAGTATTAAGGGAAAAACTGGGCCCACTCTTAAAATTAGAAACCATTCCTTACCAAATTTTCATTGCCGAAGATGAGTCTATTAATGCATTTGCGGTGCCGGGAGGTTATTTGGTTTTCAATAAGGGATTACTTGAAGCTGCAACAAAATGGGAGGAAATCTTGGGAGTTGCTGGTCATGAAATGGCACACGTCAGTAAAAAACATTTTGCCAGAGGTATCATTTCATCCTATGGTTGGACCACACTCTTTAGTTTCCTTTTGGGTGATGGCGGTGCGCTTACAGATATCTTATTTTCAACAACAGCCAAATTGGAAAGCTTGACTTACAGTAGAGATTTTGAAAGTGAAGCGGACGCCGTGGGAGTTACTTATTTAGATAAAGCTGGGATTGACCCCTCAGGCATGATAGATTTCTTCAAAATTTTGGAAAAAGAAGAGGGCCCAACTAAGCTTATTCCTCAGTTTTTGAGCACCCACCCTGTTACAACAAATAGGATACAAAATATCGAAAAATTAATTGAAGACTTGGATAGTAAAAAATATGCTCCACAAAGCGACTACCTAATCTTTAAAACATTAATTTCACAGTCACAAGAAACTAAACAAAATGAAGATTAACATCCAAGGCCAGCCTTCTTTTGGTTATGCAACCATTGAACTAGACCCAGGCGAAAAGATCATCACGGAATCTGGCGCAATGTCAACCATGTCACCAGCCCTGGAATTACAAGCCAAATTAAATGGTGGTTTTATTCCCGGTTTATTGAGAAAATTTTTAGGTGGTGAGTCACTTTTCATCAATCATTTCATCAATGGCAGCAGGGATATTCAAAGTATGACATTGACCCAACCTACACCTGGTACCATGGTTCTGAAGGAACTCAACAATGAAACACTTTATTTACAACCCACTGCATTTATTGCCTGCGAGGAAAGTGTAAATCTCGGATTGAAGTTTGCTGGAATTCCTTCATTTCTTGCAAGGGAAGGTCTTTTCAAAGTAAAAGTTTCAGGAAGAGGCAAGGTTATTTTCGGAGCTTATGGCCAAGTTTTTGAGCGAGAGGTAAAAGGAGAAATGATCGTGGATTCTGGACACTTAGTTGCCTACGAACCACAAATCAACCTCAAACTTCAACTGGCAGGTGGAATTATCTCCAGTGTTACCAGCGGTGAAGGTGTTGTTTTAAGAATGGAAGGTGATGGTAAGATCTGGGTTCAGACGCGCAGTCTGGGTGGACTTGCCAGATTTATTAATCGTTTTTTCTAATAATTGACCCAAGATGAATATAGAAATACAACAAAGACCAGGATCAACGGTTGCCAAAGTGGATTTGGCTGCGGGTGAATCCATCACAGCAGAAGGAGGTGCCATGGTAGCCATGTCTCCTCAATTTCAAGTAACGACTACTACCAGGCAAAAGCAAGGCAGTGGTGGTGTTTTAGCTGGACTCAAAAGGATGTTGGCATCTGAGAGTTTATTCCTCAATCACTTTGTTTCTCCAACGAATGCTACCATTTATCTTGGAACCACTCTTCCAGGTGATATGCATGTTTTTGAAATGACAGGCAACAAAATTTTGGTACAAGGAGGCTCTTATGTAGCTTCTTCAGATGGAGTGCATCTCAATACCGTTTGGCAGGGAGCAAAAAATTTACTTTCAGGAGAAACCTTGTTTTGGATAGAACTGACAGGTCATGGCCAGGCCATAATCAATGCATTTGGGGTGATTTATCCTATTGATATTGATGGCGAATACATTGTAGATACCGGTCACATAGTTGCTTATGAAGAAGGGCTTAGCTTCACACTTTCTAAAGCAGGAAGCAGTTGGATATCTTCCATTTTAGGTGGTGAAGGCATCGTTTGTAAATTCAATGGTAGAGGTCGTATTTGGTGTCAATCACATTCTTCAAATGCTTGGGGATACAGTGTTGCACCTTTTCTCAAAGCAATCAAATAATTTCCCCAATCAACATCAAAAAATAGAAAAATGAGCGAATTTGCTTTTGAAATAATAGGTGCCCCAGATTATGCTTATGCAGAAGTCATCATTCCTGAAGGAAAAACTTTGAAGGTGGAAGCTTCGGCCATGGCAACCATGGATACCAACATCGAAATGAAAACCAAGTTCAAAGGTGGTTTGAGTCGTTTGTTGACGGGCGAATCTATCTTTATCAATGAATTTACTTCCAAAGCTGGTAGCGGCAAAATAGGCATTGCCCCTTCTGCTCCAGGAGATTTCATCCATCTTGAAGTCAAACCTGGAGAGGAATATTTTTTGCAGAACTCAGCTTTTGTAGCAAGCGGCATGGGCATCAACATCGAGTCAAAATTCCAAGGACTTACTAAAACTTTTTTCAGTGGTGAGGGACTTTTCCTCATCAAATGCAGTGGAGAAGGTGACCTTTTTTTGAATAGTTATGGCGGCATCATTGCGATCGATGTTGAGGATGGTTATATAGTGGACACTGGCAATATTGTAGCTTTCACGGGTGGCCTTTCTTACGAGATCAAAAGTATTGGTGGTTATAAATCTCTATTTTTATCTGGTGAAGGACTTGTTGCTAAATTTTCAGGTAAGGGCACTGTTTGGATTCAAACTAAAAAGGTGAGACCTTTGATTAGTTGGGCTAATCCGTTTAGGCCTCAGAAAGGGTAAAACAGTTGTCAGCTGTCAGTTGTCAGCTGTCAGTTGTTCGGCGGTACTAAACAACATTCGTGATTTGGCTGCAAGCATCGAGCCACGAGCTGCGAGCCTTTTACTTTTTCGGCTAAAAAATCGTGAATTCGTGGTTATCAGTAAACACATCACATTGGTTAAAGGCGCAAAATTTTGCTCCTCTACATCCTTCTTTTCAATAGACTTTCAAACTTTATGAACTTTCTACTTTATGAACTTTCAAACTTTATGAACTTTACAAACTTCCCCATTAATAATTCCTTATTGTCGCATAAACCCCATAAGATTCAACATCAATTTCATACAAAGGCCTCAGGGTATAATTCCTTCCACCATTTTTTAATTGGTAAGTCAAATTGTCATCATTTTTGGAAAGTCCATTTAAGATGGTTTGGGGATCTCCTTTGAGCATTAATTCATCACTTGTTTCAAATGCTAATAGTGTGGGACCATAAAACACTGCAATAATGTTTTTGTCATTTGCTAGGTTTTGTATGCGGAACCCATATTCAAATTCAATTTTTGAGTCGTGTTGTTTCCATTTTCGACGTAAAAGACAAGAATGTTTGGGGAGATATTTTGTGTTTTCTTTTGACCATTGATGTAAACCGTTACCCGATCCACCCATGATGGAATGAGGGTGTTTATCGAAAAGATCGATTCCTTTTTGGATGAAATATGATATTCGACTGTTTTATTGGTTAGGAAATTTCCTGTTTGTTGCAAAACCATACCTTTATCATCCCAATTTACCTCGGAAGGCACAAATAAATTGACGAATAATGCAGTGTCATTGTGGTAGTAGATTCCTGCATTGAGCGCGGCATAGGCGTCAATGCTCGAGCCGTTACAACAACGAAAATCATCTTCCTTTAAAAATATTTTTTTGCGGGGTGATCCCAGTGGTAAATGGTAGACCACATGGCCAGTTCTATGATTTTGAGCAGCCAATACAGCGTTGTAAAAGGTATTCATATACGATTCCGCATATTTGGCCTCACCTGTCCAAGACAATAAGGTCGATGTTAGTTTTTGTGTGTTGTGTGACACACAAGATTCAGCAATTTCTTTGGTGAATGTATTTAAGTGCCCCGGATCTCCCCAGTGTTCTGCCTTGAGAGAAGTAGGAGTGGTGGCGTTGGGACGGGGGCCGCTGCTCGATCCATTGGCATAAGCATGATCATTCATCAACATATCCCAAAAATGGACTGTAGCATCTTGGTATTTTGGCTCTTTGGTGATTTGAAATCTCTGCGCAAATCCATTGACAAGAACCAAATGCGTATTTGAATGAAGTCCAGAAAGGATGTCTTCATTTCTGGAAAGTGGATCCACAAACCAATCCCTGTCAAACAATTTGCCCAATGCCAGATGTTTCGGGTCGTTGGAAATCGAAAATAAATTATACAATACTTCATTCATGCCACCTGCCTCGTTAGTCGGATTAGCGCCTGCGCTGTACAGTACTTTGTCGATGGTTTGTTCGTCCAATTTTGCCATGAATTGCAAATGTAGTCGGCCATTCCCAACACAATTTCATATGCTTTTTTTATTTCCAGTTCGGTGTGAACATCCAACAATCCTTGCATGATTTTGTGGTAGGTGTAATAAGGCGCCCAAACACAGCACAATTTTGTTTCTAATGTCTCAAACTCTTTTTCTGGAAAAGCACTCAAATATCCATTTCCAAATGTTTGCTGACATTGATACAAGGCATCCACCAGGTAGTTTAGTCGGTTTGCCAGAATTGTATCAGAATATTTTTCTACGATGGTTGATACTGCCGACAAATAGTGTCCCACAAAATGCCCCCTCAACCCTATTTGTGGCGCTTCCCACCCTCCCAGTGGCAAAGCAGTCGATGGCAATCCAGCATTCTGTCTGAAATTATGTAGCAATCTTTCTGGGTCCAAGGATTTTAGGTAGGTCAAATTTAAATCTTCCCTCTGTTTGACCCACGATGGCGAAAGGGTTACGGAAGTATTTGGGAATGGACTTAGTTTTATCTGCTCTTGAATAGCTAATTTCTGGCTGAATAAGCCAGTGTAAACGAAAATGGATATGGCTAGTAATTTGAATTTCATAAAATACGTCTTTTGTTTATGGCCAAAAAGGACATGGTACAAATTTGGAAATAAATTTGGAATTATAGGATAAGATCAGTGTTTTGGCATCGAGTAATGAGCCGTCAGTGGTCCTAAATAACATTCGTGATTTGGCTGCGAGCTTCGAGCCACGAGGCGAGCTTTTGTAATTTTTCGGCAAAAAAAATTCGTGAATTCGTGGCTTTCAGTAACATATCACATTGTTTAAAGGCCTATTTTACGTCCCAATGACCTATTGAATAAGACGCAAAATTTTGCGTCCCATATTTTATAATATTGGGAAGTACGGGCGAAAGCTTTTCGCCCCTTCTATTCCCGTACAGACGCTAGGCCTTGCGTTTCTCCATAAATACAACATTGCGATATGCGGGCGAAAGTTTTTCGCCCCTTCTATTCCCGTACAGACGCAAGGCCTTGCGTCTCTTCATATTTTACAACACCTGAACTTTCTACTTTATGAACTTTCTACTTTATGAACTTTCTACTTTATGAACTTTCAAACTTTATGAACTTTTCCCTTACCAATTTAAACTTGTGCCCAGCGGATATTCCACCTGATAAGACACTCTCAATTTTTCTGTTTGGCCGGGTTGCAAGGCATATCTCCATTCTATGATTTGGGTATCCGGATTTAATACCCCACCCTCTTTGTATTTCTGATCACTTACTTTTATGGATTTATCAGTGCTGATCGGGAATTGATCAAAGATGGAAACTTGCACGGTTTTATTCTTGAAATTTTTGACACCAATCTCAAACTCCTTTTTCTGACTTTCCTTATTTCTAAATTCTGACCTCACATGAAAATCTCTGATCTCCGTATAATCCACCACCACACTGGCATCTTTTCCCAATGACAATGACATGGTATCGAGTAAGGTCGAAGGTTCTATGATGGACTTACCAATGAAGCTGCCTTCAAAATAGATGTTACTTTCACCGGCCAACAAATTGAGGTCCCGCCAATCGTGCAATTTTGCATTGAGATAAGCTGCTTTTTCAACCTTTGGAACAATGTGGTAATTGTAATCTGCAGGTATATCAAAATGGGTCACTTCAAAAGACTTATTTTCTCCACTCGAAGTCACAGTCAATATTTCTGCTATTTCATATTGGACGGTAGTTGGTTGGTATACCAAGGAGGTTGACGGACCTCTGGAGTCTTTTAATATTTTGTCTTCTGCTTTATTCCTTTCAACCGAAGCTCCAGCAACATCCCCTGTTGCATATCCCGCTACTACAATTTCCTCCAGAATTTCACCATCTTCCTTTAAAAAAATATTCAGAAAAGACTTGTCTACATTGACTTGAGCTGTGGTAAAACCTAAATATGATATTTCTATATCGCTTGCGCTAGCAGGTAGCATCAATTCAAAATTTCCATCAACGTCTGAAATGGTACCTATCGAGGAATTAATCACTATAATATTTGCCCCAATTAATGGTTCGTTATTTTGGTCATATACTTTCCCTTTGATCCTTTGTCCTGCAAAAGGGGACGGTTTTCCAAAGTTCACGTCTTTTACATAACCATTCCAAAAACTCAGATAAAAAGGTAATAACTTTGGGGCAACACCATTTTCATTTGGAGATCCATTTGATAAGGTCAATTTCACATCTTTCCAGTCTTCTCTGGTATATTGTCTGATGTTGGCTTTCATAACTAAATTCACAGGCGCCCCAACTTCCTTAATTCTGGCATCATAAGAAACAAACCAACCAGCATTTTCTACAATGTAAGTAATTTCAATTTCATGTTCAGCGGCCATTTCGCTGCGCAATTCAAGTGCGATTTCGCCCTTTGATAATACAGGTTTTTGTTTGATTTCCTGAATTTGCTTATTGAGGGTATCTATTTTTTCTTGCAACATTTGCAAATTTTGATCCAAGCCAAAAGTAGTCCTCAAAATGGTGTCCATTCTTCCCCGCTGAAAAGCCACGGTCTTCATCAATTCCAAACTATTGAGGCCATTGGTTGTGCCCGCAACTTCTTGATTTTTCTCTAAAATACTTCGCTCATACTTCAGCGCTGATTTTTCAAGGTCCAATAATGCTTTTTGATTATTGATGGTATTTATTTCCTCAATTTTCGCTTTTATCGAAGTCAAATCTTTTGCATCAGGAGACAATTTAGAGCTGTAATTGAGCCCCATGATTTGCACTTGTTGCGATAAGGTCACCCTCACAGTGCCATCAATAAGGTCTGGACAAACATCACCAACGATGTATGTGTGTACGCCTTTCTTTACCTTTATTTTTTCCTGTTCGATATATTTGAGCACCCTTGGTAAATAAGGTTACTTTTTTGATAGATGTGCGAACGGAATCTTGCGAAGCACAATAACCACTCAGAAAATAAAACATTAATAGGCTTACGACGATTGACCTTTTCATAGCATGATGATTTTAATGATAACGAAGGG
>JADKBO010000035.1 GCA_016715105.1 Saprospiraceae bacterium | reverse complement strand
CAGCACATTGTATTTCCCCATCCAACTCAAAAGTTTTATATTCGCAGCATAAAAGAAAAAATATGCCCAATTTCAATTTGAAGAACGATTTAGTATTTTTTGACCTGGAAGCAACTGGCCTAAATGTCGTCAGAGATAGAATCGTACAAATTGCCATGATAAAATTTAGCCCGGGAAAAGCAGAGCCTGAAGAAATGGAAATGCTGATCAATCCTGGAATTCCAATTTCTGAAGAAGCAATGGCCATCCATGGAATTACACCAGACATGGTGCGCAACAAACCAACATTCGAACAAGCATCAGAAAGTATTTACAAATTCATTGGCAATGCAGACCTTGCAGGATACAATTCTGATCGGTTTGATATTCCCATGCTGATGGAAGAATTTTACAGAGCTGGTTTTGATTTTGACATCGACAAAAGGAATCTGATAGATGTGCAAAAGATATTTTATAAGATGGAACCGCGTACACTCAAAGCGGCATATGCGCATTATTGTGGGAAAAGTTTGGAAGATGCTCACAATGCATTGGCAGATGTGCGAGCAACGGTAGATGTACTAGCAGGTCAATTAGAAATGTATAAAGACACAGATCATGTGGATGGAGATGGATTTACCACGCCAAAACCCATTCAAAATGATATGCCAGCCATAGCAAAGTTTCTCAGCGATGGTAGCATGCTCGACGTCACTCAAAAACTGAGGATGAGTCCAAATGGTGATATCGTTTTCAACTTTGGAAAATATATTGGTAAACCTGCCGCCAAAACCTTGTACGAAGACAGACAATACTACCACTGGATTCAGGAAAAGGAATTTTCAGCCCAAGTGAAAAAATTAACGAAGAAATTATTGGAAGATTATAGCAAAAGCGTCACTAAATAACGTTATGATTCATTAGATGAAATCATTTTTTCCATTTTTACTGCTTGTTTGCATTTTCTTTACTTCTTGTTACCAGGACATAGAAGAATGCCTAGACCCTTTGTCCAAGAACTACGAACTTAGCGCGGACGTTGCTTGTAAAGCTTGTTGTCTTTACCCAGACCTTTCCATTGGTATCACGCATGCGTATGGATCAGAAAACTACTCACTCAACAAAACATACGTGGATGCTGTGGGTGATACATTTACCATAGCAGATCAAGCCTATTTCTTTTCTGAAATCAAATTTAATGATGCACAAGCTCAATTGGTAGAAAATCTGACTTTCAAACAATTTACAATAGGAGGTGCGATAAAACCCTTCCCAACAAATTATTGCCTGTTGAGATCGACCCCCATTGAATGTATTGCGGGTTCTGCGAAAATTTGCAGGTCCACTTACCTCTTTACAATTTTTAGTTGGACTAAGAGATGATTTGACAAAATTGGACAGTATTTCTGTTGCTACAGACAAAAACCTGAGTCGCAGAGAAATCCTTTACTCAGGCAATGAATACAAGACCGCCTATTTCAATATTAAAACCTCAGATGGGATGGTAAAAACGGTTTATATAACAGAGGATATCCTCATATCCTTAACAACCAATAATCCACCCATCAATAAGCCAGGAGCAACCATACAATACAAGATAAAACTGGATTACGCAGTACTA
Organism: Saprospiraceae bacterium; assembly: GCA_016715105.1. Taxonomy (GTDB): domain Bacteria; phylum Bacteroidota; class Bacteroidia; order Chitinophagales; family Saprospiraceae; genus JADKBO01. The sequence goes on along the minus strand of JADKBO010000035.1, from coordinate 35,643 downwards.
TTCCAAGGAATAGCTTTCAAAAATGAGGGAATCGAATCAATTGCTTCCAAAATAACCGCCAATTTTAAAAATGCCCTATCTAATTTATAGGCCTTTTTATAACTTTACTGTCCGATATGGCGTTATTAAAGCTAAGAACCGTTATTTGTTTTGAATAAGCATAAGTACAATTTCCTTTTTTTGATGTTGCTATTTGCGACCTCTCTTCTTATTTCCTCTTGTGAAGAAGAAATGACAGAAAAGGATACTGGAGATCTTACTGCAATATTGTACAACCCAACAAATTATACACTTAAGGCACCAGCAAGTTATGGTATACCTGATATTCCTTCAGACAATCCGATGACTGCAGAGGGTATTACATTGGGAAAGAAATTATTTTTCGATCCTATTCTTTCTGCCGACAGCACTATGTCTTGTGTTTCTTGCCATTTACAAGCATTTTCGTTCAACGATCCTACCAAATTTAGCACTGGTATTCGTGGAGAACAAACGCCAAGAAGCGCCATGAGCCTCATCAACCTAGCCTTTCATAAAAGAGGTTTTTTCTGGGATGGAAGATCACCGACTCTAGAAGCTCAAGCACTTGATCCTGTAGAAAATCCTCAAGAATTGGCAACAACCTGGCCAGATGTTATTAGTAAATTGACGAAACATAAGGAATATCCAAGTTTTTTCAGAAAAGCATTCGGCATTAAAAACAAAAGCGAAATCACCAAAGAACTTGCCGCTAAAGCCATAGCCCAATACGAAAGAACATTGATCAGCAGCAATTCAAAATTGGATAGAATTCTAGCGGGAGCTGACAAATTCACAGATTTGGAATTATATGGTTATAAGATGTACTTGGATGAAGATCCAGACGTCAAGGATGCTGAATGTGGACACTGTCATGCCATTCCGCATATGACCTCAGACCAATTTGCAAACAATGGTTTGGACGAGGCACCCACACTCAATGAATTCAAAGATTTGGGATTGGGAAAATTTACAGGCAATAACATTGATAAAGGGAAATTCAAAGCCCCAACCCTCAAAAACATCATGCTTACTGCACCTTACATGCATGACGGTAGATTCGCCACAATAGATGAAGTGTTAGACCATTATAGTTCAGGAGGCAAATGGTCACCAAATAAAGATCCCTTGATATACAAACTTGATTTTACACCTTTAGAAAGAAGAGCATTGAAAGCTTTCCTCGAAACATTGACAGATACCTCTTTCATCTCTGATCCCAATCTTGGCCCACAATAATTTGACACACGTTTTTCTTGATACCAATATTTTTTTCTCCGAAGGTCTTCGCAGCCTGCTTTTACATTTATTTGAATGGAATGGCAGTTATTATCCCCATTGGTCAGACCACGTTTTGGGCGAATGGCGCGCCACTCATCGCAATAAATCAGGAAACTCGAAAGTAAAAAATGCGGATATCCTGACAAAAAATCAGAAGGAACTTTGGCCTGAGGCATATCTCAAAGTCCTAGATAAAACCTCGGAAACCACCCTTTGGGACCAAGCAGATTCAAAAATAGCCCAGTCAGCCATTCAAGGAAATTGTGAGTGGATTGTCACTTACAACATCAAAGATTTTCCAAACTCCAAATTGAGAAAGTTTGGTTTGAGACCCATTCATCCAGAAAAAATGCTCCTCGATTTTTTGGAAAAAGAGGAAACCATGGCTTTGATTCAATCATTTGTTCAAGCCAGATTCAATGGAAAAATGGAGTTATTCCTTACTTATTTGAAAAAAATAGCCCTAAATAAAGTAGCTACGGCAATTGAAAGAAGGTTATAAATTCCCCTTTACACAATCAATTTATGACTTTTAAAAATCGAGTTAATATAGTAAATATCGCTCTCTGATTTTTCCAAATGCTGCTAATTCCTCTTGATACGAAGCCCTGATAGCGTCTTCATTTTTACCTGCACTTAGTAAGATTCTGATTTGATCTGTACCAGCCAGCTTATCGAAAAAAGTCGAATTGGTAAAAAATGGATCATTGGCTTTTTTTGCAGCAGCATATGCCTCGACCAAATATCCAAAATTAATTTTTTTCAACCCAGAAAACCTCACTGCATTGATGCTTGACAAGTCTTTGCCATAACAAGCAATACCTTGGTGCATCGGCGTTTTAGCTCCTTCAAAAGGTATGGGAACGAAGGCATATTCAAAACTATTTTTGAAGGTAGGGGCGCCAAAAACTTGAAATTGAGTATTGGTACCTCGCCCTACACTCACATTTGTACCTTCAAAAAGGCAGAGTGAAGGATATAAAACAATCGCTCTCAAATTTGGAAGATTTGGAGATGGTTTGATTGGCAAATCATAAGGCACATTGCGGTCATAATTTTCACAAGGAACTACTGTCAGATTACATTTTTGTTGATTATTTAACCACCCTTCACCATTGATCATATTGGCCAACTCGCCGATGGTAAGGCCATAAACAATAGGCAAAGGATCTACTCCAACAAAAGACTGAAAAGCAGGTTTGAGTATCGGTCCATCGATGTAATGAGCGTGAGGATTGGGCCTATCCAATACGATGAGTTCTTTTTTAGCTTCTGCAACACCGTCCATGATGTAATGCAAAGAAGAAATAAAAGTGTAAAATCTTACACCAACGTCTTGAATATCAAACAAGACCACATCTACATCAGCCAAGTCATCCAAGCTTGGCTTTTTATTAGTTCCATATAAAGAAATGATCTTTGCACCAGTCAAGGAATCTAAGCCATTATTGATGTGTTCGCCTGCATCAGCTTTGCCTCGTATTCCGTGTTCAAGCGCAAAAATTTTGGTGATATTGATGCCATTTTCTTTCAAAAAATCCAACAAATGTTTTGATCCTACCACACTGGTTTGATTGGTAACACAAGCAACTTTTCTACCTTTTAATTTGGGTAAATAAACATTGTATTGTTCGGCACCAACCCGCAATGTATCTGAAATTTGCTGTTCCTCGATGGTAATTTGATCATTAGTGCTCGTTGCATTTGGCTGACCACAAGCTGCTTGAATGGCTATGAGGAAATAAAATAATATTTTCATCTTGTTAGGTTTGGTGATGTGCAAACAAATATACTCAAGAATTTAAAAGTTTATCGATCGTGTATAAAGTGCTAAAATTTGAGCAATTTGCTATTATAAAGAGTGTTTTGCCCGCATCATATAAAAAGCCCAAGCCAATATTATTGAAACAACTGTCAATACCCCAAACAAAGTTCCAAAATTATAATGGTCAGCAATCGCCAAGCCCAATGTTGGTGCCAATATGTGCGCTGCGCCATAAGCCATGGAATAAACTGCAACGTATTCCCCTTGCCTTGCTTTTGGAGCTCTGGAAATGCTAAAATTCATCATAAATGGCATGGCAAATATTTCAGACAATGTGATCATGAATGTATAAAAAATAGCAAACCCAATCCAAGGATTTCCGGCTAGCAATATGGCATAAGCAATCGCCATACAAATTGTGCCGGCGCTAATCAACAACATGAATCGTTTGTAATTTCCCAGTTTAGCTACTATGGGCATCTCCAAAATTACAACCAATGCTCCGTTCAATGCCAGCAATAAACCTATGATGGGTTCTGACAAGTGCATGTCCCTGGCAAAAAACACGGGCACTGTTGCAAACATTTGGAAAAAACAAATGGCGTAAAGTGCCACCATGACTATGAAGCCAATGAATTGTTTGTCCTTATAAACTGATTCACTTGGAGGAGAATAAAACTTTTCTTCATCGTCCAATTTCTGCTCTCTTGCCTTTGTAGGTAAGGCGAAAATCAATACCAGAGCAGCCAATAAACAGGTGACTGCATCTAAGAGAAACAACCATTTGTAGCCCAAAGTGCACCTGCCACCACCCCAATTGCTGGTCCCAATGAAAATCCCAAGTTGAATGCCAATCTCATCAAAGAAAACGATCTCGTCCTATTTTCTGGCTTAGAATATGCCGCAATTGCAACCGTATTGGCTGGTCTAAATGCCTCTGTAACAATGGAAAAAACAAAAACAGTGAGTATGATCAATGGGTATGATCTCAAAAAAATGAGCGGTATCAACAATACTGTACTGCCCAACAATGACCAAACTTGTATGTTTTTATAATGAAAGCGATCTGCCAACTTACCACCACCATAACTGCCAATGATGCTCCCAATTCCATAAGCGGACATGGCATACCCCGCATTTCCCATGTCAATGCCCAAGTCTTTGGTCAGATAAAGCGTCATGAATGGCAAAACCATCGAACCTGTCCTATTGATCAAGTTGGCCAAAGCAAGGAGCCAGACATACCTATTGAGCCCTTTGAAGGCGTCGTAATAAAGATTTATCAACCACATAGGAAAGAGTTGATGCAAAACTAGGCATTTATGTGAAGGTTTAAATGTTTATTTGTTTAATCGTTTATAAAAACATAAACAAATAAACGCATAAACAAATAAACAAAAGGCTGGTGGCTCGTAGCTCAAAAAAGCTGATCACTGATAGCTGAAAACTGATAGCTGACAGCTGATATCTAGGATGTGTAAATTGGAAATTGGTTGCGTGCCTGAATCAATATTTGTAACCAATTCAACCCAATTCAGGGTTGGTCTAATCTGGGTTTTCCTTCCCCGAGTTCCACTCGGGGCTAAACACATTGAACCCTTCGGGTTCTATAGGAAAAACAAATTGTCGTTTCGCCTAAATTGGCGGAAAGGCTGATTTGCTTAAACGAGTACTTCAAGTGTAAATTTAATAATGTAAAAATGGAAAATTTTTTAAGTGAAGGTATTGATCCCCAGGGGTTTAACTGTTTATTTGTTTAATCGTTTATAAAGCCTTAAACAAATAAACGCATAAACAAATAAACAAAAGGCTGATGGCTCGTGGCTTGATGCTCATGGCAAGAATGAAATGTACAGGCGAAATATCTTTCGCCCCTTCTAAGCTTTATCCAATGTGAAACCAAAAGTACTACCCAAACCTGGAGTACTCCGCACATTTATGGTTTGTTGATGTGCCTCAATGATGTGTTTCACGATCGATAAACCCAAACCAGAACCGCCTATTTTTCTTGAGCGGCTGCTTTCAACTCTGTAAAAGCGGTCAAATAGATGTTTGAGGTGTTTTTCTTCTATTCCGGTGCCGTTGTCTGAAACTTCCACCAAAACCATTTTCTCCACATCGTAAAAAGAAATTTTAATGGTGCCCTCTTCTTTACCATATTTAATGGCATTGACAATGAGATTGACAAATACCTGACGAATCATTTCACGATCAGCCATTACACTAAATGCTTGAGCGGCACCTTCTTTGTACATGATCTTAATGTGTTTGGCCGCCGCCATTACTTCCAAATCCTGTATGATTTCATTCGTCAGTGCTTTCAAGTCAAATTTGACCATATTTACTTTAGACTCCGACGACTCCAAACGACTGATAATTTCAAGATCCTCTACTATATTTTGTAAACGGTCGACATTGCTGATGGCTCTTTTGAGGTAATTTGTATTTACACTATCATCGTACAAACCTCCTTCTAGTAAAGTGTGCAGATAACCTTGAATGGAAAAAATCGGTGTTTTAAGTTCATGTGAAATGTTGCCTACATAATCCTTCCGGTACTGCTCCAAGCTTTTGAGGGACTGTAACTCTTTATTGGTCACTGTTGTCCATTCTTCCACTTCAGATTCTACTTTCACAAGGGCCGTCCCCCCCAAGTCTTCTTTCTCCTTCTCTTCTTTGGTCAATTTACCAGCTCTGATCATCTTGTAAATAAGTTTGATCTTCCTGAAAACAAACCGTTCCAGCAGCCATACGATAAAAATAAAATTGAGTATAAAGCCCACTGCAATCACGATTGCTTCAGTGGTCGACAGTGAAAAGTTTGAGACAAAAATATAAAGAGAAACAAATACGAAACCATTGACCAATGTGATGATCAAAGTCACATACAAGGTCAGTTGTCTTATCGATAAATTCTTCAGTGTATTCAAAAATCCAATTTATAACCTACGCCTTTCATGGTGGAAATGTATTCATCCCCCAATTTTTCTCTCAATTTCCTGATGTGCACATCAATGGTTCTGTCACCAACAATGACTTCTTCGCCCCAAACTCTGCTCATGATTTCATTGCGTTTGAAAACCTTTCCAGGTTTTGATGCCAATAAAGCCAATAATTCAAACTCCTTTTTGGCCATTGGGATTTCTTCTCCTTTGATCAACACTTTAAATTGTTCAAAATTGATTTCCATATCACCAAAAGTGGTCGTTGAGCTAGCCATGCCTTGTTGGTTGAGATCTGGATGCCTCCTAAGAATAGCCTTTATACGAGATTTAAAAACATTGGGTTTGATGGGTTTGTTGATGAAATCATCGCCACCTGTTTCCAAAGCAGTTATCTGGGTGAAAGACTCACTCCTTGCCGTGAGGAAAACAATGATGGTATTTCTGAATTCAGGCATACTGCGCATGCGCTCACACACTTCTATGCCGTCCATACCTGGCATCATGATGTCGAGAATGACCAAATGGGGTGCAAAAGTTTTAGCAGTTTTGATACCACTTTCACCATCCATTTCGACTTCAACTTCATAATCTTCTTTTTCGAGATTATATTTGAGAAATTCTACAATGTCTTCCTCATCATCTACAATCAGAATTTTAGCTTTTGTCAACATCTTGTTGTTTTAATGTTTTGAAGGCGCAAAACTATGTTTAATAATGTATTAAGCCTTCAGTTTCAAAATTAACTAATTATTAATTAATTTTCTATATGATGTGAGATTGAGTGAGCAGTATTTTAATAATCCCTAAATTAATCAAGGTACATATTGCCTTGATTTCTAACATATTTGATTGTATAGGGTTTTTAAATTACACGTTTTGAAGCCTTTCCTCGGCAGGCTTTTATAAAAATAAGGGCTAGTCTTCATTAAGACCAGCCCAACATAACCTAATAATGAAACAAAGAATATTTTTATTCACACCTATCCGTGTGGATTTTGATTTCTAGCTCTCACCAACAATACCAAATTTTACATGGTTGCACAGTTTCATACCAATGTTTGTTTACCTCATCAACACATTCATAATGATCAATACGAGAATGAGTAAAAAAAGCTTGATTTTCATTTGTTTTGGTTGAATTTTTAATGGTGTAAGGATACCATGTAATGCTTAAACTAAAGCAATCAGAAAGTTTTGTTTTTGTATTCTTTCCGTAAACTGAATGTTAATAAAATTACATATAACATTATATATAATATGTATATTATTATAATTGAATAATATATGAATTTAATTGTCAATATGTACTGATGCTAAACAATTACTTTTCAAGGCATTAAGACATAACCCGAGCATATTTTATGATCTACAAAACTTCCATGATTGGTGATTACAAACTACAAGCTCAAAAATGGAAAGAATGAAAATTGACTTTTCAATCAAACTTCCCTAATTTTTGTAGTATTATACTTTTTAGAAATAGAATTAACCATTATCTTGCTGCTAAAAGTTCAAAATTCTTCGTTAGAAAATTTCGCCGGAGAGCCCACTCCGTCTGTATTTTCTGCCTCGACTTTTAAACTTTTAACATCACAATCTAATTGGTCATTCTATTTTCCAAAAAGTATATATTTCAAACCGTTTTCCATGTCAAAATTGATTCATTTCTATTGCCTTTTGAGCATGTCGTTGCTTTTTGGAGCCTGCGATTCTCAAAAAAAAATCACCTATAATGTTAATTCTTTACAGGAAGCTTATGCGGCTAAACGCTTAGACCAAGCTTTGTCATTGCACAAATCATTTGCTGATTACCAAGTCGTTTTGATAAAAGATAGTATAAACTTAAAGCCAGAAGCGTATCAATTGGATGTAAATGGCAAACAAATCACCATCACAGGCGGCGGTGGTAATGGTTTGATCTATGGTACACTCGATCTCATAGAGGACATGACCAATGGCAAATCACCCACTGAAATCCAGAACCATGGGGAAGAAGCAACCTATGACTTTAGAGCCATCAAATTTGACTTACCCTGGGATACCTATCGTCACAGTTTTTCTCTAGACCAACATTATGAAATCTGCAAGGACTTAAAGTATTGGGAAAAATTCATGGACATGATGGTTGAAAACAGATTTAATGCCTTGACTTTGTGGAATTTACATCCATACACCTTTATGATCAAACCAACAAACTATCCAGAAGCAAGTCCATTTTCTGATAGTGAATTAGCCGAATGGCAAACCCTTTATAAAGGTATTTTCGCAATGGCAGAAGAACGCGGCATTGACACTTACATCATGCCTTTCAATATTTTTGTAAGCAAAGAATTTTCGCTTGCACACAATGTGGCCATGGATAATCTGGACCACAATCACATCAGCCATTCAATTGCAGATACTTCGGCCTTAGTTATAAAATATACCAGAGAATGCATCGCCCAAATGTTGCAAGAATACCCTACCCTTGACGGCATGGGCATCACACATGGGGAAGTCATGGGTGGTATGACACCTGCACAAAGAGAAGATTGGTTGACAGCCACCATCATTGATGGCATGCGTTTATCGGGTCGCAAGTGTAAGTTGATCCACAGAATTCCCCTTTCTGCTAATAAAGAATCTGGCGGAAGTACGAGCATTGAGGCAGAGAAAATTACACGAGCAAATATTGAAAAGGAAGCCAATTATGATTTCATCATTCAACCCATCAGAGCTGATATGAAATACAATTGGTCTCACGCACACTCTACGCCAAAACTTTACAAAGTGCACGGTGGTAAATTGTTTGATACGTTTTTCAAACCTGTTCCAGAATCTTACAAAGTCACCTGGACCGCAAGAAATGAGGACTTTTTCTGTCTGCGTTGGGGTGTTCCCGATTTTGTAAGGGCTCACATCAATGAAAACAATCAAGCTTATGCCGGTGGTTATTTCATTGGTTCAGAAACTTATATCCCTGCATTGGACTATTTCACAAAGGACAAAACCGGCGTTTCATGGACTTATGCTTTTGAAAGACAGTGGCTGTTTTACAAAATTTGGGGTCGCCTTTTATACAATAGCAAAACCAAAGACGAGGTATTTTCAAATGCATTTGTCCAAAGATTTGGAGCAGAAGGTAAAAACTTACTCGCAGCTTATGCAGCAGCTGGACAAACACCATTGATGTTGGGTTCTACGTATGATTTTACATGGGATTTCACACTTTATAGCGAAGGATTTTTGGCCAGGAATCCAGTTTCTACCAGTGTAGAATACATTTCAGTAGATCGTCAGATCAATCAAGCAGTATTAGATACCAATTACTTGTCCATCAAAGATTATGTAGATTTCAAATTAACAATAAGCCCATCATCGATGAGAAAATAACCCCATTAGAAATGGCAGATGATTTGGAGAAAAGCGCCAAGCTTGCATTGTCTTTGGTAGAAGGCATCGATGTTTCCAAAAATGCAACGCTAAAATTTGAAGTGGCAGACGTGAAAATTTGGGCGAACTTAGGTTTGTATTTTGCAGAGAAAACAAGAGGAGGTGTGGCACTACAAACCTACAGGCAAAAAAATGACAGCACTGCAAAAGCAGAAGCAGTAAAACATTTAGAACAGTCTTTAGCTTATTGGGATGAGGTAGTCAAAATTTCAAGCCCACTTTACAAAGAAATGCCTTTGGTTCATTTCAGCGAACAAAAAAATATTACCCAAGAAGAAATAGAAAAAATGCGCTTCCACTGGTCTTTGTTTAGGGATGAAGTGGCAATGGATTTGGAAATGGCGCAGAAGGAATAAAACTAAACATACAATAACTTAGATTTGCATAGAAAACAACAACCATTATATCATATTTAAATATTAAAACAATGTTAACTCCAAACGACAAGCTATCTTTTGGAAAAAATAAAGGAGTAGAGCTAAAGTTAGTTTATAAATTCCAACCCAGTTATATTGAGTGGGCAATACTTAATATCCCTTCATTCATAATAAATATTTTAGAATTTGAGAAACTACCAAATCCCTACACCATTTCACTATAATAAAGATGCATTTGCATCTGAACCCCCAAAATCGTTGATAATAATTTTCTGATGAAGAATTTTGAAACTAAAATGTCAGACACAGCAAATCCAAGTTAAAGAAGTTAATAGTAAAGTTATACAAGAAATATCAGAAAAAGAAATTCTACCTGAAATTGAATATAAGTTCCCTGAAAGAGTTCGTAATATAAATCAAAAAAAAATATAAAACACATTTAAAGAAAACATTGATATTTAAAATATTCTATCCCCATGACTCATGCAAATATCCTTTAAGACATTCATCCAACATAACTTCTATTGGGTTTTAATGTTGGCAGCACCCTTTTTTATTGAAGAAATATCTTTAGTAAATATTGTAAATACATTATGGGTAAAACCAATAGCAAGCCATATACTTGACAGTAATTTTTTATGTATTACATTTATTTTTATTACCTCAGTTTACTTCTTTTATTATTCATCAGGCAGAATATCAAGATTAATCATATTCATACAAATTTATTCAATTATTTTAATAGCATTAACTAAATCCCATTTTGTTTACACTAATTTTTATTGGACTATTCCATTCTTGCTTATTCTAATATACTCAATCATAAATTTGTGGAAACAATTCAAATTAAACCAAATTAAAGAATTTGATATAAATAATATTAATGATGATTTTAAAAGAAATAATTTTGCCAAATCCATAATTGAAAACATAATTAATTCTCAAGAAAAAGAGCATTCATTTAACTACGGTATAATTGGAGAATGGGGATCAGGTAAAACATATTTACTAAAATTAATTAAAAAACATGCAAAAATATATATAAATGAAAATCAGAATAAAACCGAACATGCAAAAAATAATATTATCATATTTGAATACTTACCTTGGGAAACTCCACTGACAAAGAATTTTTCCCTACAAATACTAGATGCTCTAAAAAACAATATTGCTTCAACAGAATTAAAAATTTTATTAAATAGGTACATACAAAAAATTGATTCTGATACAGATAAGATTCTAATAAAAAGCTACACTTTCATATTTGATTGGTTAATAAATGATAATAGAACTGAATCAGATTTAAAGTTCGAAATTGGAAATATATTAAAAAACGAAAATAAAAAAGTTGTTATATTAATAGATGATTTAGATAGGCTATATGAATCTGAGATTAAAGAACTTTTTAGACTATTTAGAAATACTTTCGACATACCAAATCTTTTTTTCATCGTTGGCTTTGATTATCAATATGTTTTAAGAACTCTGCAGATGTCACGAGAAAATTTTGATAATTATATTTCAAATTTTTCCAAGTAAAATAAATATTCCTAACCTTGACAATACGAGCCTAGTCAAAAAATATATTAATCCACTATTACCAGAATTTGGAACTTGTGTTGGATTTGGTGACGAAATACTAAGCCTTTTAGAAAATCCAAGAGATTTTGAAGCCGTCATTAATTCATACAAATTATTACTCCTAAATTTATCAGAAAATTGTAACAAATACACCTTATTTCAACTAGAAATCCTTAGGCATAAAAGATATGAATTGTATGAATATATTAGGAAAAGCGGAGATTCATTAGAAAAATTTTCAGCTCAAACTTTTACTGAAGAAATTTTAAAGAAAAATGATAAAATAATAATATCATTAAGAGTGGGCAATTCTTATAATACAGAAAAAAACTCTTTGATATTTCTTATTTTTATAAATACTTTGATTATATAATTGGACCAAATACAATTGATCAAACTTTATTTAACAAAATAGTTCTAGAAAATGATTATTCAAAAATTGATTCTCAATTTAAACAATGGATAACTGAAAATAAATATGATGATCTTTATTTAAAAATAGGTGTGCTAATTGAGAGTAAAAGGTTTGATCTTAATTGTGATTTATTAATTCAAATTGACAAGTCGATGATATTTGGTTCGCAGAACAAGCGAAACTATATTGCCTTCGATTTTTGAAATATTCTGTCGTTTCGCTGATCGTCAAGATGAAACATTCAATAATTATATTGAGAATATAATTAAAACATTAAACTCAGATAATGATACTGATTATAGTAGGGTTATTGGATACTACTTATTTGATAAAAATGATAGTAATTTATTAATCAATGTCAATAAATTTATAACCTTATTGATAGATAATGCATATTATAAAAATAATGAAATTTATTGGTTAATAACGAACTATTTATATTGGAAAAGTGCTTCCAACACCTATAAAAATATGAATATTTGGAAATTTTCTAATGTAGATTTAGAAAAATTTACCACAAAAATTGAATCACTGATTATTAACAATTTAAAAATATTATTCAATATAGATGTTGTCTCATTTTTAAATAATGTGATTATGCCAATTGAAAATAATCCAAGAATATTCTCATACACAATTTTATTTAAAATCGTTCCTATTCACATATCAACTTCCGAAGTACTTAATTCTTTAAATGCCTTGGATAAAAATAATAATATTATAGAATTACTTAATTTTATTGAGAGAATAGAAAATCCAGGAGCCAATGATAAAATTTCATCAAAAACTGGAGAAATATTAATAAACTATGATTGGTCTTTTAATAATAAAATAAAAGATAAAAGTTAGATAAGCCAATTTTTTTTAAAAAAATGGGATCAAGTTAGAAATTCCACTATCTAAATCTACAAAGAAATGCCTTTGGTCCATTTCAGCGAACAAAAAAATATTACTCAAGAAGAAATAGAAAAAATGCGCTTCCACTGGTCTTTGTTTAGAGATGAAGTAGCAATGGATTTGGAGATGGCGAAGAAGGAATAAATAATTTAAACAATCATTTACTGAGGATTTTCTCCATTGCCAACTTGTATAATTTGCCAATAGGAACACTGTATTTGTCAATCATCAATTGATTTCCTTCAATACTTTTGATGTGTTTTTGTGCCACAACAAAGGAGCGATGAACTTGAATAAAACCTTCAGATGGTAATAATTCCAAAATGGAAGATATTTTACCTCTCATAGAAATGACTTCTTCTTTGAGGACTATTTTGACGTAATTTCCCGCTGCTTCAACATATAATAAATCATTTAAGTTTACTTGGATGTGTTTGTTATTTGCTTGAATAAAAATTCGATCAGGAATTTCTTTTTCTGCAGATTTATTGGCAATGCCCACCGTTTGATTTTGATCCATCGTTGCTTTGTTGATGGCCTTGAGAAAGCGCTCAAAAGAAAAAGGTTTCAGCAAATAATCAACCACATTCAACTCATAACTCTCTAGTGCAAACTCTTTGTAGGCGGTAGTAACGATAACTTTGGGTTGAAATGGCAAAGTTTTTAAAAAATCAAAACCTTGTAATTTAGGCATATTCAAATCCAGAAATATCAAATCAACGGATTGTTTGCTGAGCAATTCAATGGCTTCGAAAGCATCGTAACAATCACCAACCAATTGCATGTTTGGCACCATACCACCATACTTTTTGATGATGTCATGTGCAATTGATTCGTCATCTACAATGATGTACCTCATACTTAAATCGTCAATTTTAATCGAATCTTGTAAATATCACCATTGTTTGAAAATTTTTCTAATTCATATTTATTAGGATAAACTAATTCTAGTCGTTTTTCTAGATTTTTCAAACCAATACCTGCTTCCCCTGTCACATCTTCGGCGTCAAAATTATTTTCAATTTCAAAATCAACCTGCTCTTTATTGGCTTGTAATCGGATGTGAACAAAGGCATCTTTTCTCAACTTTTCAACCCCATGTTTGAATGCATTTTCTACCATAATGATGAATAACAAAGGCATGATTTTTATGCTTTGGTCATCTGCGGATATATCAAAACGTATGTTTATCTCTTTGTGATAGCGCATCCGATGCAATTCCATATAATTTTCAAGATAGGTAATTTCTTCGCTGAGTGTCACCCAATCTTTTTGCCCTTCATAAATACTGTAACGCATCATATCTGACAATTTCAGAATCAATTGCTGCGCTTTGTCAGTGTCTTGACCAACCAAGCCATACAAATTGTTGAGTGTATTGAAAAAAAAGTGTGGATTTACTTGACTTTTGAGGTGCATCAATTCTATCTGTTTTTTCTCCTTTTTTAGCCTTAAAATGTATTTGATTTGGTCTATCAGCCACCAAATCATCCAAATGGCCATTATTAAAAAGAAAATAAAACTAAATTCAACAAAGGCATCTTCGTCACCAAAAACATCATTGAAAATGATGATCAGAATGGCTGTGATGATGAAAAAGTAAGGAAGTAATTTTTGGATTTTTTTCCTGGTAAAAAAGTTTTTGATCTTATTCATCTCACAAAATTATCCAAAATTCAAATCCAAATTTAATAATAGGGACAGAAGTAGCCTTATTGGTTTCGAATAACCGAAATTAAACTGTAAAAGTCATTCGACCCACCAAACACTTTTTCCAAACCTATTCTCAAGCCTTCCATCCCTACTATTTTTCATTGCTTTCAAACAGCACTAGCATTACAAAAAAAGTCATGGAAGATCTGATCATCACAAAGCTTTCAAAAACCTACCACACAGGTATAAAGGCCATTCAAAACATCTCTTTGCAAATTCCAAAAGGCATGTACGGACTTCTGGGGCCCAATGGCGCAGGCAAATCAACCCTCATGCGCACTTTGGCCACCTTGCAAGCGCCTGATACAGGTTCGATTTATCTAGGACAACTCAATGTATTGGAAAATCCAGTCGAATTGAGAAAAGTACTGGGTTATCTCCCTCAACAGTTTGGCGTATATCCAAAACTTTCTTCTGAAATGCTCTTGGACCACCTTGCAGTTTTAAAAGGAATCATGAATGGAGCGGAAAGAAAAGAAATCATACAGGCACTCTTACATAAGGTAAATCTTTACGAAGTCAAAAAACAAAATCTGGGTGAATTTTCAGGAGGCATGAAACAACGTTTTGGCATTGCTCAAGCACTTTTAAATAATCCCATGCTTCTGATTGTAGATGAGCCAACGGCAGGATTAGACCCAGTAGAACGCAACCGTTTTTACGACCTTTTGAGTGAAGTCAGTCAACAAACCATTGTGATACTCTCCACCCACATCGTCGAGGACGTCAAACAATTGTGCACCAATATGGCCATTATCAATAAAGGACAAGTGGTTATGGAAGGAAAGCCTCAGGTAATCATTGACAATTTACAAGGAAAACTATATCAGAAGACCATTCAGAAAAGTGAATTAGAAAGCTATAAAGAAACCTATCGGGTCATCAGTCAACGATTATATCAAGGAAATCAAATCATTCACATCATTAGTGAAACACATCCTGGCTCTGATTTCAAAGCCATAGATGCTAACCTGGAAGATGTCTATATGTCCCAAATTCTCAACGCTTAATAACAGATCAAAATGTGGTATCACTTTTTTAAATTTGAAATAACTTATAGGATAAGGCGGCCTGAAACGTATTTATACTTTCTGTTTTTATTTTTATTCTCCTTGTTTGGCGTTGAATTTGTTTTCCAAGGAATCGATTTGGGCTTGGTCAAAAAACTCCCCACTAGTCATTGCCAAAACCATGGCGGCGATCACCTTATTGTTTATGATCATTGCTTCTATGATTATGGGAGTTCCAATCTTGCGAGATCATCAGTACGAAACACAAAGTCTCATTTATGCAAATCCTATAACTAAGAAGGATTATTTGTTGGGACACTTTTTAGGGTCTTATCTGGTGCTGATTTTTATATTTTCAGGAATGATTTGGGGCATGGCATTGGGAAGCTTCATGCCTTGGGTAAAACCCGATGAATATTTACCTTTTGAGTTGATTAATTATGTTCAACCCTTTTTATGGGTGGCTTTGCCAAGCTTGACATTTGGTGCTGCGGTCTTTTTTGTTTCGGGCGCCTTTAGCAAAAACCTCATACTTGTTTACACGCAAGCCATTTTCATATTTGTAATCTTCATGCTTACCAAAGGTATTGCAAACCCAAATTTACAAGCGCTGCTAGACCCCTTCTCTCTCACAACTTTGACCAAAGCCACTGAAAATTGGACAATTTATCAACGCAATCATCACCTCATTCCAGTCTCGGGGATCATGTTATTCAATAAACTATTTTGGCTCAGTCTGGGCGTATTTATTTTGATTGTTGGCTACTTTAAATTCAAAATGGCGGTAGGCATTGAGAAAACATTCAAAAGAAAACAACCTCAAGTAAATCAATTTGTAACAGTTTCCCACAATAAGCAACTACCAGAAACTAAGCCAGTTTTTCATTCACAAGCTCAGTTCAAACAACTTTTGCTCAGTGCTTGGTTTCACAGTCTGTCGATTCTCAAACTCTCCTCATTTTGGGCCATCATTGTTTGTTGCTTCATCATCATTTATGTCAATTCTTTGAGCCTTGGAACAGCCTATGACGTAGATAGTTATCCGACTTCATATTTGATTGTGGAAGAATTGAAAGAAATGTCGCTTTACTTTTTTGCAATTATTTTAATATTTTATACCGCTGAAATCATGTGGAAAGAAAAAGAAATCCAATTTGATTTGATACACGATTCTACCCCTATCCACCATTTCATAAATCTCGGCAGTAAGTTATTGGCATTGGTATTTATCTATGTTTTACTCCTCCTGAGCCTCATACTGGCAGGAATAACTTTTCAGGTTTTTCATGGTTATGATCGATTTGATTTGAATGTGTACTTCTTTGGCTTCTTTTTGGATTTAATTTTTTTCCTAGTCTTCTACACCTTGGCTGCACTGTTCTTCCAGACAATCACAAAGAATAAGTTTTTGGGCATCCTTGGAGTATTGATTTTTGGAGTCATCAATGTTGCAAATGCCCATTTCGGAATAGGTCATGTATTATTGGAATTTGGTGGGCAAACACTCGGCAAATATTCTGACATGAATGGTTACGGCCACTTTCTGGATGGATATCTTTGGGTCAAAGCATACTGGCTTTTGTTCGGAGTTTTAATACTTTTCCTAGCAAGTACACTTAAAGAAAGGCGATCAAATTGGAATTTTAAGAAATGGCTGTCAGATTTGAAAAGTAAATCAGCGCATTTATTTGTCTTCATTTGTCTATTATTATTCGCAATGACCGGTGGATTTATTTTTTATAATACCAATGTGTTGAATGACTTTTGGACAGAGGCTGAAAAAAATAAATTTAGAGTTGGATACGAAAAAACTTTGAAACAATTTGAATACATTCCGCAACCAAAAATCATTGCAACCCATTTAAAAATTGATCTTTTCCCTTCAAAAAGATCTTATGAAATAGCTGGAGAATATGTTCTTACAAATACTTTTGAAGAACCCATTCAAACAATCCATATCCAAAAAATAGTGGAATCACATGTGGAATTAAGCGAAATTACATTTGATCGCAAGGTCAGTTCTGATTCAATGTATGCAGCTTACAACTACATCATGTATAAATTGGACAAACCTCTGAGTTTTGGTGACACGATGAAAATGGCTTTCAAGCAAATACTTGCAGCCAAAGGTTTTGATATTCAAGGTAATGAAACAGAGGTAGTGTATAACGGTACTTTTTTTGACAACACTGCCCTACCTGGATTTGGTTATCAGAAAAAATACGAAATCCAGGATGAGGATTTGAGATTAAAATTTGACTTAGTACCAAGGATAGAAAAGGCTGATAGGACCGACCAACAGGCAGTGCAATATGCCCGCAGTGGTAGTGATTCTAAAGGACTTTTGCTCGATGTCATCATCAGCACAGAAGCTCCTCAAACTGCATTGACCTCTGGCGAATTGATTGGTCATTGGAATGAAAACGACCGAAACTATTTTCATTATCAAACTGATCAAAAAATCATCCACTTCTACCCTTTCCTTTCTGCCAATTATGAAGTATTTCGGGACAGTTTTAATCCAAATAGGAGTCAAGAAGAAGTGAAACTTGAAATCTATCATCACAAGGGGCATGAATACAATTTAGACCGTATGATGGAAGCTATGAAAATGTCTTTGGATTATTATGGAACCCATTTTAGTCCTTATTCGTATAAACATCTTCGCATCGCTGAGTTCCCTCGATACAACGATTTTGCTCAATCCCTTCCTGGCATCATTCCTTTTTCAGAATCTCTGGGTTTTATCATGCACATTCAAGCAGAAAAAGATGTGGATATGGCTTTTTATATTACTGCACATGAAGTTGCTCATCAATGGTGGGGAATGCAATTGGAAGCAGCTCATGTAAAAGGCCAAAACATGATTTTAGAAACGTTGTCGCAATATGCAGCAATGATGGTTTTTAAATCAAAATACTCCAATCAAAAAATGCAACAATTTCTGAATTTGCAAAAAGATGCCTATAAAAAAGCTAAATTAAAATCAAAAACAACAGAACCTCCTCTGGCCTTGGTCGAAAGTCAAAGTCACATTTATTATAATAAAGGGGCTCTGGCGATGTATGAATGGATGGAATGTATAGGCGAAAAAAATGTCAACAAAGCTTTGAGCAATTTCCTATATGATTGGCATTCATTTAGTGGCGTAAAAAGCAAAAACAGATACGCAACCACATTGGATTTATTGCAGTATTTTAGAGCAGTTACTCCTAGTGATCAGCATTACTTGATTGGTGATTTATTTGAATGTGGGGAGGAGTAAAAATCATAAAAGGAGCAATGGCAATTGCGATTGAGCAAACTAAAATGTAAAGCAAAAAAATGTAAAAAATTAATCATTACATTTGTGAATGGCCAATGTTTTTATTCTTTGAATTATATACTCCAAATACATATTCGCACGACAGTTTAATGAAAGAAAAGGAAAAAATATATAAATATTTAAATGGGGAAATTTCTAATGGAAGTTTCCGCAAATGGCTTTTAAAATATCCAGATTTATTGTCCTATTTTGGAAAAGAAGATGCTGAAAAATTATCAGAGCTGATTCAAAATTTTACCAGAATTGATCAAATAAAAACTATCCTTAAGAGGAATATTAATGTAGAGGATTATTATAAATATGAAAATTATAAATTTTTCATTAACAAATGTTTACAAAACGACGATTTGAAAGTGACCATTGACAATTTACATCAATTAGCTACAAAAGCACAAGACAAAAACCTTATTCTTTTTATATCTACTTTTCTTGATAAAATGAATAATGTTCCACTTGAGACTGAAAAAGATATGTGGAACATTGAAGCATTTCTGTCCAAGAGAGCAATCCTTGAGAAAATTAGGCCAAACATAGAACAAAAAATTTCGGAATTAAAGCATCAATATCTCTTTAATTTTTAAGAGCTCGATTTACATATTAAGGTTTTAAAATGACTAAACAATCGGCTTTTTACTGATCAAATCCAGTTTTCAATATGAGGGTTTGTTGTCACTTTGTGTACCATTCTTTATTGAAAAATGTTTATTGATCAAGTGGAAATGAACACTTATGAAGATAGGTTCTTCACATTAATCCAAATGAATATTATATGCGAGAAAATAAAGTTATAAGATATCCAAAATTATGACAAACGAAAGCATACTTTTACAAGAAATCTGCCTCCAATGCGTAATAAGAAACCATTTCTCATTTTATTGATATCCATTCTGGTTATATCCTTTTTAGGAGCACAACCAATTTATAACATATCTGGAACACTAAGTGGTGCAAATGAGGTCCCGCCCAATATGAGTACAGCAACTGGTACTGTTTCTGGAACTTATAATGAAACCACGGGAATGATCAATCTGATTTATTCATTCAGTGGTTTATCAATGGCTTCAACTGCTGCTCACATTCATACTGCAGCTATAGGAGTGAATGGTCCTATCATTGTAACACTCAATCATCCTGCCGCCACTTCTGGGTCCAATAATTCAACTTATCCTTTGCCAATGGTAGAAGAAGCAGGTTTTTTAGCTGGAAATACTTACGTCAATATTCATAATGCAACTTTTCCTGGTGGAGAAATCAGAGCCCAACTTTCTGTAGTACCGGCACGTGCCATTCCCACCCTTTCACAATGGGGTTTCGCAACGCTTTCCTTATTATTGTTAATTGTTGGTGTAGTAGCGGTAAGGAAAGGAATGTTGAACTTTTCGACAAATTGATAGATCATAGTTGGTTCTATTTCTCAAAAAACCTTCTAATGTTTCGTGTACTTTTTACCATCGCTTTATAGAATTTCATATCAGACTCTTTATCTTCCTATAAATTTCAAGGTCACAACATCCTCTTTTTGATATTCTTTCAAGGGAGTTTTTGTAACCTTTTACTTATATAACTTAACTTTCCCTTTATCTGTATAATGTACATGTTCTAAAAATACAATTTGCATTGAATTTCCAATAAATTTAATAATCCAAATGTAGATAACCGAGGAAACAAATTTAATTTTACCCTTGCAGCGCATTTGAAAAAGCAAACTGAAAAAATTAAACATGTTACCCATAAATCCTTACTCAATAGAATCCACCAACATCATCTACAACCTCCTTTTTTGTGATGACCTCAACCTTTACAAAGACAAAACGGAGGATGATACTGCCTACCCATTCAATCTACTTTTCTCTCCAAACAGCAGCACCACCGAATTCCAACAAATCATCGATGACCCCAATACATCGGCGCGAAGCAAAATCTTAGCCTATAACAATCAATTGAAACTGGGTTTCAAACCTGCTCGGAAAGACTTATTGGCGGTTATCGTAGAATTGGGTTTGGACGAAGGTCTGGATGTTCTTGCATCTTATGGAGATGGCACCGCTCGTTACATCAATCAATCTGGAAAAATTTTGATTTGGGAGACGCGCGATGATCAGGAAGCCAATCAATTGACTGCAACTTTGTTCGCAAATGCCATGGATGTAGTTACCAAAATTGGACCTTGGGATGATGTCAGAAGACCACAACCCGCAACTGGAATGATGAGGATTACTTTTTGGTATCAGATGGATTATACTTTGGTGAGGGACCAATCAATGTACTTTTCAATGACGCACTTGCTCAGCCAACGCTCAACGCGGCGACAGAATTGATGCAATACATTACAGAAAGAACCTTAAAAACTGACCTTTAAGATATCTACGATAAATTAAATAATCATGCCTACAATCAATGATTTAAGGGCTTTGGCCTTGTCTTTTCCTGAAGCAACCGAAGAGCCACATTTTGAAAAAACTTCCTTTAGGGTAAAAAAGAAAATTTTTGCAAGTTATGATGCAAAGTTAAATCGAGCTTGCATCAAACTTTCTGAAATTGATCAAGATGTTTTTGGTGCATCAAATAGCAAAATTGTGTATGCTGTACCTAATAAATGGGGAAAACAAGGCTGGACATTTATCCAATTGGAAGATGTACACCCAGATTTATTTGCTGATGCAATAACTACGGCCTATTGCGAAGTAGCTCCCCCAAAATTGGCCAATTTGGTCAGGCTAAATCAAAATGAAAATTTATAAATACTTTGAGACTTCAATAAATGAATATTTGAAAATAAGTGAAATTCGCTACATTTGGCCACCTTTAAAAAGCCATTTTATTAATCCTTCTTAAATTAGATTACGTATGTATGTTCCAGCGTCAGATCGTTATGACTCAATGCAATATAAAAGGTGTGGCAAAAGTGGCATCCAACTGCCCATTTTATCACTTGGCTTATGGCACAACTTTGGTGGTGTAGATACTTTTGAAAATGGCCGCGCCATGGTAAGGTATGCTTTTGACAGAGGCATCACACACTTTGATCTTGCGAATAACTATGGCCCGCCTCCAGGTTCAGCTGAAGAAAACTTTGGTGCTATTTTAAAACAAGATTTCCCAGGTTACTTGAGAGACGAATTGATCATCAGTTCCAAAGCAGGTTATCACATGTGGCCAGGCCCATACGGCGAATGGGGTTCCAGAAAGTATTTGATATCCAGTTGTGATCAAAGTTTGAAAAGAATGGGTCTTGAATATGTGGATATTTTCTATTCTCATCGACCAGATCCAAATACTCCACTCGAAGAAACTATGATGGCTTTGGATCAAATTGTGAGAAGCGGCAAGGCTTTGTATGTTGGTCTTTCCAATTATGAAAATAAAGATGCAGCTGAAGCCATTAAAATATTGAAAGAACTGGGTACGCCTTGTTTGATCCATCAACCAAAATATTCCATGTTTGTGCGATGGGCAGAAGAAGGACTTTTAGACATTTTGGAAGAAAATGGAGTCGGCTGTATTCCTTTCTCGCCATTGGCCCAAGGCTTATTGACCAACAAGTACCTCAAAGGCATTCCAGCAGATAGTCGTGCTGCAAAGTCTACGGGTTTCTTACAAGAATCAGAGGTTAGTCCAGAAAGAATCGCCATCATCCAAAAATTACATGCAATTGCGGAGGATCGCGGCCAATCATTGTCCCAAATGGCATTGACTTGGTTATTGAAAGATCATCGCATTACTACTGTATTAATTGGAAGTAGTTCAGTCGCTCAATTAAAAGACAATTTAGGCATTTTGAATAATATGGAATTTTCTGCCGAAGAATTGGAAACTATTGAGCTGGTGTTGAAAGGGTAAAAAGGGAAATCGGAATTCGGAGGTCGGAAATCGGAAATATTAGCTTTTGTTTCTGGTAAACTAGTATCTTCCAAATAAGAAATAAACTGACAGCTGAAAACTGATAACTGACAGCTCGGTGCTCATGGCTCAATGCTGGTAGCTTGACTTCGTCGACTATTTTTATCAATTGATGGAATAAAAATTCTTTATAAGCGAACAACCCTTAAATTTGTTGAAAATCCGCTAAAATACAATATTCATGGTCATAGATCTTAAAGAATTATTTGGTCTCTCTTCTGAAGAATTCAATCAGAGAATGGTGCAAAGTATCATTGAATCTATCAAAGAAAGAAGTCTTGATGGCTTTGACTATCTGAGGTTCAAACATTCGGTCATCAATCTGATGAAGTTGGATATGTCTGAAACCATTGCAATCAAATCGGCACTGACAACAGCTGCCTCTATGGGTATGGACCAAGAGAAGATAACCGGAACTATCGCACATTATGAGGGTATTTTACAAAGCGAAATGGTCAAGTTTACAGATGCATTGCGCAATCAGATTACCAAAAACATTGACGAAGTAAGGGAAGCAGCCAACGAACTAGACAAACAAAAAGAGGAAAATCTTCGAAAGATTGAGCAGCTTCAAAGGCAAAATGAAGCCATTGTGGCAAAGGCTCAAGAGCTCAGAACTGAGGCAGCTCAAAATGAGTTAAAAATTGTGCATACAAGAGAAGAATTTAAGAAAATTTGTGACAATGTTCAGCAACAGTTTGACAATGATAAGGTTACATATAAAAACCTTTTATTATAAAACAGTTCAAAATAATGAAAGGAAAGCGATATTTGGAAAGAAACATTCAAAATAAAGCTTTCAATCAAAACAGAATTTGAAAAATCAAATATTTATTAGAAATTTATCATTTTAAAGGTAGAATAATTTTAAAAACAACATAACGATATGGCAACGATACAAGACGTGGGTGGTGGTTCTTTTAGATCAAAAACATTTTGGGAAAAACCAGAAGGAAAAACAGGAACTGTGTTTCTTTGGCTTTGCTAGGTGGTGCAGGATGGTTATTGTTTAAATATAGCGCAGCCATTCTTGCAATGTTGGGAAACACCATTGGCATAGCAGTGAGTCTTTTGGTTTTGGGTGCTATTATCTATATGATATTAGATCCGAAGGTAAGGGCTTTAGTGGGATATATGTATAAGTCCATCATGAGAACGATCACAGGATGGTTTGTGACGATCGACCCAATAGGTATTCTTAAAAATTATATCTCTGACTTAGAGGATAATTTGGCCAAAATGGGCAAACAAATTGGTGATTTAAGGGGCCAAATGAGAAAGTTGAAAACCTTGGTAGAGGACAATGAGAAAGAAATAAGTACCAATTTGACCATTGCCAGAAAAGCCAAGGAACAAGGCAATCAACAAGCAATGCTTTTATCAAGTAGAAAAGCTGCCAGATTGCAAGAGTCAAACGAAAAATATGCTGCTCTACATGGCAAGATATCCATCCTTTACAAGGTCTTGTCAAAAATGTATGCCAACTCTGAGGTTTTACTAGAAGATACCAAAGATCAGGTAAAAGTAAAAGAACAAGAATACAAAGCCATCAAAGCAAGTAACAGCGCGATGAAGTCAGCAATGAGTATCATCAAAGGTGATGCAGATAAAAGAGCAATGTTTGATCAAGCATTGGAATTCATTGCCGATGACGTAAGTCAAAAAGTAGGAGAAATGGAGCGTTTCATGGAAATGTCATCAGACTTCATGAATTCAATCGACCTTCAAAATGGAGTTTTTGAAGACCAAGGTTTGAAAATGCTCGAAGAGTATGAGAAAAAATCAACCTTATTGTTGATGGGCAAAGAAGGAATGGGTGACAACGAAATGATGGATTTGAAAATGCCTGAAATGGAAAAAAGAAAAATTGACGGTGAGGGCAAATCTGACTACGACGGCTTGTTTAGTTAATTTCTTTTTCTATCAACCCATTGGGTAAAATTATTTTTTAAAGACTAGATAAACTGCTGCAATCAGCAGCAGTCCTGCGAGCAAATGATTCCATTTCAAGGATTCATTTTTGAATGCGATCAAAGTAAAAATGGTAAAAACGCCCAAAGTAAGCACCTCTTGAATGACTTTGAGTTGGACCAATGTAAAGGGCCCACCATTTTCTTTGTATCCAATCCGATTGGCCGGTACTTGCAGGCAATATTCAAAAAATGCCATACCCCAGCTGATGGCAATGACGGCAAATAATCCAAATTTTGAAAAGCTTTTCCACTCATGAAACTTGAGGTGGCCATACCATGCCAAAGTCATAAAGACATTAGAAAATAAAAGAAGTACAATCGTCCACATTCCTTTCATGACTGATAATTTGGTCGTCCAATCTTGACTGATTTGATAAATTATTTCAAATAATAGCAGTCGATCAGAAATTTTTGAGAAAAATAAACTAAAAAACCAATCAAAGGTATATTTTCGTATTAAATATTTTTGTAATATGGTGAGTGGTTTTATTTCTTTGGAATAATTACTTCCAAAAGAATAACCAGACATCGAATTTTGTATTAGAAAAAATAAACATATTTAAGTAATGGCAGATCAGATATTAGGAATAGGATCACGCGTGAATCACCCGGCATTTGGTGATGGTGTGGTCATTTATGTAGATGTAGTAGCTTATAAAGTATGCTTCATACAATTTGGGATCAAACATGTTGGGAAAGAATATAGCGCATGGACAATTACAGAAGCTATACCAGCCACAGAAGCAGTAAGTTTTACGGAAGCTGAAAAAAGTCTGATCAAAATCCTAAGACATTTTTCTGATATCACGGAGCAAGTTCCTCTCGGTGACAAATGGGATGGAGGAACCATGATCTTGAAGCCAAAAGATGATTCCTACAAAGAAAAAGAAATTCCGATTGATGCATTTTTCCACAAAATTGTCATGGTCAGAGATCGTTTGAGAGTGATGGAACAAAGAATCAATGCCAGTAACCTGAGTGATGAAGAAAAAGTAAATTTACAACAATACATCACTCGTATTTATGGCAGTCTTACGACATTCAACGTGCTTTTTAAAAACAAAGAACAGCAATTTGTTGGTGATAAAGGCGGCGAATAATCATCTTTGCAGGATTATTCATTCCAATTAATTTTGGTTGAGAGAACATTTTCGTTCCTAGCCAGTTGATTTATTAGTCAATAAATTACAAGATGTCAATTAAAACATGGTCTGTCTTTGCATTCGTCCGCAGTTCATTTATATTTATGAATGGTTGTATAGAGCCCCAATCGGCTTTTTCAAAAATTCCTCCTGGTATTTGGCGAGGTGTTTTATACCTCAGAGAAACACCCAAAGTGGTGAAGGATAAAGACGAGATCACCTACAAGACTGATTATACTGGTGAATTGCCATTCAATTTTGAAGTGATTTATGACAATGACTCCATTTTTCATATTGAAATAATCAATGGTGAAGAAAGGATAAAAGTGACAGACATCACTTTTGGTAAAACAAAAGCCATGATCAAAGATACTGTTACATTTGGTTTTCCTGTCTATGATACATACCTCACGGCTTCCTATGAGGAAAGAGTATTGGAAGGTTTTTGGCACGTGAATTATAGAGAAGGTTATAAAATAAGATTCAAGGCAGTACATGGCGACAATGCGCGATTTAAATTGCCACAGGGAGAGGTAGAAGCGGATTTTACGGGTAGGTGGGCTTTAGACATTGACCCTGAAACCAAAGACCAATTTCCTGGCATTGCTCACCTTAAACAAGCAGGCAATAAAATAACTGGTACCATAGAAACAGAGACTGGTGATTTCAGATATTTGGCTGGCGATGTGGTAGGTAAAAAAGCATATTTATCAGTTTTTGATGGTGCACATGCCTATCTTTTTGAATTGAAACTCATGGAAGATGAAAGCATTTCAGGTTTATATTATTCAGGCAAAACGTATTTAGTACCATTGGTCGGCAAACGTGATGAAAATGCCAAACTCAAAGATGGTTTTAGCATGAGTAAAGCTAAAACAGGGGCTCCGGTTTCATTTGTTGGTACTAATACGGAGGGCAAAACCTTTTCGATAAATGATCCTGCCAATGAGGATAAAATAAAACTACTTTTGCTTATGGGCACTTGGTGTCCAAATTGTAAGGATGCAACCCAATTTCTTAAAGATTACCTGAAGGAAGAAAATCCACAAGATGTTGCCATTGCCTCTATTGCATTTGAGAGATATAGAGACAGCAGTAAGCTAAATACGGTTTTGAAAACCTACAAAGAGCGGATGGAGGTGCCATGGGATGTAATGTTGGGAGGATATTATGACAAAAAAGAAGCTAGTCAAACATTTGGCATCATAGATAGTATCAAGGCATTCCCTACCCTACTTTTCCTGGATCAAAAAAATCAAGTCAGATACGTATATACTGGGTTTTATGGCCCGGCAACAGAGGAATATCAAAGATTTAATACTGAGTTTAAATCTAAAATTGCAACTTTGAGGGATGGAAAATAGATTATCGAAAATTGTTTTAGTGACGGGTGCTACCTCTGGAATTGGGAAGGCTACTGCTACCCTATTTGCAAAAAATGGCTATGATGTCATCATCACTGGAAGACGAGAAGATCGCCTGGAAGAATTGAAAAATAAACTCAAGAAAAAATACGTCGTAAAGGTCAAAGCATTGTGCTTCGATGTAAGAAAAAGCAATGAGGTGAAAAAGGCTATGAAGTCACTGGACGGAGATTGGGCTAATGTAGACATCTTGATCAATAATGCTGGATTGGCAATGGGCCTTGATCCATTGCACAAAGGAGATATCAATCATTGGGAAACGATGATTGACACCAATATAAAAGGGCTTTTATATATGACCAGAGCAATCAGTCCTTTGATGGTCAAAAATGGAAAAGGCCACATCATCAATATTTGTTCGACTGCTGGCCATGAAGCTTATCCCAATGGAAATGTGTATTGTGCGACCAAAAGTGCTGTTGACATGCTCACCAAAACCATGCGATTGGATTTTATAAGTTAGGACTGAGGGTCAGCCAAGTTTCACCTGGTATGGTAGAAGAAACAGAATTTGCCATTACCCGATTTGAAGGTGATGAGAAAAAATCCAAAATCTACGAGGACATTACACCTTTAAAAGCCAAAGATGTGGCTGACACCATATTTTTTGTTGCCACCAGACCAAAACATGTAAATATCCAGGAAGTTTTGGTGATGTGTACGCAACAAGCTGGGAGTAATTTTTTGGATAGATCTGGAAGGTAATTATTAATGGTTAATGGTTAATGGTTAATGGTTGAAACGAGTTCATGAAGTGGAAATGTAGAGACGCAAGGCCTTGCGTCTGTACAAAGTAGAAAGTTCATATAGTTTGCGAAATTGCTGAATTGCTCATCATAGGTATCAAAATCAATGAGAAAGGATAAAAAGCCCATAAAAATGCTTTATTCTTACGCTCGTTCTAACCACATTTATGAAAATAATACCAAAACTAAAACCGAGTCAATTTGACGACTACATGTTTGACTCCTGGAAGCCAAATGTATCCAATGCTTACTATGAATATTTTCATATTGAACGTATAGAAAAGTACAAATCATTTCTGAAATTGCCTGTATTGCCACATAGGAGGTCGGTTTATTTTTTTGTTTGCATCACCAAAGGCTACGCAATAAGAAGCAAGGGGCTTAGCCAATATGAAGTAACACCTGGCAGTATTTTTTGTCTTACTGCCGATCAAATAACCTCACTCGAGGTCATATCTGAAGACGTGGAAGGTTATTATTGTCATTTTCATTCCGAGATATTCAATCATGGTATATTAAATATCAATATTGAGCAAGCATTTCCTTTTTTTCAAATAACAGCTGAGCCTCTACTTCATTTAAAACAAACTGACAGAATACATCTTCTATTTGAAATCCTCATCAATGAATACACCCTAAATGATATCAACCGTTCTGAAATCATCGCCCTGTACCTAATTACACTCCTCAAAGAAGTAGATTTTATGCAAACTTTAAATTCTAAATCACAAACCAATGCTGCATTGAGGCTTACACAAAAATATAAAAACTTACTTTCTGCATTCATATATGACAAACGAACTGTCACCGAATTTGCAGAGGCATTGAATGTAACGCCCAATCATCTACATAAAAGCGTGAAAGTTTCTACAGGTAAATCAGCTCATGAACTACTAGAAGAAATGAGAATATTGGAAGCTAAAGTATTACTCAAACAAACTGACCTAAATATAGCCGATATTGCCTACAAATTAGGTGGTTTCGACCCCAGTGATTTTTCCCGTTTCTTCAAATCACTTACAAATTTGACACCAAAACAATATAGAAATCTTCAAAAATGATTGTTTTTGCATATACTTAAAGGCAATTTTCCTATTTATCATTCTTTATTTTATTCAATTTTGTAAAGTAAAGTGCCAACCATTCAGATGTGTACTTTCGCTTTAAAAATCAAGCAATTTTTATAGCTAATTGAGTTCACCTGATTCATTAGGTAATTTGACATTTTAAAAAAACAGATAAATATGCTTGATAATATTGCCACACTTGACACACTTAAAATCGAAATAAAAGAAGGTATACTCTATATGGGCCTCAATCGCCCAGAAAAACGCAATGCTTTTAATGATACATTGATAAAATCAATCGAAAAAGTATTTGACAATCTACCTCAAGACGTCAAATGTATCATCATATATGGAATAGGAAAGCATTTTTCGGCAGGTCTTGACTTGTCGGAGCTTACCCAGCTAGACGTTGTGGAAGGTTTGTATCATTCCAGGATGTGGCATAGCGTAATGGATAAAATACAATTTGGCAAAGTGCCCGTAATAGCCGCATTGCATGGTGCAACAGTTGGAGGCGGATTGGAGGTGGCTACAGCTTGTCATCTCAGAGTGGCCGATAGCTCTGCTTTTTTTGCATTGCCAGAAGGACAGCGAGGCATTTTTGTTGGTGGTGGTGCCTCAGTTAGATTACCAAAGCTCATAGGGATGGCCCGCATGGCTGATATGATGCTCACAGGCAGAGTTTTTACAGCTGCGGAGGGTGAGCAAATAGGGTTGGTAAATTATATGGTAGATGCAGATAAGGCTTTGGAAAAATGTGAGGAACTTGCCAAAAAAATCATATCAAACGCCGAGATTACCAACTATGCCGTGATGCATATCTTGCCAAGGATTACAGACTCCAATCAATCGGAGGGGCTGCTCATGGAAAGTTTAATAGCTGCCATAACGTCATCGTCGCCTGAAGCAAAGCAAAGGTTAAATGATTTTTTGGAAGGTAGGGGTAAGAAGGTGGGAGAGTAAATGGAATGGGGAATGTTGATTTACGATTGGATCGATTTACGATTTACGATTGATTTGATTGGAGATTTACGATTAGGGCATTTGGCATTGGTATTGAATCTATTTGATTGGGAAGATTTGGGAGTATTGAAAAGTGGGGTTTAAAAGAGATTAAGGTTGGGCAAATTTTCTAATGAGCCAGATTTTAAGGCAATAAGAAACCAGATGGTTCGATGTATTCCTTCTTGTGCAGCCAATTACCGTGCAGCTTGTAGAGCTAAATCCACCGCAGATTTTATTAACAAACTCAAAATTGTAGAAGAAGAACTTGACGAAAGTTTGTGATTTATTGTTGACTGATGAAAATCTAAGACAAGACAGTCGAGCATAAGGAAGCTGACGAACTATTAGCGATTACAGTTTCATCCATAAAGACTAGAGAAATCTCAGATTCAAAAATCAAACAAAATCTAATTCTTAAATCGTAATTCGCAAATCAATAAATGTTAATTCATCATTCGTAATTCATCATTCGCAAATCGTAAATCGTAATTCATAATTCGTAAATCGTAAATCACGCTGTCACTATATGTTTAAAAATATTGCTTTTGGCTCACATAAAACGATAAAAGAAAGCAAAGCATCTGTTGGGATTCATTACAAACTCGAAGAGCCGCTTGACGACTATCCTTTAAAGCTCACAGATAAGCTGGAACATTGGGCAAATCTCAAGCCAGACCATATTTTTATCCAAAGGAGAAAGGATGGACAATGGCAAAATTTGACCTATGCCGAAACCTTTCAAAAAGTAAAATCAATAGCTCAATATCTTTTAGACCTGAATTTTAAGCCACAAGAGACCATTGTTATTTTATCAGAAAATAGCATAGAGCACGCATTGCTATCTTTAGCTGCAGTGCACATAGGTATCACATATACGCCAATATCACCACCCTATTCGCTCATCTCCAATGACTTTTCCAAACTCAAACATTGTCTTGAGCTCATGTCACCAAAATTGATTTTTGCACAAGATGGGCAGGTCTATAAAAAAGCTATTGAGCTTTCAAAAACGCTAATGCCCAATGCAATTATCGTGACGGTTGATGATTCTGGTCATGACAATTTTGCATCATTACAGGATGCCATACCAAGTGAAGAGGTAGAAAGAGCAGCAAATAAAGTCAATGCAGATACCATTGCAAAAATCTTGTTTACATCAGGTTCTACCGGCTTACCAAAAGGTGTGATGAACCATCAAGGGATGTGGTGCGCCAACCTCCAACAAATCACACAAGCATTTCCCTTTATGAAATCTGAGCCACCAGTATTCATAGATTGGCTGCCATGGAATCATACTTTTGGTGGTAATCATAATTTTGGACTGGCCCTTTACAATGGTGGCACTATTTTGATAGATGATGGCAAACCTACAGCCAATGGCATAGAAGAAACGGTTCAAAATCTAAGAGAAATTTCTCCAACTGCCTACTTTAATGTGCCCAAAGGTTTTGAAATGTTGATTCCTTATTTAGACAAAGAGCAGACGCTCAGAGAAAAGTTTTTTAAAAATCTGAACGTACTTTTTTATGCAGGGGCTAGCCTGGCACAACCTGTTTGGAATAAATTGGAAGAACTGGCCATACAAACCATCGGTCAAAAGATACCGATCGTCACAGGGTTGGGATGCACAGAATCTGGACCTTCGGCAATGTTTGCCAACTGGGGCGGAGCTTTTTCAGGACTTCTGGGTGTGCCTGTAGCAGGAATGGATGTGAAGCTAGTACCTGATGGTGATAAAATGGAGGCAAGATACAAAGCGCCGAATGTGACCAAAGGCTATTGGAAGAATGAAGAAGCTACCCTACTAGCTTTTGATGAAGAGGGCTATTATAAAACAGGAGACGCAGTAAAATTTTTGGATGAAAACAACCCGGACAAGGGCTTGGTTTTTGATGGTCGTATTGCCGAAGATTTCAAATTATCTACAGGTACATGGGTAAATGTGGGCGTCCTCAAAGCCAAGGTAATATCTACAGGTTCACCCATTATCCAAGATGTAGTATTCGCTGGGCTTGATAAAGACTATATAGGTGCAATTTTATTTTTAAATATAGACGCATGCCGAGAATTAGCTAACTTGCCAGCTGATACTTCTTACGAAAAGACTTGTTCAAATTCTGCCATTTATCAATACATTGATGATTGGTTGGTAAAGTTTAATGCCACAGCATCGGGAAGTTCTACCAGCATCAGGAAATATATTGTGGCTACCCAACCACCGTCGATAGACTTAGGGGAGGTCACAGATAAGGGTTCACTTAATCAAAGAGTAATTTTAAAAATGAGGGCTACATTGGTAGAGCAATTATATGCAAATTAAAGACAATACTTTTGTGATCACAGGAGGAGCATCTGGCTTGGGTTTTGCCACAGCACAAATGATCATAGCAAATGGTGGAAAGGCTGTACTTTTGGACATCAATGAAGAGGCAGGTAAACAAGCAGAGCTAGCCTTGGGAGCGCAATCTCTTTATCAAAAATAATATAACCACTGAAAGTGAGTTCATCACTGCTGTAGATAAAACCAAAGAAAAGTTTCTTCGCATAAATGGCTTGGTAAACTGTGCCGGGTTGGGGCCTGCTAAGAGAGTTGTAGGCAAAGAAGGTCCACATGATTTGGCATTTTTTCAACATGTAATAAATGTAAATCTCATAGGTACTTTCAATTCGATAAGACTTATAGTAAATGAAATGCAGCACAACGATCCTAATGCGGATGGCGAACGTGGCATTGTGATCAATACCGCTTCTGTAGCTGCTTATGATGGCCAAATCGGCCAAGCTGCCTACTCAGCATCCAAAGGGGGAATAGTAGCTATGACACTTCCATTGGCAAGAGAGTTTGCTCGTATGGGCATCAGAGTCATGACCATTGCTCCCGGTATATTTGAAACACCACTTTTGCAGAATTTACCACAAGAAGTACAAGACTCATTGGGCAACCAAATCCCCTTCCCGCCACGACTGGGCAAGCCCTCAGAGTTTGCTTCTTTGGTAAAGCAAATCATTGAAAATACAATGCTCAATGGTGAGGTTGTAAGATTGGATGGTGCCATACGAATGGGTGCAAAATAAAATTATCAAGCATCATTAAAATTAGATACCAGAAAGACATGATTGATATTTCAAAAATTAAAGCCATAGATGTACATACCCATGCTGAGGTAAGCTGCTGCCAGCCACATGATGACTACAGACCCGAATTGGATGAGGCTTTTGCTAAATATTTTAAGTCAGATAAGCGACCTACCATGCAGGAAACTGCAGATTTTTATAGGGAGCAAAATATGGCATTGGTCATGTTTACCATAGATTCTGAGCATAATGTAGGCAAGCGCCGAATACCTAATATTGAAGTAGCAGAGTGTGCTTTGAAAAATGACGATGTGATGATAGCCTTTGCCAGCATAGATCCACACAAGGGTCGTATGGGAGCGAGAGAAGCCAGAGATTTGATAGAAAATTATGGCGTAAAGGGATTTAAATTTCACCCCACAGTTCAAGGTTTTTATCCTTATGATAAGATGGCGTATCACCTCTATGAAGTGATAGCAGAGCATAAGTTGCCTATGTTGTTTCACTCTGGACATTCGGGATATGGATCGGGTGTAAAAGGTGGTGGCGGTCTCAGACTTGAGTTTTCCAATCCGATGCACCTGGACGATGTAGCTATTGACTTTCCTGATAGCCCCATCATCATTGCACATCCAAGTTGGCCTTGGCAAGATGAAGCACTTTCTGTAGCCATGCACAAGCCCAATGTTTATATAGATTTAAGTGGCTGGTCGCCCAAATATTTTCCAAAGCAATTGGTACAATATGCCAATACTTTGCTAAAAGATAGAATGTTGTTTGGTACTGATTTTCCACTCATTACACCGGAGCGATGGATGAAAGATTTTGAAGAAGCAGGTTTTAAAGACGAAGTAAAGCCACTGATATTGAAGGAAAATGCGATAAAAATGTTGAATTTAAAATAAAAAAAAACGAATAAATTAATGAAGATAATCATAGTTGGTGGCGGTATCGGTGGATTGACATTGGCCTTGAGTTTGCATAAAGAGGGGCACGATGTCAAAGTATTTGAATCTGTAAAAGAAATAAAGCCACTAGGAGTTGGAATCAATCTTTTGCCACATTGTGTGAGGGTTTTAACCAACTTGGGCTTACAAGAAAAAATAGCTCAAAATGCCATTGAAACCAGCGACCTGAAATATTTTAATAAATATGGCCAGGAGTTTTGGTCAGAACCCAGAGGCAGATTTGCTGGCTATAAATGGCCACAATTTTCTTTGCATCGAGGCAATATCCAGATGTTACTTTTTGATGAAGTAATGGCACAAATAGGGAAAGAAACAATACAACAAAATCACCATTTGAGTCATTTTGAACAAAACGAAAATGAAGTTATTGCTTATTTCATTGATAAGGACTCAGGCGAAAAAATTCATGAAGAAAAAGCAGACATGCTCATTGGAGCTGATGGTATCAATTCTGTAGTGAGGCAACAGTTATACCCACATGAAGGCAAGCCAGTGTATTCTGAAAATGTTTTATACCGAGGCACTACGGTAATGAAGCCTTTTCTCAACGGCAAGTCAATGGCTATGATAGGGAGTATGAAGCAAAAAATGGTGGTGTATCCTATACAACCTATCGACAGTGACGGCTCCTGTCTCATCAACTGGGGTGCTAATGTAAAAGAGGGCAAGTCTACCCTCACAGCGAGGGATTGGAACAGGCAAGCAGATCAGAAGCGATTGATAAATTTATACATCGATTGGACCTTTGACTGGCTCGATGTACCAGCTATGATAGCAGGAAGTGAAGCTGTTTATGAGTTCCCGATGTCTGATAGAAATCCTCTAGAAAAATGGTCATTTGGGCGTGTAACATTGCTGGGAGATGCAGCACATCCGATGTATCCTATTGGCTCAAATGGAGCTTCGCAGGCAATATTGGATGTTGATTGCTTAACCGAATGTATGAAAAATAACAAGGATGTTTTGGAAATACTTACACAGTATGACAAAGAGCGGGTGCCAGCGGCTGCAAAAGTGGTCATGCAAAACAGGGCCAAAGGGCCAGATGAGATTTTGGACATGATGGCAGATTTGTTTCCGTCAGGATTTACTGCCGATGAAATACCACATAAAAAATTGGCCAACGTAATGGATAATTATAAGAAAGTTGCTGGATTTGATATTCAAACTTTAAATCAAAAAAATTGACAAAATGAAAAAATCAATTTTCTTTTTATTTCTAATATTTTCAATAAAAACTATGGCACAACAAGTACCTACGGCACCTACATTGGATTTTGTATGCGAACTTAAAGTAAAATTAAAACCGCCTTACATAGTAGGTGAAACTCCCCATGGCATGCGAAGAATTATACCCATCATAGGAGGTAGTTTTGAAGGTCCTGCCATGAAAGGAGAAATTTTGAACGGAGGAGCTGACTGGCAAATAGTGAGAAAAGATGGGGTCGCAGAGTTGGAGGCACATTATCAAATCAAGACAGATGATGGCGTTATTATATATGTAAAAAATACGGGACTCAGAGTAGCTACACCAGAGGTTGCAGCTCGTATTGGCAAGGGTGAGCAAGTGTCTCCTTCTGAGTA
>JADKBO010000034.1 GCA_016715105.1 Saprospiraceae bacterium | reverse complement strand
CCATTGTCATTATTTTCAGTTTGATTATCTGCCGCATCAGTTGGTGTAGAAGAAATGGTATTTACTAAAGCACCTGGACCACTGAAATTGGAAGCTCCAATTTGGATTTGATAAGTTCCTTCTGGAAGGTTTTCAAAAAGGTAGTCGCCAGTTGAATTTGTTGTTGTAACATACGGTTGGAATCCTGCTTGGTTTGGATCGTCTACTGGCATTCCAGCGCCATCCAAAAGAGCCAAAGTCACCCCAGGTATAGGATTTTCTTGTGCTTCGTCATAGATTCCATCATTGTTATTATCAAACCAAACGAGAGCCAATGCTCATACAAGCACCTTCAACAAAACTGCAGGGCAGCATGAATTCATCACATCCTGCTTGATCTGCCGCTGAATAAAATAAAGACCGGGAGCTATAACCATATAAGTAGATCCTGTTCCAACACTAGTTGTGTCCCCTTCGTCAACTCTAAACCAAGTGATAGAAGTAAGACCAGTGGCAGCAGTCAAGTATATGTTTGTCCGGGGCAGATGGTGTCTGCTTCTGGAAAAGGCAAAACTTCCACTGTGAAAGTATCTTTACTTTCATCCCAGTATTGATGGGTCACTAGCCATGACATCAACATTATCAGGTCCACCTGCTGAGAAATTTTGAGGAATGCTGTAAGGAGTTGAAGCAAGATCTGTAAACGTCAAGGTTGCTCCATCAGGATTCTGAACGATGGTAGATAAATCGATATCAGCTCCAGTCTCTATACCTGACTCACAAATAATATAGTCTTCTGCCAGTATATTTGGAGGTATACATACATCCAAAGCCACCGAACCAAAATCATCTTCAGCACTTCCACCTGTACCATTTCCTGGACTGGAATCAAGGTCAGTTCCACCTGTTGCGCTACTTATTTCGGCGGTATTAGTTATGCTGCTACTTGTTTGATTATTTATGGTAAAAGTAATGTCTACCGTTGTTTGGGTCATAGCTGGCAATGAAGCTATTGGCATATTTAAAACAGCAGTATTACCAACATTGTCCAATCAGGGTCATTAAGCGTTAGACCTGTTGGAATAAAGTCAGTGATTGCTATATTGGTTGCATCTACATCTCCCTGATTTATAACTGTCAGTGTGTAAGTCACATTTGAACCAACAGTTGCCGGAGATGGGACACTGCTTATAGCTTTTGTTAATGCCAAGTCAAAGTTTCCCGGCATTACCGATGAGCATGAACCTAGATCCACAATATTTACCATGAATTGACAGCTTGGGTCATCAGCATCTGTGATGGTTACAACAACGTTTCCACCACCAGCTGAACCTGCTTGTAATTGAAAACTTGTAGCCGCTCCGTAGGAAGCACTTGTAGGCGTGATCGTACCCGCACTTACAGTTACATTATAAGTCGCAGCCAAGTCTGTTCCCGTAGGATTCAAACTAAAGGTTAAATAATCATCAGCTGCAGACATTGTGGTGGTTGCATTATTACACATCAAAGCAGAGAGCCCGGATGTAGCAACGCTACAAGTTCCACCCACTAACCAGGGATTTACTGGTTGAGTGCCTGGAAACAACAAAATTGTCCTGAGGATTACCATTATTGAAGTCCAGTCCATGGAAAAAGCACCATCTCCACATTGGGTTTCCAAAGCCCAAAGCGGTATTTACGTCATAAAAATTTACTCCACCGGTTAAAACTCCATCACCTTGAGTTCTACTTTACACCATTTGCACAACGATATTTCCTGTACCTGATACTAGTTTATTAACCGTAAAATCTCCGCTTACTTCATAGTATCCATTAATCATGACCGGTCCACCTATAACAGAAACCCCTTCAATTACGGTGCAAGTATTTGGACCAAATAAAACAGAAAAAGGGCCTTTATCGCCCACTGTCAATCCGCAACCATTGGCAGCTTGAGTTATCCAGAAAGTATTCCAAGCTGGAGTTCCCGTATCTTCACAAGTTGTATTTATAAAACCATAGTCTTCAAAGCCAAAGGAGTGTATATAAATAGTTCTTTTTATATTGATGACACCGCTAGCATCATTGAATGGACTTAGAGCTTCTGCCAGTTCAAGGTTGTTGAAATTCATGGTACCTTGATTGAAAAAATCTGATCCGTTTCCAAAGGTCACATTGGCTACCATTGTACCATCAATAATACCTCCAACATAATTATTAACTAGCATCGTTGAGCCACCATTTGCTACAAAACTCACTCCACTAGTATTGGTGAAAGTTAAATTTCCCCAGTTGTCAATTTGCAAATTACCAGTACTACCCCCTCCAGGTAAGGTGACATTTGCCCCCTCTCCAATTCTGAAAGTAACCAACCCATTGAAATTGAGATTTGAAGGCATGGTCCATGTTACTCCTGGTGAGACACAAACAATATCGCCCGTATTCAAATTATTTAAAGTGGTATTGGTTACACTTGCAGTAATGCAAATGACGTCTATACCACCTGTGGCATTTACTGTCGCATTATTAGTATTAACTGTTTGTGTACATGCGGGGCAGCTATATTGAGCAGTCGCAAAATGTAAGAGCATAAATTGTAAAATCATTACAAGGTTGACTCTTAATAGTAACTTGGTAGAAATCTTGTTCATGGATAAAAGATTTTTTACGGTAAATTTCTGAGATAAGTAATATAATATGGAATGGTTTATTTGAATTAAACCAGAATTGATTATCATTTTGATAAAGGCTTTTTCACCTCGATTTCTATGCAATGCTAATTCCTTCAGCATCTTAGAGTTAGTGTAATACATCATTGGTAGTGTTCTTAATTTGTACTTTATAACATTTGCAAGAAAAAAGCATGACCTCTATTATTAGCAAAGACAAAAATGCAAAAAATGCACCATTTTTTTAATATTTTCTTATATTTTTAAAAAAAAATATATTATGTCTTTAATAATCAATAAGTTATAGTTTAAATTTAAACCATATTTTTTTTACAAATTACATTTTAATCGCATAGATAAACCATTGGATTTGAGTAATTTTCTTACAAATATTTTTCAGTAACCTTAATTTTAAAAAACCATAAATCGTTTTCAGATACATTCGATTCCAACTATTGCTATGTTAAGAGTATCTAAAAATTGACTTAAGTTGACAAAATTATTAAAAACATTGATCAATTAAAATATATAAACATAAATTTTTTTTTAACATATATAATTAATTGATTTAAAATATTTTATAAAAATATATAATATTTAATATAATTACAACTCAAAGTAAAAGAGCATATTTAAACAGTACTTTATTTTTTAATATGTAAAATGTTAAATATTTGACTTTTAACTTCTTGAAACTTTTCCTATCAAAATTAATTTTGACTCTATTTTTGATATCATTTTTGATCCTTTAACATTCCAATTAAATGGCAAGCTTCTCAAGTTTGAATTTATAAAAATAAAGTGAATAATCTTAAACATATTCCTCAACAATTTTATTTAAACCTTTTTCTTCATTTATTGCTGGACTATGGCCCGCTCACCCCTATAGAATAACAGTTTGCAGATCTCAAAAATAAGGTGACTTTGCTGATAGCTTCACAACCACTAATCGTTGGATCCAAAACACTTTTTACAAAATAGTTTGTTGCTGTAGTTGGAGTCACATTGACTAAAAAAAGCTCATTGGTACCATTTTGAGCATCAATCAAAGTAGTATAAAACTCCAAGTCGTCTCCTGTATGGCTAACAACCAAGGTGTTTAAATCGACCGAACTTCCTCTACAAATGGTGTCATTTATAACTACCAATTCGGGAAAAGGCAAAACTTCTACCGTAAATGTGTCTCTGCTCTCACAACCTGGTACAGCCGGATTACTTGCTATTACGTCCACACTATAAGGTCCACCTGCTGCGAAATTATGAGGAGTATTGTAAGGAGATGAAGCAAGATCTGTAAAAGTTAAGGTTGCACCATCAGGATTCTGAACGATGGTTGACAAATCTATAACCGCTCCAGCACCTGGACCTGACTCACAAATAATATAATCTGCAGCGAGAATGGTTGGTCTTTCTGCAATAGTAATGACTATTTCTGCAGCTGGCATACAAACATCACTTGCCCCCGTATTTAAAATAGCGTAAACATAGTATGTGCCTGGAGCCGTATTTGCCCAATCGGCTGCTGCTGCAGTTAAAGTTGCAATGTATGGTTCTGCCCCACCTGTAGGTGTCACTGGCATTCCAATCATTGTACCTGCATATATCGCTGCAGCTTCTGTTGGTGTTGGAGAAGCTCCTGCCATTTGGTCCGTCGTGAAAACCACAAACTTTATAAGATTTGGATCATTAGCACCTACTTCTACGGTCATATTAGCTCCCGCTGTTCCTTCACATATGTTTTGAGCAACAGATGGGTTTTGAATATAAGGACAGGCTAATAAACCCAAGTCAAAGGAGAAATTTGATCCAGAAACTGGTGAAGTGAATAATATAAAGGGAGCTCCATTAAATAATCCAGGATCACTGGTTGCGTCTGAATCATTATTGTCTGGGCTCAAACCTTCGCCAGTATTAGGAGTTGTTGCAACATAGGTAGTTCCAGCACCATCTTCAACAGTGGGAGAAGTACCATTTCCAAATACAATATAATAAGGAGTGGCTGGATCAATGTCACCATTGTCAAAATAATAAGATCCATCAGGTCCCGTTGTGGTAGTAGCAATGGGGTTAATTAAATCTGATGTATCATAGATACTCACCATGAGACCTACAATAGGCATCTCTAAACAAGGATCTTGAATTCCATCGTTATCTGTGTCTTCCCACACATAGGATCCAATTTGGAAAGGAGGAACTTCACACATTGCTTCCAAATCTCCTAAACCAACACCTTTTCCTGCAGTAGCGAT
Source organism: Saprospiraceae bacterium (assembly GCA_016715105.1). Lineage (GTDB taxonomy): Bacteria > Bacteroidota > Bacteroidia > Chitinophagales > Saprospiraceae > JADKBO01. Next base: position 53,021 of record JADKBO010000034.1, on the reverse strand, counting down.
ATCGGTATCGTCATAAATTTGAAAGCCATTTCCAGCTCTTTGTCCAGTAATATTATCCAACTTGATAATACCACCTGTATTAAAATTTGCAGCTCCTGTTACCGGATCAAAAGCTGTAGCGATCACTTGCCCTGATTTAGGAATTAGAGCCAAACCACCATTTACAATTTCTCCATGGCCTGGTCTACCCATTGGGTTGGTTGTTGTTCCAGAACTATGGAAAAAATCTCCAGTGTAATATTCACCTACTGGGTTGCCGCCATTTGTTGGTGTCCAACCTGCATCAGTGTATGAACTTGTGTTAGTACCTAAGGCGTGGCCACCTGAACTTGTACATCCAGCACCTTCAATATTCCAAGTGTTGTTTTTACTCGTAGCAGTTGCTGTAGCTTTACATGCATGCAAAATATCCCCACCTGCAACAGCAGATTGAAGAGCCGTACTTGGAGATACACCATAGTTTTGGAAACCCAATTGCAGTGCTGTGCGATCACTAAAACCCATTATTAAATTATCATTGTCAGCAAATTCTATATCCGTAAACAATGGAGTCGGATAAGCGGTTGATCCTGAAGGCACGAAACCATTGGGCGGAATTACAGCGTTGTCTTGCCATGGGTACCAATTGTCAACTGTTGTATTTATAGTACCGTTGTAAGCATCCATAGGTTCTCTTTCATATGCTAGACTAAATGGTCCCAAAACTTGTTGGAATGTGAGGCCAGTAAGTCTATATACTGTGGCAGAAAGATTGGCTACACCAGCATCATTGATTGTGGTATTATTCGCAGGTGCCGCTACAGGTGGATTTGCTCCTGAAGTTCCACCGTCACATAAAGTTCCTACGTAAATTCTTCCTTCATCTTTACCTAGGGCGAAAGGTCTATTTGTACCTCCTGTACAAGTTGGACTTGGTATGAGTAAAGGAAAACCAGATACAATTGTTTTTGTAGCAATATCAATAGCATATAAACTTTTATTATGTAGGTTGACAAAGTATAAAGTCTTTTCATCATCACTTATTTCTAAGTCTCCAATGCCTACTTTACCAATCCTTGTATGAGCATCAGCATCATATTGAGGTTCCACATTCAATCCTCGACCGGTATTGGTTGGAAATTGTCCGTCATTTAAACCCGTTCCAAAATCACTCACTTGAATTCCCAAATCACCTAAATCTATCCATTCAAATGCAATAGCGGTGTTTGGATCTACGCTATATATCACGTCCAAACCTCCTGCTCCAAGTCCTGAATGAGTTTTAAGAACTGGACTAGTGTATAATGTTTTTGTACTTTTAGCATAAGCTATTCCCCAAAGCGTTCCTAAAAAAGCTGCATTGGAAAGGGATGTTTTAGCACCAACTGTTCCAGAAAGGTTTGATGCCCAAGTAATTAAAGCATCTTGCGGTTTCCCTGGAGCAGATGGATCACCTGAAACAAAACAAGAGGTTACCAACGCTGGATTAACTTGGCAATACTTTGCAGGATCCGCAACTCCAACATCAAATGAACAACCAGGTGCTGTCACGAACTGCACATCAGAGCCACCACTGCCACCAGCCGGCCCAAAGACAAGGTGGTCGCATTCGCCTTTCAACTCAAACTCAATTCTATAACTTCCTACAGGTCGAGTAAAGAAATATTCACCATTGGAATCAGTTAGCACAGAATCCACTGGAAGATTAGGTGTTGCAGAACAATTATCATATAGATAAACAAAGACACCAGCGAACCCCCCAGAAGCATCGTCGGTACCGTCAAAATTCATGTCCATGTAGGCAGTTCCTCCAATGGAGTTGCCACCTGGGCATGGGCCTGAAGTTGGTGGTAGTACCTGTGCGTACATAAATTGACTCGCACTAACAATCATGGCTAATGCCATTAATGCATGTTTGACACCTAATAGTGAGTTGGTAGAAATCTTGTTCATGGATAGAAGATTTTTTAAAGTAAAATTCTGTTGTTGGCAATAAAATGTATATGCGGAATTTTGGGTAATACCTAAATAAAGTAGTAAGGATTTAAGGTCATATTTTTTTCCAAAAAAGTGAGATGCCAATGTTGTTAGCTTCTTGGGATTTTGTTTATGCATCATTGGTAGTGTTCTCGCTTTTGATCTTAAAATTTGGTAAAAATATCGCATTACTTTATTCGTTTGTAAAAATATATCGGCAAAAAATGAACCAAATTATTAATAATTTTTATATGTTAATTTTCATATATGTTAAGCATCTAATTATCAATTTATTATGATTGAATAATTTTATTTTTTTTTTTGGTTATATTTAATCCTCATAAATAAATCATTGAATTTGAGCTAGGTTACTCTAGTATCTCTTTGAAAAACTTTGACCTGAAATCAAGATGAACATTGAGTTCAATCACACGATTTCGAGAAAATTTGTGTTAAGAGATAGGGATGTACATCAGCAAAAGACCAAAAATATTACAAAATTTAGATCAATTCATAACAACGGTAAATAAAAGTTTTTTAATAATATGTAAAATATTATTAATCAATTTTTTACATATTTAAATATGATTATCGTTTTTATTCAAAAATCTTGAAAAGCAAAATATTATTTTAATATTAAAAAATTGTTATTAATCCTGCCCGTTTGGGTCATTAAAACGGACCTCTTTACATTATTCAATTTTGTTGCATTCAAACCCAAATATTAAAGAATGAGATCCACCACTTTAAATGGAAGACAATCACTGTACATAATCTTAAATTTCTGTCCCAAAGATCATGAATTCAAACAACAAAAGTCTAAAACATTGAATGTTTATTATTTAAAAAGAGCACTCAATTTGATTTATCCTCTACTTTTCATATTTTGGTGTTTGAAAAATTTAGTATCAAAATTATATTTTGTGTTTATTCGTTATTAATAGTTGAATATAACCGTTAACTAATTTTGTGGCCCTCTACTCCAATTCCAACGCAATTTGCAAGCTCTTAAAAAGATGGTGACTTTCATTGCTGTCTCACATCCCATTTGCTGATGATCAAATACACTTTTTATCTAATAATTGGTTGCAAAGGATGGAGATACGGTAGGTGCAGGAAGTGCATTTGTTCCATTTTGGGTATCAATCAATGTTGTATAGAACTCTAAACCATCACCTGCGTTGGAAATGACCTTGTTAAAAATTATTTATTAGCAGCAGACATGTCTATTCAAAGGGAAAAATACCCATTCATAGGAGCAGCAGACCCACATCATTTTTAAACCAAAAATGCACCTTGCACTTTTATAACTAATACCGCAGATTCAGGCCTTGGCTGTCTGAGAAATATCATTGATTGCGTAAGTCTTAGAAGCGAAATTATGATTGATTTTGAATTTGAAAGCGAGCTGATCTTACTCAGCTCAAGTATTGAAATTTCAAAAAACCTCTCCATAACAGCTTTGAGTTTAGGAAAGCAATAAATTTAAGCAACATCAAATTCAACTGAGCAAGTCATTAAAATTATGCCCAGCACTCGCATAAAGCTCAACAATTTGCAAATCTCTACCCCAAATGGTGTTAAAGCTATTGTCAATAAAGGTCACCTAGAAATAAACAAAGTCATAATCACTACTTATTGACATTGCTTTCTACAAATTTCTTTATCTGCTAATTTTGTGGTCCACTCACACCAATTCCGACACAATTAGCCGACTTTAAATAAACAGTAGCTCTCTTCACCGCATCGCAACCCATTTGTGCTGGATTAAATACACTTTTAATGTAATAACTCGTTGCGCTAGTGGGTGTTACAGATGGTGAAGGAAGTTCATTTGTTCCATTTTGAGCATCTATAAGTGAAGTATAAAACTCTAATTCATCACCAGTATGTGAAATGACCAATGAATTCAAAGTGATACTTGTCCCTTTACAAATGGTGTCGTTCTGAACAGTTAGTACAGGTGCTGTACATAAAAGTACTGCAAATGAAACTGAGCTGATATCATCTTCAGAGCTCCCAGCTGTGCCATTTCCAGGGTTAGAATCGGTATCAGTTCCCCCAATAGCACTGCTTATTTCTGCCGTATTGATTATGCTCCCAGTTGCTTGGTTGTTTATTGTGAAGGTGATGTCAACAGTTGTTTGTGACATCGCAGATAGTGAGGCAATAGGCGTATTAAGGGTGGCAACATTGCCGGCCGCTGTCCAATCAAGATCATTCAATGTCAGACCTGTTGGGATAAAATCACTTATTGCTATATTTGTTGCATTTACATTTCCCTGATTGATGATGGTGAGTGTATAGGTTATACTCGAACCAACAATAGCAGGAGATGGTAAACTAGAAATGGCCTTGGTCAAAGCCAGATCAAAAGTGCCAGGCATCACAGCAGAACATGAACCTGGATGAACAATATTTACTATTAATTGACAGGTAGCATCTGTTGCATCTGTAATGGTAACCATTACATTTCCACCACCAGCCGAACCTGCCTGCAATTGAAAATTTGTAGCTACACCGTAGGATGCATTAGTTGGTGTGATTGTACCAGAACTCACACTTACATTGTATGTAGCCGCCAAATCAGTTCCCGTGGGGTTAAGGCTAAAAGTTATGAAATCATCAGCAGGTGACATTGGAGTTGTTGCATTATTACACAGCAAGGCTGAAAGTCCTGATGTGCTGATGCTACAATCTCCCCCAGCAAGACAAGGATTTACTGGTTGGGTGCCTGGAATTACAAAAATTATCTTGAGGATTACCATTGTTCAAATCCAGGCCATTTGGAAAATAGTGCCATCACCAAAATTGTTCCCAAAGCCCAAAGCTGTATTTACGTCATAAAAATTTACTCCACCGGTTAAAACTCCATCACCTTGAGTTCTACTTACACCATTTGCTACAACGATATTTCCTGTACCTGACACAAGTTTATTAACCGTAAAATCTCCGCTTACTTCATAGTATCCATTGATCATTACGGGTCCGCCTATTACAGTAACCCCCTCAATTACGGTGCAAGAGTTTGGTCAAATAATACTGAGTTAGGTCCTTTGTCGCCAACCGTCAACCCACAACCATTTATTGCTTGAGTTATCCAAAAAGTAATTCCAAGCTGGATTACCAGTATCTTCACATGTTGTGTTAATAAATCCATAATCGTCAAACCCATAGAATGGATATAAATAGTACGTTTGATATTGATCACTCCACTTGCATCATTGAATGGACTTGCAGCCTCAGCCAATTCAAGGTTAACAAAATTCATGGTTCCTTGATTGAAGAAATCTGACCCATTCCCAAACGTGACATTTGCAATCTGCGCGCCATCTACAATGCCTCCAACATAATTATTGATCAACATAACAGAACCACCATTGGCGATAAAGTTTACACCGTTTGTGTTGGTAAGTTGAAGTGTGCCCCAGTTATCAATTTGCAGATTCCCATTACTTCCAGTTCCTGGAAGAGTCACTATTACGCCTTCTCCAATCCTAAAAGTCACCAATCCATTAAAATTGAGATTTGCTGGCATCGTCCATGTTACACCAGGTGAGACACAAATTATATCACCAGTATTTAGATTATTTAAAGTGGTATTTGTTACACTGGCTGTAATACAAATTACATCAATCCCTACTGTTGCATTTACAGTAGCATTATTAGTATTTACAGTCTCTGTACATACTGGGCAAGTGTATTGAGCAATTGCCGCGGGAATGAATACTAATAAAATAATGATGGTAAAAAACTTTTCATTGTAATTGCTTTAGAATTAAAGATTTTCCTGACGTGTCAGGTTTATAGGAATTCGTAAAATGTTGTTTTTTTTGTTGGATTCTAGATAGATCGATTTGGGATCAACTTCTATTTCCAGAATATAGGAACCGTTTTTTGTACCAGCGGGTAATTCCAAAAATTGCCCCTCATACATACTTCCATATGTGTCATAACCTCCTACAGAAATGCCTTGCACACCGGCATGGCAGCTGGTATATTTTCCTAAACTGTAATTTTTGAGTGATTTGATACCGTACCTTTTATTATTGATGTTACAAATATCATCTTGATCGTTGCAGATACCACTATCAAAAAGACAATAGCTAACTTTCACGCCTGTACAAATGGTTTTTTCAAGGCCGTTACCAAGTTCTTGTTTTAATCTATACTCCACCCAATCATCTACATGATAATGGTTGTGGCCAGGTTTGGAATCGTAATAGTTGGTGCCCGTTTTTACTTCTTTATATTTTATTTCATTGCGTTCCTTGTAATAAATCCTTTGCAGGATATTTTGTCTTGCATAGGTTCCATCTTTGCAAATACTTACACTATCAACTGGCTGATTGCTATCATTACAAAACCATTCGTGATCTCCTCTTATTTCCATTGGTCCGTAACCTATATTGGCAATGGAGGCAGCAAATCTTATTTGCCGCGGATATTGTGGGTGTTCAGGTCCATATTCATCCAATTGATTTTTGGTAAAAGAAGGCAATAGCACTAAATCCGGCAACATATCACCATTTTTCTTACCTTCTTCGCATTTGCAATATTTTGGATTTTCTAAACTACATCTCTTTTTGGTATTGACTTTGTCCAATTTCCCAAATTGCAAGTTCCACGCACCCAGGAAACCCTTGACCCCAGGCCTCAAATCTTCAATGATGAGCAACCAGCGACCATTGAGACTGCTATTTGTTTCATTTAAATTTTCAAATCTTCCATCTGGTATAAACTCCCCATTAAATGGATTTTCATTTTGATGGATGTACCCAAAAAATCCATTTTGAGAAAAACATGTTTGTGTGTAATCTCTACCTGATTCTGCACCATTTCTATTGGTAAGCCATATGGTATTTCCATTGGGATTAATCAAAGAGATTTTCAAATCTGAAGATCTGGCATGTGAAACATCCATACAAACCTTTCTAAGTCCCTCCTGCTTTCCATCCAATCTGTTTGGACTATTGACAAAAATTGTGAATGTGTCCGGATGAATTTCTTGATCAAAATCTTGCAAGGCCCCACCTCGCCACTAAACGTCTGGGAAAAAACAAGGCAAGGAGTGAAAACAACTTCCAAAAAAAGAATTGAATGCCACTTCAAAACTCTGTGACTTTTTGCCATATAAAATAAGAAATGTGACTTATTAATACCTCTGGAATTTGAATACCTTGTCAGTCGGTTGTTGTTTATTTGAATAAAAATTTATTGTATTTTATAAATTATATATAAAATTTGTAAACTTCATATATATTTATAATAAGGTTCTTTTGATAATAAACAAATATGAATATAACTATTCTAAATAAGTTGGCATTTTGACAATTTTATGGAGTGAAACCTATTTAAACCATTTAGTAAATATATTAAAATTATTTTCACCAACAAAAAGTAAAGGAAACCATGTTGCCATGATTTCCTCTCTTTTTAAATTATAAGCTGTAAATACAATTAAATAGCGTACAAACTTTTCTCTTTTGTATCCAGTAAACTTCTCTCTCCCATCAAAAATTCATCAGCGACTTTGGCTGCTTCACGACCTTCTGAAATCGCCCAAACTACCAGAGATTGACCACGTCGCATGTCGCCGGCAGTAAAAACTTTTGGTACACTGGTTTGATAATTGTTTGCTTGCACATTGCCTCTTTCATCTAGGTCAACGCCCAATTGTGCCATGATGCCCTTGGGATCACCATGTAAAAAGCCAATGGCCAAAAATGCAGCTCCGCAAGGGAGTATTTTTTCCGTGCCGTCTACCTCGGTAAAGGTGTATTTGCCAGTAATGAGGTCTTTATCCCAAACCACTTCATTGATTTTGAGTCCAGCCAATTTGCCTTCTGAGTCTTTCACAAACTCTTTGGTGTTGATAGACCATTCTCTATTACAGCCTTCTTCATGCGATGAAGAGGTACGCAAAATCATAGGCCATAAAGGCCATGGATCCACATCACCCCTGATGTTTTTGGGCTTTGTCAATAGCTCTATTTGGGTTATTGATTTGGCTCCTTGACGATTACTGGTACCTACACAGTCAGAACCAGTATCACCACCACCAATGACAATGACGTCAAGTCCTTCTACATCAATAGCAGGATCACCTTTTGCCCCACCAGCAACAAACCTATTGGATTTTTCCAAAAATTCCATAGCGAAATACACACCTTCTGCGTCTCTTCCCGGAATTCTTAAATCCCTTGGAACCGTAGATCCTCCGCAAAGGATGATGGCATCAAATTCTTTTTCCAAATCTGCAGCATCCACGTCTACCCCTATCCAAGTGTTGGTTTTGAAAGTAATGCCAGAAGCTTTCATCACTTCTACCCTTCTTTCAACCACATTTTTATCCAGTTTGAAGTCAGGAATACCGTACCTCAGCAAGCCTCCAATTTGATCATTTCTCTCAAAAACCGTAACCAAATGACCAGCAGTATTGAGTTGATCTGCAGCTGCAAGACCCGCAGGTCCAGAACCTACCACTGCAACCTTTTTACCAGTACGCTCTGGGTTTACTGGTTGAACCCAACCCTCGGCAAATGCTCTTTCGATGATAGATTTCTCAATATATTCTATGGCAACCGGGTCATTATTGATACCCAATACACAAGATCCCTCACAAGGAGCAGGGCAAATCCTACCCGTGAATTCAGGGAAATTATTGGTAATGGATAAGATATCATAAGCCTCTTTCCAATTTTCTTTGTGCACTGCATCATTGAAATCGGGAATGATATTGCCAAGTGGACAACCACTGTGACAAAAAGGAATTCCACAATCCATACACCTCGAACCCTGAGTTTTCACATGGTCTGGTGATGTTTTTTCATATATTTCTCTATAATCTTTAACGCGTTCTTTTGGATCCCTTGACATGGGTGTTGACCTGCCAAATTTTTTAAAACCCAAGAATATCTCCCATCTCTTATTTTTTCAATAACCTATTATCAAATATTTATTTTACTTGTGCCACTTGTGGTTTTGCTTGACTGAGCGAAGCTTTCTTTTCTCCATAACAGCTTTGTATTCAGTAGGAATAACCTTTTTGAAGGTATACTTCGCTTCATCCCAATTTTGCAAAATGGCAAGAGCATTCATAGAACTGGTGTGTCTGAAGTGCTCGCGCACCATCAACCTCACGTATTCAAAATCATCATGATCCGGGGTTTCTACCGTGACCATTTCTGGATTGATTCTTCCCTCCAATCCATTGTCTTTATCAAAAATATAAGCGATGCCACCAGACATACCTGCTGCAAAATTGCGACCTGTATTTCCAAGTATGATCACACGGCCTCCCGTCATGTATTCACAAGCATTGTGTCCAACGCCTTCAACCACTACTTCTGCACCACTGTTTCTTACGCAAAAACGTTCCCCAGCTAAACCTTTGATAAATGATTGTCCAGAAGTTGCACCAAAAAATGCGACGTTACCGATGATGATGTTTTCAGAAGGATCAAAAGAGGCATTCCTATCAGGTACCACTATCAAAGTAGCACCACTCAATCCTTTGCCAAAGTAGTCATTGGCCTCTCCTTCCAACAAAAATTCTATTCCTCTTGCTCCAAAACAGCCAAAACTCTGTCCTGCAGAACCTCTGAATCTAAATTTAATTGACTCAGGTTCAAGGCCTTTCAAGCCATATCTCCTGGCAATTTCACTAGATAACATGGTACCAACTGCCCTATCTGTACTTCTTACATTGAAAACACTATTGATTTGGATTCTGTCGGTAATGGCCAACTCAGAATATTTCACCAATTGTCTATCTAAAATGTCATCGATACCATGATCTTGAGCAACCGACTGATAGTTGGTTTGATTTTCATAACCAGCAGGAGACTTCTCTTTATAGAATATCTTGCTTAAATCAAGGTTTTGATACTTCCAATGTTTTCCTGCAATGTCGGCTTCCAATAAATCAGCTCTGCCCACCATCTCATTGATGGATCTGAATCCCAATTGAGCCATGATTTCTCGTAAATCCTGCGCCAAGAAGTTGAAATAGTTGATCAAATATTCCACTTTACCATCAAATTTAGCTCTAAGGTCAGGGTCTTGAGTTGCCACACCAACCGGGCAAGTATTGAGGTGACACTTTCGCATCATGATACAACCATTGACCACCAAAGCTGCAGTAGCAATACCCCACTCTTCAGCCCCTAATAAGGTAGCAATAGCCATGTCTCTACCAGTTCTGATTTGGCCGTCGGTTTGTAGTACAACTCTGTCTCGCAAGCCGTTTTTCACCAAAGTTTGATGCGTTTCAGATAGACCAAGTTCCCAAGGCAAACCTGCGTGCATAACCGAACTCAAAGGTGAAGCACCTGTACCGCCATCATGTCCTGAAATGAGGATGTGATCAGCGTGTGCTTTTGCTACGCCTGAAGCGATGATTCCAATGCCTGCCTTAGACACCAATTTCACGCTGATTCTTGCATCTCTATTGGAATTTTTTAAATCAAAGATCAATTGCGCCAAATCCTCAATAGAATAAATATCGTGGTGAGGAGGAGGCGAAATCAAACCAACTCCAGGGGTGGAGTGTCTGATTCTGGCAATGTTATCGTCAACCTTGTGCCCCGGTAACTGACCACCTTCTCCCGGTTTTGCACCTTGGGCCATTTTTATTTGAATCTCATCTGCATTATTGAGGTATTCTATGGTAACCCCAAATCTACCTGATGCGACTTGTTTTATTGCAGACCTTAGTAAATCACCGTTTGGTCTCACTTTATATCTAGCTGGATCTTCTCCACCTTCTCCACTATTACTTTTGCCCCCAATTCTATTCATGGCGATGGCAAGTGTGGTGTGCGCTTCTTCAGAAATTGAACCAAAGGACATGGCACCAGTTGCGAATCTTTTCATGATCGACTCAACTGATTCCACCTGTTCTATCGGAATGGACTTACCATTTTTAAACTTAAACAAACTCCTGAGGGTACAAGCCCTTTTTGACTGTTCGTTGATGGCTTCTGTGAATTTTTTATATACATTGTAGTCACCAGTTTTGGTACAATGTTGTAATAAGTGTACCGAAGTAGGATTGAAAAGGTGGAATTCTCCTCTTCTTTTCCATTGGTATCTACCAGATTCTATTAAATCATCCACGTCAGCATTGAATGCCAAAAAGTGAACGTGCAACTGCTCTTTGGCTAATTGCTCAAAAGTCATTCCTTCTATACGGGAAATGGTTCCTTTGAAGCAAAAGTCAATTACCTCAGATGAAATACCAACTGCTTCAAATGCTTGGGCTCCTTTATAAGAAAGCATGGTAGAAACACCCAACTTAGACATTACTTTGTAAAGGCCTTCTGCAACTGCTTTGATGTAATTTTTCTCTGCTTTTTCATAATACATTCCATCAACTCCCTTGACCATTTCTGCGATGCTCTCAAAAGTCAGTTGAGGATAAACTGCATCTATCCCATATCCAAACAAACATGCAAAGTGATGAACTTCTGTGGTATCCCCAGTTTTGGCAACTAAAGAAATCCGTCTCCTTGTTCCCAACTTAATAAGGTGATGGTGTAATGCTCCCGTAAAAATCAAAGAAGGGATCGCAGCCTGATGTTTTGTAATACAAGTATTGTCAATGACAATGATTTTTGACCCATCTTCCACTGCCTTCGCAACATCTTTACATAACACCTCCAATGATCTTTTGAGATCTGAAGTGTCTTCTGCATTGAAAGTTGCAGAAAAGATTTTCACATCAAATCCGTGTGCTTCACTGTTGAGTAATTTACCATAATTGGTCGTAGAAAGGATCGGAGTGGTGATGCGAATAACTTTTGCATTTTGCTCCACTGGTCTATTGACCGTACCACTACCTCCCAAATAACCTTCAATACTCATGAAAGGCCGCTCTCTGATAGGATCTATCGGAGGATTGGTTACTTGAGCAAATTGTTGTTTGAAGTAGTGTGTGATGTGTTGAGCCTGAGTTGATAAAACTGCCAAAGGAATATCTGAACCCATAGAGCCAATCGGTTCTTTTCCATCTTTGATCATAGAATCAAGGATGACCTCCTCATCTTCTTTGGTGTATCCCAAAGCAATTTGTCTGGTCATCAAATCTATGGATTCATCTCTTTTTACCTCAATGGCAGGTATGTCTTCAATATTGATTCTATTGGCCGCAAGCCAATCGCCATAAGGTCTATTTTTACAAATAATTTGTTTGAGTTCTTCGTCACCTATGATCTTTTGTTGGTCCAAATCAGCAATCAGGATTTGCCCAGGTCTGAGGTTACCCTTGTAGATAATTTTATCCTGAGCAATTGGTAAAACACCAGACTCAGAAGCAAGGATGAGGAAGTTATCTGATGTCAAACAATATTTTGAAGGTCTCAAGCCATTTCTATCCAATGTTGCCCCCAGGACGTTTCCATCTGTAAAACAAATAGATGCTGGTCCGTCCCAAGGCTCCATGATGGCTTCATGAAACTCATAAAAGTCTTTTTTATATTGAGGCATGCTGTTGTCTGAGTGCCATGCCTCTGGTATCATCATCATCAAAGCATGTGGCAAGCTGAGGCCATCTCTGATGAGGAATTCCAATACTGCGTCAAAATTACCTGAGTCTGAAAGTGTTTTACTACAAACTGGTTCTAATACTTTTAAATCATCAGCAGAAAATACTTCAGATTTCAAGTCTTTTTCTCTGGCATTCCACCAGTTCACATTCCCTTGCACTGTATTAATTTCACCGTTGTGTGCAATGGTACGGAAAGGCTGGGCCAACTTCCATTTTGGTACTGTATTGGTACTAAATCTTGAATGCACAAGTGCAACAGCAGATTTAAAGAAGTGGTCAGACAAATCTGTAAAATAAGGTCTTACCTGAGTGGCAATAAGTTGACCTTTGTAAACAATGGTTTTACAGGAGAATGAGCTAAAGTAAAATACTTCAGAAATTTCGGGGTGGGTTTTAGCCACAGCCCTTACAATACTATTTCTTAATACATAGAGTTTTCTTTCCAATTCGGTTTCTGACATTTCTGTCATGGGCTTTATAAAAAATTGAACCATATCTGGCTCTGTAGACAAGGCAGAAAAACCTATCATGGTATTATCCACCGGCACGTCTCTGACCATGAGGAGTTCAAAATCATATTTTTCTGCATAAATTTCCACCATACTTCTTGAGGAAGCATTGAGAATTCTATCCTTGGGTAGAAATGCAAAACCTACACCATACTTGCCTTTTGCTGGGAGAACAATGCCTCGATCTTCTGCATAAAGTTTGAAGAATTCGTGTGGTATTTGTGTAAGAATACCAGCTCCGTCGCCTGTGTTGGCTTCGCAACCACAAGCGCCTCTATGCTCCATATTTTCCAATATTGTCAAAGCATCTGCGACCAAAGTGTGTAAGGGAGCTCCATTCAAATTTGCCATCAACCCTATTCCACATGCATCAGACTCTAACTCTGGCACATATAGTCCCTTTCCTTGCTCTAAGTTTTTTTCCATTAATTCTTTAATTTTCCCTTAAACACTAACCCTCGTAAATAACAACCGGTATGGTTCGCAAAACTACGAAAACCATACCAGTTGTAAATTAATTAATTTCTAAAGATATATCAACTATCATTTATTGATTCATCTACTTTTTTCGAAGTTTTTACACAAAACTTCACATTTTGTTAAAACGAATAAACAGCGGCCAAGACAAAAGAAGCTAAGTTTTTGCTGAATTCAGACGGTACATATTCACCACCTGTAAGTCTTGAATCTGTTACAACGAAATCCTCAGAAGAGTATAAATCTACTCTTACTTCAGGTATCAATCTGAAATTACCAACTGTATAATTCAAAGAAAATGTCACATCAGTTACACTTTCGTCAACACCACCTACAATACCAATTCCTTGATCTGCAAAGTATTCAGCTCTCACACCAAATCCCAATGCATCCGTTGCTGCAACTTGTGCATAAATAGCAGCACCGTAGAACAAATCTTTTGCTGTTGTAGCATTCAAACCAACAAAAAACTTGTCAGTCAATTGAGTTCCTGCAGTCAAGTCAATTTGACTATAACCATCTCCACCCAAGTAATTCAAAAATGCAGAACCTTTGTCTCCAGCATAACCCAATTGACCACCATAATAGAATTTTCCAAATGGATCAAAATCAGTGTAGTCTGTTGGGTTCATCAACGCACCTGTCAAAGACAAGCCTGAACCAAGGTCAAAATCAAGTTTCAAACCTGTGTGAGAGAACGGACCATAAGAGAACATATAAGATGTAGAGTAGTTGTAATTTACTGTTGGAGAAATTACTTCATAACCTAAATATGTATTAAAATTACCCATTGTTACCTTCACTTTGTCACTCAATTGGTACCATCCATACATCTGGTTAACGATGTTTAACGCTGGAGCTGATAAAAATACCGCGTCAGCACCTCTTGGACCAAATACCATATCTGCTTTAAAACCATATTTTTCAGTAGAATATGTTCCAATAAGATTGAACATGCCTAGAGAAAATCCTGGCAAATTTGCAAATGATGATCCTGGCGCTGTAGTCGTATTTGAAGGCAAACCATCTATCACTCTAGTATTAGAACCATTGATGTTTTTTCTAAAATAGACATCGGCAGAACCACTCAAAGTAAAGCTTGAATCCAATTGGATTTGGGAAAATGCTGGAGTAATCACAGCCAAAAAAGCCACTAGAAAATAAAATTTCCTCATGTTAAAAATTGTTTTAATTGTTTAAAATTTTGATTAAACAACCGCATCTTCCTAATTTTATAAAACCTGATAATAATCACACAAATTTTAATTTGCTTTATTTAGAATTATCTTAGTTTTGTATTTCGATTTAGTCAGATAGACACGGTTCGTGAATTGTGTTTGTTTTGTAGAGCGGTTCTCATTGGCAGATGAGAACCGCTTTCATTTATAAGGGAGAGATTGTTAAAACATTTTGTAAGCTTCCATTTCGTGCTCGGTAATATCGAGACCTCTTTCTTCTTCTGATTCTGAAACTCTGATTCCAACTGTTATTTTCAATATGTAGAAAAGGATGAAGGCAAATGTAAATGAGAAAACACCAATTGCTGCAATACCTGTCAATTGAGCAACTATGTCTTTACCTTCACCAAAAATTCCTACTGCAAGTGTTCCCCAGATTCCACAAACTAAGTGTACAGAAGTCGCACCAACTGGATCATCCAATTTCAATTTATCAAAGAATACAACTGCAAATGGGATCAAAGCTCCAGCAACTGCTCCAATAATGATCGCCTCCATGGGTGTAATGACATCTGCGCCTGCTGTGATTCCAACAAGACCTCCTAAAATACCGTTTAACAACATGGAGTGGTCATAAGATTTAAACATAAAATATGCTGTGACGAATGCTACAATGGCACCTGATACAGCGCCAAGTGAGGTGGTTACAAAAACCAATGAAACAGCTCCTGGATCAGCCGAAAGTACAGATCCACCGTTGAAACCATACCATCCAAACCAAAGTAAAAATACACCTATTGTTGCCAAAGGCATACTGTGACCTGGGATTGGTTTGATACCAGTCGGAGTATATTTCCCTTTTCTAGCTCCGAGTAAAATAATACCTGCTAAAGCGCCCCATCCACCTACTGAGTGAACCAATGAAGAACCTGCAAAGTCATGGAAACCTAGTTCATTCAACCAGCCTCCACCCCATTTCCACATTCCTGTGATTGGGTAAGCGATCATCACAAAAATGGTTGTAAAAACCATAAATGGAAGCAATTTTGCTCTTTCTGCTACCGCTCCAGATACGATTGTAGCACATGTAGCTGCAAACATACCCTGAAAAATAAAGTCAGTCCAATAAGTATACTTTCCTCCTGCATAGCCTATCAAACCTGCATCACCTTCTGGGGACGCAATGCCAAATCCACTAAAGCCGAACCATCCACCAGCATAATCACTACCGGGATACATCAAATTGAACCCCATGATTGCATAAGTTAGCAGACCTATGCAAGGTGTTATAGAGTTTTTAAATAAAATGTTAACTACATTTTTCTTTTGTACAAAACCTGCTTCCACACATGCAAATCCTAAGTGCATGATGAAAACAAAGGTTGTTGCAAGCATTATCCACAGGTTATTTACCGTGAACATTTCTTGTGAGATTGTTGCTTCTTCCATATTTATCGATTTAGTCTAATTTTGTTTTACGTAATTTGTTTTAAAAAAGAATCTTAAAGTGCTGATTCGTTGACTTTGGCAGTTCTTACACTTATGATTTCATCAATACCTATGATGAGGATTTTACCATCACCAATTTCTCCTGTGTGTGCAGCTTTCCTGATGGTCGCCGCAACCTTTTCAGCATTGTCATCAGTGACAACCACTTCAATTTTCAATCTCGCGATATAACCAAGGTCATACTCAGCGCCTCTGTAGACTACATGCTCACCTGCTTGTTTACCAAAACCTTTCACTTCGGAAAAGGTGAAGAAGTTCGCACCGATTTCACTCAATGCAGTCTTCACTGGTTCAAACTTTGATGATCTGATGATTGCTTCAATTTTCTTCATACCAAATCTTTTTTTTTAATAGCTAGTTAAATCAGTTAATTTCTTTTGCAAGATTAATTCATAAGTTGATGACTCAAAATAATACTTTGCTGTATATTTGTCATATCCAAAAGATGATCGTTATAACTTAAACAATTCATTTTCAATAAATTGAGTACACTTGTCTTGCTATGCCTATATCTCAAACTGATCAACTTTTTACGCTTATAAAGTCACTTTCGAAGGCTGAAAAACGCAATTTCACTGTGTATGCCAATAGAATTCAAGATAGCGACACCCTCAAATATGTGCAGCTTTTTGAATTGATGGACAAACAAAAGGACCTTAATGAGCCTCAAATTTTACAAAAACTCAAGGATACTGACAAGTCGCAATACAGTAACCTCAAACGACATTTGTACAAACAAATCATGATCAGTCTCCGCATGATTTACATCCAAAAAAAGGCAGATATTGAAATTCGGGAATATCTGGACTTTGTGGATATTCTGTACAGCAAGGGTTTATACATTCAAAGTCTCAAACTTTTGGAGAAGGCCAAAGGACTCGCTTTAAAGTCCAATAATGACATTCTTTTCCTTTCTCTACTTGAAACTGAAAAGACCATTGAATCTCGTCACATCACCAGAACTGGACCAGACAACACTAGTCATATCACCAATTTGGCGCTCAAAACGAGTGAAGAAATCCTCAATTCTACCAAACTTTCAAATTTGAGGTTATTGCTTCATGCCTTTTATATCAAAAATGGCCATGTCAAAAATCAGGAAGAGTATGACAACATCCACCAGTTTTTCGAGGAAAATTTGCCAAAACTGGATATTAAAAAATTAAATTTCCCAGAGCAGGTTTTCTTATATCAGTCTTTGGTTTGGTACTATTACATTTTATTGGATTTTGAAAATTGTTTTGTTTATGCAGAAAAGTGGATCAAGGCATTTAAACAACATCCAGAAATGATCGAAGAAGACCCAGATCTTTTCATGAGGGGTTATCACTATTTGCTCACTTGTTGTTTTACTCTTGGAGAAGAGAAAAAATATTTATCAAGCTTGGATGAATTGGAGAAATTTCGAAAAAATAATTACAAAAAATTCAGCACCAACTCCCAGATTATTTCCTTTTTATACGTACATCACGGTCGGTTGAACAAATATTTCCTTTTGAAAAAATACAAGGAAGGTTTGGTAGAAATACCCAAAACACTGAGAAGATTGGCCAGGTACAAGACCAAACTCGACCCTCATCGCATCATGGTTTTCTATTTTAAAATAGCCTGGATGTATTTGATGTCAAAAGACGCGAGCAAGGCCATTGATTATCTAAATGAAATACAAAAGATGGAGGTCGGTGCTTTGAGAGAAGACATCCAGATTTATACGCGCATCATGTTTATGATGGCCCATTACGATATGGGTAACTACGAAATCATGGAATATTTGGCCAATAATACCAAAATTATTGCCACCAAACTTCACGATACCAACAAACTACAGCACCAAACCATTGCATTCTTTTCTAAATTGGTAAGAATTCCCGTGGCAGATAGAAGAGGAGAATTCAAAAAGTTCCAACAGGATTTGCAAGTGCTTAAATATGACAATTATGAGAAGAGGGCATTCGTTTATCTGGATCTGGAACAATGGATTTTGACAAAAATATAAGCCTTTTCCACTTTTTCATATAGTTGAAACTTATAAATTCTCCCCACCGAACCCACCAAATTATTAACCATTTGAGCTTTTCAAGATATCATTCAACAATTCATTGCTTGAAATGTATCTTTGTGTGAAATCTTATTCAACCAAGGAAAGGCACTGAGTATGCAGCAAATTATATTTTTACTTTTGATCGTAGGGGTTGCTTATCTAGGATATACCAGATATGCCAGGGTTTACCAAAATATTCAACTCGGAAAGGCATACAGTCCCACCGGTTCAGTTGCAGAGCGAATCAAAAATGTGGTGTTGATCGCACTTGGACAAAAGAAAATGTTCAAAAATTTCATTCCTGCCATCTTTCACTTTTTCATATATGCTGCCTTTTTACTGACACAAATCGAATTGATAGAAATCATTTTGGATGGCATCACAGGCAATCACCGCTTATTTGCAAATAGTTTGGGTGGCCTTTATACGCTGATTATCAACTTGATAGAAATATTATCCTTTCTTGCCCTGATAGCAACTTTTGTTTTTCTTTACCGAAGGAATTTGTTGAAAGTGCCAAGATTGGTAAAATCAGAACTAAATGGCTGGCCCAAATTGGATGCCAATTATATTTTGTTAGGTGAATTACTTTTGGTTGGTGCCATATTTACCATGAATGGTGCCGATGCGATATTACAGGAACTTCAACCTAGTCATTATCCAGATACAGGTCCTTTAGCATTTTCTTCCTGGCTTGGGCCCTTGCTTTTTGGGGGATTCAGCGAACAAAGTTTAGTAATTTTAGAAAGAGTTGGTTGGTGGTCCCACATTTTAGTGGTTTTTGGCTTTATTTTATACCTGCCTGTCAGTAAACATTTACACATATTTTTGGCCTTTCCAAACGTCTATTTTACGGGTATCAAACCGCGTGGAGAGATGACCAATATGCCAGAAATCATGCAGGAGGTAAAATCTATGTTTGGTTTGGTGGATGGAGCAGAAGCTGACGTGAATGCTGAATTACCTCAATTTGGCGCCAAAGACATTCATGACCTCAGCTGGAAAAACATCCTTGATGCCTATTCTTGTACGGAATGTGGTCGATGTACAGCTGCTTGCCCTGCAAACATAACGGGCAAAAAACTTTCTCCACGCAAAATCATGATGGATGTACGCGATCGGGCAGAAACAATTGGCAAAGGTTTGGAGACACAAAAAATCACCATCGATCAATACGATGATGGAAAGTCATTATTTGACCTGATCAGCCCTGAAGAATTACACGCTTGCACGACTTGCAATGCTTGTGTAGAAGAATGCCCCATCCTCATCAATCCTCTTGACATAATCCTCCAAATGAGGAGATATGAAATCCTTACCAATGCCGCTGGCCCAGCAGATTGGACTCCAAGGTTTACCAGTTTAGAAAATAGTGGATCTGTTTGGCAGGTTCCTGTTGCTAGGGATGCCTGGAGGGACTAAGGGAAACCGGAGGACGGAAAACGGAAATCGGAGGATGGAAAACGGAATTTTTTAGTTGATATTCCGGATTTTTGCCTCGAGCCGCGAGCTTCGGGCCCTGAGCTTTTCAAAAATTAAAGCAAATTGAATTCCAAGGTTTCCCTGCACTGCAAGTAATTGTCCAGAAGGCCTGTGTTCCTACACTGTGTAGGAACATTGTGCCCCTTGCAATAAGCAGGGACAGGCCAAGGCAGCAGGACATTAAACGGACATTGAAATCCTTTGAAGTCTAGGAACATTGCGTCCGAAAAGCTGGGACAAGCCGCAGGACATTGAACTCCCACGTGTCCCTGCTTCTGCAAGGGATTGAATTCCCATTGAACTCACATTGAACTCACATTGAACTCCTATTGAACTCCCATTGAACTCCTATTGTCCTAATCCTTAGATCCCGCGTATTTGAAAATCCTATCCCAATTGATGCCATTTTCATCTTTAGAGAACCAAATAAAGAGTGGTTTCCCAACGATGTTTTCATGCGGTACAAATCCCCACATCCTGCTATCTTCAGAATTGTGACGGTTGTCACCCATAGCCCAGTAATAATCCTGTTTGAAGGTATAGCTATCGGTAGATTGGCCATTGATGGTATATTGATCACCATTTTCGATCAACACATTGTGCTCATAAACACTGATGGCACGTCGGTATAAGGCGATATTTTCAGGACTCAGTTTGATCGTCATTCCTTTTTTGGGAACGGTAAGGGGGCCAAAATTATCAACCGTCCATTGACCAAAATGTACTGAATCAAATGGAAATAACCTACCAGGGTCTGGTGGATGATTGTAAATTTCGACCTGAACTTCTGAGTTCATGGATTTGATTTTATTGACTTGTGTGCTGTCCAAAAAGAAGTAATCGGTCCCTGCAATATCACCACGGTCAATACCCCACTCCGCAAATTTTTTGACGTTGACATTGACGCTATTTGGCACAAAAACACGATACAAAAACTGCATGTGTTCTGGATTTTTCATCACAACATCATTGACAAAAACTTGTCTGTTGATGATTTGTATTTTATCGCCTCCAACACCAATGCAACGTTTGATGTAGTGATCTTCCTTGTCCACAGGTCGGGTGATGATTTTCTTATTATCGACCAAACTTTTGAGCTCTGGATCTTGGGTCAAATAAGAGGGATTATATCTTTCTTGGCCTACAAAATAGGATCTGGTTTTGGTCAAATAAATGCTATCACCCACTGGCCAGTTGAAAACTATCGGTTTGCCACTTTCAATTTTTTCTAGGGCAGGAAGTCTGAAAAAAGGTAAGTTTGGTTTCTCCAAGTAGGATTCAGTGCCCAATCCTGGAATGGTGTTGTGCAAAAGAGGAATCATGGCCACAGTTTTGGGTGTCCTTATTCCATAATGTGCCTTTGATACAAACAAGTAATCACCTACATTGAGTGAACCTTCCATAGATGGTGTAGGAATGACGTATGCTTCTATCAAAAACATCCTGATGAAAGCGGCTGCAAACACAGCAAAAATGATGGATTCGGTCCATTCCCTCCAAACTGGCTTTTTGAAAGGATTTTGTTCACTAAGTTTATTGAGTTTATACTGATCTTTGAGTTTGATAGCCTCTGCAACCTCTTCCTTAAATACATTTTCTTTGTGTAAGATCGGTCCTTCATATTTAGCATCGCCTTTTGCCAACTGGTAAAAAGCAGCGGGTGCATAAATAACTGCAGCTGCTGCACTACCAAATGAACCCTTGCCAAAAGAACGCATCATATCGACGGCCATTCCAGCAAAAGTGAAAATATTGACGATTGGAAATAATAGCCAAAGTGCTTCCTTAGGATTTTTGCCAATGATTTTACACCATTCGACGAAGTTCACTCCGGGAATCAAACCTTTTTTTGCTTCTACACCAGCTTTTGGAAATAATAAGTATAAACTTACACTCAGTAATAGATACGATACTATTAAAAAAATAAATATAGCCACTCCTTTTCTTTTTTCTGTGGCAAAGATACTTTTTAATACGAATTAGAAAAGCGTGTAGGTCTAGTGTTTGTCTAGCTTGGTCGAGAATGCAAGGCCACACTATCAACACTTGTCAAAATACAATGTAAAGTTAACCTTCCAATCCTTCGCTATTAACAATAGTTCGGAAGAAAAAGATGAAAGAAAAAAGGCATGCACCTATAGCCATACGTATGAAAGAAAGATAACTTATATTTCCTCCATAGGTATCAGAAAAGAGAGTGAAAGGGCTATTTCAGGTTTCAAATATTGCCTCTTTCCAATTCTTCGTTATTGCTTTTCATTTAGAAAAAAAGTACCTTTTCTTGTGCGATTTTATTATTTCAAAGTTCATGATCAAGGCTAACTTGAAAAAAATAAAATTATATTTCCAACTAGAATAGTTTGTTGCATCTATTGAACTTTCGTCTTTCATCTTTCGTCTCTCGTCCTGAGAACTGTGGCGGAATCCTTGTTTTTTTACCACATTCCGCCAATAATAAAATATTATTGAGACAATTCTTCTTGTTTAAAAAGACAACTCATATCAATATAATTTTGAATTTCCCCAGAATTGTAGGCTGAGGTATCTACACCATAAGTAGTAATCAATGTATTGAATATACTTTTCTTTGACTTGGTTAACTCTTTAAACAAGGTAGATTTTATTCTGATCTTCTCCGAGAAATCCACGTCTACTCTCAAGGTTTTGTTATAAAACTTTATTTCACATATATTGATTACATTATCTGCTCGGTCTATGAGCATATCTATTTGTAAGCCTGGATTATTTTTATTTGATGGCGCATAAAAGCTATTTACAGAAGACTCAATACCGTGGATTCCCAGGCAGATTTTGATGGACTCCGCGTGTTTTATACAAATATTTTCAAAAGCATATCCTTGCCAAGCCGTATAGATTTTTGATGAAGTTTGGAATGCCATCCAATTTTTAACAGAATATTGCTGCCCATCTATAAAATGAATGTAAAACCTGCTGTATTCATCAGAGAGTCTGTAGATAGTCCCTTTTTTCTTATTAAATAGCGGTGGTAAATTCATGATAAAACTGCTGGCTTCTAGTTCCTTCAGCGTTCTGTTAAATCCTCCCCCATCTGTGAGTTTGGTTTGATTCAAAATTTCAGCTCTGGTAAGGCCTTTCCATTTACTAGCCAAAGCTCGGATGATTGACGCATGATCAGTGTAATTGTCAAATAATGACGCAAAAACTTCATTAAATTCATTGTACAGTAATCCTGTTTTTGTAAAACAAATGCGGTGTATGGCTTGGGTCGGTGACTCGCCTTTTCTTATTTGATTGAGGTAATGGGGAATGCCTCCCATACACATGTAGATGTGCAAAATATCATAGTCTGAATAGTTATTATTGGTGGCATGAAGAAAGTCCCTTGTTTCAGACAAAGAAAATGGCTCCAAATGTATTCTCCCCGTCAACCTATTGTGAAGCCCACCCCTATCTTGTATGATTTTTCTTACCATCCATGCCGTAGAAGAACCACAAATCACAACCAAAATATTTTGCTTTGCAGCCCAATCATTCCACCAATAACTAAATTCATTGAGAAAACTAGATTTTGGTTGGTTGATCCAGGGAAGCTCATCAAAAAAAACGACTCTTTTACTTTTGGTCTTTCTCAAATTTTGCAAAAATGTTTTTAAAATATTGAAAGCTTCAAACCAACTTTTCGGAGCATTAAAGTTCATTTTTGATTTAGAATATTCCGAAATTTTAATGGAAAATTTTTCTAATTGACTCGCAGTACTTTCATCTTTTGTACCAGTAAATTGAAAAACTATTTGTTCGCCATAAGTTTCTTGTATCAAATATGTCTTCCCTATCCGCCTCCTCCCTGTAATCAGCAGTAAATCAGCTCTTTCTGTACCTAAATAGTGTTTAAGTTCTTGTATTTCTTTAGCTCTACCTATGACCATTTTTACCAATTTATGGAAGTAATATTAATACATTTCCCTCAAATGTACAACATATCCGTGGCGAAATCTTTATTTTTTTACAACATTCCGCCAATAATAATATTATTATCCGTGGCGGAATCTATTATTTTTTACCACATTCCGCCACAGATATAGACATAATATTAAACATAAAAATGCTTCGGAAGAAAAATAAAGACGAAAGCTAACAGTTTTCCATAGGCACTTTTAGGGATTTGTGTCCAACAAGTTTCAACATGCTAAGGTACATTTGTATAAAATCCACAGCTGCAGGTTCCAATATTTCAACCAAAGGCCACTTTTCATAAAAATCAGTACAAACCCTATCCACTTTCTTTAAGCTTAGCGCTATTTTTACAACATCACGAAATTTATAAAAAGGAGAAGGATGAAAAAATTACTGACAATCGCTGTCATCATTAACAGCTTCTTTATCCTGGATGCGCAAACTCTTTCGACCCCAGTCACGAGTCACATACACATTGACCAATTTGGTTACTTACCTGCAGGAAACAAAGTTGCAGTGATTTCCGATCCACAAACTGGATTTAATGCTGCATTGGCATATACGCCTGCAACAAGTCTCAGTGTCCACGATGCAACCAACAACAATTTGATAAACTCCTTCAATCGCACTTCTTGGAATAGTAATGCTACGCATGGCCAAAGTGGAGACAAAGGTTGGTGGTTTGATTTTTCCACCATCACGACATCTGGCTCTTATTATATATACGATGCGCAAAATGCCAGAAGGTCAAATGTTTTTGAAATAAAGGCCGATGTATACAAGGATGTCATCAAAGCGGCAACCAAGATGTTTTACTACAATCGATGCAACATGGCCAAAATTGCTCCATATGCAGATACCAAATGGATCGATGCCACCAATAATTTTCACAACGCGAATCAGGACTTCCAATGCAGATATTACAATGATGTGAATAATACTTCATTGATTAAAAATCTCAGCGGCGGATGGTTTGATGCTGGAGACTATAACAAATACATCACGTTTGCATCTCGACCCATGCACGATTTATTACTAGCTTATGAAATAAATCCGCTCGTTTTTGGAGACAATTGGAATATCCCGGAAAGTAGCAATGGCATTGCTGATCTGTTGGATGAAGTCAAATGGGAACTGGATTGGATGAAAAAAATGCAAAACAACGACGGCAGTGTCATTATCAAAATGGGGAGCATCAGTTACAGCCACAATGCAGCTTCTCCGCCAAGCAATAATTACGATCCGCGATATTACGGCCATACCTGTACTTCCGCTGCCATTGCATTGGGTGGTGTATTTGCTCATGCGGCAAATGTGCTGAGCACAGTTCCACAATTGTCAACAGAAGCAACAGTGCTCAAAGACCTGGCCATCAAATCTTGGGATTTCGTACTGCCTTCTATCAACAACAATACCTTACAGACCAATTGTGATGATGGGACCATCAAGTCTGGTGATGCCGACCGATCAGTAGCAGAACAAAAAGAAGAAGCTTTGGTCATGGCGTTTTATTTGTATAAAATCACTGGCAACGAAACTTACCACACCTATTTCAAAAACCATCTTACCGATGCAGGGCCGGTTGCCAATAACTGGATGGGTTCCAACAACATGCCGCTCAACAATGTCTTGATGCAATACACCACAGAAACATTTGCCCACGCTGCTACCAAAACAGAAATCTTAAATTCAATTTTACCACACATTCAAGGTGATTGGGATGGCTTTTACCGTTGGAACAACAACGATTTGTACAGAGCCAATATGCCAGACTGGGCTTATCATTGGGGCAGTAATATGCAAAAAGCCAATTTTGGAATCCTCGCATCTTTGGTCAAAAGATACAACCTCGATGTATCAAATAACTTGGGTTTAGCTCGAAAAACAGAGGAACAATTACATTATTTCCATGGGGTCAACCCAATGAATTTGGTCTACCTTTCCAATATGTACCAATTTGGTGCAGAGGAATGTGCCAATGAAATGTACCACTCTTGGTTCAATGATGGTACCATTTACGACCATGCACTTACTTCGTCCAATGGGCCTGCTCCTGGTTTTGTCACTGGTGGCCCAAACAAAGACTACACATACGCACCATTGAATCCGCCTTTTGGTCAACCCATGCAAAAAGCTTATTTAGATTTCAATACCACTTCACCAGCAAATTCCTGGGAAATTACCGAGCCCGCTATTTACTATCAAGCGGCCTACATTTTAATGTTATCCAATTTTGCACCAATTTCGAATGTTGTATTGCCCATTACGGTAAGTGACTTTAAGGCAAAAAACGAAGGAACTCAAGATGTATTATTGACATGGGAGCTCCACAGCACAGAACCGTTAGCTGATTTGACGATTCAAAAATCGGCTTCGCTCGATGGTCTATGGTTTAATTTACCATATGATGTTATCGACGATGCATATGTCTCCAGGGCAAGTTATTTGGATCGAAATGTATGGTCAGATCAATTGGTGATGTATTATCGGTTGAAAATTAGAAATGAAGCTGGAGAAGAAAAATTCTCTGAAATTCAAGCTGTGCAAAAAAGCCTTTTCGATTCTAAAAATGCGACGATTGTTTTTCCCAATCCAAGCCATAATCAGTTACAAATCACCACTCCAAATCAGATCGCAAAACTGATGGTATATGACATCCTAGGGAAGTTATGTCAGACAATTGAGCGTCCATCAACATCATTGGATATTTCCAATTTAATGGTCGGTTCTTACATATTGGATTTACAGTTCTTGGATGGGGAAAGAGAAATGATCATGTTTGAAAAGAGGTGATTTAGAAGCGTTTATTTCAGAACTAACTCAAAAATACTAATTGAATTCCATTCAATATAAATTTGTTTTTTCATCCATTTTGATCATTTCATCTAATGTTTGGTAAGAAATGTCCAAATTACCATGATCTACCAAAGCCTTTCCCAGTGTTGGTAATGCGATTTCCTGATCTGATTCATTTTTTTGCCATAAACCAGACCTGATCATACATTTGGCACAGTGCATGAAAGCCTCCTTCACGTGAACAATGATGGCGATGGATGGCAATTTCCCATTACACGCGAGCAGTTCAAGAACCTTAGGATCAGTAACAATTTTTGCTTCCCCATTTACTCTCAAAGTTTCTTTGATGCCCGGAATTAAAAAAATCAATCCAATATGTGGATTTTGGATGATGTTCGTAAGCGTATCCGCCTTTTTATTGCCTGGTCTGTCAGGAATTGCCAATGTTTTTTCATCCAATATTTTCACAAAACCTGGGGGATCACCTTTAGGTGAAACATCCAAATTGTTTTGCAAATCACTGGTCGCAATGGTGATAAATGGGCTGCTTTCGATAAAACTTCGGCAATGTTTATCAATGTGATTGATGGTTTTCCTGGTGACAATTTCAGAGGGAAATCCCATTATTTCACGGAGCTGCGCTTCACTTTTAATGATGTTTTCAAATGTCCAATCCATAACTATGTCTTTTGGCTTTAAAGAATGGTTTATTTTGATGCAAAATAAGCAACTTATTATAAAGTTAGTCTAAACTAATTGTTAAAAATACAATAAGTCTGGTTTTGAAATAAACCATTGCAAATTTCATGTAGCATCAAACATTTTAAAGTCAAAAAAAATAAATCAATGTTCCAAGTTTACAACAATATGTTATAAAATAGACCTTAATGGTTTTATATCTATGTTACTATGTTATTCTATCACTAAAACTTCACCACTCATAATGCTTTGATTTCCCTTTTTGTCTTCAACTTCAACTAAATAAACATAAACTCCTGAAATTACTTTTTCTCCACTCTTTGCATTGCCAGCCCATTCAGGTCCATCTTGAGAACTAAAAACCACATTGCCCCATCTATCAAATATGGACATCGATTTAAACACTTCATCCTGATCCAAAGTAATTTTCCATATTCTGTTTTCAGGCAAACTGGCATTGATTTGAAATATATTGGGTGCTATATTTCCTTTATCTTTTTTTACCCTAATGAATAAATCTTTAGTCAAAAGACAACCTATATTATCTTTAAAAATCAACTGATATAGTCCTTCCTTTTCCGTGCTAAGGTTTAAATAATCTCCATCTCTTGTATAATTTACTGTTCCTTCAGGATTGATACTCAGCACTTCTATTCGACCAACATCTCCTGTCAGTATTATTTCATATGCCGATCCATCTTCTATCTCTATATTTTCTATTAAATCAATTATCCATTCTGGTTTTTCAACAACCAATATTGTTGCATTCGCACTGCAATCCAATGTATCAATAACTGTAACATCAAACGAACCTCCACCAACTTCGATGGTTTTAGTCATTTCCCCTGTATTCCATTCATATTTATTGTGATTGGACGCTGTAAGATCTGTCTTGCTGCCAAAACAAATTAAAGTATCTCCACTAATTGTTGGATTTGGTTTTGGGATTTCTTCAAGTGTAACATAATTGATCGTATCACACCTTCCGTCGGTGCTCTTGATAAAATCAACATATTGCTCACCAGCTCCATACATTATGCCATCCGTATGTAAATATTTTTCCCCATTACATATTGCTTTTGATGAAAAGATACTAAATTGTAATATTTCAGCAATATTTATTCTATTAATCGTATCACAAATAGGACTGCTTACAATAGTATCCAGCAGGTAAGCTCCTAGACCATAATTTTGTCCTTTAAAATAAAATGAATCACCAGGGCATAACACTTGGGTTGTAGTAATGAAATTATATAAGGGCAAAACATTGACTGAGTCTTGAAAAACGCAACCTTCCGCTGTTTTTAAACTTACCCGGTATTTCCCCGGTGGCTTCCATGTTCTTTTTTGAGCATTTGAACCATCTTCCCAAAGAATGACATCAGTTGGATTAGCATTCAAAGTCACGTCTAAAGAATCACTTTTACAAATCTTTTCTTCATCATTTAAACCAAGGTTTCGATTCCCACCTCTTACAATTCTCAAAATGGAAGTATCATTGCCACAAATGGAATCAGTTGTTACATAAACATACAAATCATTTCTATCCACTTCGGAATCAAATTTATTTCCTCCACTCATAAAGCTTGGACTCCAAACCCCACCAACATTTGATTGCAAAATATTTATCATGTCATCGTTTACATAAGGTCTACAAATGCTCAAAGTGGTATCAATTCCTTTTTTTGATTTTTGTAAAATGACAAATGCCTTGACTATCTCACTCTTTTTTGCTGCATTAAAAGCTTGGACATTTATGGTTCTTTTGATTAATTCTGTCGACTCCAGACCTGAATATACATATCGAATATTTTTTAAAGCATTCATATAAAGTTCGTCAGCTCTATTCAATATTCCCTTCAAAATATATGTCGAATCATTTATTTTTTGAAATGAGAAATCGCCTACATTTTCCATAATTAGTGATTCAAATTCTAGATTTGCAGATCCAGTAATTGTCAGTACAATACTGTCTATGGGATTTGATGTTGAAATAAACACATCATCATCCGTAATAGGAGCTTCAAGATCATTGCAAATAACCTTATTTTGTTGATAATCATAGGGTAACACACCTGAAGAGTTGTTCTTATCTAAATCTATCAATAAATCACACTCTGGATCAGATGCTAAAAACTCTGTGGTAGTTGTTGCAGTGAAATATGGTGTAAATAAATATTTTTTTATAGGTCTTAAATCTACAAGGCATTTATCGGATAAAACATTGTTTACATAATCATATTTATATACAAAAAGCTATCAAATAATTCAAATTCATCTCCCCTATAGGTGTTCCAATACCTGTAATTCTCGTTAGGAATTTCTGCAGCTCCAAAAGCATA
This sequence comes from Saprospiraceae bacterium, assembly GCA_016715105.1. Classification (GTDB taxonomy): domain Bacteria; phylum Bacteroidota; class Bacteroidia; order Chitinophagales; family Saprospiraceae; genus JADKBO01. The sequence goes on along the minus strand of JADKBO010000034.1, from coordinate 23,547 downwards.
GACAACAATAGAATCACATGAAATGTAATCTGCAGTCATGTGATGTATAGGCTCAGTAAGAAGTACGGTGTCTACTTTTTTACTGACCACATCATAGGTGTATAATTTGTTTTTTTCAAATTCTCTAGTAATGTATAGTTTGTTTTTATTATCAATACATCTCTTGGCCGATCATTTTCATCTGTAAATAAAATTTCATCCGTTGCATTCGAATCAAATAATGAGGAAATCCTTGCTAGCACAAATTGGGAAGGTTTAGTCGGGTCAACGCCACCAATGTAATACCCACCTAAATAATCAAAAGTAAGATTAAAAACATTGAGCTGATACTTGGTTCCAAACTTAGTAAAATTATGTTGGGGGGAAACAGCTTTTTTAGTGCATTCAAATAAATTGCCTATCGAATCATTTTTATAAATATTCTCTATGAAAACAATAAAATTATTAGGATGAATAGCAGAAAGGTTCGCATACTGACTTAGAGAACCATAACAATTTGCAGCTTCAGGGGTACAAATTTTGTCTAAATCGATCCAATATGAATTTGCCCCGCTAAAATATATTTGAGTTGTCTTGCTTTGACTTTGCCCTATCAAGTGAATAAATAAACAAGCAACGATGATCGCTTTTTTTATGAACATAAAATTTGGATTTATAAAAGGTGGGGGCAGTAAGATCATAATCAAAGCTATATAATTTTGTTAAAAAATGCAATAGACAATATGTTAAAGTTTTAAGTAGAATCCTTTAATGTCTTTACAATCAACATTTTTTGAAATATAGATCATTACAATTTCTCTCCTAAAAACTTAAAATAAAGTCAAAAAATAAATCAAAGTTTATCTTTATGCCCTATGCATGCGGTCATTTTATATGCTACATTTTCTGGAAGCGGCAAAGGGGTAAAAGTCGCCAATCAATTGAGCCAAGTACTTACGGAAGCTGGCATCCAATTTTCTATTTTTGAAAATGATTGGCCCGCTGATTTATCGACCTATCAATGCGCCATAGTAGCAGGTGGTGATGGCACGATCAATTATTACTTCAATAAATATCAAGATCGATGTTTACCAGTCATTTTATTACCCGGAGGAACAGGCAATGACTTTTATTGGACACTTTATGGCAATCGCACCATAACTCAGCAAATAGACGATATTTTGTTACTACTTGAGGATAAAAAACCATTGACCTTTAAAGAAGTAGACATTGCCCAGTGTGTAATCGATCAACAAAAAACCAAATATTTCAACAATAGCCTTGGCTTGGGTTTTGATGGGGCAGTTTTGCAAAATATGCAGGCCATCAGGTTGATTGGTGGGCATCTAGGGTACATGCTCGCTGTCATCAAAAACATCTTTACATTCAAGGAGATCACCTATCAACTTAGGCATGGTAAACACTCCTCTGAAATAAAAGCTACCTTACTCAACGTTGCAAATTCCCCTCGAACAGGCGGTGGCTTTATGATTTCACCTCATGCCAAAATTGATGACGGCTTGGTGAATGTGTTACACTGTTCAGTACCGGGCATTATGGCTCGATTGGGCGTGCTTACCAAAGTTGAGCGTGGCAAACATCTTGGCCAAAAAAATCTACATTATTTTCCTACTGACAAGATTTCAATTTCCACGACTACTCCAGTCAAAGGGCAAATTGATGGTGATTTGATTGAGGGTAAATATTTTGAAATATCGATGGCAAAATGGAAGGCCAGGATTGTAATTTTTAATAAGGAAGACGAGAGATGAAAGACGAGAGCCGAAAGATTGAATTCAGTTTTCAGAGAAGGTGCCGTTATTTTGCCGCGAGCTTCGAGCCATGAGCTTCGAGCCTTTTTGTAAATTAATCGAACTCTCTATATTTTAAATATTGCGATGTACGGGCGGAAAGCATTCCGCCCCTTCTATTTGCTTAACTTTACAAACATTACAAATTCTATTAAACTGTACAGACGCAAGGCCTTGCTCTGTACAACATACAAATTCAGAACAATGGAAAAAATAAAAGCAAAAACAATCGACGAGTACATACTCAATGCACCCCTCCATGCGCAAGCAAAATTGATACAAATAAGAAAAATCTTAAAAGAAATTGCGCCAAATGCAAAAGAGGCCATCAAATGGGGACAACCTGTTTTAGAAGGAAAAAAAATTCTTTATTCTTTTTCAGCATATAAATCCCATCTCAATTTTATGCCAACAGGACCTTCATTGGATCCATTTAGAGAGGAATTAAAAGATTATAAAATGGGTAAGGATACGGTACAATTTCCATATGACCAAGAACTCCCCATTGACTTAATCCGTAGGATGGCTCAACACAGATTGAAAGAAGTGGAAGAAAATAATGCGCTCTGGATGTATTGACAATGATCGCTATTCTTTTTTCTTTTTTGGGCCCCGGGGGGGGCGGGGTTTTTTAATAGTGGGGGGGGGGGGGGGGGGGGAGGGGAAGGGATGTGTTTTGGCGGGTGGGAAGCTTTCAACGCAAACCCAACATGCCGCCCCACATTTCCACGCCACCCACCCACCCCATGACTGCAACCGTGGCCACAAAGAAGGCAAAACCAAGAAGAAACACCAAAAACACCCCCCCCAATGCATACTTATTAACTTTTAATTGAACTTATGTGTTTATTTGTTGATACCGTCTTGATTAACATGCACCCCCTTCACAATTTCGCAGTTCAGCAATTTCGCAGTTCAGCAGTTTCGCAATTCAGCAATTTCGCAGTTCAGCAGTTTCGCAGTTCAGCGATTTCGCAGTTCAGCAATTGAACAGGCTAAAGCCTACTCACCTGGGGGCAAAAAAAAGGATGTAACACTTTTGTTACATCCTCTTAATGAAAACCCTATGAAAAATTTAATATACTAAACTAATAGTTAGTTCGAATTCGTTGTCGATCGCTTTATCGCCCAAGTTCTCAAAAAATGAACCTGAACCATACTTGATGTCGTATTTTGTACGATCGATTTTTACTGTTGCAGTAGCTGAATTTGCTGTAGCTTTTGTTTTAAATGAAACCGGTTTCGTGATACCTTTTATGGTCAAATCTGCATTTACAACATATTCACCATCCATGGCCATCCCAGTTACACTTTTTATAACCAATTTTGATTCAGAAAAGTTTGCAACTCCGAAGAAATCATCAGATTTTAAATGTCCTTCCAACTTGTCTTTTCCTCCACCACTTAAATCGGTTACTGTTAATGAAGGCATATCAATAATAAAAGTACCTCCAGTTAACTTACTACCATCAAAATCTACAAAACCACTTTTGATTTTTACTGTTCCAGTGTGTGTGCCAGTTACTTTTGAAGCTTTCCAGTCAATAGTTGATTTTGTTAAATCTACCGTTTTTTTAACTGGTGGCTTCGTATTGGCTTGACAAATATTCAAAAATAAAATTGAATTAAGCAAGATTAATGATAAAATTTTTTTCATTTCTGTTATTTCTTATGATTTATACTACAAAGATACCTTTGTTGCAACAAATGTTACAGCTGGTATACTCATTTAGATTTTTCTTAACGAAATCGATTTAAAAATTAAGAAAGTTTATCTTTTTCAGTAAAATTCTGATTTTATCAACGTTTTTCAAAAACAAGTGAAAGAATCAAAGTTTAAAACCATAGTGCTTTTTCTGAAAGTGGTTTTCTATTACTTCCAAATTCCAAATCAGCTTTCAGGTATCCAGCATAAAAAACGCCCAAACAAGTTTCATGATCTTCCAAGTCAAAAAAATCTCTTTCGTCTGTGATCAAATTTGGCGTAGACCAATAACAACCTAAACCAGCTGCTGTTGCCGTGAGGTACATATTCTGCACACCACAGGCAAGAGCCGCAACCTCTTCCCACTCTGGTAAGCCGCTATCCTTATGCCTTTGTAAAATCAAAACAATGGCAACGCCTGCTTGTAATGGTCTAGACTTTACTTTATTTTCTTTGACTGGAGAATAATCTTCCCCGACACTTGCTGCCAGATAGTTCTTGAGTAAAAGATCAGATAAAGACTTACGGGCCTCTTCGCTATGATAAACCAAAAACCTCCATGGTTCGGTTTTTTTATGGGTTGGCGCCCAAATGGCATTTTCAAGGATTGTTTCAATAATTTCCTTTGGAATAGCCTGCTGAGCATACATCTCCGTATAAATAGATCTCCTACTGCGGATCAATTGGCTGATTGCATCAACTGACATCATGAATATCGATTTTTAGTAAAGCATAAAATAAACCATCACAAAAGCAACCGCAGGAATCGCAAAATTGTCCCAACCTCGCCTGGTAAAAACCTCAGCCAAACCTGTGAAAATGCCTATCATACTTCCGACAAAAAACATTTGACCAAAAGTCATGGTTTCAATAAACAGTGCAAAACATACGATACAAATCACCAAAGCACTCAGATAAAAAGCCAAAAAGCCACCCAAAGACTTTTCTGTTTCAAAAAGTTGTAATTTATATAAGGGATATCTTTTACCGACAACGGCGGCCATGGGATCTGAAAAAGCCATGATCAAAATGGGCACAAAATACAGCGCATATTGGGGCGTATCACAACAAAGTGTTCCGACAAAATCATATCCCCAAAATAAAGGGTAAACAATGACCGGATAGGCTAAAGTACCGTAACTCTTCCGCACAATACTATGTAAGGATTTGAGAAAATTGAATTCTTTGGCCAGCACATCCATCAATAAAAAGGGAGCACAAATAGCCAAAACTGGCAAATGATCATCAAATAAAAAAGGAAATGACAAAGTGATCAATCCAATTCCTAGGTGGACAAGTTTCCTGGTTGATTCTGGCCTCATGCCAAACTTATGAAAACCCAACTCACCCAATAAGAATACCAATGCAAAAGCAAGATAAACAAGAAAAATTAACGCTTGGGTGCTCATAAAGTAGATAATTTCGCCACAAATCTAATGGATATTTGTCACTTCTGCTCGATGATTACCCGCTTTGAAGCAGTATTTTATAGTTTTGCATCACAAATATCTATAATTTATGAGAATTGTCTTTTTTGGTACTCCAGAATTTGCCGTTGCTTCGCTCCAAGCATTGGTTGAACATGATTTTGAAGTGGTCGCTGTGGTTACCTCAACTGATAAACTTGGTGGCAGAGGCGGTAAAACGTTGCTTGAATCGCCTGTAAAAAAATATGCCTCTAGCCAAGATATACCAGTTTTACAACCCGATAATTTAAAATCCCCTGAGTTCCTAAATCAATTGGAATCTTACCATGCAGATGTCCAATTTGTGGTTGCGTTCAGAATGCTGCCTGTAGTTGTTTGGGACATGCCAAAATTGGGAACTTTTAACTTACATGGATCTTTATTACCAAAATATCGAGGAGCTGCTCCAATAAACTGGGCCATCATCAACGGTGAAAAAGAAACTGGTGTCACCACATTCAAACTCAAACATGCCATTGACACTGGAGACATCGCTTTGCAAGCCACGATGCCGATTTCTGAAGAAGATAATGCTGGCACTGTGCATGATAAAATGATGGTTTTGGGTGCGAACTTAATCGTACAAACTGCCAAAGCATTGCAAAATAATACCTTGACTTTCACACCACAAAGTGATGCCAAAAGTTGCCCTGCACCGAAGTTGTTTCACGACAACACCAAAATTGATTTCAATAATCTAGCATCTGAAGTAAACAATTTCATCAGAGGTTTGAGCCCCTACCCTTCCGCATGGACGGATTTTGAAGGTTCAGAAGTTAAAATCCTTAAGTCAAAAGTGGTATATGAAGCGGCCATGGACGTAATGCCTGGAGAAATCGACATCACCAAAAGACATTTCAAAATTGCATGCGCTGATTATTGGTTGGAAATATTGGAACTAAAACCAGAGGGAAAACGCCAAATGAATGTCCAAGATTTTTTGAATGGCAGGCAAAGCTAAATGTTTACGAATCTGTTCTTTTTTGAAAAATTACGCTATGTTTACCTTCAAATCATTCAAAGCCATTTTTATGAACAGAGTAATATTAAATTGCCTCATTCTTATAATCATTGGGTCTTGTAGTTCTTCCAAAAAAATGGAAGCGGATCAATGGCAGTCACTTTTTAATGGCAAAAACCTCAACGGTTGGCAAATGAAAGTGGCGGGTCAATTGCTAGGGGTCAATCACCTCAATACATTCAGAGTTGAAGAAGGCATATTGAAAATCCGATACGACCAATACAATAGTTTTGACAATCAATTTGGGGCACTTTATACTACAAAACCCTATACCAATTATAGACTGAAAGTAGAATATCGTTTTGTGGGAGAGCTGACAAAAGGAGCGCCATCATGGGGCCTTCGGGATAGTGGTGTCCAGTTTCACTGCCAAAGTCCTTCTTCTCTTGGCCTCAACCAACCATTTCCGGTTTGTTTGGAATACAATCTACATGGTGGAAATGGGAAAGACGAAAGGCCCGTTGGAGAAATTTGTTTGAATGGAACGCTGGTAGATATCAATGGTGTTCCTTCCAAAAGTTGCAATCCACCCATGGTCAAACGCACCATCCATGGAGATGAATGGGCAACACTGGAGATAGACGTGAAGGGAAATACCATCAAACAATTCATCAATGGAGAGGAAATCATTCACTACGAAAATCCACGTTACGACGCAAGTAATCAATTGGCCAAAGCCTTGATCAAAGATGGTGCGATTGCACTTAACAGTGGTTTTATTTCTCTTCAAAGCAATAGCCATCCAATCGATTTTAGAAAAATTGAAATTCTGGAGTACAAAAACTAAGCCTTCTCATAAGATGATCAATCCACCTATTGGGATTAATTGTAAATAGGGTTCGGCTATTGAAATAACTGTCGAATGCATAATTTATTTGGTAATGAAATTGGTTTTTGTAAATTAGCTCCAAGTAAACCAAACAGAAACAGATTGTGCTAAAGAAATGCTGACTCATTAATCTGATGTTCTGTGAGGCGAATGATAAAAATCGTTTTGCAACAAGATAAGTAACCGTTCAAGTGTTTTATTTTCATTGAAAATCGACAAATTCAAGTTGAAAATACATAGCTGAATTTTTACAATTTAATTTTTACTTTAACCAAATTTATATGCATCAAAAATTCAAATTGCTTATTTGCCTCTGTCTACTTTCCACACATTTATTAATAGCACAAAAAAGTACTGAAAAAAGCCATTCCCTTTTTAATGGTAAAAACTTGGATGGCTGGGTCAACCACGGTACTGAAAAATGGTACGTGAAGGATGGTGAAATCATCTGTGAAAGTGGTCCCGATGCTCAATATGGTTATTTGAAAACTGAAAAGTTTTATGACAATTTTGAGCTCTCTCTAGATTTTAAACAAGAAGCCAATGGGAATAGCGGAGTTTTTTTTAGGTCAACCGTTGATGGAACAAAAGTCAGTGGCTGGCAAGTGGAAGTTGCTCCTCCCGATCGCTTTACTGGTGGCATTTATGAGTCTTATGGCAGAGGTTGGCTCATAAAACCTGAGCCCGCTAAAGAAAGCGTTTTAAAAATGGGAGAATGGAATACGTTGAAAATTCTTGCCGTTGATGATAAAATTACCACTTGGCTCAATGGAGTCGAAATGGTAAACATTCAAGATGAGAAAATAGGTGCAGGTAAGGGCGGAATAGCTTTGCAAATTCACGATGGTGGTGGCATCAAAGTTCGATGGAAAAATATAATGATCAAAACTTTAGATTAAGATGATAAAAAAGCTATTTATTCTACTTATAGCAGTGTCTATGATGGCATGCAAAGAAAGTCCAAAAACGGAGGTTGTCGAGGCCGCATCTACCATAGATACTGCTCAGTGGATCGTACTTTTTGATGGCAGTAGTCTGGAAGGTTGGCGCGGTTATAATAGTAAAACTTTACCACCTCAATGGGTCATCAAGGACAGTACGCTCACCTTTGATGCTGGTATGAAAACCACCGATCAAGAATATGAAGGTGGGAAAGACATCATCTACGGTGCAGAAGAATTTGAAAATTTTGAATTGTATTTGGAATGGAAGATTCCACCTGGAGGAAATAGTGGCATCTTTTATCATGTCAAAGAAGGCTATGCAGCACCTCAGGACTGTTCACCAGAATATCAATTGATTGATGATGAAGGTTACACCAGCATTCATGACATCACAGAATACAATAAAAGTTTGGGTTACACCGAACATCCAGAAAAACTACAGCCTTTGCAGCAAACAGCTTGTGATTACGCCATGACACCAGCTGATTCTACGCAAAAGATGCTCAATCCAGCTGGTGAATGGAATAACTCTACCATTGTATTTACGCCTACCAACGTAGAACATTGGCTCAATGGCAAAAAAGTATTGTCTTTTGTACCTTGGTCTGAGGATTGGTACCAAAAGAAAGACCATGGAAAATGGCAAGCAGCCCCGGATTATGGAAAGTTTAAAACTGGTTACATTGGTTTACAAGATCACGATAGCCCGTTATGGTTCAGAAACATCAAGATAAAGAAATTGTAAAATGAAACGAAGGACATTTGTAAAAAATGCAGCAGCGCTATCATCCATGGCCATGTTTACATCCTGCGCAACAGGTAAATTGGGAGGAAAAAAAGTGAGAACGGCACACATCGGAGTAGGCGGTATGGGCGCTGAAGATCTGAAGTCTATCTCTTCACACCCAAATGTGGAAGTTTATGCACTTTGCGATGTGGATGCGGATAGATTGGCTCAGGCAAAAATGCTCCACCCCAAGGCAAAAACTTTTGCTGACTACCGGGTGATGTTTGATCAAATCGGTAAAAACATCGATGCAGTGATCGTCTCAACACCGGATCATACGCACGCACCTGCCTCTATGATGGCCATGAATATGGACAAACCAGTTTATTGCCAGAAACCTTTGACGCATCATGTTTCTGAGGCAAGGGCAATGAATAAACTTGCCAAAGAAAAAAATCTGATCACTCAGATGGGCATTCAAGTGCATTCGTTTTATGATTATAAATTAGCCACCAAACTTATTCAATCAGGAATCATAGGAAAGGTCAATACCGTTCGGGCTTGGTCGCCCAAAAATTGGGGTTATGATGGCCCTATCCCGACTGGCTCTGATGAAGTGCCAGCAAATTTAGATTGGAATCTTTGGTTGGGAACAGCTAAACAAAGACCGTTTAAGAAAGGCATGTATCACCCTGAGAATTGGCGTAAAATTATGGATTATGGCTGTGGCACCTTTGGCGATATGGGTGTACACATTTTCGATACTCCATACAATGCTTTGGCTTTGGGTGTTCCTCGCACCATTACCAACAAATGCAGGCCTTCCAATGGTTTTGGTTTCCCGGAAAACAATTTTGTAACCTACGAATTTCCAGGGACTCCATTCACCACTGATACTTTGACCTGGATTTGGTATGATGGACCTGGGGCACCAAACCCTCATCCCGAATTGGTTTTACCAAACAAAGATAAATTGCCAGATCAAGGTGCGATTTTTTATGGCGAAAAAGGAAACTTACTCCTGCCTCACTTTTTGCAATTACCCAAATTGATCGTAGACGGTAAATATCAAGCAATCGACTTGTCAAAGTATGATGTTTCTGATGTAGGCAAACCTACCGTTTCTTACGATTTGGAAGTCCACAAACATTATCATCAATTCATAGACGCCTGTTTGGGCAAAGACACCTGCACAGCTCCGTTTTCATACGCCGCCAAACTGACAGAAACCATTTTACTTGGCGTCATTGCGGGTAGATTTCCAAACCAAACTTTACATTGGGACAGCGAAAAAGGAAGTTTTGCAGAAGCTGAGGCCAATCAATATTTAGAAGGCGCTTACCGCGAATTTTAAGAATGATCGGAAAATAAAGCATCATTTCAATGAGAGGTGATGCTTTATTTTGCATTCGAGATAAACAGGAAGGATTTCTAGCCTTTCTCTACAAGCCTATATGTACCGTTCCGCTGGAACTCTATTTTCTTTTTACTTAATGCCCATGGATTGAAATCCATGGTTACTAAATGGATCGAGCCTCTGGCTGTTGTAAAAGGCATTTTTAGGAGTTCATTTTTAGATTCAATGTCAAACGGAATATATTTCATCCTAGTCATTTTACTGCGATGGCGTCTGCTATCCTTGTCTTCCGTATCTAGCTTTAAACTTGGCATCGCCCATTCAAGTTTTCCTTTCTCCAGCTGCTTTCCATATTTCCAAATTATATGATTTCTCATTAGCAAACTCTAGTCTGCCAAGCATCCGTATTTCGATTAAAAATCAAGTAGTTATACTTGTTTTTGAAATGAAAACAAAGCGTATTTTTGTATGGTAAAATAAAAACAGCTTTTTGGTTTAGGCACAGCCTGCGCCAGAAGCTGAATGATTTAACCTTAAAATTAACTACGATGAATAAGTTGACCGCTTCCGCTTTTGTTATTTGCTCAATGTTTTTAGTATTTGCCTGTAATCAGAAATCAGAAAAGGCCCAAGATGCCATGGTTTATGCAACAGATGCCCAGATTTCCTGCAATTGTGAGGCCGACTGGTTTCCACATGCGACAACGCCAGCGCCTATGGAGGGAATAGGAAGTCCTTTTGACACAAGCAGCACAACCAATTGCATTTTTCATCAATGGTCTTGGCAAAAATTCTTGTGGTTGACCAGACCAACAGCCAGCGGTAGACCATTTTTCCAAGATTCTATGATTCAAATTGATGCAACGTTAGAACCGGTTGCGCCTTATAAAGGAACTTCCTTGGTCCTTTCAGATACTGCACAAGCGGGCAGCGGGGCCTTTTTACACACAAATGCCGCATATGGCAGTGGCCAGCAGTCAGCAACAGTTTATTATTCCATTTTCGCCAACAACACTTTAATAGATGCTTCAGCAGGTTTCAAGGCTTCCATTTTAAAAGATACCGCTTTACTCAATAATTTAGAAACTTTTCCTATAAACGCCCTGGAATTGAAAGTTTCCTGGGTAAATACTGCTGCTTTGCCGGCCAATCAAGTAGCCAATTATTATACAACCGTTGCAGCCATCAGTGCCGGGAATGTGATCACCATTGACACCGTGGCCATGCTGGGAATGCACGTTGTGGGCAGAGTCATTAACCATCCTGAGTATATATGGGCAACATTCGAGCACCAACAAATGGCTCCCTCTTACGATTGGTCAACTACAACTGATAGTTTAGACAGCCCCATCACTTCAGCCGATGACCTACTATTATTTGCAAAAGGAAGTACCACAACCTTGGGTGGAATTACAGCAGTCAATCATTTGGCGGTGATTCCAAGTAAGGTTTATGCTTTGTATAAATATGGCGTCCCTCAAACGGTCAATGGAGCTTTTCTCGCTGGTACAAGTCAAAGCGAACCCTTAAACTATCAGAACGTGGATGATTTGAATAAATGTGTAGCAGCAAATTTGGCAAATGATGACGTGTGGAAAAATTATTTTTATAATGGGTCAATTTGGGTGAATACGGATGGATTGACAGATGTGCAACAAGCACAATTGATTGTCGATCAAGCCAATAATATTGGAGTTGCAGATTCTGGGGCAGTGGCTCGTGGATCTCTCAATGTCTACAATCTGACGATGGAAACTTTTGTGCAAACGGGTGCAAAAAATGGACCAAACACCATCCATTCCATCGGCGTGGGTAATTTGTTGAATTGTTTTACTTGTCATACAGGAAGTCCTTTTCAGGTGAGCGTCAATGGCAACAATTATTCTGGGTTGAAATCTCCCTTGTATGTGAGCCATATTTTCAGAAACTATCTGGGTGCTGCGGAAGGAGTTGCAATTGAAGATGCTAAAAGACAAGGCATTGTTGATTTCATAGCAGCCAAGTCCTACCATCAAATCAAATGATAAGATCATAAAAAATTTGTTTTCTTTGTTTTCTGAATAGGTGAAAGAAATCATCTGAACAAAACAAATGAGAGACATGATTGAAATTATTCTTTTTTCTGATGATTTGAAAACACACATCAAAACATTGAATTACGAATGGCTTGAAAAGTATTTCCGCATCGAACCAGGAGACGAATATAGTCTCTCGAATCCACAAGAGGCCATCATAGACAAAGGTGGATATATTTTTTACGCCAAGTATGATGATGAAATCGTTGGTACTGCTTCTTTGTTGAAAAAATCTGATGGTGTTTTTGAGTTGGGTAAAATGGCCGTCACTGATCGAGTGAAAGGCAAAGGCATTGGCACAATTTTATTGGAATATTGTCTTGATTTTGTCAAAGAAAAAGGCATTCCCAAATTGATACTTTATAGCAACACTCGGCTGACCTCAGCATTGCATCTTTACAAAAAGTACGGCTTCACTGAAATACCTTTAGAATCAGGGCTTTATGAAAGAGCTGACATCAAATTGGAAAAAGTTTTATAAATTTGGTTTCTATAATCATAAATACTTTTCACATGAAATTTCCACTGTTTTTGATACTGCTCTTGATGATGACCATTACTGCTTTTGGCCAAACTAAAAATCCAAATTATCAAGAAGCACTTGCCCAAAAACTAGGTGGGGATGATTATGGCATGAAAATGTACGTTTTTGCCATTCTAAAAACAGGAAATAACAAATCAACCGACAAACAATTCATAGATAGCTGCTTTGCAGGTCACATGGTCAATATTCAAAAATTGGCAGCAGAAAAAAAATTGGTGGTAGCTGGCCCTTTTGGTAAAAACGATTCCGCTTTCAGAGGATTATTCATCTTCAATGTTTCAAAAATAGAAGATGCAAAAGCACTCATTGCTACAGATCCAGCAATACAGGCAGATCTTCTAGCTGCTGATTTATATCCTTGGTATGGTTCTGCTGCTCTGCCTGAATATTTGGAAGCACATGAGCAAATTTGGAAGTCGCAACCGTAGGAAGACGAAAGAGGAAAGAAGAGAGATGTAAGATGTTGGTGAGCGGTCAGCTTTCAGCGATCAGTTTTCAGCAATCAGTTAGCTTGAGAATTGGTGTAATTGCCACAGCCAAGAGTTGAGAGAATTAACAAATTCAAAACTTGCTTAATTTAAATCTTGCTACTACAAGGGATTGACTCCATTTGCCCATTGCCCATTGGATACCTACACTGTGTAGGTGCATTGGTCCGCAGGACATTGAACTCACATTGAACTCACATTGAACTCACATTGAACTCACATTGAACTCACATTGAACTCACATTGAACTCCGGTCTCCCGTATCCGGTTATCCGGTCTCCATCCTTATTGAAGTAAATAATAAGCCCCCTTCGTCAAAATAGTAGCATTTTCAGATAATTCACCTTTATCAATGAGCGGATAATAATTATCCTTTAATTCTCCCACGACTACATTTCTACTCTTGAATTGATGCCCACTTTGTCCTTCTACCTTTTCCAAAATAAAACTTTTGCCATCTATGATTGTCACCGCACTTTCAGGAACTGACGCCATTTGCTGTTGCCCTAAGTGAATGAATCCATGCACAAACATACCCGGAATCAAAGATTTGATGCTCACACCAGACATTTCACAATGCACAATGATTTGTCTATTTTCATTCACTTGATTTTCTATCGTATGCACCGTAGTTTGGTAAATAGCTTCAGGATTATCTCTGATGTAGAAATGTACTTTTTGACTCTCTTTCACTTTGTGAATTTCATTTTCCAAAACCAGTAATTCAATGTGAAGTTCTTGAGGATTTGTGATTTCAATGGCCGAAGAAGCGGCAGGTAGGAATCCACCATTGATGATGTCTAGTCCAGTGACATATCCTGTGACCGGAGCGTAAAAAGGAATCGTGCTTGTAAGATTTGTTGGCGTTAGTTGACTTGTATTGATTCCTAGAAGCGACAATTTTTTATTCAACCCTGCCAATTTTGCTTGAGCCAGGCCCAAATCAGCCTTCGCTTTGGCGAGTAATTTAGCAGCCGAGATTTGTTCTTCAGCCAACGCACTTTGCCTTTCCACTTCTGCCTTGAGATAAGCCATTTGGCTCTCTATCTCCAGATATTCCTGCTGCATGGTCACAAATTCTGGATTGGTAAGTGTGAACAAACGCTCTCCCTTTTTCACCGCATGTCCCATAGCCAAGTCCATTTTATGCACAGTTCCTCCCATGTATGCACTGATGATTGTTTTATTTTTAGATGGCAAATCGATCAAACCCGTGGTGATGAGTTGGTCATCAAATGTTTTCATTTCAATTTGCCCTTCCATAAATTGTGCATTTACGAACTGAGAATCAGTGACCACAATCAAACCGTTATCAACCTCCTCTTCCATTACTGCATCAGTTTCTGGCGATGATTTACAAGCTTGGACAAATAATACCGCACAAAGGGATGCGATCAAATATATATTGAATGATTTCATAATTGATTTAATTTAAGGATTGATTAAATAATGGTAATCAGTTGCTTTAAGGTTGTATTGGAATTTATTATCCAAATAATTTAATTCCAATTGGGTCGCAGCTTCAATAGTAAATATGTATTCAAATACATCTATTTCGCCCAATTTATATGCCTTTTGAATGCCGTCCATTAATTGCGTTTTAGTTTGAATTCCTTCAGATAAGTACAAATCAATGGCCTTTTGGTAATGATTCATTTCTGTAAGTAATTGCTGTTTATTGTGTTCGAAATTCATTTGATAAATATCAATTTCTTTGGCCATGATTTCCTGATTTACCCTCGCCGCTTCTTGCTTTGAATCAAATGCCTTTCCATAAAGTGGCACTGCAATTCCAGCATAAATACCAGGGTAATATCTTGCGTTGCTCAATTTATTAAATCCCATAAAAGCAGAAAAAGACAACTCTGGCAATTTGCTGGCTGCAGCCACTTGCACTTGTGTTTTGGCCAATGCTAAATTCAGCATATGCGCTTGCAACTGAGGTGGGTCACTTCCAGGCAGATTTGAAGCAAAGGGCACGCTGAAGTTTTTATCAACTTCGATGGGCACATCAGCCACATTTGTCCATCGCTTGAGATCAACCAAGGCATTTTCAGCCATTGTCTCCGCATGATTTTTGTTCAGCGTCACGTCATTCCGTTTGGTGGTTGCAGTCAATTTTTCCAAAACATTGCCCTCACCTAATTCCAATTTCCGGTTTGCTGAGATTTCAAAAACCCCATAAATACTGTCTAAATAAGCGTATAAACCAGCAACAGATTGCCAATAAACATATTTGGAATAAGCAGTGGTAACTTCCTTTTCAATAACTTTTTTGCTAAGCGTGAGTTGATTTTTTTGAATGTCAACCATCGCCACCAATTCCGCCTTTTTAGTTTTCGCAACAGCTGGCAATTTGAGAGTTTGATTGGCACCGATGACATTGAGCGGCAAACCATTCAATGCAATGTTATTTTGATCGCGGGAATAATAAAATTCTGTTTTAGCAGGATCTTTTGCAGAATGAATCAGTTTACTGGCCTGATCGATGTGCAGCCCTGAAAGTTTCAAATACTCATTGGATTGATAAGCTTTATCCAACAAATAATTGAGACCTTTCACCTCCTGTGTTTGGCCACTAGCTGGTATCAACAAACACAATCCCAACATGAATAAACCAATAGCAGGTTTTATTTTTATTTTTTTCCTATGCTCAAGCAAAACGTATAGAACTGGTAGCAATATCAGGGTCAACAATGTAGAAGTGATCAACCCTCCAATGACCACAGTAGCCAATGGTTTCTGAACTTCCGCACCTGCCGACGTCGAAAATGCCATTGGGAAAAAACCCAATGCAGCCGCTGACGCCGTCAACAATACTGGTCTAAGGCGCTCGGAAGTTCCTCGCAAAACCAGTTGATAAATATCCGCAACACCTCTGGATTTAAGATCTTTAAAATGTTCGATCAAAACAATACCATTGAGCACTGCAATACCAAAAAGCGCAATGAATCCTACACCAGCTGAAATACTAAATGGCAATCCTCTCAGGTACAAAAATAAAATGCCACCAACAGAAGCCATCGGTATTGCCGTATAAATAATCAAAGCGTCTCGCACCGTACCAAAAGCAAAGTATAATAAAATGAATATCAATACCAAAGAAATAGGCACCGCAATCATGAGCCGGTTAGTAGCACTTCTTAGGTTTTCAAACTGACCTCCATATTCAATGGTATAGCCTTGTGGTAATTTGACAGATTTTTCAATTTTACTTTGTACATCATCTACGACTGATTGCAAATCTCGCCCCCTCACATTCACACCCACCACAATCCTTCTTCTGGTGTTGTCTCGTGAAATTTTTGCAGGTCCGGTTGTATTTTGTATTTCCGCAACTTCTGACAAAGGAATTTGCGAACCATTGGGTAAATCGACCAATGCCCTTTTGATGTTATCCAAGTTTTTTCTATTTTCTGCATCATATTTCAATACCAAATCAAATTGTTTTTCACCTTCAAAAATAGTTCCAGCAGTAGCTCCGGCAAATCCCAAAGTCACCAGGTTATTGAGGTCTGAAATATTAAGTCCGTATTTGGCAATTTTATCGCGATCATACTTGATAGACATCTGTGGCAAACCTTCCGTTTTCTCTAGAATGATATCAGCAGCACCTTCTATGGGTTCTATCAATTTTTTGATCTCACTTGCTTTTTCAAAAAGTAAATCAAGATCATCTCCAAATATTTTTACGGCCAAATCTGCCCTAACTCCCGTAATCAATTCATTAAATCGCATTTCAATAGGCTGTGTAAATTCTACTTCAATACCCGGTATTTTAGCTAAGATTGCATTTTTAAGTGCGTCTGCAAGTGCATCTTTGGTTTTTGCGGTTGTCCATTCGCCGATCGGTTTGAGGGTAATGATGACATCACTTTCTTCCATGGACATCGGGTCTGTAGGGACTTCTGCTGCCCCTATCCTACTGACCACTTGTTTTACCTCTGGAAAAGTTTTTACTATTTTTTCGATCCTGGTGGTCATTTCTACCGTTTTCTCCAAAGACATTCCCGTCTTCAAAACAGGTTGAATCACAAAGTCACCTTCATCCAAAGTCGGTACAAATTCCCCGCCCATTCGTGAGAATAAAAAGATGGTAAGCAATAGCACCACAAATGAAGCCGAAAGCACGATGTATTTAAATCTGAGGGCCAATTGTAAAGTGGGCTGGTATACATTGTTGATTGCCTGGATCATTCTCTCCGAAAAGCCTGGGCCAGTAGAAGTCCTTGGTTTGATGAATAAGGCCGACATCACAGGGACATAGGTAAAACAGAAAAACATGGCACCAATCAAGGCAAAGCAAAAGGTAATGGCCATTGGTTTAAACATTTTGCCTTCCACACCAGAAAGAGAGAGAATTGGTATGAAAACTAAAATGATGATCACTTGCCCAAAAACTGCGGAGTGCATCATTTTCTTCGCACCCTCGAAGGTAATTTTATCTATTTCACTTTCACGCTGTTGGATCGGCATATGATTGAGATTGCTGGAGGCACTGACCAGTTTATAGGCCACATACTCTACAATGATGACGGCTCCGTCTATGATGATACCAAAGTCAATGGCGCCCAAACTCATGAGGTTGGCGTCAACGCCAAATATATACATCAGGGAGATCGCAAAGAGTAGACACAATGGTATGACCGAAGCTACGACCAAACCAGATCGCCAATTGCCCAAAAGTAAAATCACTACAAAAATGACGATGAGACAGCCAAGGATTAAATTCTCAGTGATGGTAAATGTGGTACGTTCAATGAGTTCACTTCTTTCCAAAATGGGATTGATGTAAACACCTTCTGGTAATGTTTTTTGAATGGACGCTACTCTTTCCTTTACTCTTGCGATGACTTTATCCGAAGAAGCTCCTTTGAGCATCATTACTTGACCCATGACTTTTTCTCCCTCGCCATTTGCAGTAATTGCTCCAAACCTCGTCGCATGGCCAAATCCGACAGTAGCAAGGTCTTTTATGAAAATCGGCGAACCATTTCTCACCTCTACCACAATATTTTTGATGTCGTCCAAAGAAGTAATCAAACCTTCAGCACGGATAAAAAAGGCTTCATTTGATTTTTCAATATAACCACCACCGGCAATGCTGTTGTTGGATTCCAACGCTTTATAAACCAAGGTCGGCGAGATGTTCAGTGATTTGAGGATATTGGGATCAAGGGCAACCTCATAGGTTTTGAGATAACCACCCCAGGTATTTACTTCGACTACTCCCGCAATCCCTGAAAGTTGGCGTTTCACGATCCAATCCTGCACAGTGCGCAAATCTGTGGAAGAATACCTTTTTTCATACCCTGGTTTTACGTCCAAAATATATTGATAAATCTCTCCAAGTCCCGTACTTACTGGCCCCATAAAGGGTGTTCCAAAACCTTGCGGTATTTTCTGCTCAGCAGTTTTTAATTTCTCTGCAATCAATTGGCGTGGCAAATAAGTACCAATTTCATCTTCAAAGACAATGGTCACAACAGATAAACCAAATTTAGAAATGGATCTGATCTCCTTGACTCCCGGAAGATTGGCCATTTCCAATTCAACAGGATACGTGAGAAATTTTTCTACGTCCTCTGTTGATAAATTGCGAGAAGTCGTAATGACCTGCACCTGATTATTGGTGATGTCTGGTACCGCACCGATCGGAATATTGAGCGCTGCATAAATACCAAAACCCACAATTCCTAAAACCAGGAGGAGGACAATGAGCTTATGCTTTATGCTGTATAAAAGGATAGAATGAATCATAAAGAATACACTTGATAAATGAATAATAATGATGACCTACCATTTGATAAGTCAAAAAGCGAAGCGTTTAAGATGCCTATTAGGCATTCAAGATCACGCTGAAATTATTATCCTATTTGAGGGGGACCTCTGAGTGTATTTGCAAGGTTCGGAGGTTCGGACAGAAAATGCACCAAATATTCTGGTAAAGTCGAATTTTCGGTCTCCGATAAAAGATATGGTTCTAATTGAAAAGAAAAATCAAAAATAATGGGCACTTGCTCTACCTGAAAAGCCTGGGCTAAATGCACATCGCTCCTTGAAAAATTTTCTAAATGACCTCCTCCAGTATCTGATTGGAGTAATAAATCAATGAGAGATAAGGAATTTTGTTTTTCAGCATGAAGGGTATGAGACAACAAAATGCTATTGCTCAAATGCTGGTGAGCATTGACGTTATGCAGCAAAATGATGAACCCTGCCGCGAAAAGCAATATGAATTTTATTCTTTTGATTTTACAAATGTATGGCAATTAAACTGATAACACCTGTTAATAATTTCAATTCGTAGCAAATTAGATTTAATCTAATTATAGTTAGTCTAGTTTTTCGAGCTTTAATAAATTTCATTTCTATATAAAATTTGATTTTGTTTTGTCAACGCAACCATTTGTATTGAGAATATCATATGGTTTTATAAAAAGTGCAATGTCAAATAAATGGGTGATCTTGATGGGATTTTTTATCCTAGTCGTCAGTGCTTGTACCAATGACCAACTGGGCTTAACTTCTTCATCAGGCTCTGATTCAACCGGGGGAGTTTGTTTTCAATCAGATGTATTGCCAATTGTGGTGAATAATTGTGCCAATGCAGGCTGCCACAATCCCAAGGACAGAGAAGAAGGACTTGATTATACAACCTATGCTGGCATAAAGAAATCAGTAAAATCTGGAAATCCATCCAAGAGTGAATTGATCAAAGTGATCCGAAGTGGTGAAATGCCACCAAGGGGTTATCCCGCCATCAGTCAAACTGATTTATCGACCCTCACTGCTTGGATTGCAGAGGGAGCACTCAACACGCAAGATTGTTCTGCTTTAGATTGTACTTCAGCCGCAAATGTGAGTTACAGTCAAACAATTGTACCGATTATCAAAAAACAATGCATTGGTTGCCACACTGCAAGACTTTCGGAGGCAGGATATTCGTATGATATTTATGCCGAAGTTTTAAGGTCCGTCAATAACAATAGTTTCCTCGGATCTATTAAACATCAAGCAAGTTTTGTACCTATGCCATACAATGCTGGGAAAATCAGCAGTTGTGAAATAACTTTCATTGAAACATGGATAGCTGAGGGAAAAAAGAATAACTGATAAAAGTGGTTCAAAAAGAAAATGTCGATTTCATCATAGAAGGCTGTCTCAAAGGAAACGAGGCTGCCGAAAAAAAGCTATTTGAAAAATTCTACGGTTATGTAAAAAGCACTTGTCAACGTTATGCGTCCAATAAGGATGAAGCCGATGAAATGCTCAATGATTGTTTTTATAAAGTTTTTACCTATTTAGATCGATTTGACAATCAATATGAATTTTTACCCTGGCTAAGGAAAGTAAGCATCAATGCCTGTTTGGAATACATTAGAAAAAATTCCAAACACCTCAAATTCGAAACGTTAGAATTATTCGAAAAACAAGAGGAAGAACATGCTGATGAATTTGAAGATATAGATCCCCAAATCGACGTAGCTTCTTATTTGCAAAAACTAACCCCGGCTTATCGGACGGTTTTCAACCTATATGTGATGGAAGAATACAAACACCAGGAAATTGCAGAAATCCTGGGCATCAGCGTCAATACTTCCAAGTCCAACCTTTCGCGTGCAAAAGACCAATTGCGCAACATGCTGAGCCAAAATATTCCTGCGAATAAACACAAAAAATCAAATGGCGTATGAGTGAATTCTACAAAAAAATAAAAAATCATCCTAGCCTCAATCAAAATTCCGAAGCACCAGAAAGTGCCTGGGATAAATTTAAACAATACAGAGAAAATCAATCTGGAAACAGAAAGGGCGTAGGAATGCTGCCTTGGATCCTTGGGGCCATTGCCGGTATTTTATTTTGCACAAACTTCATTGTGCTCAATAAACTCTATAAAACCAATGAATATCTGGCAGAAACCACGCATGACACCGTTTATATTGTTGAATACAGGGACAGAGAAATCGTTCCACAAGAAGCAGCAGTAACGCCTTCAACTTCAGCAAATGAAGCATTTTATAAGACAGAAATGCAAACCGCCCAAGCCCAAATAAAGGCATTAACCAGGGAAATCAATTCCTTAAAAAAGGAAACCAAAAGCCAAGAACTGTTTGAGCAAATGGACCTTGCCCAATTACCACATAGTATAAATCTTAATGCAGCAGACGATTCACCTATTTATGCCACAAAAAGTATTCAATCAACAACCGACCAAAAAACCGACGTTTCAACAAATGCTGAATCTGAGATTAATCTAGCTTCTAGCGAATTGAGATCACCATTGGAAATTGACTTTCTTCCTTCCATTGAAGGTCCACTTTCAGTGAAAAGTGATCAAGTTTTTCCACCAAAATCCTATGCGTTACAATTGTGGCAAGTCAGCCCTGATAAACCTTCCATTTTAGAATTCTTAAAACCCAAAGCTTGGTCTGCTGGTTTGGCTGCTGGTTATTATTTACCTTCTACCGCAAGATTTGAACACACTGGCGGATTCCTCCTCGACTTATTATTAAAAGCAAAATTAAGTAATCGATTTTCTGCAAATCTTGACATCACCGGCATTTCCCTTTATGAGCAACACGAAGGTTACGATGCCCAAGGATACATTCCCATCATCACCGGACCACCGACTTATCAACTAGAGGAAGTGCAAATAAATCAAAAAATGATTCAATCTGCCATCGGACTTACCGCCAATTTGAGAAAGAATGGTCGGCTAATGCCTTACCTTGGTGCTGCCTTTGGTGTCGGCGGAAGAACCCAACCCCTTTTCAAATACAAATTCGAATCAACAGCCGGAGAATTGTACATCAACAATGAAGCACATCAGATCACATCTTGGTTTACCTACCAAAAGATACACGCTGGCCTTTCTTATGGCATTTCAAATAGAATTGACCTTGGCCTTGATGCAGGTTATCAATTTCATCAAACCGATGATTTGAATGGTTTGTATTTTAAGACCAGGATGTTGTGGAATTTTTGATATAAAAAGGTGGCATTTCAATTATGTCAATGATTTATAAAGGAACAATGTAGAGACGCAAAATTTTGCGTCTGCAACTATTTATGATAAATGGGCATTCCATAGATTTCAATTATGCCAATGAATTTCAAAGGAACAAATTGTGGAATCACAAATTTTATTTCTACCAGTTATCAATTTTCCATTTCTCCTAGATAACCATTTCTTACCCAACCGATCTCCGATTTCTCATTTTCTCCGATTTCCCAATAATCATTTTCTTAATCAAAGATATTTGACCTAAATGATAATACGCATGTTCGATCATGCCCTCGATATTTCTGCGGTAAGTGCCATATTTTTCTAATACAAAAATAGCATCCAATTCTTGTGGCGTCATTTTTTCTACGTGGAATGCCAAATCTTCTGCATTTTGAAAGAGCTGCTTCTTTAGCATTTTCCAGTCAATCTCAGTTTCTAATGCTGGCATATCAAAACTATAAATATCCTTGATTTCAAGCAAACCATGATCAAATACATGGTTAACACCATCGATGTAATAATTGATATGAAATGTTAATTGCCCAATGGTGTTTAAACTTCCAATTTTCATATTTGCCATTTCCAAATGCACGTCAGCCAACAGCGTTTGATAATTTGTATTTGCAATCCAGGTGCCATTCAAGATGACCTCTCGTAGTCTGTTTGCCAATTGTTGGGCTGATTCCATGAGTATATAAATGATGTTATTTTGAATGAGAGTGAAATTCAAATATAAGCGATGGTGTTAGATTTTTGAAGGTTCTTGTGGGAAATAATGGTTTGGAAGGGTAAAGGAGATTTGGTAATTTAAATATATAAGGTTAGATTTGAAAGAGGAACAAAATTTAAAAAATATCCGTTAAATTGTAAAAAAAAGACGATGATAAACGTCCAAATAAAGAATCAAGTAATAAAATCACTTCTTGAGTACCACCCTGAAAAGATTGGAATCTTTGGCTCATATGCAAGAGGTGAAAATCGGGAAGATAGTGATCTAGATATTTTAATCTCGTTCAAAAACAAAATTAGCCTCTTGCAGTTAGTCCACATTGAGCAACAGCTTTCAGATAAGTTGGGAATTAAAGTGGACCTGATAACTGAGAATGGATTAAAAAACCCAAGGTTGAAGAAATTCATTTACCAAGACTTGACAACAATATTCAATGAAAAAGAGTGACCTAATATATCTTGACCATATATTCCAAAGTCTCACAAAATCGATTGAATATCTTGATAACGTTGACTATAATGATTTTTTGATTGATGAAGAAAAACAAGATGCTGTTATCAGGAAAATTGAAGTGTCGGGAGAAGCTGCCAAAAGAATAAGTAAGAAGATAAGAGAGAGATTTGTTCAAGTTCCATGGAGAGCTATTGCTGGAATGAGAGACAAATTAATCCACGATTATTTTGATGTAGATTTAGATACAGTTTGGGAAACAGTAAAAGTTGATATTCCTGCTTTACTTCCAAAAATAAAAACCATAATTCATCAGTTAGAAATTGATGAAGAAGAATGAACGCTGTAAATAGACTGAATTTTCACGCAATTCACAAAAAATGAAAAATAAGATATTCTACATTTTATTAT
>JADKBO010000033.1 GCA_016715105.1 Saprospiraceae bacterium | reverse complement strand
GACTCAGTTGCCAAATCAAATAGAATAAAAGGGCAATGATTGTCTCTGTATTCCAGTAATCGTGCCCTTGTCTTAAAAGTAAAATTTTCTCCCGTTTTAAACGCATCTTTTGGTATCAGACTTTGATAGATGTATTTCTCTTCTTCTAATGATACTTTTGCTTCAACCAAATCATTTACGGCAAGTGGCAAATTTCTTCCCTCAAAGTTATTTAGTTGATGGAGATACATTGGAAGGCTACTGAAGTTAGGAGATTTTACATAAAAAAACCAATCTCCCGTTGGGATTTTTACAGGCAAGGTTTTTATAATTTGATCATTGACTATGAGTTTAGCCGTATGGTGCCCTGGTTCAAAATAAATATCAGTCAAAGTATGGGCATTGGGGTCTATATTTACTCGACGATTTACATCCCACGATTGTTGTATGAAAAAACTATCTCCCTGAATACCGCTTACATCATAATTGAAAACTACCGTATTTGGAAGGTTATCTGCAGTGGTTTTGGTAAAGGAAAAGGTAGCTTCTTTTTGAGCGTTTGCAGTGTTGGATCTGAGCACATAAAGAAATAATGAAATCATTAAAATGGATGCAGCTACATAAGATGCTTTCTTCCAGTTTACGGCCAAGTGTGTTTTCTGTATAACTTGAATATTTGGTTTTGAATGCTGTTTGTATTCTTGCCAATTTTTATAACCGATGTAGGTGGCCAATGCATTGAGCGTTGACACTTGTGGAGCTTTGGAAAATTGCCCTTTGAGCAGCCTTTTAATAGTTGATACTGAAATAAGTATGCCTGTTTTTTCAGCGATTTCTTCTGCCACTAAATTATAATCCCTGTGACTGATTGTAGATAAGTTTTCATATCCATTGGATATAAAAATTTGATGCACACAGGCCATAACCATTTGTTGTTCTTCCATTTCCGGAATTTTGGGTAAAATTAATCAAAATATGACTTAAGCTGCTTTTGAAAATTGATTGAACAACTTTGACAAACTTTTGATCAGGTACATTTCTGCTGCAAAACTACCTTTAGAAAATGTATTTCGCTTTAAACAAGAGAGCTGGATACTAATTTTTGAAAATCACTTTAAATCTCATGACAAAAAAAGGATCAAGAAAAAGCCTTACATCAACCATATTACAAACAGGATTATTGGTTGGAACTTTGGATTTATTGGCAGCCATGTTATCGCAATACGTCAAATCAGGCGTTTTTGCGGAAAAGATACTTTTGTATATCGCTGGGGGATTACTTGGCCTTGAAAAATCTATGGCAGGTGGTTATGGAGTTGAATTACTGGGATTATTTTTCCATTATTTTATTGCCATGTCCTTCACTGTTTTATTTTTTCTCTTATATCCCAAATGGAAAGTTTTGTCCATAAATGTATATTTAATAGGAGCTTTATATGGTGCTTTTGTAAGCTTGTTTATGCGTTTGTGTGTTTTACCCTTGACGCAATTACCCAGTCAACCATTCATTCTGTCAAGAGCATTTATTGACTGGATGATCCTTGGTTTAGCCCTGGGTATTCCTATTTCTTTTTTTGCATCACAATTTTATAAAGAAAACAAGTGAAAAAAACTTTGTCACTTTGGCTGGAACGAGCACCAAAAGGTAAGCTAATTTTCCTTTTAGGATTTATGGTCATTGGGTTTTTGCAAATTTTAAGTTCGAGTTATTTACCTTTTTTTATTCCAAATACCGAAATATTCCCTCTGTGGACTGCTGCATCTTGGGGTGTATTAATCGTTATATTTGCGCTGCTCCATTTTATGAAAAAGCCATTACCTTATTTTGGTTTAATATTGTCTATCATAATGTTGCTCATGGCTTTTTGTTTCCAATTGCCAGATTTATTAAACAAGGAGCCTTTTTGGGAAGACATAATGAAATTGGGAGCATGGACCAGTTTTTTGAAATTATTATCATTTTCGGGAGCTTGTTTGTGGGTAGATGTACAAGCAAAAAAATACAAAAGTATTGGTAGGTATTTCTTTGCTATCATGCTGATTGTTTTTGGAATAGACCACTTTCTATTTGAGACTTTTGTCATAACAATATTTCCAGATTGGTTTCCGATTCCCACCTTTTGGACAAAGCTCACAGGTGCATTTCTTTTTCTTTCTGGTGTATGTTTGTTGATTGATTTTAAAGTAAGGGAGGTTAGTTTATTGACAGCAATCATGATTTTTTCATGGGTATGGCTTATCCATTTGCCTTTGGTTCTCAAAAACCCATATGCAAATAATTACAATGAAATAATTAGCTTTTTTCAAGCAATTGCTTTTAGCGGAATCGCTTTGATGTTTGCACAAGAGGACTCAAAAGTAAACACTCAATAACCATTGACCATTAACCATTAACCATTAACCATTAACAATTAACAATTAATTCCAATTCCAGATCAGGATTCTACTCTTTTTATTTCCCTGTTCCATTTCTATGATATCAACAGTTGTTACTTTGATGTCTGTCAAGATTTTTATCAAAGGAGCAAGATTTTCATTTTTTGAAACGAGCGTAGAGAAATAATTAATTTGAGATTTGAAATAATAACTCTCTCGAATCATTCTTTCAACAAAAGAAAACTCTCCCCCGGCAGTCCATAATTCATTGGGTCGACCCTGGAAATTGAGTTTTGTATTTTTGTAGGCTAGATTTTTTTGTTTGCGCATGCTTTGTTTGAGAGCCTCTTTTTGGTTTGCATGAAAGGGCGGATTGCAAATGGATAAATGAAAAGTTTCATCCTTGAGTATTATATTTTCAAATACTTTCGCTGGATTGTTTTGCATTCTCAATTCAATTTTTTTATCGAGAATTTTATTTGAATGCACGATGGCGTGGGCATTGTCAAGTGATTTCTGATCGATATCGGATGCAACAAATTTCCAATTGAAGGCACCAACTCCAATGATGGGATAAATTAAATTGCCACCGGTGCCTATATCTACAACTTTAATAGGACCTTCTATTTTTTTTGAATTTAAAAAGTCCCGCATTCTGTAAAGGTATTCGGAACGAATGGGGACTCCTGGGACTAGACTATCTTTTGCAATGTCCCAGTTTTTGATGCCAAAATATTTGATCAACATGGCTTTATTGAGGTGATACACTGCATCGGGATTTTGGAAGTCCACAGTGAGACCTTCAATTCTATTGGGAATGATGAGCGCTTTTAATTCTGGATGGCTTTCTGCCAGTGCTGTCATGTCATATGGAGGTGCACTGACGTTTTCGGGGTGAAATCCAGTAGTGTTGATGACCTTTACTTTAGTAGGCATAATTTATTTTGTGATTTGGGTAAAGATACTCTATAGCTTGTCGGAAATTGATAATTTGATCTTTCGATTGATTTATTTTAGAAGGGAGGGGAATGAATTAAATATGGGTGTTTTTGTGAGGAGGTTTATATTTGTAAAATCAAAATCTACCTCATCTCTCCACGGAAGTGTATTTTTGGGAGGTTTTACGGTTTATAATTATGGCTTTTCTTAGAAAGTAATACGTTTTATCAATATCCTAAATTGGTTTTTATGAAGTTATATTTGATGCTTATGGTTATGTTTTTCTCTGCTAGTACAATTTCCAGTCAGGAAACGGCCAATGCTCACACAGATAGAAATATTACTAAAGTCATCATTGTCAGGCATGCCGAAAAAGCTGACGATGGCACCAAGGATCCTCCATTAACCCCAGCTGGCAAAGAAAGGGCCTCTAAATTGAATCAGATTCTAGCGGATTTTACAATCGATGCTTTATATGCAACTCCTTTTTAAAAGGACTCAAGAGACTTTGGCCGTGATTGCAGAAAGTAGAAAACTTGTTGTCAAGACTTATCAGCCTAATGACGCCAATTTTGCAAAGGATGTTTTGCAAGAAAACTTAGGTAAAACCATTGTTGTTGCTGGGCATTCAAATTCCTCACCTGCTTTGGTTAATAAGTTGATTGGCCAAGAAAAATATAAGGCACTTGATGAGTCTGTATATACAAAGCTTTGGGTACTTACTTTCGTTGATGGTGTTTTTGTGAGTGATGAATTGTGGAATTATTGAGTTCCAAATAATATAATTCCGCCAGAGGATATGTGCCGTTCCGCTGGAACTCCACACTATTTTCTTTCTCCCTTCCATGGATTGAAATCCATGGTTACTACATCGATCGAGCCTATGGCTCTTTTTTCTGATTAGTTATTTAGAATATTGAGAATTTTACAACAAATTTCTTGAGTAATTCCTATTTAATTCTGAGATGTTTACTTTTTATTCCATAGAATGAAATCCATAATTACTATCTCCTTCAATACTATTGGGTGTATCAATTTAAATCAATAAAAATCAAAGAGGCAGCGCTCGACCTATATTCAACCAGGATTTTAACCTGGGAAAAAACAAAAAAAATTGAGTTCCAAGACGGACCATATAACGGAGAATGCCAAGTTTACATGCGTTCGGTGAACTCTGTTCATTTTTTTTACATCCTATGGATTGTAATCCATGGTTACTACATCGATCGAGCCGCTGGCTCTGGAATTAAAAAAAGGTTGTTTTTCAGAAAGTCAATTAAGATAGAACGAAGCTGTTATTTTGAAAAAATGGGGTTCAACTCCAAAAAAGAGGCAGCGCCTCGACCCATATCGTAACCCAGGATTTTAATCCTGGGAACAAACAATAAAAAACGTTTAAGTTCCATAGGAACGATCCATATTAAACGGAGAACTGACCAAATCGTCCGAACCGTTTTGAGCCCTGGATCCGGTTAACATCGTCGAGCGCCCTGGCCCGGAATAAAAAGGTTGTTTTTAGAAGCGAGAAGCTTTCAAAATTAGGTTCACCTCCAAAAGAGGGCCCATCACCTACCCCCCGTTTAAGTTCCATAGGAACGATCCATATAAAAACGGGGAACTGACCACAAGTTAACATGCAAGTTTCCGCTGAAGCTCCTGGTATTTTCTTTAAACTTCCATGGATTGAAATCTGATGGCCCTGTATTAATAACCTTATGTGTTCACCACATTGACTTTTAGCTGGCCACCAATAGCTTTTAAAACCTTCATGACTGTGTCAAATTGAGGTTTAGAATCTTCTGACAATGCTTTATATAAACTTGTTCTGCTAAGTCCAGTTTCCTCAGCAATTTTTGTCATTCCAATAGCTTTTGCCACATGACCTATTGCGGAAATTAAATCTGCATTAGTCCCTTCCTCCAATACAGTGTTTAAATATTCCACAATCATTTCTTTACTATCTAAATAATCAGCTATGTCAAATTTTGTTGCTTCCATTTTCACGTATTTATTCTTCTCCAGATTGCTTTTGCTTTCTTAATGTCTTCGTTTTGGGTCGATTTGACGCCGCCGAGCAGCAAAATAATTAGTTTTTTGTCTTTTTCTTTTAGGTAAATCCGATAACCTTGGGCATAGTCAATTCTCAATTCAATTATACCATCGCCAACGGTTTTAAAATCACCAAAATGTTCATCGTTTTCCAGTTTTTGTAATCTGAAAAGTACTTTAGCTTTTGCTCTTAAGTCTGGCAATTTTTTCAACCACTTATCAAATTCACTTGTCTTTTCTATATAATACATCTATTAAGTGTATCTAACTGGATACAAAAATAAACTTTTATAAGGAAACTTTCAATATTTTGAGCGAGGAAGATTAAAATAATGAGTACAAAGGGGCAGCTCCTCGACCAATCTCCATTAATAGAAATTCATGGTTACTAAATTGGCTGAAGCTATGGCTCTCTGTTTATGATTTATTTTAGCACACTGAGCATTTAGAGCATTAAACTAAAATATTGATAACACAAAGAGGGTAGCGCCCTAATCCATAACATAACCCCGAATTTTCTAGCACTAGTTTTCAGTGAAAATAAGTTGCTTAGTGGATATTTGACTAAAAATGGTTAGTAGACTAATCACTATATTTTAATAAATGGTTAGTCTACTAACCGATTAATGTATAAAAAGGTTAGTATTAATCTAAAAATAAATTAATGGGTTACCAAGTAAATCCTGAAAAAAAACAAAAATTCAATGGAGTTCCATAGGAACTGTTCAAATCTAAGCGAAGAGCTGACTACAAGTCTATATGCGCCGTTCCGCTGGAACTCTGTTCATTTTTTTACATTCAGCCCATGGATTGAAATCCATGGTTACTACATCGATCGAGCCGCTGGCTCTGGAATTAAAAAAAGGTTGTTTTTAAGAAAGTCAATTAAGATAGAGGGAAGCTGTTATTTTGAAAAATTAGTGTTCAACTCCAAAAAAGAGGCAGCGCCTCGACCCATCTCGTAACCCAGGATTTTAATCCTGGGAATAACCCAAAAATAGAATTGAGTTCCAAATAGTACCGGAGGACTGACCACAAGTTAACATGAATCGTTCCGCTGGAACTCCTGACAATTTTTCTTTTATCGCCCATGGATTGAAATCCATGGTTACTACATCGATCGAGCCGCTGGCTCTGGAATTAAAAAAAGGTTGTTTTTCAGAAAGTCAATTAAGATAGAACGAAGCTGTTATTTTGAAAATGGGTTCAACTCAAAAGAGGCCCCGGCGGCCGAACGCTCCCCCCACACCCAACTGACTACGCTCATATTCCTTCAAATAAGCCTGCAATTCCTCCAGTGTAAATTTATTCAATTGTTCTGGTTTGAGAAAAAGAGATAATTGCTCACCATCCTGCAAGAAAATAGCAGGTAATTCATCTTTGCGATTAAATTCATTTTCCCACTCATCCTTGTGTAAAAATCGCATTGGGACGGTGTACTCACTCTTGAAATTTTTCCATTCCTCCCTGATCTTAAAAGTACCATAAGTAGTTGCGCATAGGCTACATGGATAGGTAGATGGAGACACAATTTTATGTAAAATATCGAGATACAAATTTACTTTTCCCGAGTTGGCATTGTAGACAAAAATCAATGTATTCATGATCAGAATATTTTTAAATGGGCCATGTCAGCTTGGATATAACTGACATGGCTAAGAAGTTATTTTTAAATTATTTTTCCCACCAACACTTGCTGTTGATGGTATTACCGCCTATTTGAGTAGCAGCTCTTTCGAAATTTGCTTTGTTGGTCGCTTGCTCTGATTCTGGGTATAAATATCTCACAGGATAAATGTCATCGTTGAGGTTATCAGGACCTGGTGTCAAAGCAGGAATTCCTGTACGTCTTACTTCAAACCAAGCTTCGTGGCCGATGTTGACCAAAGAAAACCATTTTTGTGTCAAGATTTTTTTCAGATCATCGCTCCCATCCAATGCAACTGTTGTCTGGCTTAGATAATCAGCAGGTAAATTGGTTTTGTAATATTCAAAACTGGCTTTGATTCCCGCCTCGTAATAAACTTTTGCATCTCCCGTGATATATCCTTTGTTTGCTGCCTCTGCCAGTGCAAATTGGAGTTCGGCATATTGCATAAACTGACCACTGACGCCATTGGGTACATCCCTGAAAATAGACCCAAATAAGGAAACATCATTGAGGTTGGTCCCTGCTGCACTGATGGTTTCACGATTTTGTCCACTCAGTAATCCTTTAAAAGCAGGAGCTCCATCCGTGACACTTTTTGCAGTAGGTTTATAAATGACCATCATGCGTGGATCATTCCAACTTTTCAAAATGGTTTCAGCAGTTTTGGTCATGCGGTGTTCTTGGTACAAACCCAAAGCTGCCTGAAACATTGGAAACTGATTTGGATCAGAAGTTAAAAACGGTAGTTGAGCATTGTCAGCATTGGAACGCATCAATTTACCTGAGGAAGCAAGTGCCTGGAGTTCTGAAAAATTTGTCATTCTTTTACTGATCCTAAGCAAATACCTGACCTTTAGAGAATTGGCAAATCGCACCCATTTATCCAAATTATTATTAAACATCACATCGCCCTGAATGCTGAATGTTGTTTTTTCAAGCGTCGCTGCAGCCCTTGTCAAAACGGCTAGAATACCCGTTTGAGGATCAGTATAAATGCTTTCTTGGCTATCATAAATGGGTGTGTAATTTCCTTGTTTAGCTTGTAAGGTTTGCGTGTAAGGCACATCGCCCCACATATCCGTCAATTGAGAGTATAAATAGCTGGCCATGATGTCGCCCACTGCATTGTAAGCTTCATTGGTTGCCCCATTTTCTCGTATAGATTGAATGTCTGAAAGTAATCCGAAAATGGTATTCCAGTAATTGGCATTGGTGCCCATCTCATATCGATCAATTCTTTCAAATTCAACACTCGCAGCAAATTGGGCCAAATAATTTGACAATCTAAAACCTTGTTCGTAGGCGCTCCTGTCAGCGGCAACTGAAATAACATTAGTCAATAAAAATTGAGGTCCAATGTCCTCAGGCGCATTGGGATTGGTGTTGATGCTGTCGAAATCTTTAGTACACGAAAGAGTCAGCATACTGATGGTTATAAAACTTATGATAATTTTTTTCATCGTAATTTTTTTTGTTAGAATCTCTTGCTTCCGTTAAAACTGTGTTTTCAAACTAAATCCAAAACTGCGAGCAGAAGGGTAGGACATGTCTTCAACTCCATAAGTCAAATTTCTACCTTCCAATGAATTTAATTCAGGATCAAAATGTGGATTCTCTGTCCAAAGGAAAAGATTGCTTCCTATCACTCCCAACTTGATGTCTTCAAATCCAATCTTTTTCACCATCTTTTCTGGAAGCGCATAATACAAACTCACTTGTCTCAATTTCACATAGGATGCGTCATACAAAGCACTGGCTTCATTGCCACGATCAAAGTAGTTGTTGTAATACTGGCTGGCAGGAACAGACTTGGTATTAGGAACATAATTAGGAGCCTCTGCAGTCCCAATGTTCGTCACACCGTCACCAATCACGCCGCCATCTCTACCGATCAAAGTTTCTTCGAGCACTCCAGAAGTGCTGCCCAATGCTTTGGTTCTGGATACGATAGTACCTCCTTGCCTCCAATCAAATAACACATTCATAGAAATGCCCTTGTATCTAAATTCATTTCCAAAACCCACAGCAAAATCAGGATTATAATTTCCCAAAAGTCGGAGATTACCATCTTGTACGGGCAATCCACTCGCATTAAACAAAGTTTTACCATCCACTTGCACAAAACCTGTTCCATACATATCCCCAACACGGCCATTTTCTTTGGCGATGTAAAACACGGTATTGGATCCACCAGAACCAAGAAATACTGCTGCAAAACCAGTCACGTATTGATTCACTCCTTCAGGTAACTTGGTCACCACACTACGGTAAGTCGAGTAATTGATGGAAGTAAGCCA
This sequence comes from Saprospiraceae bacterium, assembly GCA_016715105.1. GTDB lineage: Bacteria > Bacteroidota > Bacteroidia > Chitinophagales > Saprospiraceae > JADKBO01. The sequence goes on along the minus strand of JADKBO010000033.1, from coordinate 51,044 downwards.
TTCGAATGATCGTAATTTGATCACATTTGCTCTGATAGAAGTTTCAATTCCACGACTTCTTACCTCACCTCCGTTTTCAATCAAATTGGTAAATCCACCTGCCGATGATATGGGTCGACCAATGATCTGATTTATACTCGTATTTTGGTAAGCAGAAGCATTGATTTGCAATCGATCTTTCAAAAACCAAACCTCCAAACCACCTTCCAATGCATTCAATCGCTCTGGTTTGAGATTGGCATTTTTGAGTACCGTTTCATTGGTTACCCTAAAATTGGGTCCATAATTTTGATTGAATCTGAATGTATTATTGAGTTGAAAAGGATCGGTATCATTACCTACACTCGATACATTCACGCTGGCTTTGAGATAGGTCATATATTCTGGAAGATCAAACATACTAGAAGCCACATAACTCAAACCTGCCGAGTAATAAGCAAATGAATTATTGTTACTAGGAAGCGTGCTACTCCAATCATTGCGCAAAGTGAAATCAAAATATAAGGATGATTTATAGCTCAGATTTCCAATACCATAAACACTGTTGATTCTTTTATTGAATTTTTGGCTGCTTGCCCTAAGTGGCGATCTCGTCTTGGCCAAAGCATAAACACCCGGTACAGCCAATTGATAGGCTTCTGTATATTGGTAATCGAGGTGTTGGTCAAATCGATTTCCACCCACAGACAACCCATATCTCCAATCGCTGCCCAAATCATCACGATAACTCAATAACAAATCGGTATTCAGTTCTCTGAAGCCTATTTTATCTTCTCTATATCCTCCAAATGGTCTTCTATTGGTGCTAAATGCACGTCTAAAATATCTACTATCATTGTATGTGTCAATGCCATTTCTCACCCGAAGATTGAGCTTCGGAGTGAATTCATAGGTCAAAGCCACATTGCCCAATATTCTATTTTTATTGAATGAATTGGTATTTTCGTTGAGCGTCAAGTAAGGATTTGTCAACCATAAATAATTAATATCATATCGTTGAATGCCTTCTTGACCTGCCTGCCAATAATTTTTGAATTGCTCAATGTCTGTTTGTCTACCTGTCCAGTTAAATCCATACATGACATTTTCGTAGCCATAACCCAGGTTTGGTCGATTATCACTTCTGGAATTCACAAAATTGGCAAAACCATCCAATCTGAACTTATTGGTAATTCTTTGGTCGATACTGAGAGCAAAACCATCTCTTTTTAAGTCTGTATTTGGTAAAATGCCTTTATTCTCAAATTGCTATAGGAAACCCTGAGGCTGCCGTTGTCGCCAGCACTGCTGATGGCAAAATTGTTCTGAGAGGTGACACCGGTTTCAAAAAAGTTGCGGACATTATCTGGTCTTGAAATCCAAGGCGTTGGTGTTATCTCGGTAAATGATCCATTGGCCAAGGTTCTTGCTATCACATCTCCACCACGTACAATACTACCATTTGCACCTACAGAAGGGCTGTCAAATTGTTTGACCAATAAGCCTTCGTCGAGCTTTGGTCCGTAACTGCTTATGCCACCATCATTCATACCTGCTCCTGTTCCGTATTGGAAACTGTAAGTACCATTGGAACCTCCGCCATAAACATCTTGATAATCAGGAAGAGTGAGAAGTTTATCAAATGTCATGGAATTGCTCGTGGAAATACCCAGGCCTTTCTTTTGACGACCCCTTTTGGTAGTAATGAGTATGACGCCATTGGCAGCTCTGGTACCATAAATTGCCGCAGAACCAGGACCCTTGAGTACACTGATAGAAGCCATATCGTCTGGACTCAATTCCGCTGAGCCATTACCAAAATCAACCTCTTGCATATTGCCACCATCGTTGATCAAATCACTTGCTACCAGATCATTGCTGATCGGAACACCATCCACCACAAAAAGGGGCTGGTTATTCCCACTCAAAGAATTTTCTCCCCTGATGATGATTCTGGAAGAAGACCCAACACCAGAAGAGCCATTGGTGATCTGTACCCCAGCAACTTGACCGGCCAAGCTATTGACCACATTGGTGAGCGGTACATCTGTTAGTGCTTTGCTATCAATTTTGGCAACCGCTGAAGATAGAGATTGCCTTTCTCTTTGTATGCCAAGTGCGGTGACAACAACTTCGTCCAACTTTACGCTAGACCCTTCCAATAAGATTACTTCAGGTAGTTTACCATCCACTACGACGACCTCCATTACTGACAATCCAATAGAGGTGATGGTTATTTTGAAGTTTGTGGATCCAGTTTCTAGGGAGAATATTCCTTCATCATTGGTGAAAGCATAATGATCTGTGCCATTTTCATTTACCGTCGCACCAACAACAGGGTCATTGTTGCTATCCATCACTTTGGATGTATACACGTTTTGTCCATTGACAAAAACCACGATGAGCAATAACAGATAAGTAATTGTTATTTTCATAAAACGTTGTTTAATATTTTAATTTTTAATTCTTGATTTTTTGATTTCCAAAATTGAAACCTAATGTGTTTGCACGGATTCCTTTCAACGGTTTTTGAACTGAGAAAAATGGAAATCTGAACATTGGTTTCGCCAGAAAAAGGCAATGCTTTTATCCGATAGGTAAAGCAGGTGGAGGACGCAGAAATTGAAAACCTAAAAGAAAGATAGATTTTATTTTTGACGTACTATCTTGATGAATATCCACAAACCAGCAAAGAATTTGGCCCATGCCAAATGCAAAAATGGAACTTGGTTTTGATTGGATATAGGTTTTTATGGACTGGAAGTTGTCAATGTCCATCAGGGTTTGTAAACATGAGACTTGAAGACCCAAGCCATCAGCCATGGTTATCAATCCAACATGCACCTTTTGAGACTCCCAAGGAATTGTGCCAAATAGGGTGCTATCGAAGTTTCTTTGGTGTATGCCAATCAAATAATCTCCACCATCGAGTGTTGGTCCTAGAACCAAGGATTGGTGATCAAGTTGTGTGATCGCAGTCTCAATATGAGCGGTGGTGAGATCAGGACAATCGTTGCCAATGGCTATTACTTTTTCATAACCTTGGTCAAATAATTGTAAAAAAGCATTGGTAAATCTTTCTCCAAATGAATTCCCTTTTTGTTCTTTTTCTCCAATCCAAATCACGTCTACCTTGGAGTTTTTGACCGTTTTTTTGGTTAAGTGAATGAGGAGTTCAAATGTTCTTTTATTGGTAAAATTTTGATGGCGGCCAAACATATTTTTCCTTCCTTTCTCTTCATGAGCAGAAAGTGAAAAAACCAAAATGGCGGTATGTTTGCGCTCAATATTCATTACAATGCTATACTTGTGTTTGAAATAACTTCCAATGGAAACTTGGGTGCCAATTTTTGAATGTCATAATGTTTGGTAAAAAATTCGTCACACCACAAACAAATATTTTTCAATTCAATGGCTCTTTTCAAGCCCTCTTGCTCTGAGATACCCAGACTTTCTCCCATTGCATATGCTTCGCCATCATTGAGTTTTCGCATTACCTCAGACTTTGAAGCCCTGTTTAAGACATCTGCTATTTTTTCCTTACGAGCGTCTCCTAGAGGTTGCACAGTTCCAGGACAACATGGGTTTATTTTCCACAGTTGTATGGAAACCTCTTGGGTGAGATCGAGCGCTTCATTGCCCAAGAAAGCAACAGCTCCTGATGGAATGGCGCAGAAATTATGCATGCCATTTTGTTTCCAAATGTTATTTTCCATCGATCTGCCTCGAGCCCAATTTCCTCCCAACCACATATCTTCTGTGGACCCAAAAAGCCATAAGTCAAGACATCCCGCCGGGTATTTTGGAGATCAGTTTTGGTGAGCATTGGCTGCCCCTCGGTAAAAACGATGCCTTGCTCTTCAAAAATACTGGCTAAAACATCTTTCCTTTCACCTTGATTTTTATGGTAACGATCGATGCTTGCAATAGAAAACCTGTCGATTCCCCGGATGATTAAATCCTGTAAAATAGAGGGTGTGAGCAAATCACCGTTGAATTGCAGCGCGATGTATAGTTTATTGTCGTATTTCTCTTGAAGTCGCTCCAGAATTTTGTAGAGCAATTTACGATCAGCCAAAGGTTCTCCACCGCTGAGTGTGAGGCGTTGTAACTCGTCAGGGAGATTGTCAATAATTGCCATACAATCCTCTTCAGATATACGCTCTCCGTGGGGCCCACTGTTGTTGTAGCAATGCATGCACTCATCATTACAAAGCTGGGTGAATACCCAATAAATTCTTTCATAACTATTGAATTGATTGTCCATGCTGTTCTTATTTATGATATAAGTGTTTGTTGTGCATACTCCAATAATGCTTTTCTTTTTTCCAAATCAATCGTCAATGGCAATTGAGCCAATCCCAAAATGCGCCTGAGGATTTCTGTTGCGGTAAATTTTGCTCGCAATTCATCATCAATGGAAACTTTGCTGTTATATTGAGCTATAGCTTGCTCTATCAATATATACGGTTGATCTGCCATCATCAGATGTGCAATCGTGACTCCAATCTCAAATTCGGGTAAACCGAAAAAGCAAAATTCTGGATCAATGATGCGAATTCCTTGATTTGTCTGGAGCCAACTACCTGGAAAATAATCGCCATGTAGCAAGGTGTCTCCATCTGCCAAGTATAAAACACCCATTGCTGCAACCTTTGATTTTAATAGTTCATTTTGTTTGAAAGGTGCTGCTACTGCGCGTAGTCCAGGAAGGATTTCATCTAGATTGAGCCCATTTTCTTCCAGATAAGGGTAAATGAACATATGTTCGTGGTTGAGTTTGCGCATCTCAAGGTTTCGAATGGGATGGTCGAAATTTTTTGCATCAAAAGCATTGTGTAAAGTAGCCGCAAAGTCTATGATTTCTTCCAGTGCATTTGCATCAATGGTCTCGCCTTGTTTGTAGAGTCGTGCAAAATCATTGCCCTCACCGAGATCCTCCAAAATCAAGATATTGTTCACCTCATCCTTGCCTATTAGTTTCGGCATTTTTACGGATAAAGCTGCAGAATCCTGAATGATATCGTAAAAGGCTGCTTCCATCATCGCACGATTTTCAGGAGCAGCTACTTGAGGATATTTTTCCACATATCCACGGCTTTGTTTGAGGATAAAAGATCGCAAATTGGTTTTAATCCTAAGTGTGAAATTCATATTACCTTCTCCTGGCTTTTCTGCGCTCAAAACAGTTTCATCTGCCATCAACCAAGCTTTCCCTTTTATATATGCTTCTAAAGCAATCAGGTCATTACTGAGTATTATCATACTTCTTTTAATTTAATTCAACAGACTTTTTATCAATTGATCATGGTAGTCAGGTACCACGTCATAGCAGTATTTCACAGGATATCCGGCTTCATGATCACACAACAGATATTGTTTGAATGTTTGTGAATCGTTTTCCTTGATGGTGTCATCCAAATGAATTTCCAATCGTGCATTGAGCGTTTCCGAAATGATGGCACTTGCATCGATTATATAATGACTGGCAAGTACATCAAACGGATTGAAGCCTTCAGCTCCTTGGTCCAACCACTGCTGCAACCAAATGCGAGATTTTTCGGCCAACCATTTTGTACTTTCATTGCCTCCTTTTTCTAATTTGTCGAGGTCCATTTTATTCAACCAAACCTTATTAGAAATTTCAAATGGACACAATACAACATTAATTTTTGCCTCAAAACATGATTTGGAAAGCAAAATTATCTAGATCGAAATTGAGGTCTCTGGCATGATTTCCTTTGTTGCCTATTTTGAAATAATCTGTTGGTTTCCTTCTACCAGCTACAAGCACAACTTCTTCAATTTGGCTGGCTAAATGAGGGTGTTTCAACAATAATATGCCCACATTGGTAGCAGGTCCAATAGCCATAATGGTCAATTTTTGTTTTTGCAAGGCAGCTGCCATTGCTTCCACGCCATCATTGGTTTCTACATTTCCCAGTACAATGCCTGAGCCAGCACCTTTGAAAACCGGTATGTGGTAGTTGGAGAAGTTATCGGCCATATATTGTGAAAGCATGAATGCATTATCAATGCTTGTGTTGCCAAAGACAGCACTGATTCCCAGGATTTTTATGTCTGGAGCATTCATCAATTGCCAAACCGCATAACCATCGTCGACATCACAATAGCCTTCTCTATGTGTTCGCTTCATGCCAACAGAAAGGTCTGTATCTATCCAAATTTGTTTTCTTTCCATGTGAATTGTTACTCGATTAAATTATTTATTTTGTTAGTCCTTTCCAGAAGTCAATTTCCTTTTGTACACCTGTGTGATCATCTTGAATGAATGATTCTTTGCTCTCGTAGACTTTTAATTTACCACTTTGCATATACCCTATGTGATCACCCATCAAAATTGCTTCTTTCAAATCATGCGTAACAAACAAAGAGGTGATGCGAAATTCTGATGCAATCCTCTTAAATAAGTCCTGCATACGCGCTCGAGTGCCAGTGTCAAGGCTCCCAAAGGGTTCGTCCAACAACAAAAGCGCAGGATTGGTGATGATGGCCCTGCCAAAGGAAACTCGTTGCCGTTGTCCGCCAGAAAGTTGGTGTGGCATCTTTTTTTCTTGCCCTTGCAATTCCAAACTTGTAATCATCAAATGCACTCGATCGGTAATTTCCGAAGCATTTATTTTCTTGATCTTTAAACCAAAAGCGATATTTTCAAAAACATTTAAATGAGGGAAAAGCAAGTCTTCCTGATACAAATAAACAATACTTCTTTTTTCTGGAGTGACATCATCAATCAAGTTTCCGTTGAGGTAAATGTGTCCTCCATCAGGCCTCACTAATCCACCGATGATCTTGAGCATGGTCGTTTTACCGCAACCAGATTGGCCAAGTATACTCAGTGTTTGATGCGCAGCTAGTGTGAAGTTGAGGTCCTTGACAACTTCTTCCTTATGAAAACTCTTGACAATATGTTGAACTTCTAAAAACATCAAATTAATTTATTGAAAACGTAGCGTTTGTTGATGTACAGCAAAAGCACAGGTGGTAATATTAATAAGCGACAACTCAGTGCACCGTAATAAAAATTGGACTCTTTGATGAATAAAAACACTTTGATGGTGAGCGTTTGTACCTTTCCTACTCCAATGATAGACGTCAATCCATATTCAAACCAAGAGATCAAAAATGTTTGGAAAAAACATATGACCAACATGTTTTTGGCAATGGGTAATAATACTTTTCTGAATGCTTGCCATTGATTTCCGCCAAGTGTGGCAACCAATTCTTCATAACTTTTTGTTTTTTCGCCCCAAAAGCTGCTGAAAAAGATCAGAGCATAAGGGAATGCAACCATAAATTGAGCAACAAAGACGCCCACTGGTTTACCAAATAAACCCAACTTTAAGAAAAAATAACTCAGACATGCAGCAAAGACAACTGGGGCCAAAATATATGGGAAATACGTAAGTAGTGTTATAGTACGCTTCAAAGGATGGTAAGCAATTGCCCTGCTAATGAAAAATCAAATCAAGGTTGCCATGGTCGCAACACAGGTTGAAATGGCAGTTGAGACAAAAAAGCTGCTGATCAATCCTGTCTCGGAAGATACCACCTGCTCCCAGTTCCTTAGTCCAAAGTAGGAGGGCCATAGTGCTGGGAATCGCCATTCAGATGCCATCGACAAAAGTAACAGATAAGCAAACGGAAATATCACCAAGATAACCAGAGCTCCCAAAAAGAATAGTTTCCAGTTAGCCTTCATGCCTGACATCATTTTTACGTGAGAAAAGCAATACGGCCGCAGTGGTCACAATCACGGTATAAATTACTGCCACAACATATCCTTCAGATAATCTGCTCAAATCATATTGTTTGATTTCTCGGATGATCAGAACAGACAACATTTGCGGAGATTCTTGACCCAAAATCAAAGGAACTTCATAGGCACCCAATAAAAAGATAAAATACAAACCTATGAGTGTCCATGTTTTGTTGAGCAATACTGGCAAACTTACGCGCCAAACGGTTTGTTGTTTATTAGCGCCCAATGATTGTGAAAGCTGAGCCAATTCTTCAACCCTTTCGTTTTTGTAAACATTCAAAAAAAGTAAAAGAAAGAAAGGCGTGACGATAGATATAAAAGTGGCTATGATACCAATTGCATAAGGATCATTGACCAAATCGGGGAATTGTCTAGCTTCTGTAATCCAGCCAAATGCATAGGCTATCCTGGAGAAAAATCCTGCTTTGGCTAACAATTGAAAAGTGAAAAATGCTGCCACAATACCTGGAATTGCAAGAGGTAAGTACATAGCAAAGGAAAGAAAAGGGACTTCCAATTCTTTTCTAAATTTCAATGTGAGCCATAATGCCAAACTTACTGAAATAATAATAGAGGTACCAGCGACCGCAGTGCTATAAACCAACGATCTAAGAAAGGCACCCGATTGCCAAATTGAAACCCAGAATTCGGTTGTAAATCCAGAATTAGCAGCACCTACCATTCCAAAGCTATACAATAAGGCATAGATAAATGCGGCAAAGAATGGCAAAATACCGATCAAGCCAAAAAATATAAATCCAATATTTGATGCTTTACTTTTCAATGACAAAGGTTCTGAAATCGTCGTACAATTTGATCATATATTCCGGAGCAGGTTCTTGAATGGCATTCTTGCTGAGTTCACTCAATTCTGCGCCATATTTTCGTTTTGGTAATTCCTCAAACTTTTTTCTCCACTCTTCGGGCAGTTTTTGCATATCCAAAACTGGGTTTGCATCCATTCCATTGGGATCGGCTTTGGTCAATTGGGCTTCTGGAGAAATCAAAAAGTTGATGACTTGAAGGGCTCCGGCTTTGTTTGGAGCATTGTGTACAATACCGATGTAATTGGAATTGAGCACCGTGCCATTCTCCCAGGCATAAGCTCGGGTACTTTTGGGATATAAGCCTCTATTTACTTTTTCTTCTATTGCGCCTTCGCTAAACCCAAAGGAAATCGACAATTCACCGGTTGCAAACATCTGGTCCATTTTGCTGTGTTCTTTGGGAAAGGTGACTCCTTCTTTCCAAAAATATTTTTTATTTCTGTTGATGTATTCCCAGAGTTTTTTAGATAACACTTCATATTTTTCAGGATCAAAAGGTCCATCTAAACCATTGGGAGAACCACTCAATTCAGCGAGGAAACTTTTGAGTAAAGACATTCCAGAAAAATCGTTGGAAATGGTAAAAGTTCCTGGATTTGCCTGGATATATTGTTCTAAGGTTTCGAGATTTCGAGGAGGATCAGGGACCTCCAAACTATCATAAATGAGTGCAAATTGGCTCATTCCCCATGGAGATTCCATGCCTTCTATTGGTTGTTGAAAATCAATGCTTATGTGAGGGTCGTCAAAATTTATATAAGCAGCATTGGGCAATTTTTGCACAAAAGGCCCCCACAAACCTTGTATTTTTTTTAATTGGAAAAAGGTTTCTCCATTGATCCATACGATGTCTATCTGACTATTTTGGACACCAGCTTCTTTTTCGCCCATGACCATTTGCACGATTTCAGGACCTTGGCCGCTGACAATTTTGAGGTCAATGTTGTAGGTTTTTTTGAGTGTGGGTATGACGTAATTATTGATATATTCATTGGCTACTGGGCTACCTTGCCACATCATAAAATGCACCGTCGTACCTTCGGAAGACTTAGTTACCTCTTCCCATGAATCCAAAAGTGGATCTTTTTCAGCAGTTTTATTTTGATCTCCGCAAGACCAAAGTAACAAACACAGTAAAATTAGTTTGTAATTCATAAAAGCAATAAAAATTGTAATTAGTAAAGCCGTTGACCTAAGCAACATTTAGCATGTGCCTTTGATTGTAAAACTATTACTCCGAAATATTGTGATTACTTACGAGTATTCAACAACTTCTGGATGGAATAGTAAGGGATAATTGGCCTAGGAAATAGGCGGGGCTCGAGAAGGGAGTTGTTGATTTATGAAAAGATAGGGTATACGTAAACCTAGATTTTGAAACAATGAGCTTGTGCCCAATTGTAAAATTTGCAAAATCTGTTTTTGGATGGTCTGAAACTTAGTTCTTTGAAGCCACTTGATCAGGTCTTGATAAACATTGATATCAGGCAAGGCATTTAAAAGAACGGGTAATTCACCATTTTTTTGACAATATGCCGTCAAGTCTTGGAAAAGTTTTCCTGACTTCCAAGGCAAGTTCTGGAAGCTTATTTTTTCAAATGATGAAGCAGTAATACCAATAAGGTAAGCACCTCCCCGATGTGAAGCACCAATCACACATCGGCCATCGGCCAATTCATTTTTGATTTTTTGCCAATCAATGTGGACGATTTCTGGTGTGTCATTGCCCATGGAAATGACCGCATTATAACCCAGAGCAAAAACATCTGCGTAAGCATTTGCCAGTTTTTCACCAAAAGTGATTCCTCTTTGGTTTCCTTCATGATAATGAAAAACAGGTAGATCCAGATTTTGGATGCTGCCAAATGATTGATCTATAAGTACTTTGGCGAGTAAGGTATTTTTTTCTGAGGCTTTCTTTTTAAACCAAGACTTATGCAATCCTTCAATCGCAGCATGTCGACTGAAATAAATGATTGCTATACCTTGCTTATGATTCATAAAAGTAAAGGTAAAAAAGATTTTTAACTCACAAGGTTTAATCCGCCATTTGGCAAATAGCAGACATTTTTGTTAGAATTGGAATAGCGTGGTATTCGCTTAATGTAAACGAACCCTCATTGTTGTGATGTTTATGCGTTTATTTGTTTATTCGTTTATTCAATACCAATATTATAGAACCAAGGCCTTGCGTCTCTCCTTAATAAAAAAAATCTTGGAAGGCGTAAAATTTTACGCATCTACTTGACTTCAACTTTATGAACTCCGTGCGAAAGCTTTTCGCCCCTTCTATTCTTGTAAAGACGCAAGGCCTTGCGTCTCTAAAATAATGTAAACAAATGTAAAACTTGGTTTTGAGCCCCCATGGCTCACAATTTTTAATGTAATTTTGGCTTATGAAATTTAGCATGTTATTATCAGTGATTATGCTGCCATTTACTTTTTTATGGCAGAGTGGTGGAAATGTAAACGAAGCATTTGAATCGGGTACAGTAGAAATTGCTTTGCGTAAAATAGGACATGATATACTCTTACAAGCAGGTGATAGTACTTCGAGGGTTTTGCCAATTGAGCAAGTAAATGAATATACCTATCACATCAAATTTGATAAACCTTTTTCATTTTCACCAGATTCATTAGTAGCCAGCATTGATCAAACTTTCGCAAATTATGGTGTGAACCAAAAATATTTGGTAAATGTTGTTTCGTGCAGCGATGATGCGGTCATTTATGGATTTGGTATGTTTGGAAAAATTTCAAGTCCTTTTGCAAATAATGATACTTTGAGTAATGAAATGGTGCCTTGCAAGGGCAGGGATCAAGAAAGTCAGTGTTATTATGTCAAAATCATATTTGAACAAGGGACTAAGGCCAATTATTTAATGTTAGGTGTACCTTTTTGCTCCTATTTATACCATTATTGCTTTGGCTTTACAAGCGCAATGAAAATCAAATCCTAGATGTAGTCTCGGAAGAGGAACCATTACTTCGAATAGGTAATTATACTTTCTATCCAATAAAGAATGAATTGTTAATCAATGATGATTTAATCTCTTTGACTTTTAAAGAATCTAAACTTCTGGAAATCCTTGCCGCTAATCCCAATGTGGTTGTGAGCAGAGACGATTTACAAAAACTTGTTTGGGAAGATGAAGGCGTCATTGTAGGGCGAAGCCTGGATGTATTTATTTCCAAACTTAGAAAAAAATTGGACCAAGATCCGCGATTGACCATCGTCAGCGAACATGGTAAAGGTTATGTTTTAAGAGTTGACGCCTAATATAATCAGTTACTTTGAATTCAATAAAATGAGAATTTATTGAATGATGTAAAGACAGTTTCATCCAACTTATTGTAAACTTTCACATTAGAAGGGCCTGATTTGTCTGATCTTTCGCTAGAAAGTAATAAACCATCAAACGATTTGTAATTATCCCATGGCCAAATGCGTGGAGGTTCTGTTTGAGTGTCGGATTTAAAATATGCCCATTGTTTGATCAAGTTATCTTTTTCAACATACACTTCATACTTGTTCTCAGGGGTATTTCCAACTGCATTGAAAGTAAGCTGTAAAACGGAAGCAGGACTGCCTTTCAAAGTGGTATCCTCCCTTAAATATTGAAGATTCACTCCGTTGTCCATCAGTTTAAATGGCATAAAAAGCCAATAAGAATCATTGATCCACATGCCTTTTGCCTTGTTGAGCTCTTCCTGCACTTTGTCGGCATCAGTTAGTACTTTGCCACTTCTCATCACTTTTCCCGTCATTTTTTGTAAATCCAACAGATAGATGGAAGTATCTTTTGGAATTTCAATTCTCACCATACCACCGAGTTTATCCCATACCAGATGCCTGTTTCCAAAAAAAGTCCAAGAGACATAATGGAGTTTATCCCATTTTTCTTGACCACCCATTGCCTCCATTGTGGACATAGCAATGCTTTTTGCCTTAGGATCTATTGAGCCAGTACTCGTTTGGTCAATCTTTGATGGTTTGGCACAGGCCAAAAGGAATATGAAAAATGAAGATAAAATGATGTAAGATTTAGTTTGCATAATTTCTTTTTGATGTTCTACATGCTGAATGATTTGTAAAATCTAGCCTTCAGTGGTGGTTTGTCAAATGTATATAAAATTTGAAACAATGGTTAACAATTGTGAAAGTGACAAAGTTTATCGCCCGTTTAAATTTAATTAATCGCCTTGATTGGTAAATATTTATAAACCATTAAGAGGTCAAGAATCATTTAGTTTTGATTCTTTATTGAAAAAAATCGATTCTTTGAGGTTTATGTTTAAAGTTTGATACCAATATTTCATCTTAAGGTTTATAATTTCGCTTTAAATTTTCGTTTAATAATATTGCAACAGCTAAATAATGGAAGGTTTTATTCAATACACATTCAATCAAAAATCTGAAGCAGAAATCGAAAATGCTGCCAGGACTTTTGCAAATTCGATGGCCAATCGCAGATCTATACGAGACTTTAGTGATCGAGCTGTTCCTAAAGAAACTATCGAGTTGCTTTTGAATGTAGCCAATAATGCTCCTTCTGGTGCCAACAAACAACCTTGGACATTTTGTGCGGTGCAATCAGGTGAAATAAAAAAGCAGATCAGGACCGCAGCACAACTTGAGGAATACCAAAATTATCATGGACGCATGGGAGAAGAGTGGCTGCAGGATTTAGAACCATTGGGTACGACATGGCAAAAACCATTTTTGGAAATAGCACCTTGGTTGGTGATCATATTCAAAAAAGTATATGAAATTGGAAGTGAAGGAGAAAAAAATAAAAATTATTACGTCAGTGAGTCGGTTGGTATTGCAGCTGGTTTTTTGATCACAGCCATCCACCAAGCGGGGTTAGTGACACTCACTCATACACCGAGCCCTATGAATTTTTTACAATCCATTCTGCAAAGACCAGTAAATGAAAAACCATTTTTATTACTGCCAGTCGGTTATCCAGCCGATGGTGCTTTGGTGCCTGACATCCAAAAAAAGACAGCCGACCAGAATACCATTTGGTTTTAAAATTCAGGTGTTGAGCAGATTATTGAATAAATAGCTCATTCTGAATGCCAAATGTAATATTTTTACCCCGATGAGCGCTTCAGAACATAAAGTCAGTTTTTGGAATTCCTTTGTGACAAGGTTTGCCTTGTTTTTTACAACGCTGATTGTGTTTACGATCTTTCTAGCTGGTTATTTGGTCTATTCAAAAAGTTCTGTAGTCATCTTGCAGTTTGCAAAGGAAAGGATCAAAAATTCTACTGACCTGGTTGCCCAATCATTTGATGCTTTGTTGGAGGGTTTGAAAAATGATGTAGGACTCGTTGCCTCAAGTGCTAAGTTGCAATCTTATGTCAACCAGCCAAATACCTTACTGGAGCAAGAATTGGTACAAGTTTTTACAGAAATGCTCCAAAATAAACCTTCCTATTTTCAAATTGCCATTTTGGATACCAGTGGGAAAGAGGTCATAAAGGTGATCAAAAAACAGGGCAAAATATTTCAAGTTCCAAAGGGTGAGCTACAAGAAAAGGGAAATTTAAGGTATTTCCAAGAAGCTATTTTACTCAAAAAAAAGCAATTTTATTTTTCTGAAATCAATTTGAATGAAGAAAATGGCATGATCGACGTGCCAGAAAAACCGACTTTGAGGTCTGCCACTCCCGTATATAAAAACAATCAAATTTTTGGGTTGGTCCTCATCAAAATGGAATTGTCCAACTTTTATAAAGAACTTGATGAAACTTATGCTGAGGACACTCGACTTTATCTCATCGATGACGAGGGTCAATACTTATATAACGAAGACCATCAAAAAGAATTTGGCGTACAGCGCAAAACGGGCTTTCAATTTAAAGATGATTTTAGAACGTCCACTGAAAACCTCAATGTGAGCGGAGAAAGCGCCAATGATTTTGTAGATAATCAGGGTAATAGTTATGTCAATTACATTAAAAATATCTCGTATTCTCAGAATGGATTTCACCACATATTTGTCATCAGTACCAACAACACCAATTATGTTTTGGAAAGTGCCCGGCAAGTAAGAACCCAAAGTCTTTCTATTCTTCTGGTAGTCATTATTTTATCTATTCTTTTCTCCTTTTTATTTACGTTGATTTATTCAAAAAATATAAAAGCTATTACCCAAGCAATTACCAATTATGTGGAAGGAAAGCCACAAGAGCAAGTGCAAATTTCCAATAGGAAAGATGAGTTGGAATTATTGTATCAAAATTTTGCTCAAATGAGGGAGAAAATTGACAATCAATTGACCGAATTAAATATTTCAGGTTTAGTACACGATGTTTTGGATTACCAAAAATTGGTAGAACAGGAAGTGCAAATTCAATACACGCCACAGAATATTGGTGTTATACTGGAAGAAATTTATGGAAATTTTCAATACGAAGCAGTACAAAAAGGTCTTGCTTTTGACATAAAAATAGACTCCCAATTAAAAGAGCATTACTACCTCTCAGATAAATTGAGATTGTCCCAAATCATACTCAATCTAGTAGTAAATGCACTCAAATTTACGCATCAAGGTTTTATAACTATGGAAGCAAACATATTGGAAAACAGTATTTTACGCATTAGTATTTCCGATTCAGGAGTCGGAATACAGCCAGAAAACCTTGAAAAAATAAATGACAGGTTTTACCAAGAAGTACAGGAGCTGAAAGGCAGTACTTCTGGTTACGGACTTGGCCTTTCCATAGTAAAGCAGTTAGTTGCTTTGTTTGGAGGAACATTCAAAGCGAGCTCGACAAAGTTTGTAGGATCGACATTTGAAATATATTTACCAATCATAGAGGCAGCGTTTGACAAAAGCCAGCAAACATCACCATCTGGTACAAGTTTGCCACACCTCTCTGGCCAATATAGGATTGTGCACATGGATGATGATCCCACTTCCTTGAGTTTGGTAAAATATGCTGTCGAAATACCACAACTTACCTTGCTACAATTTGGTAGAATGGATGATGGACTGGCTGAAATCAAGCAAAATAAACCTGATTTGATCATTTCAGATTTGATGTTTAATGGTCAGAATTCATTGCCAAAATTGATAGAAGTTCATGATCAATTTCACCGCCAAATTCCCATCATTCTTACTTCCGCCATTGATTTTGATGATGAATACAATCAGTTGTTTTTCTTCATTCAAAAGCCATATGAATTGACTTTATTGTTGGATTGTATCATTAAAAAATTGGGTGAAAAAGAATATGAAATTCCTGATTTTACCAGTTTGTACAATAATTATGATTTTAATTTTCCAATTATAATTAAAGTATTGAAATTACTAGAACTTGAAATAATTACTTATTTAAATCATTTGGAAATAATCATCACAAATGGAAAATTGGATGATTGGCTTTTATTGGCCCATAAGTTAATTGCTCATACAAAGGATTTGAAATTAGATAAATTAACCGCTATTTTGGAAATTAATGATCAAGTTCCAAGCTTATTACAAATAGATATACTCAAAGAAACAATGAAATATTTATTGTGCTGCATTCGAATTGAAGAAAAAATCAATTCAGTAGATTGATTTTTGTCAGTAGCAATTTATCATAACTATTACTCACGGGAATTTGATGGCCCAGTATTTTCACAAATCCAGATTCAATCACATCTATTTTATTACTATTGACAATAAATGACCTATGTCCGCGCTGAAAATAATCTGGTAATTTGGATTCAATATCTTTCAATGCCATGAGGGTCAAAAGTTTTCGACCTTCTTGTACAATGGCCAGGTAATTGGCTTCGGATTTAAAAAATTGCACTTCTTTGAGATCTACTTTGACCAGCTTGTTGCCATCCCTCACAAACAAGGTTTCATTTTCTGTCTTTTTGGGAGGAATAACTTTGGTCAACTTTTGTACGGCTTGAAAAAATCTGTCAAAGTTGATTGGCTTTACCAAATAGTCCAGGATGTTTTCAAAAGCATACGATTCGGCAGCAAATTCTTTATTGGAAGTAATCATAATTACAGGTGTTTCCTTTGGTATTATTTTTACCATTTCCCGACCAGTCAAATCTGGTAAATTAAAATCCAAAAATATGACATCAAAACGATTGTTATTGATCAAATGAATGGCTTCAAAACCAGAATTAGCTGTGCTGATGCTCTCAATCTCTGTCACCTTGCTACAGAAATGACTGAGAAGGGTGCAAATCAATTGGTCATCATCAACAATTAAGCAATTCATATAAGACTATTTCTTTGCATGAGCAATTCCCAATTTTTAGTTTTCTGTATTTTGGACAAAGTTAGTGAATAACTTTCAATTCGGATACCTGATGAAAAAACCATATAGGCTCATTCATAATGATCTAAAATTCATTCATAAAGTGAAATGATCATTTCATCCTTTCAAACCGCCAAATGGTACTATTTATAATGTGAGGCATTCGTCATCACTTATTTTGCAGTCGAAATTAAAAAATATATTTGTTTACATCGTTTTTGAATTTCAACTAAATCAATAAAATCACATATATTAAAAATGTTTACAACCAAGATAATTACTCAAAAGCATATCAAAGCAAGAATCCCCTTGGAGCGATTCTGCTCAACTACATGTCTGAGATTTTCACTAATGGTATTACTTTTCTTCTGTTTTTCTTTGCAAACCAAAGCACAAACACCAAACGATGCCATCATGATGGATAAAAGAGACGCTTGCGTATTATTGGCTTATACATATGGTACATTTGACCAGTATTGGGAAGGAGGTAATCAAAGGGAAAACCAGACCATTGCTACTGTTGAGCGACAAACAATCCTGGGCATGGCAGCAATTGGAATTACAAAAAAATTGGACTTCTACGTAGGACTTCCCTATGTAAAAACTAAATCTTACGAACCAAATGGTGGATATTTTGCTGGTGCAAATGGACTCCAGGATGTATTGGTCGGTTTAAAATACCAGTTAATTAATGCACAATCCAGCGTAGGTACCTTTTCAATATTACCTTCAGCTACATTTTCTACACCCGTTTCCAAATATTTATCCGACTATCAGCCTTATAGCTTAGGCTTAGGCACGACTGAAATTGCTTCACGGTTGATGGCAAATTACAAACTTGATAAAGGATTATATACAACCATTGGCGCTGCCTATTTATGGAGGGGATATACAGAAGCAGAAAGAGACTATTATTACAACAATGGCAGCTTTTATACAAATACTATGGATGTGCCAAGTGCCTGGAATTTTGAAGCTTTAATCGGATCATGGTTGTTCCAAAACAAATTAAGACTAGAATTGAATTATTCAGCGATCAGATCTTTGAGTGGAGACGACATCAGAGCGTATAATGCACCTCAACCAACCAATAAAGTTGAAATGGATAGGGTAGGAGCTTTTGCCCAATATTACTTTAATCCGCAAGGAGGCTTTGGAATTGTTGCATCATATAATACCGTATTCCGTGGAAGGAATGCACCGAAAATGACAAGCTTAAATCTGGGTATTACTTATCAATTTGGATATTAATTAGAAGATGAAAATGAAAAGAAATTTACAATATATTTTAATTGCTGTTTGTTTTTTGATGGTGACAGCTTGTGAAAAAGATCTGTCGTCGTACATTGCTTATGATAGTTACACGTTTTCTGGAGTTGACGCTACAGGAGGAAGTTGGAAACCAGTGCTCATTAGTTCTGGATCGGAAATACAAATAGACGCACCGAGTGATGTCAATTCTTCTGCCTATGCAGAGGAAATTGCAAATGTCAAACTTGCAATCAAAAGTGCGACAGAATCTCAACTGGAAAATGTTAAATATTGGACCAATAATCCTATTAATCGTTGGAATGAAATTGCATTGGAATTAATTGCAAAATATAATTTGATTCCTGGCCCTAATGCAGACGGCACATACACATTGCCAAACCCAAGTAATCCAGACGGACCACCAGCATTTCCATTTGCACATCCTCCTTATGCTGTAAGAGCACTTGCTTATCTTTCCGTAGCACAATTTGATGCTTTGATTTCGGCCTGGCACTATAAATATTTATACAATCGCACAGCTCCATATAAGAAAGATAGTGAAATCGAATTCGCATATAAGGATAATGACATTCCTGCATACCCTTCAGATGCTGCAGTTTTAGCAAATGTATCTAAAGAAATTTTATCAGCCATGTTTCCATTAGAAAAGGCATACCTTGAACAGCGTGCACAGGAGCATTTGGAAAGTATACTTTTGGCAGGAGGTAATGTCAATAGTGACATTGAAGCGGGAAAGAAAATTGGAAGTTATGTAGCAGCGAAGGCACTTTCCAGAGCGGCAACTGATGGAATGAAGAGTGCACAAACCCCAAAACCAGTGTCAGACTCCATCAAAGCAAAAGCAATGGAGCGATTTGGCTGGGCATGGGAGAATAAAGAGTTGCCTGCACGCCCTGTGGGTCTTACTCCTTTATTTGGTAAAGTGAAAATGTGGAATGTAGCTAATGTCGAAGACACAAGGCCAATTCCACCACCGGGAATAAATTCAGAAGAGTTGAAAAAGGATATTGAAGTTTTGAAAGATTATGCTGCAAATGTAACAACTGAGCGTCGTAGAATAGCTAATTTTTGGCAAGATGGTTTAGGTACATACACTCCTGCTGGCCATTGGAATAGATTTGCCAAAGAATTCATCATCCAATATGCTATGAATCCACTCAGATCTGCAAGAACATACGCTTATCTAAACATGGCAATGATGGATGGAGGCATCAGCTGTTGGGATGCAAAATATTATTATCACTATCCGCGCCCAATAAATTTAATCCCAGGTTTTAAAACAATAGCGGGCACTCCAAATTTCCCAAGTTATACATCTGGACATAGTGTTTTTTCATCGGCTGGTGCTGAAATTTTAGCTTACGTTTTTCCAAATGAAGCAACAAAAGTCAGAGACTGGGCGAAAGAAGCAGCTATCTCCAGAGTATACGGGGGAATCCATTGGACTTTTGATGCCACTGTCGGTACCCAACAAGGTATCGACGTAGCCAACTATACATTGACAGTTGCCCGCAATGATGGCGCTCAATAAATGGATGGGTTTTATTTGAAATAAAAAAAAGAGGAAATCAATTTTATTGATGGAATCCTTATAAAGAATCATGCTATTATAATTAAGTAAAAAGACTGAAGGGCTTCATCTACCCTCAGTCTTTTTTTATTTGAATGAAAATTCTAAAAATGTTTTCGCTTGCTTAAATGTCGCCTGTATGACATAATGTTATTTGAATTTTTTCGTGATATGGTCGTGATACTTTCGTGATGTTGGAACGATAGTTTTGTACCTATTAATCACACATTCAAATATGAAATTATCATGACACACAAAATTTTATTTTCGTTATTATTTGCAATTACAATGTTCGCAACTTCTTGTACAAAAGAAGAAATTGTAACCGTAGATTCTAGTTTGCCATCAGGAGCTTTTACAGTATCCAAAACAGGCAATATCACCGCACAAAGTGACACAGGTTCCAAGGGAAAAGTTGAGGTAGGAAAAGACGCATCAGCAGTCAATTTCGTGAAATTAGGATCAGATTTTACAACGGTTTTGGCAACAGGTACTGTGTCCGTTTATTTGAGCACAAGTGCTACTTTTAAAGCTGATCCAGGAAAAGGCAATCCTGATCTGAAACTCATTGGTATTATTTCTAAAAATGGGGAACAGTATTTCAAAATGACAACTGCACCAGAGGCAAAATTCACACATTTGATTTTGTGGTGTGGATCGGCTAATGTTCCTTTTGGTTATGCGATGTTGCAATAACTCATTGAAATAATTGTTAACTGTCCTCCTATTTGGAATTGATTATAATTGCCTATAGTTAGGGACCAATTTTAAATAATTTAAGATTATTATTTTCGATCATAGGGGTGTGAATTTTGGGTGTTGGGTGGTTGATAAATAGTTTTCAACCACCTTTCTCCCTTAGATTAATCTTATTTACTCTCCTGTGAAAATATCCTTCCAAAATTTATAAAGTTATGTTGAAAGTTGCCCAAAAATTAAATCAAGTAATTTACATATTTATCATATTTATGTTCATTGTTCAATCTGGTTTTGGTCAGGGAGGATGGGCAAGACAAAAAGGGAGTTATTTTACCAAATTGGACTTTACAACCTTTTCTTCCAATGATTACCGCACACCCAGTGGTCTAGCCTTGGAAACCAGTAAATTCAACCAAAAGGCAGTTAATTTTTACGGTGAATATGGTGTGTCAGATAAGTTAGGTCTTATTGTTGCCATGCCCTTATTGAGGGCCAATGCATTTGAAACTACAAATACCATGTATGGTCCTGGCGATTTAAGAATTGATGTCAAATACAATCCATTTCGTATCAGAGAATATGTTTTTCCGCTTTCGTTTGCGATTGGTGCTGAGATACCCACGGGAAGAAGAAATGCGTTTGCCTCGGCAAAAGATAATCCTTTGGAAAGTATAAATCTACCTACTGGAGACGGCGAATTTAATTTCTGGGCGACAACTGCTTTATCTATTCCGATCGGTAGAATGCTATATGTTTCCAGTTTTTTTGCCTACAACAAAAGAACCACTTATGATTCCAAACAATTTAAAGATTTATATCAAGTTGGATTTGAATTGGGCGTAAATCCTATTAAGAATTTATGGCTTAATTCCAAATTAAGAAGTCAATTTACAACTGGTGACAGCCAATTTCCAGAGTTGGGTTTTGTGAGAGGAGATGCGACATCATTTACTGTGATCAGCGGTGAATTATTTTACAGATTCACAGACAAGTGGGGAGTTTCTGTGACTTATTTTTCTGGAAATGATTGGCTAGGAAAAGCAAAAAATTTGTATTTGGGTTCATACTTTTCTGTGGGAGTAACCTACGAAATTCCATATGATTTTGAAAAAAATAAATAATTATAAAATATGAGAAATACTAAATTTAATTTAATTGTAATGCTGGTTATAATTTTATTTTCTGCCTGTGCAAAGGAAGAAGTGATACCTGATGTGAAGGAAGAAGATATGACAAATTCACCAAATTTTACAGTTTTAAAATCTGGTATGCTTGCGGGTATGAATGGCTATTCAACAAAAGGTGGAGTAGAATTGGGTAGGGACGCCAACAACAAAGTTTTTGTAAAAACGAAAAGTGATTTTTCAACAACCTTTGCGACGGGATCTGTTACCTTTTATTTGTCAAAAAACGAACGTTTGCAATTATCAGATGCTAGTTCTTTGATCAGACTGGATGTAATAACAAAAAATGGCGAACATTTTATGGAAGTTGCTGGTGGATTGCCTGCTGATGCCTTTAAGTACGTTATTGTATGGTGTGCTCCTGCTCGGGTGCAGTTTGGGTCGGCTGAGCTAAAGTAATTTTTGAAAGAAAGGCTTAATTTTTCTGAAAATACCCATATATGCATAGTTAAGTACAAAAAATATACTTATATTTGCATATATGGGTAAATCAGACAACATATTGGAGCAATTGGTAGGTCCAATTAGCCATTCAACTTTGATGAGTGCCCTGTCGTCATATCGGCATCCAGAACAAACCATTAAATTTTTGAAATCCAATGGGAAATTGAAAAGTATTTATAGGGGATGGTATTATATTCCTTTAAATTTAAATGATTTTTCACGTTTCCATTTTGCAAACGTACTTTATGGCCCCTCCTACGTTTCAGCTACATCAGCGTTATCTTTTTATGGCCTCATTCCAGAGAAAGTTTTACAACCGAATCAATAACATTTAAAAGAGGTAAAAAACTCAACTCTAAAGTTGGACGATTTGAATATTATTTTGAGTCCGAGCTTACATTTCATTTGGGTATCAAAATCCATCAATTCACGGAGCGCATTTCTTTTCTTATAGCTACGCCTACAAAAGCACTATATGACTATTTCATTATTGCTAATAATCTAGAATTCTCAGGTCAACAAGATATGTTAGATTTTCTGGAAACTGATCTTAGGTTTGATACTGATGCTTTGAAATCTTTTGATATTAGATTACTTGAAGAACTAGCCCTTACAAAATACAAAAGAAGAACTATTTTAATCTTAATTAACCTTATTAAAAAATTGAATAGTGATAAATGATTGGTTAAAACTTTATTCAATTAATTCGGTAGAAAATTTATTAGATGCTAAACGTGAAATCATGCAGGAGATAACTTTAGCAGGATTGGCACGAACCGATTTTTTCAAACATGCTACCTTTTATGGTGACACAGCTTTGAGGGTCTTTTATAAAATAAATCGATACTCTGAAGATTTAGATTTCTCGCTTAATAATAAAAATACTGGATTCGATTTATCAAATTATTTTAGTGCTGTACAAGAGGAATTTGCATTGTTAGGTTTGGAAGTAAACATTAGTATAAAAGAAAAGAGAAATTTCACCACAATCCAATCAGCGTTCCTTAAGGAAAATACTATTTGGCGATTAATTTCATTGAATGATGAAGTTCAACGAATGACTAATTTTCCGAATATTAAAATCAAAATTGAGATTGACCGTGATCCACCTTTGCTGTTTGACAAAGAAGAGAAATTGTTGATAAGACCTTATTCCTTTTATTTATCTTGTATGACTCTGCCTTCTTTGTTTGCGGGTAAAATGCACGCAGTTCTTTTTCGAGAATGGAAATCTAGAGTCAAAGGTAGAGATTGGTATGATTTTGAATGGTACATAAAAAGGGGAGTAAAATTCAAATTAAATCAGTTTGTTGACCGGGCAATAAATAGTGGTCATTTATTAGAAAATCACAATTATTCGGAAAATGATTTTTTGAACTTGTTGAGAGTAAGAATTGACCAATTAGATATCGATTCCGCAAAGTTTGACATCTCTCAATTTATTTCTAATCCTTCAGAACTCAACATTTGGTCAAAACAATATTTCCACCACCTTGTTGATAAAATTCAATTTGATTCATAATTGTTTTGCGAAGGTTCGGAAGTAATTTTATAGATTCCTCAAGATGGGAGATGATGAAGACGAAAGTTCAATAAATGGCACCCAACTACAACACTTGAAAATGCATTCTTTTTTTTTCAAGTCTAAAGGAATGAAGTAGAATTGGAAACAGATAGTTTTGAAAACTATACTCCTTCCCTCACTTCATCTTTCATCTTTTTTCTTTCATCTTTTTTCTTCCTAACTATTGTTTTATATATGGACGGGCAAACTAAAACTAAAGGTTGTTCCTTCATTAAGTTTGCTCAGCACGTATATTTTGGAACTGTGCAATTCCATGATTTTATTGGCAATGGCTAAGCCTAGACCGGTTCCCTTTTTATCTTTATCACTGTCAGTCATATAGCGGTCAAAAACTGCAGACAATTGATTTGGAGGAATGCCAATGCCTGTATCCGAGATTTTAAATAATACTTTGTCTCCTTCGCTGGCTATTGAGAGTGTAATGAGGCCTCCTTCATTGGTAAATTTCAAAGCATTATCCATCAAATTTTGAATGACCCTCTCAACCAAAGAAAGGTCGCCAAACGCCAGAGGCAAATTATCTTTGGGTTCAAACCTGATTTGAATTGCTTTCTTTTTAGCCAGAATCTCGTATCTCGATGATAAATCACTGACCAATTCTTCTAATGAAAAAGGTTCTTTTTGTAATGTCACCTGATTATTTTCCAGATTTGATAATTCAAATAGTTGGTTGACCAAGCCATTGAGCCTTTTGGAACTTTCAAGTATATTGGTGGTGAATCTATTTTTTTCGTCTAGCGATAAATCTTTGTCCTTCATTTGTAAGGTTTCTGTATAACCTATGATGATGGACAGTGGTGTTCTTAAATCATGTGAAATATTAGCAATCAACTCTTTCCTGAAATGATCAATGGATTTGATCTTTGCTACACTTTCTTCAATTTGACTTGCCATCGAGTTGAATGTTTTGGCAAGTTCAGAAAATGCTGATTGCTTCTCTGTCACCCTTGCCGTATAATCTCCCTTTCTGAAAGCCAACATTGCAGCTGTGATTGGTTTTAATTTATTGACTTGATACCAGAACCCAAATAAACCAAGCAGAAATGAACCCAACATGGTGAAGAGTATCAATTTGGAACCCGTATTGATGGCAAAAGATTTCTTTAGTTCATTAAGCACACCTGCCCGTTCTTGGCTTGCTAGTATGATATAATAATAACCTTTTAAAACCTCGTCCTTCATAACAGCAGCTGCTGAGAATACTTTTTGTTGATTTTCGTGGCGTGGATCGTCGCCTTTTATAGATGCGTTACGCTCATTATTGATAAATGATTTAATGGGAGTCAAATTGACACTGGTTCTGACCACCTTTTTATCAGGAGCAACATGAAAGGTAATATTGCCCGCCGTATCTAAAAGATAAACTTCAACATCAGGGTTTATAACCATCATGGAGTGCATCACATCGTTGATTGCAGTACTATCAATAAGGCCGTTGGGAAGAAAAGTGTTCACATGGTCATTGGTAAACCTTGCGAGTTTGGCATTGAGTTTTTGATTGGCCTCATCATGATAATTCTGAGCCGTTTCAAATGCGACGACGGTAACAATGATAGATGTCAATAATAGTACTATAAAAAAGACAAATGCCAACCGGTAAAATAATTTCTTTTGTAACATGGATCAGCAAGATTTTAAAGTGATTCATTAAAGCGATATCCGTAGCCCCAACTGGTGAGTATAAAGCGAGGTTTAGCCATATCTACCTCTATTTTTGACCTCAACCTATTGATGTGGGAGTTTACGGTATGTTCAAAACCCTCGAAATCATAACCCCAAATGAGGTTTAGCAAAGATTGTCTATCAAAGCTTTTACCGGGATTATTGGCAAGCAGACACAATAGATCAAATTCCTTGTTAGTAAGTTCTACTCTGTTGCCATGGAGAAGGATTGTCCTTTTTTCTATATCTATATATAAGTAATCAAAATTGAGAACTTCCTTTTTATTTGTTTCTGGCGCCACTTTAGCAGCGGTTCTTCTCAAGACGGATTTGATACGGGCCTGAAGCTCTCTTACCCCAAATGGCTTAACAATGTAGTCATCAGCTCCAGTTTCGAGACCGACGACTTTGTCTATTTCTTCTGTTTTGGCAGTAATCATGATGATAGGCACATCTGATTGACTTCTTATAAACTTACACAAGTCGATGCCATTCATACCGGGTAACATCAAATCTAGTAAAACCAGGTCGTACTTTTGATGAGCGAACTTGTTCTTTGCCAACAGACCATCGTATATTATGGTTGGCTCCATATATAAGTCCTGAACATGTATGGAAAGTATGTCAGCAATCTGTAAATCATCTTCAACGATAAGCGCTTTCATAGATAAGTTTTGATTTTAAAGTCTCAAGCGAAGTTGTCTCTAATGTATCACAATTGTGTCACGCCCTGAGTTATTTAGAAAAAGTACTGCTCGAAATGTCTTCTGACCGACATTGCTAAAAACGTAGGACATGAAAAGGTGAATTTTTGAGTGTGACACTGGTTCTAAAATGAGTATAAACAGTAGTAATATGGTTAAAAAAACCTTATAACCATACTTGATTTGGTTAAGAGGCATTATTTGTAAGCAAAACAATAAAAAAATTTTGAAATTTATTTTTTCACAAGACATTGATAATGAGGGGTAAAATGGGTAGTGATTGAAAAAAGCATGAATTATATTGAAATATCTTTTCAAAAAGCTTGTGAATATGGTAGAGCTTGTATTACCTTTGCGATCCCAATTCGAAGGAAGGGGTTTTTTTATAGACTTGAAAAGAAGGAAGTTAATGAGAATTGAGAGGGCGCAAGTTTTTGAGATTTGAAAAGACGGAGATAAAAATTGAGTCGGAAGATATGGAAAAAGAAATTTGACATTGAGGGATAGTAGGTAAAGAATACAGAGCAAAAGATTAGTGACATGTGTAGTCACAAAGAGATGCGAGACTGGTTGGGCGACTGACTAGATTGAGCGAAAATAAATACTATGGAGAGTTTGATCCTGGCTCAGGATGAACGCTAGCGGAAGGCCTAATACATGCAAGTCGAGCGGTAGAATAACTTCGGTTGTTTGAGAGCGGCGCACGGGTGAGTAACGCGTACATGACCTACCTTTAAGAAATGGATAGCCCTGGGAAACTGGGATTAATACAATATGTGATATGTGTTATAAATGATACATATTAAAGCTTCGGCGCTTAGAGATGGATGTGCGTCTGATTAGCTAGTTGGTAGGGTAAAGGCCTACCAAGGCGACGATCAGTAGGGGGCGTGAGAGCGTGATCCCCCACACGGGTACTGAGACACGGACCCGACTCCTACGGGAGGCAGCAGTAAGGAATATTGGACAATGGAGGGAACTCTGATCCAGCCATTCCGCGTGGAGGAAGAATGCCCTATGGGTTGTAAACTTCTTTTGGATGGGAATAAAATGCCCCTTGCGAGGGGAACTGAAGGTACCATCAGAATAAGCACCGGCTAACTCCGTGCCAGCAGCCGCGGTAATACGGAGGGTGCGAGCGTTATCCGGAATTACTGGGTTTAAAGGGTGCGTAGGCGGAAATTTAAGTCTGGGGTGAAATATTGTGGCTTAACCATAAGATTGCCTTGGATACTGGGTTTCTTGAATTGGGATGAGGATGGCGGAATGTGACATGTAGCGGTGAAATGCATAGATATGTCATAGAACACCAATTGCGAAGGCAGCTATCTGGTCTCATATTGACGCTGAGGCACGAAAGCGTGGGGAGCGAACAGGATTAGATACCCTGGTAGTCCACGCCCTAAACGATGCTAACTCGATGTTTGGCCCTTGAGGTTGAGCATCCAAGCGAAAGCGTTAAGTTAGCCACCTGGGGAGTACGACCGCAAGGTTGAAACTCAAAGGAATTGACGGGGGTCCGCACAAGCGGTGGAGCATGTGGTTTAATTCGATGATACGCGAGGAACCTTACCTAGGCTAGAATGTGAGCGCAATTCCTGAAGGGGAAGTTTCTTCGGAACGCGAAACAAGGTGCTGCATGGTTGTCGTCAGCTCGTGCCGTGAGGTGTTGGGTTAAGTCCCGCAACGAGCGCAACCCCTATCGTTAGTTACCAGCATTTAAGGTGGGGACTCTAACGAGACTGCCAGCGTAAGCTGAGAGGAAGGTGGGGATGACGTCAAATCATCATGGCCTTTATGCCTAGGGCGACACACGTGCTACAATGGCCGATACAGAGGGTCGCGAAACCGTGAGGTGGAGCCAATCTCAGAAAGTCGGTCTCAGTTCGGATTGGAGTCTGCAACTCGACTCCATGAAGTTGGAATCGCTAGTAATCGCGCATCAGCCATGGCGCGGTGAATACGTTCCCGGACCTTGTACACACCGCCCGTCAAACCATGGGAGCTGGGAGTGCCTGAAGATGGTGACTTTAAGGGGAGCTATCTAGGGTAAGACTAGTGACTGGGGTTAAGTCGTAACAAGGTAGCCGTACCGGAAGGTGTGGCTGGAATACCTCCTTTTAAGAGCAAAGTATTTGATACATTACTATCCCTGATGTTAATTTTGAAGATAAAGGCGAGTTGGGCTTGGGTGGAAACTCAAGAACAATTAGCAAAAAGAAGAAAGCAAGAAAGAGGGGAAAGGACAAAGGAGCTGGTGTGAAGAGCTTGAAAGAGTCTCGTAGCTCAGCTGGTTAGAGCACTACACTGATAATGTAGGGGTCGGCGGTTCAAGTCCGCCCGAGACTACAATAAGAAGACTTGGGGGATTAGCTCAGTTGGCTAGAGCGCTAGATTTGCATTCTAGAGGTCAAGGGTTCGACTCCCTTATCCTCCACAAATTTGTACAAAAATTTTGTACTAAAAAAAAACAAAAAGCGAGAAATGTTTCGCTTTAGAATAAGAGAAAAATTGATGAAGATTACCAAGTTGGATACCTGGGTCAGTGCGAGCTGAAAGGTATTTGAAAGAAAAGGTGATTGGAATTAAAAAAGTTCATTGACAAGACTGGAAGTAAGAACAAAGTAAAAGAGAAGATATTATTGTTATAAAAGATAGTAATATAATCGAAGCAAAAAGGAAGCAAATAAGGGCGTACGGGGGATGCCTAGGCTTTTGGAGACGACGAAAGACGTGGTAAGCTGCGAAAAGCTGTGGGGAGTTGCAAACGAACATTGATCCGCAGATGTCTGAATGGGGGAACCTACTATGTTGAAGACATAGTATTCCGAGTAATCGGGATGATAACCTAGGGAACTGAAACATCTAAGTACCTAGAGGAAAAGAAAATAAGGAAATGATTCCGTGAGTAGTGGCGAGCGAAAGCGGAAGAGCCAATAAGTTATGGGGGGAGAGTAGAACGTAGCTGGAAAGCTAGACCGAAGGAGGTGAAAGTCCTGTAGACGAATCGAACCATAGCGAACTGAGTAGGGCGGAGCCGGTGAAACTCTGTCTGAACATGCCAGCACCATCTGGCAAGGCTAAATACTACCAAAAGACCGATAGTGAACTAGTACTGTAAAGGAAAGGTGAAAAGAACCCTAAGAAAGGGAGTGAAAAGAACCTGAAACCGTGCGCCTACAAGCGGTCGGAGTTTCTGTTAAAGGGAATGACGGCGTGCCTTTTGCATAATGAGCCTACGAGTTATGCCTAACTAGCGAGTTTAAGCACTTCAGGTGCGGAGGCGAAGCGAAAGCGAGTCTGAATAGGGCGAAGAGCTAGTTGGGATAGACGCGAAACCTTGTGATCTACCCATGAGCAGGTTGAAGGCCCGATAGTCTCGGGCTGGAGGACCGAACCGGTTGACGTTGAAAAGTCTTCGGATGACTTGTGGGTAGGGGTGAAAGGCCAATCAAACTGGGAGATAGCTCGTACTCCCCGAAATGCATTTTGGTGCAGCGTTAGGAAGAGTGTTATGGAGGTAGAGCTACCGATAGGGCTAGGGGTTTCACGACCTACCAACCCCTGACGAACTCCGAATGCCATGACATTGCACTAGCAGTGAGGCGTGGGGTGCTAAGGTCACACGCCGAGAGGGGAACAACCCAGACCAACAGCTAAGGTCCTAAATTTTATCTAAGTTGAACAAACGATGTGAGTATACTAAGACAGCTAGGATGTTGGCTTGGAAGCAGCCATTCATTTAAAGAGTGCGTAACAGCTCACTAGTCGAGTGTACTTGCGCGGAAAATGATCGGGCATCAAGATAAATACCGAAGCTTTGGATTACATACAAGAGTATGTAGTGGTAGGGGAGCAATCTAAAGACGTAGAAGGTGAGCTGTGAGGCGAGCTGGAGATTTTAGATGAGCAAATGTAGGCATGAGTAACGATAAAACAGGTGAGAAACCTGTTCGCCGTAAGACTAAGGTTTCCTAGATCTATGTTAATCAGATCAGGGTTAGTCGGGACCTAAGGTGTAGCCGCGAGGCGAAGCCGATGGAAAACGGGTTAATATTCCCGTACCTGCTCACAATGAAAGCGACGGAGTAGTGTAGATATTGCGTACTGACGGAATAGTACGTTGAACCTTGAGTAAAATTGAGGGATAGTACACTGAATGTTTCGGCATTTGGTGATAATGTATCGAAGCGACTTCCAAGAAATAGCGAGTGAAGCAGCCCGTACCGCAAACCGACACAGGTAGTCGAGGAGAGTATCCTAAGGCGCTCGAGTGAATCACGGCTAAGGAACTAGGCAAATTTGACGCGTAACTTCGGGAGAAGCGTCCCCTACAGTAATGTAGGGCGCAGTGAAAAGGCCCAGGCGACTGTTTAGCAAAAACACAGGACTCTGCAAAATCGTAAGATGAAGTATAGGGTCTGACACCTGCCCGGTGCTGGAAGGTTAAGGAAGGGGGTTAGTCGCAAAGGCGAAGCTCTTGACTGAAGCCCCAGTAAACGGCGGCCGTAACTATAACGGTCCTAAGGTAGCGAAATTCCTTGTCGGGTAAGTTCCGACCTGCACGAATGGTGTAACGATCTGGGCACTGTCTCAGCCATGAGCTCGGTGAAATTGAAGTATCGGTGAAGATGCCGATTACCCGCAATGGGACGAAAGACCCCGTGCACCTTTACTATAGCTTCACATTGTGTTTGAATATAGGATGTGTAGGATAGGTGGGAGACTGTGAGCCGGTGACGCTAGTTGTCAGGAGTCGTCGTTGAAATACCACCCTTTCTATATTTAGATACTAACTTGGGTAACTGAGGACAGTGTGTGGTGGGTAGTTTGACTGGGGTGGTCGCCTCCGAAAGAGTAACGGAGGCTTGCAAAGGTACCCTCAGCATGGTTGGTAATCATGCGCAGAGCATATTAGTATAAGGGTGCTTGACTGAGAGACCGACGGGTCGACCAGGCACGAAAGTGGGCTAAAGTGATCCGGTGTTTCCGCATGGAAGGGACATCGCTCAAAGGATAAAAAGGTACGCCGGGGATAACAGGCTGATCTCCCCCAAGAGCTCATATCGACGGGAGGTTTGGCACCTCGATGTCGGCTCGTCACATCCTGGGGCTGGAGAAGGTCCCAAGGGTTGGGCTGTTCGCCCATTAAAGTGGCACGCGAGCTGGGTTCAGAACGTCGCAAGACAGTTCGGTCTCTATCTATTGCGGGCGTGGGAATATTGAGGAGATCTGACACTAGTACGAGAGGACCGTGTTGGACGAACCGCTAGTGTACCTGTTGTGGCGCCAGCTGCATTGCAGGGTAGCTATGTTCGGAACGGATAAGCGCTGAAAGCATCTAAGCGCGAAGCCAACTTCAAGATGAGTATTCCATTGAGGGTCGTTGAAGATGACGACGTTGATAGGCTATAGGTGGAAGTGCAGTAATGTATGTAGCCGAGTAGTACTAATTACCCGAAAGCTTCCTTATTTTTCTCAAATTATGCTGAGAAGATTACCGGAGTCAGAAATTTGACGAAGGGACAAATTGCGAAAGATGATAATATCAACAAACTCTAATACAAGTTTTTACTTCCAAAGTCAATGAAACATAAGAAATATTGATGATCTCCAAAAGGGGAGAAATCAAAGAAAAGAAAGGCGGTTATAGCGAGGTGTTCCACCTCTTCCCATTCCGAACAGAGAAGTTAAGCCCCTTAGCGCCGATG
Source organism: Saprospiraceae bacterium (assembly GCA_016715105.1). GTDB lineage: Bacteria > Bacteroidota > Bacteroidia > Chitinophagales > Saprospiraceae > JADKBO01. The sequence goes on along the minus strand of JADKBO010000033.1, from coordinate 19,344 downwards.
GTACTTGAGTTAAATCTGGGAGAGTAGGTCGCTGCCTAATTTTTTTCTTACTTCTAGCAATAGAATAAGAGAAAACCAAAAGTCTTGTAGAGCAATCTGCAAGACTTTTTTTGTTTGTGGCAAGTTGCTAAACTGCTAAACTGCTAAACTGCTGAACTGCGAAATCGCTGAACTGCAAAATTGCTGAACTGCAAAATCGCTGGAATGCTAAGAGCAGGAGGATAAAGGGCGAACATGCTTCAGCTTGTTCAATTATGGCAATGCTAAACTGCGAAATTGCTGAAATGCTCAGAGGCGGAGAATAAAAGGCGAATAGGCTTCAGCCTGTTCAACTGTGGCAATGCTGAGAGAAGGAAATGCAAGACAACCCTGCTTCACCCTGTTCAATCGCGGAATTGCTGAACTGCGAAAACGCTGGAATGCTCAGAGGAGGAGAATAAAGGGCGAATAGGCTTTAGCCTGTTCAATCGCGAAATTGCTGGAATGCTCAGAGAAGGAGAATAAAGGGCGAATAAGCTTCATCCTGTTCAACTGCAAAATTGCTGAACTGCGAAATCGCTGGAATGCTCAGAGAAGGAGAATAAAGGGCGAATAAGCTTTAGCCTGTTCAATTATGGCAATGCTAAGAGAAGGAAAATGCAAGACAACCCTGCTTCAGCCTGATCAATTGCCAAATTGCTGAACTGCAAAATCGCTGGAATGCTCAGAGGAGGAGAATAAAGGGCGAATAGGCTTTAGCCTGTTCAATCGCGAAATCGCTGGAATGCTAAGAGGAGGAGAATAAAGGGCGAATAAGCTTCAGCTTGTTCAATTATGGCAATGCTAAGAGAAGGAAAATGCAAGACAACCCCGATTCAGCTTGGTCAACTGCAAAATTGCTAAACTGCGAAATCGCTTGAATGCTCAGAGGAGGAGAATAAAGGGCGAATAAGCTTTAGCCTGTTCAATTGTGGCAATGCTGAGAGAAGGAAAATGCAAGACAACCCTGCTTAGCTTGTTCAACTGCGAAATTGCTAAACTGCGAAATCGCTGGAATGCTAATAAGAGGAGAATAAAGGGCGAACATGATTCAGCCTGTTCAATTGCCAATCGGCAATCACATGCAATGGACAGAATCAATGTAAAGACAATTCCAGAAGTGCAAATTGATAAAAACCTAGCCGATTTATTATACATTTTACCGCTCGCTTGATTTTATGAACACATGTAGCTTGACTAGTTGGTATAATCTTTGGTAATTACTAGAATAGGAGGGCTAAATTTTAATTCCAAGGACTTTTTGATTAGCTTTGATGTAGTTTACAATTGTAATAGCAAAATAAGGATGAAAAAAATTGGCTTATTTTTGGTTTTGATGATGCTCTTTAGCCAAGCGCTAGTGAGCCAGATTAGTGAATCTTGTAATGGAGGTACTTTTCAAGTGACAGCTGTTGTTTGTAGCAATAATGTACTTACTTTTTCTGTCACAAATACAAATGCCAATACCTGCAGTGCTTTGATTCAACTTACCTCTACTGATGGTGTTACAGTTACTGGTCAAGCTGGAATTGGAAATGTTACGGATCTTTTTTTCTATGATGGTGCATCTACAATCTCTTTGCCATCACCGGGATGCCAACCATTTGTTTTTAATTTGCGATATTCAGGAGATGCTTGTGTGAATTGCCCAAGTCCACAATTAACTTTGGCACCAGCAGCCCCAATTCCTACAATGGGAGAGTGGTCAATGATTATTTTACTTATTTCCCTGAGTATAATTGGTGTAAGAAGTTATAAATCTGCTCGGGTAAGATCACAGAATGTTGTGAATTGATCTGGTAAAATTCAATTATCATCAAAATACCAGTTTACATTTTATTATATAGATTGGAATATGCACAAAAAAAAAGAGACACTTTTCAGCACCTCTTTTCATATATCATTTTCAAATATTATTTATCCTAAAACATCGACCTCCATTTCATTGACGAATGGTTGTTTGTAAATGCGTTTGCCCGTTGCTTTATAAATAGCATTGGCAAGTGCTCCTCCAGCTGGTGGTAAAGTTGGTTCACCCAATCCTGATGGATGTTCTGTAGAGTCTATGAAATGAGAAACTACTTTTGGAGCTTCAGCAATTCTGATCATTCGATAAGTATTGAAATTTGTTTGTTGTGCGGCTCCGTCCTTGATGGTCAAATTTCCATACATGGCGTGTCCTATTCCATCTACCACACCACCTTCAACCTGATTTAATGCACTCAAAGGGTTGATCAGAATACCACAATCAAAAGCGCAAGTAACTTTCTCCAGAACAGGAGTACCATCCACTTTTTTCATGTGCGCCACTTCAGCAACGTAACTGTTGTGTGAGAAATAAGCGCTAAATCCTTTAAACTCATTCGAAGACTTATTGTACCAATCAGATTTGTCAGCAGCTAATTTTAAAACTGCCTTGAATCTCACTGGATCATAGTCCTTCTTGGTGGTGCTGTTATTTGCAATAGCGTAATCCAACATCTCCAATCTGAAATCTACTGCATCTTTTTTACAAGCTTCTGCCACTTCATCCAGGAAAGATTGTTCCGCACAGGCTAGAAAGTTGGTAACTGGTGCCCTCCAAGGACCACAAGTTACAGCGCTTTCATAATTGCTAGACATTACTTTATAATTGTCTATAGCACCTGCTGGAAAGAAATTTTCCCTACAGTGATTTCGAGAATTGACTCCAGCGCCATGCAATTGATAAGCAGTCATCTTGCCACCTTTTACAGCAGCTTTAAACCTATATTTTACAGCATTTCGGTAAATACCCCCAGCCATATCATCTTCTCTCGAATAAACAAGGAGAATTGGTTTTCCCGCGAGTTTACTGATCTGAGCAGCTTCTCTCACAAAGTCCCCATTCAACCTTCTTCCAAAACCACCACCCATTCTGGTCAACATCAAAGAAACTTGATCTTCTTTGAGGCCCAACATATCGGCAACCGCTTTTCTGGAACCTTCAGGTGTTTGGATAGGCCCCTCTAAGTGCGCCTTATCTGCTTGAACATCTGCAAAGAAATTCATGGGTTCCATACAATTGTGCGGCAAGAAAGGTGCTTCATAAGTTTTCTCAACTATTTGATCAGCTTCTGCAAACGCTTTATCTACGTCTCCATCATTTCTTTTTACCTCACCAGCACCATTGAGAAGCTCAACTAATTTTTTATCAATTACTTCACTGTCTTCTAGAGTTTTGTCAGATTTATAGGTGACAGAAAGCGCTTTTTTACCTTTCATTGCCGTCCACGTATCTTTTGCGAGGACCACCACCTTTTCATCAAATTGCACCACATCAACTACACCAGGAATGGCTCTTGTTTTAGCATCATTCACAGAAACAATGACCTGCCCAAAACCATCTGGTTTTTTGATAGAAGCATACAACATGCCTTCTCTTTTTGTATCAATACCATATTTTTGGTTTCCACTCAGGATTTTATCCGCATCCACATTTTTTTGACTTGAACCAATGATGTGAAAATCCTTGGTATCCTTCAATGATACATTTTCAGGTTTAGGCATTTTTCCAGCCTTATTTGCAAGCTCGCCGTAAGACAAGGATTTTCCGTTGTAGACAACTTTGCTCATATCAGCTTTGCACAGTGAAGGATCAACACCCCATGTCTCAGCTGCTGCATTGATGAGCATCTGTCTTGCAGTAGCACCAGCTTGTCTTAAAAGATCAAATGAAAATCTGATACTTTGACTTCCTCCAGCAACTTGTCTCTTGAAATTGACTGTATCTAAAGCTGCTTGTTCTACAATGACATCTTTCCAATCTGCTCCCAATTCGTCTGCGACAATCATAGGAAATGCAGTTTTGATGTTTTGGCCAATCTCAGGATTGGTGGACATGATGGTAATTTTTCCTGTTGGACTGATACTCAAATAAGCATTGATTCCCGTCCAATCTTCAGCGGCTGTTTTTATATATCCAGTTTTGACGTCACTAGCCCAAGCAATACCCAAGGTGAAACCTCCTCCCAAGGTGGCAGCAACTTTCAAAAATGACCTTCTTTTTATATTCGTTATCATGATATCAGGTTTAAATTATTGATTAGAAGCTGTTTTAATGGCTGCTTTGATTCTATTATAGGTGCCGCAGCGACAAATGTTTCCCGACATAGCAATATCAATGTCTTCATCGCTTGGTTTTGCGTTTTCTGCAAGCAAAGCAGCTGCAGACATGATCTGACCAGCCTGACAATATCCACATTGAGGTACGTCATGTTCTATCCATGCTTTTTGCAGCGGATGATCCATATTGGGAGAAAATCCCTCGATGGTCGTGATTTTACTGCCTTCTATTGAAGATATTGGAATTGAACAAGAACGGACAGCGCTTCCATTCATGTGCACGGTACATGCTCCACACATTGCAATGCCACAACCGTATTTGGTGCCAGTCATGTTGAGGTGATCCCTAAGAACCCATAAAAGTGGCATCTGTGCATCAACATCTTTTACCGAAACAGTTTTACCGTTTAATTGAAAACTGATTGTTGCCATTTGAAGATTTTTTATTTATTAAAGAGGAATGCAAATTTTCTAATCGCATCATTTGTTATGATTCAGCAATTTAATAGTCAATGAGTTGATATACAACGTCAAAATCAAATTACTTTTGAAAAAGGTCTATATTTTAGAATTCCTTAACACAGTATTTCGCCGAAAGTGTGATATGTTACCCAATCGTTATCAAGTTATAGTAAAAAAGAGCTTTCTTGATCGTCTTTTTATCAAATTGAAATTGAAGGCATTTAGTCACAGTAAGCTTTGGCAAGCAAATCCCACTCCTCATCCAAACTGATCTTTGGAAAAGGTTCGCCAATTCTGTTATACCAATATTTGGCATTCCAAACATCACCTTCTTTGCGGTGTAAGTATGCATGAATTCTGTCAGCCTTTTTACCTCCAAGATTATCTGCCAGGTCATGTGCTCCATGCCAATCTCCGATTTTATCAAGGTAAAGAATTTGAAGAATTGGGGAATTAGGGGGTGATTTTGCTTCGATTGCAACCAAGAATTCTTTGAAAGTCATGTGTGTTTATTCGTTTAATCGTTTATTTGTTTATGGCTTTTAATTAAACGATTAAACGTATAGACAGTTAAACCTTTTCTGGATTAGTCTATGCATTTAGGCTTCTAACCACCATCTATTAATGTTTATTTGTTTATTGTCTTTTAAACGATTAAACGCATAAACAGATAAACCTTTTCAGGAATATTTCAGCAATAAGCAATTCAGCAGTTCAGCAACTCAGCAATTTCACCTCACCAGCGTTACCGTACTTATTTCTCTTCTAAGTTTATTATTGACAATATCTTCCAAATAAGTAATGGCACAAATATAAGTTCCAGGTGGTAATTTTTTATTTTGACTCATGCCATTCCAATCTAGATTGGGGTCTTCGCTTTGGAAAACAATATTGCCCCACCGATCAAAAATTTCCAAGTTAAAAGCCTTCAAATCACAATTTGCACGTACCTTAAAAGTATTATTGGGAGGCTGAGACTCAGTGTTGAAAATGTTTGGAACATATATTTTACAAGCACATAATGCAGGATCTTCGATTAAGCGAATGGTATCTTGTAAGGCACAAGCTCCGAAATTGGCTTTAACAGAATAAATGCCGGGGACTGTCGGTGTGAAAGTGAAATCTGAACTCCCATCATTCCACTGAACATCTGTAAAAGATTTACTAATCTCCAACAGTCTCTCTTCATAAGCACAATAAGTGGTATCTCTGCCTAGATCAATCCTTGGACAAGAGAATTTGAAATCATCAATATAAATTTTTGCCTTATCTCTGGTTTCAATCAAGACAGTTACATATTTGGCTACAATAGGTGTACGAAAAAGCAAGGTATATTTCTGCCACCTGGTTGGCATGTCTCTGAATGTAAAAAGCAAATTGCCGTGAGATGTTGAATTGATGTTGACTCCCAAAGCTAGATTGTATTCTCCTTTGGTTTCTGCATCTAGGCGAGCATAAAATTCAATATAATAAAATTTGTTTGGAACAATATTTTCGTCAAGAGGAATGGCAATTGCATCCGTTAGCCCTGCCTCTGCCTCTAAACCTACAAAATAATTACCTTCTATAGGCGCACCCTTTCCACAAGTAAAATTGTAAAGGTCCAACTTTGAAACTTCGCCCAAACCAATGACATCGGGCATTAAACTATTGAAAGCCTGGTTGCTAATATTCTCCCTACAACCAGGATCTCCCCTAGGCTCAAAACTACCGTTGATGAATTTCTGCCCGGAAAGAGAAAAGATTCCAAAAGCCACCATAAACAGAATAGCGCCGGCAATTGAAATCTTTTTGGTTGTCATTTATTACATCTTTCCGGTAAGATAAGCTTTCCAATATCTTCCTTGTCTGGTTGGTGTGTAATTCCAATCTGAAAACATGGCAGGTGCCCATTGTGGGTCAAAAACCCATAAGGTATAAGAAATCCCTTTTTTTGCACAATAAGAGGTAATTGCATCACCATAAGATTCGTCACTGATCACTGGAATGTGGGCTCCTGCATCATCAGCACCACAAAATCCTATTTCAGTGAGAATGACAGGATATTTATCAGCTACAAATCCCCAGTCTTTTTCCCATTGACCTTCCCAAGGCTTTTGCCTTTTTTGAGGATATGGATGACTTACATAGGCAATACCCTGGGCATTGATGGGATCGTTGGCCACTGGAGTGAGGTCATAAGCCCAATTGAATCCAGCAACTAGCGGGATATTTTTACCCCCATTGGCTCGGATGATGGTAATGGTTTCTTCCATGATTTCTTTCCATTGAGCCCATGAACAAGTACCAAATTTTTCAGCATTGGTGGTCGGCTCATTGTATAATTCGAAGAAAGCTACGGTTGAATTATTGCCATACCTTTCAGCCATTTTACGCCAGAATGCAAAAGTTTCTTTTTTAGACGTATCGTACATGTCCATGAAAAATACTTCAGATCTCAAATTTCCAATGCTGTGCCAATCGAAAATGACGTATAAACCTTCAGCCTTGGCCATTTGAATGCCCGCATCCAACAATTTGAAATAGGACGCTTCACCTCTAGCCCTCCAAGCTCTCGGATGAATTGGGAATCTCACAATATTGGCACCCCAAGCTTTAATTTCCTTAAAATAATCTGCATTCCAATGTCCTTCTTTTTCAAGTTTATCTGGATCACTGGTATTTAAACCTTTGAAAACCCAAGTTTTTCCAGTCTCGTCCACAAATTTATTTCCTTGTACCTTGATCCATGGAAGGTCTTGACTTTTGACATTGAAAGCAAACAAAAACAGGAGTAGAAATATTTGTGTAAATTTGAATGTGGAAGACATAATAATGTAGAAATTTAATGTGGAAATAACTTTTTCGGAAGATCTGCTAAAAATTTGAATTTCTCATTCGTTACTTAAAAATAGGCGATTATTTGCAAATCAACATGGCTTATAATCGAAACACAATGTTAAAAGAATTTGTTGATTTAATTTAACAAGCCATACCGATCACAAAAAAATATTATAAAAGTACCCTACTATTGAAGCATAAACCACCTATATCAAGGTACATATTCCATTTTTCGGCTATTATTCCATTTTTGAATAGTCGTCGTTTGTTCATCATTCCGATGATGGTATGGCTTTCTTTGTCCAGTTGCTGGGCACAATTTTCTGATCACGAATTTAAAAAACTTCCAGAAGAACTTGGTTTAAACAATACCACGGTGACCTCCATTGTCCAAGATAAAAGAGGTTTCCTTTGGTTTGGAACATGGGTAGGACTGTATCGCTATGATGGTCATACTGCCAAGTTGTATAAAATACAAGCCAATAATCCCAATGCACTCCAAAGCAACAAGATTTCTACCCTGATGGTAACCAAAAGTGGCGAACTTTACATCGGTACTTTGGTTGGCGGTGCATATAAATATCGCTACGATTATGATGATTTCATTTCGCTGGCAAATGAGCGGAATAATGCTTTGCGGTCCAGCATTTGGTCATTGCACGAAGACAAGTACAATCACATTTGGGCAGGTACAGAAAAGGGAATTGCTGTGCTCGACGAAACAACACAAAAGTTTACCAACAAAGATGTTTTTCTCAAAAGTGATATCAATACCAGGAAAGTTCAGCAATTGGCAGACCATGGTACAGACTACGTATGGGCAGCCAGTGATGGTGGTGTTTTTTGTTTTTTACCAGAAAAAAATGGTGATATTTCTGAAATTGCCAATTACACTTTTTTCTACGATGAAATCATTGGAGAACACAGTAGTTATATATCCTCTATTATCAAGTCTCCAACGGAGGAGGACAAATTACTCGTGCTTAGTAAAAGTGGCATTGTCGAGCTAGATTATAGCAAAGGGCTCAAAAATGCGAAAACAAAAATGCTTTATCCAGCAGTGGGTGAATTTGTATTTCCACGAGTAATTGGTAAAACATCCCAATTTGCAGGTAAACTGTTGGTTGGTTCAAATTCTGGGGTGAGTTTATATGATCCCAAAGGCAAAATGCAGTACAATGCATATTTGAAAGGTAACGTGATCAAATGCATTTTTGAAGATTCATTTGGTACCTTATGGGTCGGTACAGATTATGGTCTGCGGAAATTTAATAAAAGCAATTCCTTCATCACAACCCACAATTTAACAGATAGCGAGATACAATTGGATGTGATGGAATATCTTACCAAGTCTCCCCTATCTTCAGACGTTTGGATGGCTTGGCAAAATGGAGTCATCAGTAGGATGAAAGCAGACAACCCAAAAGACATTCGGCATTTCAGGATTTATCTGGATGGCCAAATCGTAGGAGAAAGAATCTCACAGTTGGCAATTGATGACAAAGGGCAAGTTTGGTTGGGAACACAAGGTGCAGGAGTGCTCAAGTTTAATGAAAATCAGGTTACGAATAAAAATGTCATCAATGTAGTACGGGCATTGAATAAGAATAATGGGCTGGACGACAATTACATCATGAGTGTTACTGATGTTGCAGACCACTTATGGATTGGGACTTGGAATAGTGGATTTTACAAATACCTCAAAAATCGTGGAGAAGTCATCCATTATGATGAAATCGAAGGATTAAACTTCAAAATGAAAGAAGTGCCAATAGTAGAAATCACGGAAGTTAAAAATGGTAAAAAGCTATTATTGGGGACAAGATGTTATGGTGTAATCGTTGCTGATATTGAAGGAAATCAATTATCAAAACCTTTCCATATTTCTAGTAATCATAAGTCCAATAGATTGGGCAATGACTTTATAACGGATATTTTTGCAAGTGGAGATAATATACTGATTTGTACAGAAGGAGGTTTGGATCAATTTGACATTTCAACCAATAAGATAACCCACCTCACGCTTGATAATCAAATGCCAAAATCAATCATACAGTCGGCCATTGTCTCAGAAGACAACCATTTTTGGTTGAGCACCTATAATAATGGCATCTTTGAAATAGATAAAACTGGAAAAAAAGCCCGGTTTAAAAATTACACAAAAGACGTATTGGGCAATTATTCTGGAAGTGCAGCGCTGTTTCTGGAGAACAAATCCATCCTTTTTGGAGGTGCACAAGGTTACTCCAAAGTTTCAGTTTTGAATAAAGAAATGAATAACATGCCACCCATTCCCGTCATTGTTGATTTAAAGATCAATAACAAAACGGTGTCTTTGGGAGAAGAGGTAAATGGCAGTACAAAATTTGACAAAGTAATCACCGCCCTTCCAAAAGTACATTTAACTTATAAGGATAATTCTTTTTCACTTTCCATTAATGCGATACAGACAGCTGATGGTCAATCTCTGAAGCACGCCTATAAACTAGAAGGATTTCATGAAGATTGGATTTATGCCAATGAAGATGAGAAAAATGTCTACTTTTCAAATCTACCATACCAAAATTATTCCTTCAGGTTTAAGGCTGGAAATTCTGATGGAATATGGAGTGAAGAAATATTGCTTCCCTTATCTGTAGCGCCACCCTGGTATCAAAGTAATCTTGCTTATTTATTGTATTTGCTCTGCTTAGTAGGAGTAATTTATTTGCTGATTTTGGGATTTTTGCTCAAAGAACAATATGACCACCAAATCAACCTCGAGAAATTGGAAAGAACCAAAAGTGAGGAGGTCAACCAAATGAAGCTCAAATTTTATACCTCAATTTCACATGAACTAAGGACGCCTTTGACCATGATCATATCACCATTGGAACAAATCCAAAGTGGAAAAAGTACGGTTGATTTGCAGCAAAACCATCAGTTTATCTTGAAAAATGCAAAGAAATTGTTGGCGATGGTCAATCAATTATTGGATTTCAGAAAACATGAGTCTGGCACTGAAGAGCTTAATCTCACCAGACAAGACATCATTGGTTTTATCCAAGAATCTTTTTATTCTTTTGCCTCCTTAGCGAAAGACTCAGACGTCAATCTTGAATTTATCAATGAGGTGACTGCACTGGAAATGACATTCGACGAAAGTCAAATCGATAAACTCATCAACAATCTTGTTTCCAACGCCATAAAGTATACACCTAGAGGAGGGTCTATTCGGCTCATCACCAAATTTGACCCAAGTCAGAACCAATTTCACTTTTCAGTTGCAGACAATGGTTTTGGTATTTATGAAGAAGATTTGCAAAAAATATTTGATCGGTTTTATCAAGGAAAAGAACACGTGCAGTCCGGATATGGCTTGGGTCTTGCTATAGTTCAATCCATTGTAGAATTACATCATGGTAAAATAAATGTAGAAAGCAAACGAGGAGTGGGAACCACCTTCCATGTTACGTTACCGCTGGGACTAGAAGAAATCAGAGGTAATGTGCAGCATCCATCAAGGGATGAATATGAGGATATTGATTTATTTGCCGCTCCAAACGAACCTGTCGAGGTAAATAGTGAAGCTTTGAAATATGAAAACGATGGAAGAAGGAAGTTGCTCATCGTGGAGGATAATGCTGAGATTAGAAGTTACTTGAAGCAAAACTTTTTTGACCAATTTGAAATTTTGGAAGCTGGAGATGGGGTATGTGGTCTTGAACTAGCCATCAAAGAAATACCCGATATCATCATTTCAGATATAGCCATGCCAAAAATGGATGGGCTTGAACTCTGTAAGGAAATAAAAACGAATATGGCTACATCCCATATTCCTGTGGTGTTGTTGACCGCAAGAACGTCGGTAGAATACAAGTTGAATGGCTATGAATTTGGTGCTAACGCCTACATAACCAAACCATTTAATATGGACATTCTTAAACAGCGGGTAATGAATTTGCTGGCATACACAGATATCATCAAACAGAAGTATGGTAAACCAGGCTCTAAGATTACGTATGTGTATGAACCTGAGTCCCCCGCAGAGCAGTCATTGGATGAGGAATTTATGAAAAAACTCACTCATATCATTGAAGAAAATCTAGCTGAAGCCAGCTTTACGGTAGACGATATGGCGAAACTGCTTTTGATGAGTAGAATCCAGATATACAGAAAAGTCAAAGCACTCACTGGCCAGACTCCCAATAATTTTTTGAGAGAAATAAGGCTCAAACGAGCATCACAGCTATTGGAGTTGACAGATTACAGCATTTCTGAAATCACCTACAAGGTTGGCTTTAATGATTTGAAATATTTCAGGGAGAAGTTCAAAGAGGAGTTTGGCATCAATCCAAGCGACTTCAGACAAGCGAATAAATTGGCTAATAATAATTAAGTGATTAGGTTTGAAATTCGCCAATACCTGTACATTGGGTCGGAAGTAATTCTAAATAATCCTCTAGACGAGAGATGAGGGACGAAAGACGAAAGTTCAAATGGGTTAACAATTAATTTTTTTAAAGCACAAATTTTATTTTTTAAAAGTTAGCCTTAAGCCCCGATTCAGAGTTTTAAAAAATGGAGATTTGATTACCCGAGCTTTACAGGAGGTTACATGAGGTTAATGAAATTGAAGCTTTTCTGGGTTCTGGCCAATTCGCCTCCTTCTACGATCACTGTTTTAAAATTGTATGCATTGGCAAAAAACTCATTGACCCAATTCCTTTAATAAGTGCCCATGGTAACAATTCTTTCGTCTCTCGTCTCTCATCTTTTTTCTTTCGAACTATTGCTAAAGCATTTTCCAAACGAAAGTTGGATTGACCAGAATGATTGTGTTTGCAACAAGAAAATGGTCAAATTCATTTCCGATTGGTATAAAATACAATAACCACCCCCGTTTGTCATAGAAGCCACCACATGATATATCGCTCTTTTTGATATTTTTGAGCATTCTTATTAATTTGTTAAAATCACATTTAAAAATTCCTACATGAGAAAGTTGTACTTAGTACTTTCGTTATTCTTTTCATGTCTCGCATTTGCAGTAGGACAAAAATCCATCACAGGAAACATTGTGGACCAAAACAGCGAACCGCTGATAGGTGTCAACATTTTTGTGAAAGGTAATGAGTCCAGAGGAACTTTGTCGGATATTGATGGTAGCTATACCATTTCCGCAAAGGAAGGCGAAACATTAATTTTTTCTTACATTGGATTTAAAACCCAAGAATCGTTGATTGGAACCTCCAATTCCATTGACGTATCTATGTCGCCAGATGCATTGGTTCTGGAAGACATTGTTGTCATTGGTTATGGACAATCTAAAAAATCAGACCTTACCGGGGCTGTCAGTTCAGTTTCTGGCGAACAACTCCGTACCAATTTGACAACCAATATTGACCAGGCATTGCAGGGAAGAGTCGCAGGTGTTCAGGTTACTCAGAACTCAGGTGCTCCAGGTGGAGCAGCGTCTATCAGAATCAGGGGTGCAAACTCCATCAATGGTAGTAATGAGCCTTTGTATGTCGTAGATGGACTTCCTTTTACTGGTAACGGTGCAAGTACGATCGGTTTTGACTGGGCAGGTGGTGCCAACGGGCAAAACCGTGTAAACCCATTGTCTACCATCAGTCCCAATGATATCTTGAGTATTGATGTATTAAAAGATGCATCTGCTACAGCCATTTATGGTACACGTGGTGCAAATGGCGTCATCATCATTACGACCAAAAGAGGTAAAAAAGGTGAATCAAAAATTTCTTACAATACCTATTATGGTTTGCAAACATTACGTAAGAAATTGGACATGATGGACATGGCCCAATATGCAGATTACAACAATCAAATCACTAGAGATCTGGAAATTACGCCTGATCAGCGATACGCAGATCCATCTTTATTGGGACGTGGTACCAACTGGCAAAATGAAATTTTCACAGACGCTGGTAGTCATTCTCACCAGTTATCAGTTGTGGGTGGTACTGATAGAACTAGTTATGCGATCACTGGAGGTTATTTCAAACAAGACGGTACGGTGATTGGTAGTGATTTTGATCGTATATCTACCAGAGTAAACTTGGATAATAAAGTGAAAGACTGGTTTAAAGTCGGCGCTTCACTTGCATTTTCAAAAACAAGTGAGAAAATCACACTCAATGATGGTGGAGATGGTGTGATCATTCAATCATTATTGACGTTGCCAAGTGTTTCTGTAAGAGACATTGAAGGTAATTATGATGGACCAGAGAGCCAGTTTGGAACCAATTACAATCCAGTTGCTGCGGCTCTTCAGAGAAATAATACGCTATCAAGACAGAGATTGATGGCCAATCTCTTTGGTGATTTTACGATTGGAAAAGGATTGGTATTTAGATCAGAATTAAACTTTGATAATAACCACAGCGTGGGTAAAGCTTTTCAACCTACTTACAAATGGGGCGTTCTTGAAAATACAGAAAACCGTTTGAGGCAAAATGAAGACAACTCTTTCTTTTGGGTCATTAAGAACTATTTGACTTATGAAAAGAAATTGACTGAAAAACACAGCATTACTGCCATGTTGGGTCAAGAAGCTCAAAAATCCAATTATTTTGGAAACAGTATTACGGTTGCCAATCTACCTTCCAATGATATCCAAGAGTTGGTGCAAGGTGGTACTGTAATAGGTAATCCTGGTTCTTACAAAGGTGCACAGTCACTTGCTTCATATTATGGTAGGTTTAACTATAATTTCAACGAATTGATTTTGGCAACCTTCACTTACAGAGGTGATGCTTCTTCAAAATTTGGTCCAGGAAACAAGTGGGGATACTTCCCTTCTGGATCTGTAGCTGTAAGATTGAGTCAAATGGAATTTTTGAAAAACTCTAGCCTCGTGACCAACATGAAGTTGAGATTAGGTTATGGTTTGTCAGGAAGTGATAATATTGGAAACAACTTATTTGAGCCATTGATGAGGCCATTCCAAACTCCATTTGGAAATGCTTATGTACCAGGAAATATTGCCAATCCAGATCTTGGGTGGGAAACAACTGCTCAAGCAAACTTGGGCTTGGATCTTACTGTATTCAAAGATCGTTTGGATGTTTCGATTGATGTTTATAATAAGAATACACGTGATTTGTTGTTGCAGAGTAATCCTCCAGGATATTTGTCTGGTATTGCACCACCATTCATCAATATTGGAAAAGTAAACAATAAGGGTATTGATTTTTCATTAAACTCTAGAAACATCAACCGCAATAAGTTTTCTTGGAATTCTGACTTGACACTTTCTGTCAACAGAAACAAGATTGTTGAGTTGGAAAGTGATGGTAAGGTTTATTACAGAAACTTGTATTGGTATTCCGAATTCCAAACAGTAACAGCCACAACCGTAGGTATGCCAATTGGAATGTTTTATGGATACCAAATGGAAGGTGTATTCAAAGATCAACAAGATATCTTAAATCATGCGGTACAAATTTCTGACAAAGTAATCACTGAAACAAGACCAAATGGTACCAACTTGGTGAGCAAAAACCAAGGAGTTTGGATCGGTGATGTAAAATTCAAGGATTTGAATGGTGATGGAGTCATTGATACAGACGATCAAACCTTTATTGGTAATCCAAACCCAGACTTTACTTTTGGATTGAACAATTCATTCAACTATGGTGCATTTGAGTTTGGCGTATATTTGACTGGATCTTATGGCGCGGACATCCTTAACCACACCAGATCAGTATTGGAAGGACAAACGGGTATCTTTATCAATCAAGCGAGTACCGTTTTTGGTAGAGCACAATTTAAATACCTAGATCCAAATGGATCAACAACTGATCCTGCCAATGTCGTTTTAGCAAATCCAGGAACAAACATTCCAAGACCAACTACCAACGATAACAACAGAAATAATAGAATGTCTGACCGTTTTATCGAGAATGGTTCATACCTCAGATTGCAAACTTTGAGATTGGGTTATACTTTGCCGTCTTCATTGACAAAGAGAGTGAAAATGGAACGATTGAAAGTATATGCCAACGTGAGCAATTTGGCTGTATGGAGCAACTATTCTGGATATGACCCAGAAATTGGAGCATTCAACCAAAGTTCATTGGTTCAGAATGTTGACATGGGAAGATATCCTACACCAAGGATGTTTACTTTAGGATTAGACGTTGATTTTTAATATTATAAATATATTTAAAATGAAAAAGTATTTCAAGTTTATATTCATATTACCAGTATTGATCATGGCATCATGCAGCGAGGAGTTTGTTACTATTCCTGTGCAAGACGCTTCAACAAGTGGTAACTTTTTTAAATCAGAAGTAGATGTCAGGGCAGCAACCGCGGCTTTATACGGTAGTCCTTGGTTTCAATTCAATGATAAATTCAACTGGGCTGCTGGAGAGGAATTAGCAGGAAACTTGTACCACACTTGGGACCAAGAAGGCCAATTCTTTTATTACAGTTATAATGCAGGTAATGCACACATCAGAAGTGGGTGGTTATCTTTATATAGAGTAGTAGCTATTGCCAGCTCAATCATCAATGATATGCCCGTTTTTGCTACTGCAATTCCGCAGGATGTTCAAGATAGAGCAATAGCTGAGGCAAAATTTGCAAGAGCGGTGGCCTATTTTATCCTTACAGAATTTTGGGGAGAAGTTCCAATTGTTGAAAATGTTACCGCAAAAGTGGTCAACAATGAAGTGAGCAATCCAAAAAATACCAAGGAAAGTATCTACGAATTTATTAAAAGAGATTTGGAGTTTGCGGCAAGCAAATTACCATTGACGGATACTCCAGGAAGGGCAACCCAATGGTCAGCTAAAGGATATTTGGCAAAAACTTATTTGACAATGGCTCAATATTATTCCAAAAAAGATGCAACCAAAGCAACTGAGTTTTTCAATAAATCTAAAACCATTGCAGCCGATGTAATCGACAATAGTGGACTCAAATTGATGGAAAACTATTCTGATTTATTCTTGATGGAAAACAATAACAATCCAGAGTCATTATTTGCAATTCAATTCATGCAAGGTTCTTATTCTATCGGTAATAGCCTTCAGGCAAACTTTGCAAGGAGTAGTCTCATTACTGGAAACACAGAAGCTTGGGGTGGTGGAAAATGTATGACCTACGATTTCTTGCAAGATGTGAACCCTAATGATAAAAGAAAGTCAGCTATCTATATGGACTTGGGTGATGTATATCCAGACATCAATAAGGCAAATGGGGGTTACAAGTATTTTATTGTCAATAGAGATCCAAGTGATCCTAATAAAGTATTGGAAGGTGCTTCTCCTACGCTCAACCATTTAAAGAAATATGTGGTTGGTAGTGCGCAAGATCATCCAGGTAAAGTAAGTACTGGTCAAGCGACAGCCATCAATCAATATATGTTGAGATTGGCGGATGTCTATTTGGTTTATGTTGAAGCAGCTATTGGATTGGGCGATAATACAAGTGATGGAAAAGCGTTGGGGTATCTCAACACCATCAGAAATAGAGCAGGTTTGCCAGCCAAAACCAGCGTAACATTTAGAGAATTGTTGAAAGAAAGAAGGGTAGAGTTTGGTATGGAATCTATGTATTGGTATGATATCAAAAGATTTTTCTACAGAGACCAAACTGCAGCTGTTGATATGTTGTCCAATCAAAAAAGAGAATATGTTTTTGATAGAGACCAAAGTTCAACCGCAGCAGATGAAAATACCAAAGCTGGATACGTATTGAGAATTGCTGGTAATAATGGAGTAGTTCCATTTAATCCTGCAAATATCAATGTACCTATTCCTGCATCTGAAGTAGTACTTGACCCCATGTTGGCTCCAGATGTGCCAGCAGTAGATTACAACTTTTAATAAGAATTAAAAAATTATGTTTAAAATGAAGATGAGTAAGATAAATAAAATATTTTCTATCCTGCTTTTTGCCTTTATGAGTGTTTTGATTCTTAATTCTTGTGAAGAAGAGACTCCAGATGTTTTGGCAGAAAAGGATGGACCGGCTACTATTACCTATATAAGATCGACCAATCCAGAAGTTAGTGATTCTCTTTATACGGGAGCTTTTATGGGTAGTTTGATAGCCATTGTAGGTGACAATTTGGGCGATACCAAAGAAATTTGGTTTAATGACCAAAAGGCTTTGTTGCAACCAAATTACATTACCGATAAATCAATATTGGTAAGTGTGCCTAGTACAGTTCCGACAGAGATTACTGATAAAATGAGGATTGTATTCAGTGATAAATCAGAACTTTTGTATGATTTTAAAGTTTTGGTGCCTGGACCACTTGTCAGGACTGCAAAATGTGAGTATGTGCCTGATGGACAATTGATGGAACTAGAAGGAGATTTTTTCTTCAACCCAGTGGTTACTTTCCAAGGCGGGGCACAAGGCAAAATCGTAAGTGTTGAAAAAACAAAAATGAGTGTGGAAGTTCCGGCAGGAGCTCTTGCTGGGCCCATTGTTGTGAAGACCTTATTTGGTAGCGCTGAATCCAAGTGGTGGTTTAGAGACGATAGAGGTATGATTCTTAACCTTGATAATTTGAGAGGTGGGGGTTGGAGAACACACGATG
Source organism: Saprospiraceae bacterium (assembly GCA_016715105.1). Classification (GTDB taxonomy): domain Bacteria; phylum Bacteroidota; class Bacteroidia; order Chitinophagales; family Saprospiraceae; genus JADKBO01. Next base: position 1,400 of record JADKBO010000033.1, on the reverse strand, counting down.
ATCGTCTGCAAAGTGCTGGCGGTATTTCTGGCAATTATGCAGTTTTGGAGGCAAAATTGGAGGCTGATAATGATTGGAAAGACAACTGGTTGGAAATTGACGTTTGGGGTCAAGCAGGTGGTAGACCAGCAGGGCCATTGTTCAGAGGAGACATCAATAATCTTCAATTGAAATTTGAAGCCAATGTTGTCAACAACTGGCAAGCTGGTTTTATGCAGTTTATTTTTAGTCCTTATACCAACAATGGAAATGCAGTAAATACCGACCCAACTATTGCGCGAGGTATGTGGCATCCTTGGTATCAAGATGCGTCAACAAACAAACCATTCAAAACTGATGGTTGGGTGACTGTGGGTATTCCATTGTCAGAATTTGTTTATAATGACAACAAACAAATCAGTACCCTCAAATTAAACTGTCCTGACAATTGCGGTAGTCTTACTATTTTCATAAGAGGACCTCTAGGTGCAGTTTCAGACGTCAAGATATTGATTGATAATGTAAGGGTAGTTCCTTTATAGTCTAAAGAGTTACCATTTTTATTTACAAAAATAAACAGATAAAATGCAAGCGTTATTTAAAAATAAATATCTACTGCTCCTTCTTTTTGGTCTCACTACATCCATCATTATGGTGTCGTGTGACAAAGATGAGCCCGGAGACAAAGTGGATGCAAACAAAATTGAATTGCTAAGTTTTGGTCCTTCTCCAGCATTGCGAGGTGCCGATTTGCAATTTATTGGTAGAAACATGGATAAGGTTACAGAAATTGTATTACCTACCAATGTAAAAGTTACCAATTTCAAATCCAAAGCAGCTGACAAAATTGTCATTGTGGTGCCAGAGGAAACCGTTGATGGTTTGGTGACCTTAAAAACTCCGCAGGGAGATATCGTTACCAAGTCGCTTTTGACCATCTCTGAACCCATCACGATCGTAGGATTTTCACCAGCTAATGCAAGACCTGGTGCGACAGTGACTATTACTGGAACTTATCTCAACTTGATCGAACAAGTCGTATTTGCAACTAATAAAGTAGTTGCTAAGGCAAATTTTGTGAGTCAAACCAGAGATAAAATAGAAGTAAAAGTTCCCGTTGATGCCAAAAGCGGTAAAATCGCTATTTCAAATGGTATGCCGAGCCCGATTATTGTGGAAACGGAAACAGCATTTGAGGTTACTTTACCAGCATTTACTACCTTAAATCCAAGTCCGGTAAAAGCTGGTGCTGTTTTAACCATTGTACAGACCTTGATTTGATTACAGAAATTGCTTTTGAAGGGGGCACTGTTTTAAAGGAATTTGATTCCAAAACGGCAACTGAGATCAAATTGAAAGTACCATCCAATGCGAGAGATGGAGTTATCAAGGCAAGTGTAGCTTCATTGGAGCAAATTACA
>JADKBO010000032.1 GCA_016715105.1 Saprospiraceae bacterium | reverse complement strand
CTATTCCTAAATCTCCATATAGAGCAGTGCCTTTTTCCTCATAAGATATTCATAGCAGGGATACCTCCAATCATACTAAATATCGCCCCATGAAGCCTCATGCCCAAATAAAGATCATGGTCTGCAAATGCCTCGATCAATTGAGTTGTAGTATATATATTTTGATTAATGGTTATGCGATTTTTATCAACCAATGTTTGTGCAATTTCTTGTGCTATAAGGGAATCATCCACATATCCCGTTATTCCTTGGCAGGTTGATAAGAACTCTACCTGTATTTCTGGATATTTGTTCAAGACTAAATTTAGAAATGCGGTGTATTTTGCTATCTCCGAACCTGGCCAGTTTCTGAAATTACAAACGATTTTAGTTGGTTTGAGATGCTGTTTTTGTTTTGGGATGATCTGATCTGCGAGCATAAAAACAATATCGCAAGTCAAAATCGAATTTGGGTAATTATTTAAATTTTAAAAGTTTTAGTTTCTCTTGCAGCGATAGAAGTTGCTTTTTTTAAAATTCCGTGTAGTTTCTTTTCTTTCTGTTGAATTGGGGGTTCTGGTGGTGGGCTTATTGATTGCGCCAATAACACATACTTCCTTTTATGCTTAGCCAGTTTGGAAAGTTGAAAAGTTTTGTTTTCAATGCCATAATAAGGGTGCAAATAGCCTCCAGGACTTGCAATGACTAAATCTGAATGTAATAAGTTTTGTAAGTAGGGTGATTTTGATTTAAATAGGAAATACTCTAATTGAAATATCCATCCACTTAAGTTTGTCCTTTCTATTGCATATTTAGTATATGAAAGAATTTGTTTTCCAATATTACTTTTTGCTGCATAAATCTCATCCTCCAGTTCAGGTATCAGTCCTAATTGTGGTGCATTTGCTTGTTTTGACCAAGTATCATAATTGAAACAAGCGATTGTGAGTTTTGAATTTGGAAAATATTGCTCGATCAAACATTTTGTAGCTTGCAAAATCCCTAAATCACCACCATTTAAGGGTGTTGTGAATATCAAAAAAATCTGCTTACCATCCAATTATCTGATGATTACGAGTTTGCCGAAATCATTTTTAGTAGCTTTTCCAGAATACGAGCTATTATTTGAATCATAAGCTACGATTCTGAACAAATAAGTACCATTTGCAAGTAAAGAACCATAATCATCTCTTCCGTCCCAAGTAAATTGAGTGAGATTGTTTCCTAGTCTTGGAAGTTCCAAATCACTCAAAGCTATCTCCTTTACAACCTTGCCTGTGAGGGTGAAAATTTGTAAGACCATTTTATTTGGAACATTTCCAGTCAAAGTATAAACGAATTGGGTTTGAGTGGAAAAGGGATTTGGATAGTTGTAAATGTTTTTGATTGAGTTTTTACTCACCACTTCAAAGTTTAATTGCAATGGTTTGTCACCTGACTCATTTCCAGAAGCATCTCTTCCTTTTACTGCAATCATATATTTGCCGTCTTCCAAATCAGTTTGGAATTCCATAAAGGCAACATTTTTACCATTTTGTATTTCAGACTTGAAGCTCACGCTTGGATTTAGTTCAGACTTAAATACATCTTGTCCGCCCTCATTTTTGATTATACAATAAATCGAATTAGGGTCAGTAATGCTAAAAACTGGTTGTCATCGTTCTTTGAAATAATTCAACATTGTTTTGATAGACATTGAGTTTTGGATTGATCTTATCCTTTTTGATAAATGTGCGGAATGTTCCAAAATTATTGGAATAGTCTGTTTCTAAACTGGACTTGTTTTCATTGGCAATAAAATCGACCCGAATATTACCTGAAACGTCTGTTGTTTTGAGGATGTATTTTTCCAATTGATTTACGCCAATATTTAATTTTTCAATATTTCTTACAACCTCAATAACGCTATTATTTTTATCATTCTTCATCTCAAGTTTCAATTTGATATTTTCCAGTGGCTGATCACCAATTAAGAACAAGGATGTGTTGAAAGAAATTAATTTACCTTGCTCTAAAGTGTCGATGACATTCTCTGCCACTAAACCTTGAGTGATGATGTCTGGCAAATTTTCATAAATAACCTTTATGGAATTTATGGTAGATGGTATTCTAGTCACGGTATTTTCATCGTAATTTGGATTTTTATATACGGATAGATTTTTTCATCAATATTGGAAATATCAAAAGATGCTTTTGGAATAGATGTAAGTAAGGTATCTTCTTTACCTGAAACATTAAATCCTATTACTGAAAGCATTACATTATTGGACGGTGCAGAAATAATATCAGTGGTTATACTCTTCCATTTGGCAACAGGGCCGATTTTAGGAGTAGAAAATTTTCCAAGAGTGGACCTGTATGGAAACTCCATTTTGGTACTGATTATTTCAAATTTACTTTCTGCAACTCTTTCGTCGTAGACTTTGGTATCCTTTTTAAACATGAAAGTCATAAATTTGACAATTTTTTGTCTATCTTCTGGAGTTTTTGTATTAAAACCAAAAGATCTGCCCGCCGCTTCTAGAAATTACTCTCCAAATTCACCGCCAATTTACAGTATGAGATCCCTTACTGTGTCTAAAATAGCAATTGCAATCCCTTCCTTGACATACTCCCAAGGTTTCACGGATGCAGCATATGTAGAGAAATCTACAGAATAACCAATCAATTCGCCAGTGCCAAAACTTGTTAATCCATTTTGAACTACGATATTCCTGATGGCGTCATTATATTCAAATTGATTATTGTTTAATACTTTTATATCATTGGTGTTTTTGAGATATTGGTAGTAGTGTGATTGATTCCACCCTGATGGAGAACCTGGTAAATACAAGAAATTGCTTACACCCAAGCTGCTCTTTGGCTTTCTTCATCTATTTTGCAAACGCGCCAATAGTACACTTTATTAGGAATTAATTCGACATTGGGTTTCCATACCATAAAGGTGGAAGTAGACTCAAACACAGTTTCTTTCAGATCGCTGGTATTAAATAATTCTGATGTATCCAACTGCATTTTGTACCTACCATTTGGTGCAAAACTATTGACAGAACTTGTTATCAATTCTAAAGGTTTTTCACCATTGTAAATACTAAACATTTTGGGGAAAGTTGGGAATACTTCATTGGAGAGAATCACAAATTCAATGCCTGTATTTCCTGCATTATCTTTCAAAATATTATTTGCATCAGTGATTTCAACAACTGTATTTCTAGGGTCAATTTCAACAAAAAGTTTGTTCTTCCCTGCTATGTCTCCTTTGATAGGTATTTGAATAGTGTATGATTCTTTATTGAGTGGTGCAGGAAAGAAAAATGTCTTTTTATAAACGGTATCTGATGCTGGTCCAGTTTGAAGTACTTGCACTTCCACAACCTCATTCATACCTCGCCCTAAATTCAAGATATCAAACTTAAAATTGAATGAATCTTTATCAGCATATATTTCGCCAGGTCCTACAATCGTACGTTCATAGTCCAACGTATAATCTGCCGGCTGTTCGTATCCTCGATTAATCAAATCCCCCTGATTTAAACATATCTCCTAATCGCTGATTATAGAAATCACTAGTCAATTTAGCATAAAACTTAGTGCCATAAATGCCCTGTGTTGATAAATACGCAGTTCCAGCTGAGGCTATAAATGCAATTGCTCCTCTGTCTTTGGCGAATAAAAAGTCTTCACTTATGCCTCTTGAAGGACTATGAATGTTTCCAGAATAACACCCAAGTGAGAATATGAAAGGATATTTACCTTCATTTGCATAGTTGTATGGATTGTCTAGATTGAATTCAAAGGCTCCAATAGAAGCATGGCCGAAAAATGTAACGATAGAAGCACCTTTGTTTATATTTTCTGAAATAGCCTTAAGACTTGCAATTTGTATATCTGTGGTACTAGTTTTATAAAATGCACTCACATTAGCCCCGAAAGCTCCTCTTTGGATTGTATCACTCATTCTATTCAAAAACCAAGTGATACTGCTTCTTTCACCTCCATCGGCTCCGCCACCCAAATGCACAATATTCTTCAACCATAACTTATCCTTTTCTTGAGGTGCGTTAATGGCAATATCGTGTTGTTTTACTTTATCAAGATATATTTTTACTTCGTCTATATTGCTGGCTGCTATTCTACCAATGGCAAAATAGGAATTTACATATCTTCCCGGAGAAAATAATAAAACATCGGATGGGGATGTTCCAAATGTTGGAACCATAAAACTTGCATTAACTGGATTGGCCAACAAAGCAGGAGTCCTCACATTTTGATATTCTCTGGCTTTACCAACAATCAAAACATAATGTAAACTAGGCCAATGATCTTTTAAATAATGACTCATGTTTTTAAAAGCCCAGTTATGGTTGGGAATGCCATACCCAAATTGATCGTATACTTCTTGTGTAGTTAGAATTTCTGTTTTAAAACCTCCTCCTTGACTGCTGGATCTGTATGCTGCATATTCGTCAATAGGATTCCCTGGCGTTGTGCCGTCGTACAACTTTTCACTCGTCAAAAAGAGGAAACTTGCATCCGTTGAGGTTATGTTTTTGAATTTCTTTATGGATGGTAAAGTAAGTTCTGTTGCATTTTTTCCAAAGACAAGTTTTGCCCCACTTTCTGCAATCAGTGCTCCATTTTCACCAAGTTTTACTGCCTGAAGGTTTTGGAGATCATAAATATGAGTAATTCCTGATTCAAGCCCAGTACTAGTTATTCTCCTTTTTTTGGAATCAACATTTGCAATCGTAAAATCTAGATTGGCAAAATTAAACGACCTATTGTATGAAGCTTCAACACTTGCAAGTCCAAAGAGACCAAAATTGTTGGTAATCTTTATGTTGAGGTTATTTTCATTCAAAAATTTATCAGCATCTACAGTGAAGTTTATTTTTGAGGTTCTACCACTTCCTGTAGAATCCAAAGCAACTTCAGTATTATTCCACTTGATGGATTTTATGATGGGGAAGTTATTATTGTTTGCCAGATATAGCCTTACTGTAGGGGCATCACCTTGTGATACAAATCCATTGACAGAAATTGGAGCATCCACATTATTTCTCAAACCAGTTGTATAACCTTCACTTGGTTGAAAATGACTGTATTTTAGCTCACCAATTTGGGGTTTGTAGAAAGAACTTGAAAAATTGGTAATGGATTGGTGTCTGTAGTAAGGTAAGCTTTCGATGGAATTATCATTATAGTCTGGATTTGTCAATGCAAACCTTTTATTTCCAGAATCTTGATCTGACATTACCAAATAATAGGATGAAATGTCGGTAAAAAGACCATAATTTGGGTTTAGTAAATCTTTTTTCCAATCATCATATAAGAATGTATCAAGTGCAATGGTGTTTTTGAAGCCGACAAACTCTATAAAATCGGTACTTGCCATCGCATTTTCACCTGAAGATATATATAAAGGAATTTCAACTCCATTGTGCCACAGTTGTAACTTACTTGGTTGACTGATGTCAAATCCATTTGCGCTTAATGTACCAGCCTTTATTTGGTAGATGCCGTCCTGAGATACCTCAAATTTAAGGTACTCTTTGGAATAGTCAATCCATTCATTACCGTACAATATACCACGAGGAGTAGACATTTGCGCTTGGGTAACGGAAGAATATAAAAAGCAGAATAGTAATATATAGGTGGTAGAGGTTGCTATTTTCATGAATGCTATTTACAAAAATTTGATACAAAACTACGCAATTATAAGCGTGTATGCTTAAATTTTATTAATCTAAACGATACAAAAATTGGTATATTTTACGGTTTGAGAAATTTGTTATTTAGAACTAATCTAAATAGAGGATTCTATGTAAGATAATTACAACCTGAACGATTGTTATGAGTAATAATAATTATACATTTGTCCCGAATTTATAAGCTAAAATAATAAAGACTTGAGAAAGTTTAATAAAACACTAATCACTATTTTTCTTCTCACCTCAACTCAAGCAATCTTATCTGCTCAAACGAGCAACCAATCATCTGGTTATCTTTTTTATAGCCTCCTTGGTGTAGGAGTTTTAGTTGCTTTAGGAGCGATTATTACACTTGCTGATAATTTGTTGAAGGTAGAAGCTAGTAAAGTTGGTATTGACGTTTTTAAGAAAGACATCGGTATTTTACCTTCTTTATCCAACTATTTGACGGGTAAAAAACCTGAATTTGTTGGTGAAAATTCATATCACAAACTTACTCGTGGATATGATTTGAAATTATCTGGGCAGGCTTCTGGAGCTGTTGAAGATGTGAGAGTCACAAGATTTGCTGTTTGTCCAACAGATTTCAGAGGAATGTCACCGATCCCCAAAGTTGTTGTAGAAGTGGGTGATACTGTGAAAGCAGGTGATGCATTGTTCTTTGATAAGAAAAACCCTGAGGTGATTTATACGGCACCTGTAAGTGGCGAAATTATTGAAGTCAACCGCGGAGAGAAACGATCAATAATTGAAGTTGTCATCTTGGCTGATTTAGTCCAGCAACATAAAGTGTTTTCAGTTCCTTCTGCATCTGCATCTCGAACAGAAATCACTCAATTTTTACAAGAATCTGGTGCTTGGGCTTTGTTAAATCAAAGGCCATATGATATTGTTCCACCAATAGGAGATATTCCAAGAGATATTTACATTTCCACTTTTGATACTGCTCCGCTTGCACCAGATGCAAATGTGATAATCAGTGGCAAAGAAGTTTATTTCCAAAAGGGATTGGAGGTTCTTGGCTTGTTGACTTCAGGATCAGTACATTTAGGTTTAGACGGTAGAAAACCAGAATCAGTATCTTCTGCATTTACCCAAGCTACTGGAGTTGCTAAACATTGGTTTGCTGGCAAACATCCAGCGGGTAATGTTGGCGTACAAATCCATCACACTAAACCGATAAAATCTGGTCAAAATGTTTGGACACTTGGGGTTCAAGAGGTTATAAGCATAGGAAAATTATTTTCAGATGGCGTTTTGGATTGTACAAGAATAGTTGCCCTTGCAGGTAGTAAACTTAGTGCTCCAAAATATGTTAGGACTTATGTAGGTGCTCAAATTGGTGAATTGTTGGGAGGGATCATCAAAGAAGATGGGAAAGACTCAAGAATTATCAGTGGAGATGTACTTTCAGGTAAGCAAAAAACAACTAACCAATATTTGGGTTACAAGGATGATCAAGTGACAGTGATTGCAGAAGGTAATGAATATGAGTTGTTTGGTTGGTTATTGCCAATCAAACCAAGACCGAGTATTTCAAACACTTTTCCAAATTTCTTGTTTCCTGACTATAAATTTGAAGGAGATACCAATACACATGGTGAAGCAAGAGCATTTGTTGTAAGTGGTCAATATGAGGAAGTTCTTCCAATGAATATATATCCCCAACACCTCATGAAGGCAATTCTTGCCAATGATTTTGAAAAAATGGAAGGCCTTGGTATTCAAGAACTAAGCGAAGAGGATATTGCTCTTTGTGAGTTTGTTTGTACCTCCAAAATACCACTACAGAAAATTTTGAGAGAAGGATTGGACATGGTACAATCTCAGGGTTAATTTATTGAAAAAGTAAAAACAAAATCGAATAATGGGTTTGTTGCAATTTATAAAAAGCATTGAACCGGATAAGAAAAAAAGTCCGGTCCTGCATACAGCATATGATGCTTTCTTCACATTTGCCTATGCGCCAAACACAGTTACTAGTGGTGGTGTACACATGAGAGATGGTATGGACCTCAAAAGATTGATGGTGCATGTCGTTTTAGCAATGCAATTGTGTTACATCTTTGGTACCTACAATATAGGACACCAACATTTTGTAGCTCAAGGACAATACTTAGGCTTCATGGATGGCTTTAATTTGAAGTTGGCTCATGGTTTAATATTGATGTTACCTATATTTTTGGTATCACACATCGTAGGTCTAGGAATTGAGTTCTTATGGGCTGCTAAAAAGGGACATGCGGTTGAAGAGGGATTTTTGGTCTCAGGAGCTTTGATACCACTTATTATGCCTCCTGATATTCCTTTGTGGATATTATCACTTGCAGTTGCTTTTGCAGTAATCATAGGAAAGGAAGCATTTGGTGGTACAGGCATGAATATCTGGAACATTGCACTTTTAGCAAGAGTATTTATCTTTTTTGCATATCCCACCACCATCTCAGGAGATTTGGCTTGGGTTTCTGGATATGAAAAATTAGTTCCAGGAAGCGCTGTTGATTATGGATGGTGGCACACTGGATTTTTCAACTCCTTGTTTTCATGGTTTGATTGGCCAATGTTTAAAGAAACTGCAACTGTGGTTAATGGTTACAGTGGAGCTACACCCTTAACTTTGGCATACCAAGGTGGTTGGGAACAAGTTACCGCAAAATATTCTGAATCTCAAATGCTTTGGGGAGCGATCCCTGGTTCAATAGGAGAGACAAATAAAATATTCATCGTACTTGGTGCTCTATTCTTGATCATAACAAAGGTTGCAAGTTTCCGAATAATGCTCTCTATGGTGCTTGGCGCTATTGGTGGTACATTGATTTTGAATGTTTGGGGAGCTACTCCTTTTATGGAAGTAACTTGGTACCAACACTTCCTCATGGGGTCATTTTTATTTGCCATGGCATTTATGGCTACAGACCCAGTTACTGCTTCCAGCACAAATACTGGTAAGTGGATATACGGAGCGTCCATTGGTTTTATTGGAATCATTGTGAGAGTTATCAATCCAGCATATCCAGAAGGATGGATGTTGGCTATTTTATTTGTCAATACATTTGCACCTCTAATTGATCATTACGTATTAGAGGCTAACATTAAAAAACGTTTACAAAGTGCATAGTACAAGTTATATTGTCAGGTTTGTCTTGATTATGACAGCAATAGTTGCTGTTATCTTGGCATTTCTATCTACAGCTCTGAAACCAATACACAGCCAAAATGAAGCAGTTTATAACAAACGCGCAGTTTTAAAGGCTGTTCAAGTTGACTTGGGTAGCAAGGTTAGTGATCTATCTGACAAAGAAGTTTTGGATGTTTTTACCAATCAAATATCTCAAAAAGTATTTGATATGTCAGGCAAAGAACTTACTAAGGAGGAGTAGAAGCTAAAGGCTACAAAGGCGGTCTTGCAGAAAATGTAGACTTGGCTCAAGAAAAGAAAAAGCCAGAAGCACAAAGAATTTTACCGATGTACATCTTTAAAATGAAAGATGGAAAAAACAGGATCATTGTTTCTGTAAGAGGTAGTGGTCTTTGGGATGAAATTTGGGGTAGCATAGCTTTGGAAGAAGATTTAAATACTATCTCTGGTGCTGCTTTTGATCACAAAGGTGAAACTCCAGGACTTGGAGCAGAAATCACAGACAATGCAATGTTTCCTAAAGCTTTCGAGGGAAAAAAATTATATGATGCAGATGGAACATACAAATCTGTTGATGTTGTGAAAGGTGGACTTTCTGACCCTACACACCAAGTTGATGCCATTTCAGGCGCAACAATTACAACCGTTGGAGTGGGGGAAATGATGGTAAGAGGCATGAAATATTATGAACCCGCATTCGCTAGTTTAAAAAAAGCTAATTAATCAAGATGGCAGAAATATTAGAAAAAAAAGCACCAGCTATTGAATTTGGCAAGGAAGAGAGAAAACTACTCACTGATCCATTAAATAGCAATAATCCCATTACCGTGCAAATTCTTGGGGTATGTTCGGCTTTGGCTGTAACAACTTTGATGAATAAGGCTTTAGTAATGGCGATAGCAGTGACTGTAGTTACAGCAATGTCAAATGCAGTGACTTCTATGTTGAGAAATAGTATTCCAAAACAAGTCCGGATGATTGTGCAATTGATCATTGCTGCAACTTTGGTGACAATAGTAGAACTCACCTTGAAGGCTGTCAATTACCCAATTTATAAAGAACTTTCCGTGTTTATTGGTTTGATCATTACCAATTGTATTGTAATGGGAAGATTGGAAGCATATGCAATGGCCAATCGACCTTGGAGATCGTTTTTAGACGGTATTGGTAATGGATTGGGATATGGCATCATTTTGATTGTTGTTGCATTTTTTAGAGAATTGCTTGGAAAGGGATCTGTATTTGGATTTCTTGTAATTGGAAATACGTCTGATTATTTGATCAATACAACATCATCTCCTTGGTTGAGTTGGTATGCAAACAATAACTTGATGGTTTTATTCCCTTCAGCGATGTTTGTAATTGGAATTGTAATCTGGGCTCATAGAGCTTGGAATAAGAGTTTGGTTGATATTTCATAATTTAGAAGAATAACTAAAATGGGCGATTTAGCTAATATATTTATAAAATCTGCATTTATTGAGAATTTGGCACTTTCTTACTTCTTAGGAATGTGTTCTTTTCTTGCCGTGTCCAAATCTGTGAAAACAGCTTTTGGTTTAGGTATAGCAGTAATTTTTGTACAAAGCATAACGATACCGGTCAACTGGTTTATCAACTATGTGATTTTGAGTGAGAATGGAATTTTCGGAATTGACTTGACATTTCTGAGATTTATTCTTTTTATTTCTACTATAGCAGCTATGGTGCAATTGGTTGAAATGGTTGTTGAGAAATACTCACCATCATTATATAATTCATTAGGGATATTTCTTCCACTTATTACTGTGAATTGTGCAATCTTGGGTGGTTCATTGTTTATGGTTTCTAAGGAGTACAACTTCAGTCAATCACTTTCCTTTGGTATTGGCGGAGGATTCGGATGGTTTGTAGCAATAGTTGCTATTGCTGCAATCAGAGAGAAGATGAGATATTCAAATGTTCCTGCTCCGTTAAGAGGATTGGGTATGGCATTTATTTTGACGGGAATGATGGGTATGGCATTTATGAGTTTAATGGGCATAGACCTCACTTCATTTGGTAAATAAGCGAAATAAGTAAAAGAAATGATAAGTATTTTCGTATTGGCATCAGTAATAACATCAATTCTTTATTCACTATTGGTGTTTTGCGGCATAATCTTGGGTATGTCTTACATGTTGATTTATGCAAGAAAACAATTGGTGGCTCAAGGTGATGTAAAATTGATTATAAATGGCGATGAGGATAACCCAATATTAGTAAAACCAGGGTCTTCTTTGTTATCAACACTTGGAGATAAAAATATTTTCCTTCCATCTGCTTGTGGTGGTGGTGGTACTTGTGCCATGTGTGAATGCCATGTGTATGAAGGTGGTGGAGATGTACTTCCTACAGAACTCAATCACCTTACAAGAAAAGAAGCTGCAGAAGGTAAAAGATTGGCCTGCCAGGTAAAGGTCAGGAATGATATGAAAATTGGTGTTCCAGAAGAAGTTTTTGGCATCAAGAAATGGGAATGTGAAGTGGTTTCAAATTATAACGTGGCTTCTTTCATCAAGGAGTTTGTTGTAAAGTTACCTGAGGGTGAAGAATTGGACTTCCAATCTGGTGGTTACATTCAAATAGATGTTCCTACTGTGACGGTTGATTTCAAAAATATGGATATCACTGCGCACCCAAGTTACCACGACGATCCAAAGAAATTCCAATCAGAATGGGATAAATTCAAACTTTGGGATTTGAAAATGGTCAATGACGATCCTCAATTTAGAGCGTATTCTATGGCGAATCACCCTGCGGAGGGTAATATCGTGAAGTTGAACATCAGGATTGCAACTCCACCATGGGATAAAAATACCAATGGGTGGATGGCAGTAAATCCAGGTGTATGTTCATCATATGTGTTTAATTTAAAACCAGGCGATAAGTGTGTGGTTTCAGGACCTTATGGTGAATTCTTCATAAAGCCTACCAAGAAAGAAATGGTCTACATAGGTGGTGGTGCAGGTATGGCTCCACTTAGATCTCACCTTTTCCACTTATTCCAAACTTTAAAAACTACTGACCGTAAAGTTTCATTTTGGTATGGTGGTAGAACGAAGAGAGAATTGTTCTATGTAGAGGAATTCAGAGAAATCGAGAAAAATTTCCCTAATTTCAAGTTTTACATCGCTCTGGATAACCCACTTCCAGAAGATAACTGGGAAGTAAAGGCAAATATCGATGCTCCAGGAGATGGTTTTAAAGGATTCATTATGCCAGTTTTAATGGAACAATACTTGAAAAATCACCCAGAACCAGAAGAGGTAGAATATTATTTTTGCGGTCCACCAGCGATGAATGCATCAGTTATAAAATCATTGGATGAGTTGGGAGTACCTGAAGAGAACATCAGTTTTGATGACTTTGGAGGATAATCTTACTTTCGAATAAACAATATAAAAGGGTCTTGCATGAATGTAAGGCCTTTTTTTATTTTAAAACTGAAGTTGATAATTTTTAAACCTGACGAGTTATCTCTTTGCTCGTTCCAATGGTTTCTAAATCAACCCCAAAACTATAGATTGAGATTTAAACCTAAGATGTGATGGTCGAAGGTAGCTTTCCAAATTCTTCTTTAAAACATTTTGAAAAGTAGGACAGATTACTAAATCCTGTTTGAAAAGCTGCCTCCGAAATATTCTTTCTATCTTGCAACAATAACTCCTTGGCTCTGTGTAATCTTACAGATCGGATCATCTGATTGGGCGTTTTATTTGCAATCAGTTTTAGTTTTCTTTGTAACTGGCGTTCACTAATGCCGACTTCTCTGCAAAGGTTGTCAACTCCATAAAATTCGTTGTCAATGTTGTTTTCTATACTTTGTAGAATATTTTCCAGAAACGAATCATTTTTAGGGGAGGTAATATCCTGCTCCAACCTATTTGGAATGATTTTATCCACTATGTGATCCTGTATGGTATACAACGAAATGACCGAGGCATTGGTTTTGGACTTTGGATTTTGGAGAGGTGTGCAGATCAAACCTGCACCTGATAATAAGTTTTTGACAGTTTCTGTAATTAAAATTGGATAACCTTGAAGAGCTTTAGCAATCTGAAAAACTATATCAATGGCCTCGCCTGAAATATTTTCTCCTTTGTCAGCCACCATACATTCTCCAATGTGAATACAAGTAGAGACATGGGCTGCACCTGTGGTTAAACTTGAAAGAACGTCAATAGCGCAATGTGCAGCTTTGCTTGGGCCTTCAAAAATAGCAAGACAATGGTCAGCGGTATTGCTTATTATTTTACCCCTATATTGCCCCACAATAGACATGATCAAACGATTATTGTGCGTCGAAAATTCATCGCTTTTTACAGGGATTTTGTTTTCATTTTTAGATATAGAAAAAAGTGCGATTGTAAGTAGTTGGCGATCATAGTTATGCTTTCTCTCATTTTGAGCGATAAATGATTTTATCTCCAACAATACTTCCTCCATATTTCCTGCCCAGAAGAGATGGTCATCCCCGTCAAATTCTATCAGTTTTGCGCCTGGAATCCTTGAAGCAATAAACCTTCCTTCTTCAATTTTTACATCAATGTCATTTACTCTTTGCAAAAGTAGGGTAGGAACTTTGATGGAATGCAATATACCAATGATGTCTACCTCAGTGTTCATTTTTGTGAGTACCAAGGCAGCGCTGGGACTGGCGCCAGATCGAAAATAATTGGCCAACCAATCCATAAATGTTTTGTCATTTGCTTTTGAAGGAGCCAGAGTCGATAAATTCATATTACCACCACCCCAGTTATTTTCGATTAAGTCATAAACTTTGGAGCGCTCTTCATTGGTAGGTGCCCAAGGGTAATCCTCAGAATACCTTCTCTTTGCAAAAGCACCAAAGGTAATCAATGAAATGACTCTATTGGGATAGGTAGCAGCAAACAAGGCTGAAACTGAACCACCTTCAGAATGCCCAAAAAGTACTGCTTTCTCAGAATTGACTGCATCCATCACAGCTCTGATGTCATCCATCCTTTCTTCAAGTGTTGATAGCTCGACCACTCTATCAGAAAGACCCGTTCCCCTTTTATCAAATAATATAACACGTCCAATTTGGCCAAGTTCTTTGAGAAAGGCCACTAATTCTGGACAACTCCACATCCAATCTATATTAGAAACCCATCCTGGAATGTATACAATATCCACAGGACCATTGCCAAAACTTTGAAAGGCAATGTTGATTCTACCACTTTTTGTATAACGCGTTTCAGGTTTCATCCAAGGTGATTATTCTTCGTTAAAAATAGATCAAGAAGTTGGAAAAATTCAAACTCGCACTACTTTATTTGTTCTATGTAACTCAAAATCCTATATACCTAGTGAAAATATATTTTTTTAACCATGATATAGCTGCTATCACGTTGATAATCATCATACTAAATGCCGTTTTGTTCCATTTTCAATAGTTGGGGACAAATAAATATGAAAAAAATTCAGATATGTTTATAAATATGTAAAAAGAATATATTACTTTTAATCATAATACCAAATCTCAAGAATATGTCAAAAATCTTCGTCCTTGACACATCTGTTCTTCTATTTGATCATAATGCCATATTAAATTTTCAAGACAACAATATAGTGATACCCATCACAGTATTGGAAGAATTGGATAATTTCAAAATTGGAAATGACACAAAGAATTTTGAAGCACGAGAGGTGATTAGAAATCTTGATAAGCTCGCTGAGCACAATGGTTTGAATGAATGGATATCTCTGGGAGATCATTTGGGGAAACTCAAGATATTCAACAGTCAAGCTGAAAATCTCGTAAACGACGCTGAGAAGATTTATGGTAAAGGAAAAGGTGACCATAAAATAATCAATGCCGCATTAGACTTAAAGTCCAAAAGTAAAAGGGCAAAAGTTGTGCTGGTTACTAAAGACATCAATCTGAGATTGAAAGCAAAAGCCTTGGGTCTGGATGCTGAAGATTATTTGACTGGTAGGGTAGAGGACGTTGGTTCGGTTTCAGAAGGCTTTGAAGAATTCAATAATCTGGATGCAGAAATCATTGCCAGACTCTACAATGAAAAGTCCATCAAAGAAAACAACATCCTCAATGGTAATAAAATAGCCAATGGTTATTACGTGCTCAACAATTGCACTCAGTCAGCTTTAGTAAGATATAATGAAGAAACAGATGAAATCGTGCGGATTGATAAAAATTACGCGTACGGAATAAAACCAAAGAATGCCGAGCAAACGTTTGCTGTGGACGCATTGCTTAACGATGATATAAAACTAGTGGCTTTGCAAGGTGTTGCAGGAACGGGTAAAACATTACTAGCTTTGGCAGCCGCGTTGGAGCAAATGAGTAAATATGAGCAAATCATCCTTTCTAGGCCTATTGTACCTCTGAGTAATAGAGATATCGGATTTCTTCCTGGCGATGCTGAAGACAAAATATCACCCTATATGATGCCATTGTGGGACAATCTCAAATTCATCAAAAAGCAGTATAAGGAAAATAGTAGAAAATCAATTGCCATAGAGCAATTACAAAAAGAAGGTAAAATTGAGGTCACTGCCCTTACCTTTATACGGGGCCGATCTTTATCCAATGTATTTTTTATTGTCGATGAAGCTCAGAATTTGACGCCACATGAAATAAAAACGATCATTACAAGGGCAGGGGAAGGTACCAAAATTATCTTTACAGGAGATATACATCAAATCGATAGTCCATATATGGATGAAAAAAGCAATGGACTTACGTATATCATTGATAGGTTGAAAGGTCAACCACTTTTTGCTCATGTAAAATTACAAAAGGGCGAACGGTCAGAGCTTGCCAACTTAGCAAATAATTTACTTTAGTCGTTGGTTTAAGGATAAATGTGATAATTATTAGGGTATGATATGAAGGAAATTCATGTTCGTAGATTTTTGAAAGGTCTTGTGCTATTAAAATTTTTTAAAAAATATAGGCTATTCATATTATTAGTGGAAGGGCGCCTCTGACTAATATCATTTTCTTAATATGCTAATAATCATTATATAATTCTCAATTAAGATATGCCCCTATCTTTGTCAAAGTCATAATCAAAAACTATATTTGATTCTTTATACTTATAGTATTTGATTTTTTCTATTTTTCATGATCAAATTACTTTAATGCTTGATTTATTTTCAAGATAATGAGGCTAGACAAAATATTTTCAATGGTATTGTATATTGGGAAAACCTCAAGAGAAGTGATGAGGTGCAAAATGTAATAGCGGATGACCAGACCAATGTATAGAGTAGAACACATCAACAGAGAGCTTTACGTCCACAAAGTATGGGGTACAGTCGATTATGTTGAGAAATCAAAGCAAATTGCGGCACTACTCAATGAATATGACGAAATGGGTTATAGACTTTTGGAAATAATTGCCAGCCCTGACCCCCTTGGAGGTACAAATGAAATTTATATTTTTATTTTGAAAAACCCATAATCATTATCTCACACCTTAGATCGAATATATATGAACAGCGTAAAAAAGCATTCTCTCCTCACAGACTTTGACGTTTACCTTTTTAAGTCAGGAAAGCATTTCAAACTTTACGAAAAACTTGGCGCTCATTTATTGACGCTTGAGGGTGAAGAGGGCTGTTACTTTGCAGTTTATGCTCCCGCTGCGGAGAGTGTAGCTGTAATGGGAGATTTCAATTTATGGAATGGAAAAGAATATTTTTTGCATGTGCGATATGATTCTTCAGGTATTTGGGAAGGTTTTATTCCAGGTGTAAAAAAGGGTGATTGTTATAAATATAAAATAAAGTCTACAGTTGATGGAGGGTATTATGAGAAGTCTGACCCTTATGCCAGACACGCAGAAACACCACCATATACTGCTTCTAAAGTGTGGACCGACGACTTTCAATGGACGGATAAACATTGGATGGACAATAGAAAGTCCAAAAATGAATTGGATAAACCTTACTCTGTTTATGAAGTGCATTTAGCCTCTTGGAAAAGGATTGTGGAGGAAAATAACAGATCTCTGACCTATAAGGAAATGGCCATTGAATTGGTAAACTATGTCAAGGACATGGGATTTACCCACATCGAAATGATGCCAATCATGGAGCATCCTTACGAACCTTCATGGGGTTATCAAGTCACTGGTTTTTTTGCTCCTACCAGCAGATTTGGAGCTCCAGAAGACTTGAAATACCTGATAGACCAGTTTCACAAAGCTGATATTGGGGTGATTTTGGATTGGGTTCCGGCCCATTTCCCTTCAGATGCTTTTGCATTAGCAAAATTTGATGGCAGCAATGTTTATGAACATCCAGATAGACGCAAAGGCTATCACCCCGACTGGAAAAGCCTCATATTCAATTATGAAAGAAATGAGATCCGGAGCTTTTTGATTTCCAGTGCCATTTTTTGGATGGGTGAGTACCATGCTGACTCTTTGAGAGTGGATGCAGTTGCAAGTATGTTGTATCTCGATTATAGCAGAGAAGCAGGAGAATGGTCGCCAAATGAATATGGTGGTAATGAAAATTTGGCCGCGGTCAGTTTTATCAAAGATTTCAATGCGGCAGTTTATGCAAATTTTCCTGGGACACATACCATCGCAGAAGAAAGTACGGCTTTTTCTGGTGTGACCAATCCAGTGGATATGGGTGGTTTGGGCTTTGGGATGAAATGGATGATGGGTTGGATGCATGATACCTTGGATTACTTCAGCAAAGATGCTATTTTCCGAAAATACCATCAAAACAACATCACCTTTAGCATCGTGTATGCATTTTCAGAAAACTTTCTTTTGCCTCTTTCTCATGACGAGGTTGTGCACGGCAAAGGTTCGATTATGAGAAGAATGCCAGGAGATGAATGGCAACGATTTGCAAACCTCAGGACCATGTATACCTACATGTTTGCACACCCTGGCACGAAATTACTATTTATGGGTAATGAAATTGGCCAATATGATGAATGGAATTTTAAAGAAGGTTTGCAATGGAATTTATTGGAATATGAACCACACAGAGGCCTACAAAGTCTTATCAGAAATCTGAATAAACTTTATACCACTGAGCCAGCCATGTACGTCAATCAATTTGATCCAAAAGGTTTTGAATGGGTGGATTACTCTGACCATGAAAAGTCAATAGTTTCATTTTTGAGAAAGACCAATAATGTGGACGAAACACTTTTGGTAGTTTGCAATTTTACACCGGAATCCTGGAAAACTTACCGCATAGGTGTACCCCAAAGAGGAAGCTGGGATGTTATTTTCAATTCTGACGAGAAGCAATATTTTGGAAGTGGTTTTATGGAGAAATCTAAATTTGAAACAGAGAAAGTGACCAGCCACGGCCGCATGTTTTCGATAGAATTAGACATTCCACCATTGGCGGTTGTAGTTTTGAAACTAAATTAGGACCATACCAAGATGGGGAATATCATCCTCTAGATAAGATTCTCCTGTATGCACAAATCCAAAAGACTCATAAAACTTTTGCAAATAGGCTTGAGCAGAAATTTTGATTGAATGATTGGGATACAACTTTTTGGTCTCTGCAATGGCCAAAGCCATCATTTTACGACCAAGACCGGTCTTGCGTGCTTCTAAACCTACTGCGACTCTACCAATTGACGCATAATTTTCGTACGAAATCCCTGGGGCAAGTAATCTACAAGTAGCCATACATTTTCCGTCGTTCATTAGGAAAAGATGATCAGCTTTTTTTGTCTTTATTGTCCAGATCTTGGTAAACACAGTTTTGTTCTACTACAAAAACTTCTATTCTCAATTGTAGAATCAGATATAATTCTTCAACTGAGAGCGCATTGAAATGCTTTAGATCAAAACCTGTGTGTAACATCTTATTCCAGCTTTGAAAGTTTGGGACTATCATTGTCCTTGCCGGTACGTTGACTTTTGATCCGATATTTTGCAAAAAGACCCACTCTGGAACCATCTTTGAGGTGGATGTCTTTGATGCCCAAACACTGCATTTCATTTGAATGGAAAATGTGATCTCTCGGCACATCTAATGATGAAGGGATGATGTCTCTTCTACTGCTCTGTAAGTTTGTGTTGAATCTGAAACTTTTGATGAGACTAGACCAATAAACCATATTGTATTCACCAAGTACGATGCTGTTTACATTTCCACTGACTTTTGAGGTAAGTTGTTCGAGTTGTTTTTTAGCAAGTACTTGAGAATTATTATCTAAAGGTGGAATGATATAAGTGTTATATAACTTATAGATTTTTCCATCGATGTTTATTTCGGCAGAAAGATCAGTCATCTCCTCAAACTTTATCGTGTCTACATTGCTTAGGGGATATTTTGAAAAAACAGCCTTTCCAAAAGGATCGATCCTTACAATGTCGGTAGAATATTTGTATTTGAGTGCCAAGCCTGACTCGAGAATATCTTCCCAATCTGGTGTTACTTCTACGAAACTGAGTACATCACAATCCATTTCTATCAAAGTTGGTAACAATTCAAATGGGTTGCGCACGTTTGCGAGATTGATGTGTGCAAAGAGGACCTGATCTGAATGTTCGTCTTTGTTGATGAAAGGAGATTCCGATTCATTTTTTAAAATGACACAAAGGAGGGCACAAATTCCAAATGAACTGAGAATGATTTTTCTATTATTGAAAAAGTAACCACCTATCCCAATTAAAAAGAAAAAGACCATAAAATGGATGGTATAATCTGAAACCAAACTTAAGGTAGGAAATTGAGGCGCAACGATGATTAAAACTGCCAAAACCCAGAGGCAGAGCAAAAAAATGCTATAAAAATTGAAATATCTGGGTTTTGAATCATCATAGAAATAAACCGTTTTGGTCTGAGTATTTGTTTGTTTTATAAACGTGCCGCTAAGATACACGTTTTACTTATTTCAATAACGGTGCCATTTAAGGAATGTGCAGTACCAATTAATAAATAAATGCCCGGCCTTTCTAAATCGCCGTCTTCATTCAAACCATTCCAACGAACAAAACCATTTCTACCCAATAATTCATTGGATGCAATTTTCTTGACTGGAAGACCGCTCGCATCGAATATGGAAAGATTTAATACAAATCCATCTTCATCCAAGTTGTAATTCAATAATAATTCATCCACAACACCATCGCTATCTGGACTAAATTTCCTTTGAAGTAAGGAAAATGATTCCTCACCAGTACTTGCTATTTCTCCATTGCTATTTGCATATCCTGGACTACCATAATTTACTGATTTTGCTGCTGATGCATAATTACCATTGCCAAAAGGAAGCGCGAAACTCAATCTTTCAAGACTTACACCATCGACAACATCCAATAAAGCATTGTGGTAGTCATCCAGGTATTTAAAATCATCCAGTTGTGTTTCTGAGGGAAATGCAATAGCTGCATGGCCTGCATCATTGTTGAAAGCAGGTAAAGTAAAGGCAATGATGTTAGCTTCTGTGGGTGTTTGGTATTGGCTTCTAACTTGAGCAGGATCGGCTGTAAGTGCTAAATAACTTTTACTTGGGATAATGGTAGTGGTAGTGATTGTTTTTTGATCAGTATTATCTAAGTTTTTGATGACTAGTCCTTTAAGATCTACATCAAGTTCTGAGTCATTATAAAGTTCCAAATAATCTGAGCCGCCACTTACAGGATCAAATAATATTTCAGAAATGAATATTTCACCAGCAAGTGGTTGCGCTAATCGTTTGATGCCTCCAAAAGTGAGGTTATTCGCTAGATTTCCCTTGAGGTCTGTCAATTTTGCAACACCAAGCGAGTAATTTATGCCAGGTTGAATGGTCCCATTTATAATGAGGTTGAAATTGGTGAATGATCCTGTCTGTTCAACAGCTGATATAGCAATGGGGCCCGGATTTAAAGTAAAATTTGCTGGTAACAGAGATTCTGCACTTAGCGGTTCTGAAAATTTGACATTCAAAGTTTTTGAATCAATAACATTGACCTCAGATATAGAAGGGGCGGTCAAATCTGGCTGATAGATAACCAATGCCAGATCATCTAAATAGAACTTATCAACCCTGGAAGCAGTGTATATGCATTCAAAACCAATGTAGGTTGTGCCTGAGCTTCTGGCAATTGTATGAGGTAATCTCAACTCTTCAACCAAAGCACTGCTGGCATCATAAGCTGCCTTGAGTGAAAATACATTGGATTGAAAATCTAATTGTAGCTTAACAAAATTGGAAGCTAGCGCAATGGCACCAGCAGTACCAGAGCCAATCAATGAGGAAGCCCCTGCTTTGAGTTGGTATAGTTTTATGGCGTCAGCACTACCATTTTCTCCAAAATTGAGGTAGTATCCATTTGCTTTTGAAACATCCTGACCATCTAACAAGAAATAAAATCTGGATAGATTACTAGTGCTCGGACTAAAGTCAAAAGTATGAGCAAAAGACAGAGAGAAACTATCTGGAAATACAGCAGCAGTTGTAATAAAAGACCTCCCGGCATCAGGAGCCATCAACTGTAGACTACCCTCCGCATTGACGATGAAATTTCCAACATCTCCAACCCAAGTAGGGTTGTTTGTAATATCACCGTCTTCAAAATCGTCTGAAATTTGACAAATCACAGATGTGTACAAAATTGTACAAAAT
Organism: Saprospiraceae bacterium; assembly: GCA_016715105.1. Lineage (GTDB taxonomy): Bacteria > Bacteroidota > Bacteroidia > Chitinophagales > Saprospiraceae > JADKBO01. The sequence goes on along the minus strand of JADKBO010000032.1, from coordinate 53,312 downwards.
ATTAAAATTACTATCCTCATGATATAAAAATACAAACCATTTAAAACATAGCTATATATTTGCACCTCTTTTTGGACAAGTATAAGACAACTGGCTTGTATTCAAGGGATAACGAATATTAATAAAATTTTAAATTTTTAATCAGTTTAAAAATATGCGATTAGCGGTAGTAGGTGTAACTGGACTTGTAGGAACGGTCATGAATCAAGTGTTGGAAGAAATGAATCTTCCAATTACAGAATATATTCCTGTAGCAAGTGAAAAATCTGTTGGTAAAAAGATCCAGTATGCTGGTAAGGAATACACCATTGTTGGTATGCAAGAGGCAGTAAATATGGCACCAGATGTAGCAATTTTTTCTGCTGGGGGTAGTGTATCATTGGAATGGGCACCCAAATTTGCTGAAGTAGGAACCACGGTGGTTGATAACTCTTCTGCATGGCGGATGGACCCAACAAAAGTGCTTTGTGTTCCAGAAATAAACGCTTCTACGCTTACAAAAGCAGATAAAATCATCGCAAATCCTAACTGCAGCACCATTCAAATGGTATTGGCTTTGAGTCAATTGCATAAAGCATTGGGCATCAAAAGATTGGTTGTATCTACGTACCAATCATTCACAGGCACGGGTGCTAAAGCAGTGGCTCAATATGAAGCAGAGAGAGATGGTAAACCATTGGAGAAATCTGCTATGGCTTACCACTATCAGATATATGAAAACTGCATTCCTCAATGTGATGTTTTTTTAGATAATGGTTATACCAAGGAAGAAATGAAGTTGGTTCACGAAACCAAAAAGATCCTTGGAGATGATCAAATTGCAGTAACTGCAACAGCAGTAAGAGTACCAGTCAATGGTGGTCATTCAGAATGTGTCAACGTAGAGTTTGAAAAACCATACGAGTTGGATCAGATTTTTGACTTACTCAATCATACACCAGGCGTTATTGTCAAAGACAACCCATCAACATTTGACTATCCTATGCCGTTATATGCAAGACATAAAAATGAAGTATTTGTTGGTAGGATAAGAAGAGACGAGTCTCAAGCCAACACATTAAACATGTGGATAGTTGCAGATAATTTGAGGAAAGGAGCCGCGACAAACGCTGTTCAGATCGTTAAGTATTTACAAGACAACCATTTGCTTGGATAGTCGAGCATTGGTAAATGATAACAAATTACACAAATAGTAAATTCTAGGAGGGAACTCCAAGAGACACACATTACAAAATAGGTTATAAGGATGAAGACGAAGATTGTACTTTGGGGTGAAAATGCCGAAAATGAAAAGATTCTTTTGGCGATCGAATTATTGGAAAAGGATAATAAAATTTTAATCCATGTGTTTCCACAGGAAGTGGCAACGGAGGAATTTTATCAAACGATGTTGGATAAATGGAGAGAAAACCATGAGGTTGTTTTCCCTGCCAATCACAAAACAATAGAAAGACCACTTTCTATTTCTGACAGTTTATTGCCAGATGACATCAAAACAGAGAGAACTGATGTGATATCAAGGGCTCAAGCAGAATGGCATTTTGTGGTACTTTCTACCAAGTTGTATGAAACATACAAGGGCGAGATTGATGAGCTCAAAGAAAAAATAGATAGCCTTTCTGAATATAGCGAAAATGCTTGGGGAGACTTAGTAGAGTTTTGGAAGAAAGTTTCAACTCAAATTCAAGAACATACCATATTCAAAGAGCATTCAACCATTTTGAAAGAGCGAACAAACAACCTCTTTGATAAAATGAAGGGCCTCAAAAAAGAGGTACAAAGACAGTATGAAAGTCAGTCTGCTGTTCTTGCAGAGCAAATCACCACTGAACTTGCTGAAATTGAAGATAAAATCTCAAAGGGATTGGGCGTAAGACCTTTGTTTGAGGAACTCAAAATGCTTCAAAAGAAGTATTATGAAACCTCCATGACTAGGGGAGACAAAAATAAAGTTTGGGCAAAAATCGATGCTGCTTTCAAGGCATTGAAGGAAAATAAAGGTGATCAACGTTCGGCTGAACCTCGTAAAGGCGGCGGAGGCGAGAGCGGTCGTATACAAAGTAGATACGATGGTCTGATTGGGGCAATCAAAAAAATGGAGATCTCAGTGAAAAAAGATCAACAAGAAATTGATTTCCAAAACAAGAGAATCAGTCAAAGTGAAGGTCAGCTTGAGATGCAAATCAGACAAGCAAAAATGAAAATGGTAGAAGAAAGAATCAAGTCTAAAAAAGAGAAACTTGAGGATATGTACAATACCAAAGTCATGTTGGATTCCAAACTTGAGTCTATCAATAAGCGTGCGAAAAAAGACGAAGCCAAAGAACAGGTGAAATCAAAAATTGCTGAGGATATCAAATCTGCCGAAGAAAACAGATCTGACTTGAGCGAGAAATTGGAGCATGCAGCATCTGAAATCAATGAATCAAAATCACTAGGTGAGAAAGCGAGTGGAATTTTGGCTTCTATAGCAACTGTTGTGGGAGAAGGATTTGAAGATGCGGTAGACACCGTCAAGGCAGTTGCAGAAGTCATAGGTGACAAGGCTGAAGATTTTGTCGAAAATATAGAAGATAAATTGGAAGAAGTAAGCGATAAACTGGAAGACAAAGCTGAAGAGCTTATGGATTCTGTAAAGTCTTCCAAAGAAAATAAAGAAGCGACTCAAGAAGAAGAGTAGCTCCTTAAGTCAAATAAGGCTCGGTAATTTTCATGATGAAAAATGCCGGGCCTTTTTGTATTTTAGTCTAGCTGAACTTTCCATTTTTTATTCCAATCCATTATTAAAAAATACATTCAATGATACTTTCAAAATTGGCTCTCATTTACGACAGATATAAATATTTGGAAGAAAAATTATCTGATCCTGAGTTGGCTTCTGATATGAAAGCTTTTACAAAGGTGAATAAAGAATATAAAGATCTCACCGCTATAGTTGCTGAATACCAGACTTATAAATTGGTCATGGAAAACATTGACAGTGCTCAGGCTATGTTAAAAGATAGCGATCCAGAAATGCGAGAGATTGCCAGAGAAGAAATTGATAGTTTGCAAGCAGAAGCAACGGAACTAGAAGAAAAGATCAAATTATTGTTGATACCCAAAGACCCGGAAGATTCCAAAGACGTAATTTTTGAAATTCGCTCAGGTACTGGTGGAGACGAGGCCAGTATTTTTGCGGGCGATCTTTATAGAATGTACAGCCGATATTTTGAAGAAATGAAATGGAAGGTAGAAGCTGTCGACATCAATGAAGGATCTGTCGGTGGATATAATAAAATTGTCTTGGAAATTTTTGGTGAAGAGGTATACGGTAAACTCAAATTTGAATCAGGAGCACATCGGGTGCAAAGAGTACCGGAAACAGAAGCAAAGGGTAGGGTACATACTTCCGCAGCTACTGTAGTCGTAATGCCTAAATACGAAGAAGAGGAGATCGACATCAAAAAGGAAGACTTAAAGGTTGATACTTTTCGTTCAAGTGGTGCAGGTGGACAAAATGTTAATAAAGTAGAAACAGGTGTGCGGTTTACTCACTTACCAACTGGTGTTGTTGCAGAAAGTACGGAGGCAAGATCTCAGCACAAAAACCGCGAAATCGCTATGCAGAAATTGTATTCCAGAATCATAGAAATACAACGTGAAAAAACTTATCAAGAGCAAAAGGAAACCAGGAAATCATTGGTTGGTTCTGGTGACCGATCTGATAAAATCCGTACCTACAATTTCCCTCAAAATAGATTGACTGACCACAGAATCAACCTCACTTTGTATAACCTAGATAGAGTGATGGATGGCGACATCAGTGGAATCATCGAGGCATTGCAGGTTGCAGAAAATGCCAATAAAATGAAGGGTGAGGACGAAAATTAAGCGCGTCTTTCTCCAAATTATTTAGATCAAATCCTGTATTTGGTAAATAATTATGGCTCTGATCATCTTGATTCGTGATTGAAAGTATTTCTTATTTGAAATTTGCTTGAAAATTCGATAATAACTGTAATTTCAAATATATATTTGAGCCACTACACGTATGGTAACCCTCAAAATTATTTAAAATATGAAATTCAAATTTATGAAAGTAATACAATTCATCCTTTTGCTCGTAATGGTGTATAGTTGCGGGCCCAAAAAAGCGGAAATAGAGGAGCTACCTGCGGATGAAGGAGGGGAGTGGACAGAATTATTTAATGGCAAGGACTTTACTGGCTGGAGAAATAATGAGGATACCGCATCTTTCAAAATTGTGGATGGAATTCTGATTGCCAGTGGTGAGCGTTCTCACTTGTTTTATGAAGGTGAAGCTTTGGGTGATGGATTTGATCATTTTGAATTGGAAGCTGAGGTACGTACAACACCTGGCTCCAACAGTGGGATTTTTTTTCATACCAAATATCAGGACGAAGGTTGGCCAGCACAAGGATTTGAGGTTCAAGTAAATTTGAGTCATACTGGTGATGGTGATTATCGTGAGCTCAAAAAATCAGGCAGCTTGTATAACGTAAGAAATGCTTATTTTCCATTGGCCAAAGATGGTGAATGGTATAAAACAAGAATTGTTGTCAATGGAGACTTTGCTGAAGTTTGGGTAAATGATGTTCAAAGCGTCTCATACCTGCAATTATTCGATCCCAATAGAAAACAATCTTTTGGTAAAGGGACTTTTGCCATCCAATGCCATGATCCAAACAGCAAGGTGGAGTTCAAAAGTATCAAAGTAAGAAGACTAGAATTGGATCCTAAGATGATAAAAATAAGACCCTTAGGCCCTTGGCATGAAAGAATGATGAAGTTTGCTACGGAAGGTCATTTTGGTTTTGCCGACCTCAATCCAAAATATATCGATCAAGCAGATATAGAGGATAGGATCAGCAATGGCTTTGTTACGGGAATCAACGTCGGATTTATTCCCAACGAAGCAGATAAAGCATTGGCGGCAGATTTGTACAAAACAAAACCAATCGTATTAGGGCAATCTGTAGAAGGCTCTGCAGAAAGTTCAATGAGCACCTATATCATAGCAAGCGCTGGGGATGCTCAAATTTTAGAAAAACTAAACAATAAAAAAGTCAATATTCTTACGCTGCGAGATTCAGTACCTGAGAGCAAATTATTGGCACTTTTAGATGCTGCTGGTAAAAATGGAGCAGCTATAGAAATCGACAATGTGCAAAAAACTCCTTCAATCGCAACTATCAAATCCGCTAAAGCCAAAGGTTGTAAATTTACTTACAGCGGCATTTCCAGTCTGGAAGAAGTGGAAGCATCTCAATATTTTCTGGATGTAATTGATCAAGCAGGATTGGGATACAAAGATTTTTATTTTCCAGAAAGAGCTATAAAGTAATTTGTAAATTATATTTATGAAGTTGTGGGCCAGCATGAAGTCCACTTATTTAGGTCCCAAATTTTGAAGAAATAATAGTCAGCCGCAAAACCAATGAATATGCGAACCGTTTTATTACCTGCAATGATGATGACCATGATGGTTATTGCTATGTATGGTCAAGGATCAATAGGAATTTTTGATAAGAGTCTGGATATTGGAAAACCAGAAAAAAAGGGTGAAACTACTTATTTGCCCTTGGAGTCGTCGTATTATTTAAAAGGATCAGGATATAATATCTGGTTCAACAGGGATGAATTCCAATATGCGTTCAAAGAAATTTCAGGTGATTTTATACTTACGGCCAATTTTAAATTGATGGGAAAAGGTGTTAATCCTCACCGAAAAATTGGCTGGATGATCAGATCCACCGAAGATGCTGATGCAGCACATGTTACTGCAACTGTTCATGGGGATGGGCTCACTGTCATGCAATGGAGGGCTTTGAGAGGAGCCTATATGCGAGACCCTGAAGATGAAATTTTTTCACCCAAAAGCGATGTGGAAACCTTGCAATTGGAGCGTTCCGGGGATCAGTATATTATGAGTATTGCAAATCCAGGAGAACCATTGCAAGAAATCGGACGTACAAAAGAACCCAAACTTGGTGATCAAGTACTTGTCGGCATTTTTATTTGTAGTCACGATTCAACCAAAGTTGAGGAAGGTATTGCTTGGAACGTAAGGATTATAAAAACGATACGTGACCAAGATCCCCTGGATGAAATGAAATTGGGTAGCAAACTGGAAGTCATGAGCATCAATGATGGTATTCGGAAGATCGTTTATGAAGATACCGCTACCATTAAAGCTCCCACTTGGTCGCGAGACAGTAAGCGGATCCTATTCAACAAAGCTGGAAAAATATACTCTATCCAAAGAGAAGGAAGTTTACCCAAAGGTATTAAAACTGGAAAAAAAGACCTCTTGATTACTAATCATTTAATTTCTCCAGATGGTCGTTCTATAGGAGTTTCTACAAGTCCTGATACCACATCAAAAAATGCTGGTATTTATTATTTCCCATTAGATGGAGGTGAACCAAAAACCATTTTGGAAATTGAACAAGCCAATATTCATGGCTGGAGTCCAGATGGAAGGGAAGTGGTGTATAGTGCTCAAATTCCTGGTAAAAGTACATTTCTGAACGTATTTAAAAAAACCTTATCTGGTAGCAAAAGCACACAGTTGACATTCCATACTCGCGGGCATGCTGACGGCGCAGAATATTCTCCTGATGGCAGATATATTTATTACAACAGCAATGTCAGTGGTACGATGCAAATTTATAGAATGAAGGCCGATGGCAAAGATCAAGAGCAACTTACTTTTGGCAGTGGCAATAATTGGTTTCCTCACCCTTCACCAGATAATAAGTGGTTGGCCTTTTTGACTTACCCATATCAAGTAGAATCTTCTGAAAGACCTTATTGTAAAAATGTCGAGTTGAGAATTATGCCGATTTCTGGAGGTGCGCCAAAAGTGGTCGCTCATCTTTATGGTGGAGAAGGCAGTTTTAATTCTCCTGCATGGAGTCCGGATGGAAAATACCTGGCTTTCGTATCCAATTCTTTGCCATTGGAAAATAAGTAATACGTTAAATCAGTTTGAATTATATGTAATGAAAGTTGTTGTGATTATAGCGCATACCTATGCTAAAAACAAAGATTCACTTTCACAACTTTCTTCAAAAATTCCCATAAAACCATAGAAATATGTTGCTCTTTGCTATCCATTGAATAGAGCTTTCTTATTTTTGGAAAATTAAACTACTAACAAATGATATACACGGTCAAAGATCGATTTTTAAAATACGTGCAGGTTGACACACAGGCAGACCCATATAGTGAAACTGTTCCTTCAACGGTCAAACAGAAAGATCTCACAGCTTTGTTGGTGGCAGAATTGGAGGAAATGAACATTCCTTATAAAATAAATGATGCCGGATACATTTATGCCTATTTGGATGCGAATGTACCGGGAGTTAATAAAAAAGTTTTCTTCTGTGCCCACATTGATACAGCACCGGATTGCAGCGGTACCGATGTAAAACCCATTGTACACAGCAATTATGATGGCAAAGATTTGATTCTTCCAGATGATGAGACTCAAGTAATTTCAACCACAAAATATCCTGCTTTATTGAATAAAATGGGACATGATATCATTTCGGCTAGTGGTAAAACATTACTTGGTGCAGACGACAAAGCAGGAGTGGCCATCATATTTGATGCATTCTGGCAAATGGTCAACAATCCAGATTTACCGCATGGGCCTGTCAGAATGTTGATTACAACCGATGAGGAAATTGGCAAAGGAATTGCCAAAGTCGATTTAGATTTGTTGGATGCAGATTTTGGTTTTACACTAGACGGAGGAGAACTGGGATCATTGGAAGATGAAAATTTTTCAGCAGATGCGGCCAGTATTTACATCACAGGTGTTGCTACACATCCAGCATATGGAAAGGGAGTCATGCAAAATGCTAGTAAAATTGCTGGAGACATCCTATCTGCTTTGCCAAAAGATCGTTTGAGCCCTGAAACAACTGAAGATAAAGAAGGTTTCATCCATCCGACTAAGGTGACCGGTTCTTTGGAATCTGCACAAATTGATTTTATCCTTCGTGATTTTGAAACTGAAAAACTAAAAGAACACGCTGCAACTTTAGAAGCCGTTGCAAAAGCAGTCATCAAAAACTATCCTCAAAGCTCTTTCAAACTAGAAACTCGGAAGCAATATAGGAATATGAAAGACGTATTAGATCAACATCCTTACGTCATTGAAATAGCGAAACGGGCAATGGAAAATTTGGGGATTGAAAGTTTGGTCCATTCTATCAGGGGAGGTACAGATGGAGCAGGTCTTTCACACATGGGTAAACCTTGCCCAAATTTGTTTGCAGGTCAGCAAGCCATTCACTCCAAACATGAGTGGGTAAGTGTGCAGGATATGCAAAGAGCAGTTGACACGATCATTGAGATATGTAAACTCACAGCCTATCATAAATCATGGTAAATAAGCTTAAAATCCAGACGCGATGATCATGCCCATGTTTCCAATCAGCATGGTTGTATTTCCTGGTGAATTGGTCAATCTACACATTTTCGAGCCACGATATAAACAGCTCATCCACGAAGCAGATGCTTCAGACATACATTTTGGAATACTTCCATATTTCGAAGGCAAGGACTTACTCTACGCCACTGAAATGAAATTAGCTGAGATTTCTAATAAATATGAGGATGGTAAAATGGATGTAAAGTTACAAGCACTCAATGTGGTAAAGATTCTTGACTTCTTTCCTGTGAGACCAGGGAGATTGTATCCTGGCGCGGAAATTGAAACTCTGCCATATTTTGACAACTTTGACATAGAATTAAACGGCAAAATCATCAAAAATTTGTTGTATTTGTATGAGACAATGAATATAGAGAACATTACACTCAAGGGTGCAATGGAATTCAGAACACATCAGATTGCGCATAAAGTTGGCTTTTCTATAGATCAGGAATTGGAATTTATGATGTTTACCAATGAAAAACTGAGGGCAGAATTTATGCTCAAACACTTGGATCATTTTATTCCACAAGTATTGGAGATGGAAAGATTGAGAAAAAGGGCAGAGCTAAATGGCCACTTTCAGCATTTTGATGTCAGAGACCTATAATAATTGAAAGATGGATAAACCAATAGAATATTGGCTAAGAGGGCCTGTAGAAGGAATTACCGGACTATTACAACCCGTGGCGCATGCCTTACTTCAGGTGCAGTATGAAATTGATGATTTGTTTCAATCAAACAAAGTAGGCAATCTATGGAAGAAACCAAATGGCATAGCTTCTGTCGCATTTCATTTGCAACACATCACAGGTGTAATTGACAGATTGTTTACCTATGCGAATGGAAAGGAATTATCCAGTGAACAACTTTTGTATTTGAGAAATGAAGGTGTTTACAATCCAAACATCAAATTGGAAGACTTGGTGATGAATGTGAATAAACAAATTGATCAAGCCATAAGTTTATTGAAATCCATACATCCAGAAACCTTGAGTGAAGAAAGACTTGTAGGAAGAAAAAAATTGCCTTCAACACAGATTGGATTATTGTTTCATGCAGCAGAACATACAACCAGACACTTTGGACAGCTCCTCGTTACAGTAAAATTAGGAAGCTGAAGAGTCACTGTTTTTTTAGGAATATTGTTTTATTTTGTTTGGCACTTTTTTTAGCCGCTTCCAGAATTTCTACCACCATCATATTGTTGGGAAGTCCAGATAAATCAAAAGGATCGAGCTCAACCTCTTTTCTGATCACTGCGGTAAAAAGGGCAAAAGGGTCATCGAATGGCGCAGCTCTTTCTTTCAATTTCATCACTTGCTCTTTATAGCCGTCGTAACCTTCAGCCATTCTTATCCTCAAATCATGTCGATTATCCGCATAAATGACCCCCGTTGTTCCATATATTTCCATGTCTTTTCTACCAATGGGCCAGTTCCATGAAGGTTGTATGATGGCATTGGAATTTTTATAATTTAAAATAATGGTTACCTCATCTTCCACTTTTGGATGATTTTCTTTTTGTAATTGTTGTGTGACTGCAGTAACAGAAATAGGTTTTTCCCCTTTGTGCAACCAAGTGGATAAATTTGCACCATAACATCCAAAATCAGGCAAAGCGCCTCCACCATTTTTAACAGGATCAACCAACCACTCAAAAAATTCTTTATTTTCCACTATGTGTTTGGGGCCTCTGTGGCCATCTCTGACAACCAATTTCCGTAAATCGCCCACTTTTCCTTGACCCAATAATGCTTGAGCTTCGTGATTGGTTGGGTACCAAGTAGTTTCATAATTGGTCAGTAGCACTATTTGATGTTTATTGGCCAATGCTTCCATCTTTTTAGCATGGTCCATACTTACTGCGAGTGGTTTTTCTACCATGATATGAATGCCCAACGGAGCGCATTTTTGTACGACAGCCAGGTGATCGTAAATGTTGCCGAAAGCAGAAACTGCTTCTGGATGAACAGCAGAAATCATTTCATCCATGGTATTATAAACCATACTCATCGGCATTTTATATTGCGATGTATATGCCAATGCAACCTCTTTATTAGGTTCTACGATGCCAACTATTTTGATTTCACCCCTTTTTTCACTGTTGAATATACCATGAACATGTGTGTGGGTGAGGCCAACAATACCAACTTTAAGGGCATTTTTTTGAGATAATAGGTTGAAAGAAATGAAAAGCGCTAAAAAGACTAATAAACGTGTCATTGATTTGAATTTTGGGCGAAACAATAAACAAAGCGAAATCCTCTAATTTGTTACTAAGATATCATTTTATTAAATGGTATGGTAAATGGAAAGCTATTTTGATATGTTGAGTGAATTGAAGCCTATTCTTTTCCATTTGGCAAAAGCTTTTGGTTTTGAATTACGTAATTTATCCATTCATGTATTTTGCCAATGCTGTAATATGGTAAGTTTGCCAGTATAAATTCTTTGCCAGATTTTGTTACTGATTTTTCAATTGAAAACGTGTTTGCTAAAAGTCTAAAAGCATAAATATGGTCACAGCGTTCTATGAATTCATGAAGTGATTTGAGACTACCTTTTGGTCCAGACTTTATTTCAATAGGAATCACAAAATTTTGAAATTGTACGACTGCGTCAACTTCTGCATTTGCCGTTGTGCTTTCACGTGTCCAGAAAAAGGAACATCGTATAACCTATCAGACATTGCAATCAGCTCTTGAAAAATGACATGATTGATGATATAACCTCTATAAAGATTGTTTAAATCTTTGACAGCCATCAATTCCAACTGGATATTACTAGCATAATTCAATAAACCCGTATCTAAAAACTGTATTTTTGGTTTGCGTTTTAGATTCGCAATTATTGGCGCAACCAGGTCAGTGGTTGGATATATCAGCTTGATGATACCTGCCTTTTGTAATTTTCTGAAAGCTTCTGATACTTCCCTAGAACCATAATTGGATGACCCAAATCCGTTAAAGGTTATTCGATCTCTTATGTTCGGCGCTGTGCTTATTACGTGATTTAATACTTTCTTCTCGTTGCTGTTATTACCATATTTTTCTATATCATCCCTATAGTTATCCCAAATTGATGAATAGATTTTATTTAATTGATTCAATTGTTTTCCGTTATTGACATAAGCAGAGACGATTTCTGGCATTCCACCAATCAGCGTGTATTCTTGAAACAACATGAAAAGCTTTGGATGTGCATATTCAGGCATCGGAATGGTATTATACAGCACTAATGCTTTATCTTCATTTAAGGCAGTAAGAAATTCTTCGAAATCAAGCGGATAAAGGGGTATTTGCTGGACCCTGCCAACAGGAAAAGATTGAACATCCTCCAAGGCAAATTCCAACAAAGAGCCGGCTGCGATTACATCCAATGAGGTAGTATCTTCATGAAAATATCTAAGCAAAGATATAGCCAAAGGAACCTCTTGAATTTCATCAATAAAAAGTAAGGCGTCTCCTTTTAATAAATCAACATTAAACTCTAACTCAATGGCATTGATTATTTGCTTTACATCATCACCATATTCTGTGAAAAACTTTGCATGCGCCGATCTTTCCAAATTAAGCATTACAAAATTTTTGTATGAATTGCCCAATTCCGTCACCAATGTAGACTTACCAACTTGACGTGCGCCGCGGATGATCAATGGCTTTTTTTGATCTTGAGCTTTCCAATCAAATAACGTTTGTAATGTCTTCCTTTTCAGCATATTATATTGGATTATTAATTGCGAAGATAGACATTTGTCACAAACTATACCCTGTTTGTGTCAAAAATTGTCACAAACTATATCCTGTTTATGTCAAAAATTGTCACAAACTATACCCTGTTTGTGTTTTGCTTATGGAGATTTGACAAAGATTGAGCAGATTTTCAACACATGAGGAGCAAGGTAATACCTTAATCTTCGTCTTTTTCACCTCCGAATATGTTGATACTGGTTCCAAAAACAGAAACCAAGACCGCAAATATTAGCGCCCAAAAGAAAGAAGAAATGTGAAAACCATTGATCATGTAATCTACAAATAGTATAAGCAATGTGTTGATAATCAATAACGATATTCCTAATGTAAGAATCGTAAGTGGGAAAGTTATTAATTCCAAAAATGGTTTGATCGTTATATTGACGATAGAAATAAATAAGGCTACCCAAATGGCGCTCATGTAAGAATCGACCGTTATTCCAGGTAAAAACCAAGCGATGAAATAAACGATGAGGCCAGCGATCAGAATTTTAATGATTGTATTCAATGTTTTGCTTTTATATATTAATGTTTGAAGGTGGGTATAAAGTTCAATTGGTGATCATATTTGGGTCTTACACTACATTGATTGCAGAGATTTTTGAGAAAAGTGTATGAGATTTGCATTTTAGGACGTTATCTTGTCGACAATAAACATAAGATATGGATTTTTTGAAGGCTTAGACCTTAAGAAAGTAGAAAACCTGGATTTGCTCGCAAAGCAAGTGGTAGAAGGCTTTATCATTGGCTTACACAAGAGTCCTTTTCATGGATTCTCAGTGGAATTTGCCGAACACCGCTTATATAACCAGGGGGAATCTACCAAAGACATTGACTGGAAGGTTTATGCTAGAACAGAAAAGATGTTTGTCAAAAAGTTTGAAGAAGAAACCAATCTCCGTTGTCAGATTGTCATTGACACGTCCTCTTCTATGTATTTTCCTGAGTCGGGAAAAGGGATGAATAAACTCCAATTCTCAGCTTTGGCGGCAGCCAGTTTGATGAACCTATTCAGAAGGCAAAGAGACGCATTCGGATTGAGCATGTTTGATAGTCAAGTGGTAGAACACACCCATTGTAAAAGTTCAACCACTCATTACCACTTACTGCTTACCTTCCTTGACCGCCTTATTAAAAATAATACCCACAATAAAAGCACTGCTGCTATTGATGCGCTTCACCAAATCGCTGACAGTATTCACAAGCGATCATTGGTCATTTTATTTAGCGATATGTTTGACAGCAGTGGCGACATAGATCAACTTTTCCTGGCTTTGCAACACCTCAAATACGCCAAACATGAAGTGATACTTTTTCATGTGATGGATGAGAAATTAGAACTTGAATTTGAATTTGAAAATCGCCCTTACCTTTTTGTTGACATGGAAACCGGGCAAGAAGTAAGGCTACAAAGCAATCAAGTAAAAGAGTTGTATGTGGAGAAAGCAAAAGCCCATAAAGAAGCTTTGAAAATGAAATGTCTGCAATACAAAATTGATTTCATTGAGACGGATATCAACAAAGGCATGGATCAGATTCTAATGACTTATTTGATTAAGAGAGGGAAGATGAAGTTGTAAATTTTTTGAGTTTATAAAGTTCGTAAAGTTTTGAAAGTTCATAAAGTGTGAAAGTTCATAAAGTGTGAAAGTTTGTCTGGAAAAAAGTTGACAAATTTTGACAAATAATCCTGCTGCAGCTTTATAATGTAGAAAGTTCATAAAATTTTAGGGATGTAGGGGCGAAAGGCTTTTCGCTTTCGACCTTGAATTGGGTTAAGGTTTATGGGTTTAATGGTTTTTCTACTCAATTTTAAAGTAACAAAATGAAATCTATAAAAATAATTTTATTGTGTGTAATGACCAATCTAATTTACGGACAAACAAATTATAAAATTGGAGATACTTTAAATGTCCTCTCTTTTTCAGGTTTAATTTTGCGGAATTCTCCAACAGTTAATGGATTAAAAATTGATAAGTTAGAATTTGGGGATAAAGTTGTTATTCATGAAATATTTAAAGATATTGATACAATTGAACTTAGAGTTGGAAATTGGGTGTCTGTAAGTATGGAGAAAAAATCAGGGTATGTTTTTGATGGATTCTTATCAACATTAAATAAACCACAATCAGCAGAATTAGAAGAAGGTGATTTAATGGGATATATGGAAAGGATAAATTCAAAAACTGCCAACAACTATTGTTCAGTTGAATTTGAATATCCGTCTGATTCAGACAAGAAAGGTGGACCTGCCACGGTCACAAAATTAAGTGAAAATATAATTTATATGTTTCATATAGATTATGAATGCAGAACACATCAATATATTTTTTCTGATCGCAGAGAAGCTGAATTATTTTGTTTACTAGATTTGTTTTATAGTAACATGAAATGTTGTAATACTAATCTTTTAGAATCGATTAAAGCGCAAAACCTTGAAAACTTAAAAAAATTTACACTTAATAGGATAGGCGGAATGGGATTTGATTTTCATTCAGGTTTAAATAGAAAGTCGATATCATATTATGAATGCAATTAAATATAAACCTAAGTTAAAAAGCTTCCACACGCCATATCTACCATCGTAATTTCAAATCAGTGTCAGCAAACGATTTGTTTTTAATAATTCCCAGATCTGAGTGAAAATTAATTCTTATTTCATATTTTGGAATCAAAGTAGTTTTTAATGGATTAGGTTTTTAGAATTAAAAAAAAATCAGAACCAATTTTCTCGTGGCTCACGGCTCGTGGCTCGCAGCAAAAACTGTCCTGAATTTCATTCAAAGAAACCACAAATCATTCTTTCTGCGCTTATCTCGTCTCATTCAAAAATCAAATCTCATTTTTGATAAAATTCTGCTATTTTTATCCCAAAGTTAAATTTTCATATGGGCGAACAAAAAGTGCATCTGGTCAACGACCAAAAACAAATGCAGAAGTTTATGAAAGCTCTGCTCAATGATGTGAGGTCATTGGAGTACATGATCGAGAATGATTGGTTTGAGAACGACATTGTGAGGATTGGAGCTGAACAAGAAATGGTTTTGGTTCACAAGGAGTCTTATAAGCCAGCGACAGTGGCTATGGAAGCCCTCGAATTGATGAAAGATTTGCCATGGGTTGAAACAGAATTGGCAAAATTCAACCTTGAAATAAACTTGCAACCAAGGACTTTTGAAGGTGATTGCTTTACTCAGCTGCATGATGAAACGGCCATCAAACTCAATAAAATCCAGACTGTCTTGGACACTATGGATGTGTCTTTGATTCTCACAGGAATCTTACCCACATTGAGGAAGTATCACTTGGTTATGGAAAATTTGACGCCTAAACAACGATATTATGCTTTGATGGAAGCGATAAATGCGCAACACCTCGGAGCTAATTACGAATTGAGGTTAGATGGCTTGGATGAACTATTGATCAAACACGATTCACCGTTGATTGAGGCTTGTAATACCAGTTTTCAAGTGCATTTACAGGTACCATCCAATGACTTTGTGCGACAATACAACATTGCACAAGCCATTACTGCACCTGTATTAGCCATTTCTGCAAACTCACCTTTGGTCTTTGGTAAAAGGCTTTGGCATGAGTCCAGAATTGCGCTTTTCCAACAAGCCCTTGACACCAGATCATCTCATGACCACATGCGGGAAAGAAGTCCTCGTGTCACTTTTGGAAAACAATGGTTGGAAGAATCAAGTTTGGAAATTTATAAAGAAGACATTTCAAGGTTTAGAGTTTTATTGGGCTCCGATGTTGAAGAAGACTCATTGGAACTCATCAAAAAAGGTGCGGTTCCCAAACTCAGGTCTTTGCAAGTGCATAATAGCACGGTTTACCGATGGAACAGACCTTGTTATGGAATAAGCGACAATGGCAAGCCGCATTTGAGAATTGAATGCAGGGTCATTCCTTCTGGCCCTACAGTTGCTGACGAAATTGCAAACTCTTGTTTTTGGTTGGGTTTGATGTCTGGTCTGGCAGATACAGAAAAAGATATTCGTACCAAACTGTCATTTGACGACGTCAGTGATAACTTTTTGAAGGCGGCCAAATTTGGAATTGACACAAAATTCACGTGGTACAAGGACAAAAAAGTCAATGCTATTGACTTAATCAAAATGAACTCATCGATGTTGCCAGGCACGGTTTGAGGATCAAAAATGTCAATGAAAACGACATTGATAAATACCTTGGAATCATTCAAGAACGAACCGAAAAACACATGACTGGAGCTCGCTGGTTACTTCGAGCTTATTCAGATCTGAAGCCAAAAGCATCTGAGGATGAAGCATTGGCAACTGTTACTGCTATGATCATGGAAAATCAAATCAGTGGAAAGTGTGTACATGACTGGGAAATGCCCAAGGCTGATCACATCAAACATTACAATCCAAAACATTTGTTGGTTTCAGAATTCATGACGACAGATATATTCACTGTCCAAGAAAATGACATCATAGACTTTGTTGCGGAAATGATGGACTGGAAAAGTATCCGATATGTGCCGGTTGAAGACAATAAAGGCAAGTTGAGTGGTTTGGTTACCTCCAGAATTTTGATTCGCAATTTCTTGAAGAAAGACAGAACTTCAAAGAAGGCATTTTTGGTAAAGGATATGATGATTCAAAATCCTACAACGATCAATCAAGAAAGTACCATCATGGAAGCGATGGAAAAGATGAGAGAAGAAACCATTGGTTGTTTGCCTGTTGTGAAACCCAATGGAGAATTGGTAGGTATAGTGACTGAGATGGATTTCTTGCGCATCACTTCGCGTTTATTGGGTAGATTATCTGATAAATAATATGGGAAATACTTGCATTTTTATTCCTGCCAGATTTGCATCATCCAGATTTGAAGGAAAACCATTGGCGCTTATCCATGGAAAACCGATGATTTGGCACGTTTATCAGCAATGTAGAAAAAGTAAACTGGCATCTAAAGTGGTCGTGTTGACCGATCATGAAGCCATAGAAAAGACTGTCTTGGATTTTGGGGGATCAGTTTTGATGACAGGATCACATCACCCCACAGGAACAGATAGATTGGGAGAAGCTTTGACGATGTCTCCAGGTTTTGATAACATCATCAATGTACAAGGGGATGAACCGATGATCGACCCCAAATTGATCGATGCTTTGATTTGCGAGTTGGATCAGGATTGTGAAATCGTTACTGCATGTCATGCCATCGAAAGTGAAGAAGACTTGTTTGATTACAACGTCGTCAAAGTCGTCAGAGACCTTCAATACAATGCTCTTTACTTCAGTCGCCAAGCCATTCCCTCGCATCGAGATATTCCATATAGGCATTGGTTAGAAAAATCAACGTATTTCAGACATTTGGGTGTTTATGGATATAAGGCCAAGGTTTTAGGGCAATTGGTATCCATGCCTCCGGCTCCTTTGGAAGAGGCAGAATCATTGGAACAATTGAGATGGTTGAGTAATGGCTACCAAATCAAGTGTATTACCACCAATTACCAATCTATTGGCGTGGATAAACCTGAAGATATTCCTGTTGTAGAGGAATTGATGTTGCTGAAATAAATATACCCTATACTGCTAGCCCATTGCATCAAACAATTCCTTCACCTTGGCAATTTTTTGATTCATCGTCAAATAATCTGTTGTTTCAACATTTAAAGGTATAAACTTGGTGTGTTCACTCGGATTCAAAAGGAAATGTTCGAATTTTAGTTTTGCCTCTCCGGGACCTAAAATGATGATTTCATCACTTTCATTTAATTGAGATTTTAATTCATTAAAGTATGCCTTTTCTTGATGTTCGCGACGATGCAGTTTTTTGGATTCCATGACATTGGCAGCGTTTGCAAATTGAGGTTGGCTGGATTCCATGTGTCCTCTGAAATCAGTTTCGATATCAGAATCAATGGTAATCACTTCGACCTCTTTGGGCCCTAGGGTTATAATATTTGCGTTTCTGTAATCCAACCATACGCCAGTTTGCTTTCTCATGACTAACTTTTTACTAAAGTTATAACATTTAGTAAATAGGTGAAAATGACCTTGGTTCTGACAAAGGCTGATTACAGGCAAGCTTTTTATGCTTAGATTAAAAATTGATTATCAATGGATTAAACCAAGTCTTGTCCACTTACTTCAGGGGTAATATTGTCTTCCTTTTTCTTTCTGCCAAATCCTTCAATATTCCAGGCTAGGATGAGTAAACCTAGTTGAAGTTTAAATATCAAAATGAAAAAAGCTGATGGAAATATCACTCATCTCCATCAGCCTTTTATTATTTATATCATATAAAATTTGTAACTGTTCAGTCCACCAAATAGTTACTAAAAATTATTTAAACGCCAACTGGGCAAACTGGTGCAAACTCCTCCTCCAGCTCTGCCATTCATGTGCAGTTTGAGGAGAAACATAAAAGTGAGTTTTCAGGCCTTTTTCAGCCAATTTTTTGGTATTTTCTTTAGGGTCACCTCCAAAACCCTGACGTGGATTTTCAAGTTCCCTGCTACCATAACTCACAAACAACAAAGAAGTATTTTTTATAAACTCAGGATTTTTCTCCACGTCCTCAAGGCTGATGCTTCCACCGCTGAACATACCTACGTAGTCAAATTTATCTGCATCTGCAAGGGTAATGACTCGTGTTTGCATACCGCCCATTGATAAGCCAGCCATCGCCCTTCCTTTGCTGTTGGTAATGGTTCTGAAGTTTGCATCAATATCGGGCATGATTTCCTCAAAAAGTGTCTTCTTGAAATTGTCCGCCCATCCTTCTGGGGGCCAGTTACCTGCTGTTCTATTGCCTGCAGCAGGTCTTTGCTGATTGCCAGTGGGTCGCCAAGTGCCGTTGTCCATCACAATGATGAATGGCACAGCTTTACCTTCTGCGATGAGGTTGTCCATGATAAGGTTAGCATGGCCCTGACTTGCCCATCCCGTCTCATCTTCACCACCTCCGTGTTGAAGGTAGAGTACAGGATATCTTTTGGAAGTATTCTGCTCATATCCTGGTGGTGTGTATACAAAGTTGCGCCTCATGGTATTGTTGATTTTGGAAAAGTATATATGTTCACGTACCTGACCATGAGGTACATTTTTTAGTGCATATATATCCTGATCTTTAGCTGGGATTTCAATGCCACTTCCCCAACGGCTTGCCCCATAAAAGTAAAGGCTTCCCGGATCTGGAACTGAAGCTCCATCAATATTCAACTGATAATAATGGAAACCTTCATCCTGAGGAGCGCTTTCTCCAGTCCAAAGTCCGCTGGTGTCCATGGTAAGGGGATATTTTACGCCTCCAATATCCAACTGCACCAGCTTGGCCTCGGGTGCAGAAATTTGAACCCTGACTTTTCCTTCTGCATTCACTTTAGGAAATTGTTTGCCTTGTTGAGTAGTTGAAGAGGTGAAAAAACCATCGTCTGCCTGAGCCGACAAATTGGTTAAACTGAGAGCGGTAGCGAAGAATGCTACCCAAATTATTTTGTGCTTCATGATGTGAATTGAATTTTAGGAGACTAATTTATATAATTCGATTGGAAATTCAGGACTAGTAAGAATTTATTTTGTAAAAACTACACTTAATTTGTCAAAAGTGGAAAGAGTGAATCATATTCGCTCTGACAACTGCCAATAATGAATTACTCTAAATCACATTCTCCCCCAAAATTCGCAGCGTTGTTGTCATGGGTGTTACATTGGCTGATTTGTTCTTCTCTAGTCATTGCTCGTAAATCATATTCACTTTTGTCGCCACTGAAAAATTCACAGTAACATATTCCCTTAATCTTATCATCCTTGCTGCATGAGCCTATAAAGAGGCTAGTCAAAAGAAGTAAAGTTGCAAATTTCAATATATTTTTCATTTGAGATATTTTAAGTAATTGGCCAAATATTTACATAAGTCATAATCCCTTTTTTACTCAAAAGATTACTCTAAGTCACAATGGCCTACAAAATTCGCAGCATTGTTGTCATGTTCGTTGCACTGAGCGATTTGCTCTTGCCGACTCATAGACCTTAAATCGTATTCACTCTTGTCGCCACTGAAAAATTCACAATAGCAAATTCCTTCAATTTTATCATCCTTACCACATGAGCTGATAAAAATGAGTAAGAGCGCAATCATTAGTATATTTTTCATTGCTAAATTATTGAACTACATAAATGAAAATTTGAATTTCAATATCATCATTTAATAGTTCCATCATAATTTAATGTTCAATACACTTGTTTTTGAAGTAAACGATTATGACTTTTGTTTTTAGTAAAAACACGTTATAAATACCAGTGAATTAAACCAAACATTTGCAATGAAATAGAAAGGATTAAGCCGTAATTATCCCAATTTTATTTTCTTTCCTGTCTTAGCAGCTTCAAAAATGGCCATCATAATTTTCATGTCTCGGAGCCCTTCTTCACCAGAACAGTGGCTTGGAATTGGATCGGCAGACAAAAACATAGGTCCCATGGCTTCCATTTGAGCTCTCTGATGGTGGACGATTGGTAAATCCATTGGTCCAAGCCTTGAAGTCCCTTTGAGTGGGCCATAACCAAAAACTGGTGAAAGATCAAATGATCCCTGTGGTCCACTAGCATGTAACCGTTCTGTATTTGATTTATAGCTCGTCCAGCCTGTCATATAGGTACCTGATGGAAATTCCATTTGCCAGGAAACTGATTCTTCCACTTCATTAAACCTTTCTTTGTCCGTGATTGGCCCATATTGCGCAGTGACTGAAATAGGTTCTTCGCCGGAGACATATCTAGCAGCCTGTACGCAATAAATGCCTACATCCATCATTGGGCCTCCACCAGAAAGTGCTTTTTTCAATCGCCATTGTTTGGGATCACCAATTTTGAATGCAAAGGCAGCATGAATATAATCTAGACGACCAAAAGTTTGCTCTTTGCCCCATTTTTGAGCTTGCATATTGAAAGGCTCGAAGTGAAGTCTATAGCCAACAGCGAGTTTTACACCTGCTGCCTTACAAGCTTTGACCATTTCTTCTGCTTCATCTGCCGTATTGGCCATCGGTTTTTCGCAAATGACGTGTTTGCCTGCTTTCGCTGCACGAATTGTGTATTCTTTATGCAGACCATTTGGTAAGAGAATGTAAACCACATCAATTTCCTTATTGTCTGCGATTTTATCAAAGTTTTCGTAGGAATAAATGTTCTCGTCTTTAAGAGACCACTTTGTCTTCCAAGCAGGTATTTTTTCTGGACTTCCTGTTACAATTCCAGTAACTTTCCAATATTCGGTCTCTTCAAGTGCGACGCCTATCTGCCTAGTTGCATAACTGCCCAGACCAACCAATGCGATTCCTAGCTTTTTCCCTGTATAATTGGGCAAAGAAGCTGCAAATGATGATGAAGAAATGAAGGGACTGATGGCTGCTGCGCCACCTAGGGTTTTCAGGAATGTTCTACGATCCTTTAAGTTTGCCATGCTATTTTGATTTGAATTGATTGACAAGATAATCAATCTCAAATTTTGTAGGGCTGTTTTTAAATTTTTATTCTTTGGGTCAGAGATCAGGGGTCAGTTTTCAGTTTTCAGCTATCATTTGCTACGAGCCACGAGCCTTGAGCTGCGAGGAGTTGAGCTTGGAGGAATTGTCACGATGGAAAGGGCAAAGCGCATTTTTGAGTTGAGCTTTTGGTATTTACACAATTTTGCAATTATGTAATAAAGGAATTAACCACAACCACTATCTTTTATTAATTATAGAACCCGATGGGTTCAATGTGTTTAGCCCCGAGTGCAACTCGGGGTAATCAAAGCCCAAATCCACCAACCCCGAATTGGGGTTGAATTGTCCACAATTTCGTTTCAAGCACATGAGTTTAGCAGTTTCGGATTTCATCAATTTCGCATTTCAAGCGATGGGACTCGATCTGAGAATCCAATTTTCTATTTTTTAAACAAAAAAAGTGGAATAACCTTGGATTTCATACCAGATTATTCCACCATATAGAATTACGTCAATCGTCAGATTTAGGGTAGTAGTACTTTGTCAATAACGTGTATTACACCATTGGTCGCCAAAACATTTGCTGCAGTGATGTTTGCATTCCCGCTTGATTTCCCGACAACTTTTGCACCATTAGTGAGATCAAATGAGATATTTTCAGTATTAACAGTAGCAACTTGGCCAGTTACATTTGGCAAATCTGTAGAAAATACCCTTCCACTTACAACGTGGTACAGTAGTACGTCAGTCAACAATTGTTTGTTTGAAGGATCTAATAGAGTTGCTTTTGGTATTGTTTTATACAATTCTGTGAATGCCGCATTGGTTGGAGCAAATACGGTAAGTCCAGTTGTTGAAGCAGCGGTCAAGGCAGCTGCAACTGCGGGATCTGCTGCCAGTACCAATGAAGTAAGTTCGGAGAAATCTTCAGTTGTTGCTGCAATTTGTACCAAACTATTTGTAGGTGGAATAATGACATTATCGATCACGTGAATCACACCATTACTAGCATCTACATCAGTTGCAATTACCTTGATATTCCCATTGATATAAACGCCGGTAGAGTTTACAGAAAGATAAATGTTGTTATTGGTATTTAATGTAGAAACACCACCGCTTTTTACATCAGCGGCTAAAACTTTGCCATTTAAAACGTGTGAAGTAAGGATAGGTGTTAATGCATCTTTGGACAAGCCATCCAAGCTTGTAATTCCAGCTTTGGTGAAGGCTGCATTATTTGGTGCGAATACAGTAAAGGGTCCTGTGCCTTGTAATGCTGAAACTAATTCTGCTTTTGTAAGTGCGCTCGTAAGGGTAGAAAACTGTGCGTCAGCCAAAGCGACGTCTACAATTGTACTTGGAGTGACCACTTCTTCGTCGTCACCGCAAGAGGTAAAACTCATGGTTATAACTGTAAATAAAATAGGCAAAATAAATTTAAAAGACAATTTCATTTTTGTTATACTTTGTAACAAGCACCCATGCTCTTGTTGTGTTTAGACTAAGTTATGTTGCCATGGGAGCAACATTTGGTAAGAATTGCAAATCTTGAACTTGTAACGCTTGTGCGCATATTTTGTTTAATAGATTAAGAAAAATACTTAAACAAAAAGTTAAAATTTGAAAATAGGAAACTTGCTGAATGAGTCATTTAGACTTAAATATGAATGGTAATTTTGATCAGATTTTGTAAGCAATAATGATGTTCAATTTTAATTCGATTAGTTTTGTAAAATCAAATACCCGAATATGAATGCACTGAGTGATTTTAAATTTCTGATTGGTAAATGGTCTGTACACAATAGACGATTAAAAAAAAGGTTGGCTAAATGTGATGAGTGGGTTTCTTTTGATGCAACCATGGAAACCAAAAGTATCCTCAATGGTTTGGGCATCATGGATGAGATAAAACTTTTTTTTTTTGGTGATGAATTCATTGGCTTGAGCATCAGAATGTTTGATCCGGCATCCAATACTTGGCAGATATATTGGGCTGATACTGCAAATCCAAGTGTTGGTTTGAAAGAGCAGGTGGTTGGCCAATTTGCTGATGGTGTTGGTGTATTTTACGGAAAAGAAATGTATGATGGAAAGGAGGTTAAATTGAGGTTTATGTGGAAAAGTGAGACGGTTGGTACTGCGGAATGGCAACAGGCTTATTGGGATGAATCTGTTGGAGATTGGGAGACGAATTGGACAATGTTTTTTAGAGCAATGTGAGTTCAATGAGTTCAATAGGAGTTCAATGAGTTCAATGTGAGTTCAATAATTTTAATGAATTACAAAGGCACGGTCACAGATTTCAATCCTTGCAAAGCAGGACACGTGGGATTTCAATGAGTTCAATGTGAGTTCAATGGTTCCAATGTGAGTTCAAAGGGTTCGTGCGTCTTCTGAGGTTATTGTGAGCTC
This sequence comes from Saprospiraceae bacterium, assembly GCA_016715105.1. GTDB lineage: Bacteria > Bacteroidota > Bacteroidia > Chitinophagales > Saprospiraceae > JADKBO01. The sequence goes on along the minus strand of JADKBO010000032.1, from coordinate 29,227 downwards.
AAATCGCTTCGCCAGCAAATACCTGTTAGGCTTTTAAGGTGGTTGGCGGGGGGGGGGCATGAAAAATACAAAACGGTTAACTTAGTGGGAAAAGTAAAGGGGCGTTTTTAACTGGCGGGGCAATCTTCAGGAACAGGGGCACGTGGAGTTCAATGAGAGTTCAATGAGAGTTCAATTGAGCTCAGGCCGGAATACCGTTAGGTTTAAAGGGGGGGGTGGTGGGGATGAAAATAAAACAGTATTGGTGGGAGTAACAAAAACAAAGGGGTAAGGGTTTAAACTTTTCAAACGCCGTGCAACAAAATTAATTATTCAAGCTGTGCGCGCAAAACGATCACTTGTCGAATTTCATGAGCAAATCTTTTTGTGGGAATTTTTAATAGTGATGTATCAAATTGTAGAAACGCATAATTTTGCGTCTTCACAGATTATTGCTTAATATCTTGCAGAAGCAGGGACACGTTGGATTTCAAATTTTGAAAATTTGAATATTAATTACCTATACTTCTCCCTTTATTTCTAATTTACTTTGATGGATCCTACCATATATAAATAAACAAAATCCCCCTGTTAGGATAGTTGCAATGACATCCCATGGATCTATGGGTTTTCCAAACAATCGTTGAGCCAGTTCAAAAAGAATGAAACTAATAGTAGTTATTTTAATTAAAAGTTGGTTTTTGATGATATCCCTACCAATCAAACCAACAATTATAAATATGCCTGCAATCGTACCCAATGAATTTCCGAGGGTATCTGCAATGTGAAAATCGTATATGTCATTGGCATAAATATAAGTTCTGTAATATAATATGGTTTCGCAATAAATTCATGGAATAAAGCGTAAATAAACCAACGCTTAGATCAAGCACATTATGCCTGGTCATGTCTTTTTAAACAAGTCCTCTTTTTATCTCTTGTATGTCCATGTGAAAGGAGAATTACTAAATTTTACTTCCGCCTCTTCTGGTTTTTTGAATGGCAAAATGGTATTACAATTTAAAGCCACTGAACATTTTCATCCTCAGTATTCAAAGGTAGTAATTTAAATAATTTTGTCAACTTTCTTTTTATTCCGTTTTGCCTTTAAAGCTTGCATAAATTGCCATTGCATGACCATGGCCTAGTTCAAATTCGTCCTTGAGCCAATTGGTGATTTCTGTAGCTTTTATAGTTGGGACAATTTTTCCATTGACCAAAAATCCTTTGGCTTCGGCAATTTTTTTGAAGTCTTCTGGACTTTTACCAGTTTTTGCTTTGATGTTGTCTATGTAGGCTTGAAATGACATAAAATTATCTTTAATGAGTTGAGAAATATGGCAATACAATTTGATATATATGAAACTAATTGGTTGCAAAACTAATATTATTGGGGTTTCCTTCAAATATTTTTTCAATCATTTTTTTGATATGCTGTATGTCATTTGGACAAATTACCATTTTAACCTGTAATTTATTAAATCATTTACTCTATTGATTCGAGGCAAATAAGTTTAATTTGAGTCATTATTTTGCTGAATCTGTGCGATTGTTCCTCATAAAAAAGATTTGCTATAATTGCTTCTTGCATTATAGCATTTTCAAGTATATTTCTGAAACAGTCGATCAAATAGATTTTTACATCGTCATTTGATCTAGATATTTGATCCTGCCAATTAGATGTGTAATTAAGTAAATATACTATGTCTTCAAAATCGTGACTAGTTCGTGGATCTTTAATCCCACGACCATAAAATGCTGTAAATTTGGTTGCTAAAAGTATGGTAAGACAAACATCTTACAACAATATTATCTAATTTAATTTCAATTAGGTTATAATGACCTGGTGCAAACCAAGGATTTGCAGGTGCCCAACCTACACCCTTTGTTGACATTACATCTACTTTGATCTGATCATATCTAAAACGACAAATAATATCATCTTCACTTGATTGAGTAAATCCTCGTTTAATTAATTCTTGACGTAACTCTTCTAACTCATTCAAACTATCAATTTCAATACTAATATCAATATCCTTAGTAGGTCTAACATCTTCAGCTGATGGGTCATCGATATAAAAACTAACAATAGAGCCACCTACATACACAACTTTTTCATTTAAATCTCCTAAAGCATTAGCAATGATTTTTGTAGCAATCCTATTTATCTGTGTATTTTTTAGCATAATCTTTTTTTAAGTGCTTCGACAGCCAATTTTTTTTCCCTAGCCTTTCCTACACGAAGTGCGTCACACAAAGCCATAAATTCATAAAAAATTGGATCTTTTAAACATGCTTCTGGCACTTTAGGGTGCAATGGTTCAATAGTTCCCCCTCCTTCCCCTCCCTAAGGCCAAACGTGGTTCGCTACTCATTATTTCACTGACCAATGGGGTGCGGCTGTGCTGTAGGCATCCCTACTGAACTGGAATTTGAGGATACACAAAACGAAGTCCGTGCTCCAAAAAGTCCAAAATTGATGACTTCATGAGTCGTTTTTTATCCTTAGTAATTAAACCTGCAATCGATGAGCGATTTAAGCTCTCACTTACTTCGCTTGCACTGATACCTAATTCAATGGACACATCTTTCATGTTCCATGGCTTTTCTCCTTTGGCTGCAATTTTCAATAGTATAGCAATATCGTGCGGCCTCATTCCGCTGTGTTTTTTCATTTTTTAAACATTAATGGCAACAAAGATACATAATAAATTCGTGATTCGCGATTCGCGAATCACGAATTTATAAACTCAAACGCATATTTAAATTTATTTTTCGCATAAATCAATTATTCTAACTTGGAATCTCCCTTAGGACATAGCTTACCATTTGGGTCGAATTTTGGTTTTCATAAAAGGCTTATTTATGCCTAAACCAACAATCAGTACGATCATTTTCGTACATTTTAAATACCGTATTAATTGGTGAGCCGTGTTTCAATTGATTGTATATTGTTCTTGCTAAATAATTAAAAGCACCCATGTCACCTGTATAGGCGGTTTTGTTTTCATAATTATATGACTCATGGATGGTGCAAAGCTTTTGGAGGAAATCTTGAAAAATGGAAGTTGCTCCACCAATGATGCCACAATTCAAAAGCGTTTCTTGTGCAAATTTTTTTTCGTATTCAGCGTAATCCGAGATTTTCTTTCGAAGGTGATCGCTATGGGCATTCATCCAATCATTGTCAAGCATTTTTGCTTCGTCACCGCAAAAAAGAGCATTTGGATTTTCAATAAAAAAAGGATCTGTAAAGGGGTTTTTGACCACAACCACGTCTGAAATGTCGGTTATGAAGACACTTTTTATAAATGCAGCATTCTGATTTAGAAAATCTCTGTATACGAAATAGCGAAATACGTTTGGATTAAATTGAGGGTTATAATTTATTTTTTTGAAAGTGATGTGCTCGTTTTCGTATTTATGACAAGTTTCTTCAGAGAAGTTATTGTGAAATATGATTCCTTGCAATTTCAAGGCGTGAATCGATTCTGCCCAGTTTCTCACCAATTCATAATTGTCACCTGCAAGGGTTTCATTTCGGTTCACATCATAAACGCCTGTTATGTGGCAAGCCATCAAAAGTCCATTGGTTGAGACCAAACGTTGAATAGCTGCCATTAATCAGTGAATAGGAAATTTTGCTTTTTAATAGTGGCGCAAATACTATTTGGAATGTTTCTGTAATAAATATAAGTTCTAAGGTTCACTTTGTTTACACGAAATAGACTTGTCGCCTTCGAATAAAAATCAGCATCTGCTGCAAATCCACTTTTGAAAGAAATTGTATTAAACACCTCTCGTCGTCCAAAAAGAGTTCCAAATAGGGTGCAATCATCTAAATGGATGAGTTGTGTGAGGTCATTTTTGTCGGGAACATAATAATCAGCGTAAGTATCAACGATGGTTTCTGTTGAAGAAGCGATCAAATCAAAACCATCTATTTCTCGAAGGCAGGCACTTAGATGATTGGTTTTATACGCGTCGTCGCTGTCTAGGATGGTTATAAACTCACCAACACTATTCAAAACGCCACGGTTGATAGATTCAGATTGTCCTCGATTTTTATGACGGATGTAAACAATTTTATCTTCGTGTTGCTCAACATAATGTAATATGCGCTTACTGTTTTCGCAATCACTGCCATCGTCAATAATGATGAGTTCAAAGTCTTGAAAGTCTTGTTTTAATACCGACTCAATGGCTCTTTTTATAAAAGAAAAATCAGTATTGTACACGGCCATCAACACCGATATTTTTACTTTTTGCAACATGTTGGGTAGGAAATAAAATGAATGTTGGACAAAAGTAAAATAAGAATCCGAATGGTATGTTAAGAAAAGATCATTTAAATTATTTTGATGTCACGCTTCACGATTTCTTTGCGATTTCCGATAGCTGTCGGAAGCGGAACGATTTCCAATTTCCTTCCAAAATCAAAAGGAACCGATCTCCGATTTCCGAACTGCGATTTCCGATTTCCGATTTCCGAACTGCGATTTCCGATCTCCGATTTCCGGACTGCGATTTCCGACTTCGGTTTATTCCACTCTCACTGTATTCTGAACTTGCCTTTGTGCATTTCATTCCTCCAGATTTTTAAATTCATTTTCTATTTCTTCAATGGTAGGCAAACTGCTCTTCAAATGATCAGGTAAGTTTTCTGTTATTTGAAATTCACTTACGCCCATTGGTTTGTTTATGTCTCTCAAGCAAATTCTGCTTCAATGTTATTTTATCTCTACAAAGCAAAATACCAATGGTTGGCTTATCTTCCTCTTGTTTTACCAAGGTATCCACTGCCGAAAGGTAAAAGTTGAGTTTACCTGCATATTCTGGGATAAATTTTGTGTTTTTGAGTTCTAAAACTACATAACATTTGAGTTTGATGTGGTAAAATAGCAAATCAATATAGTAATCATTGTCGGCTATTTCCAAATGAAATTGCTGCCCCACAAATGCAAATCCTTTCCCTAATTCCAATAAAAACTTAGTAATGTGTTGAACTAATTGTTTTTCAATGTCCTTTTCCTTAAACCCTGTGGCCAAGGTCATAAAATCAAATATGTATGGGTCTTTTAGTGTTTGTTGAGCTAATTCAGATAATGGCTCTGGTAAGGTGTTTTTGAAATTGGAAATAGCTTTACCATTTCTGAAATACAAATCCGTTTTAATTTGCAATGCTAAAGTATCTCTACTCCAATTGTTTTCGATGGTTTGAGAAATATAAAAATGAGCTTCGTTTATGTTTTTTGATTTTGTAAAAATAAAGATATTATGCCCCCAAGGTATTTGTCCAACAAGCTGTTGGACCATTTCAAGAGATTGATTATCTGAATGTTGTATATGAAAAGTCGCCTGGTCGTCAATTAGTCCAACAGGTTGTTGGATTAATTCTTGGCTGTAAAATTGGTAGAATTTTTTGCAGTTGAAAAGATTGCTTCGCGACAAACCTTTCAATTCTGGGAACTCTTCTTGCAAATCTTTTGCCAACTGTTCTACCAGTTTAGCTCCCCATATACTTTCTTTTTCGGATAACATCTTACCCAATTCCCAATAAAACGTTATCAATGCCGAGTTAACAGCTATAGCAGCCTTGATCTGAACTGATCGGATTTTACCTTTTAGTTCAGTCAGCCATTGTTTGTAAGTTTGATCTAATAGATTCATTTAATTTTCTATTTATAGGTGGTGGATAAAGCTTTCGCAGCTGATTTTGTATATTTTTATTTATGTATAATTAGATATTCTTCATGTTCTCTTTCAGTCTTCAACCCTGCCCGAGTGCCGTTGTATTTAACTATTCCATGTCTCAACCTTTTCATTTATAGGACCTACAACATGGCCAAACATTTGCAAAACTTGGTTGACCTTTGATAAGTTAAGGTTTTCTTTACCTTGTTCAATTTTACGAATGACCGTAAGGGCAACTCCTGCCTTTTCTGCAAATTCTTCCTGGGTGAAGCCAGATTGCTTTCTTTTGATCTTTACAAAGTCTGCCAATGCACTCATATTTATATGTTTTTGCATACAAAATTAATTAATAATGTAAATTTATATGTTATTACATATAAAAAGCGAATTTTGCATAAAAATATATGTATTTGCATATAAAAATACATAATCAAAATGGTTTATATGCAATTGGATATAATATTGACGACTATTTCAAGATTTATCCCTGTTTGAAAATCCATATGACTTCCCCGATTTGTGTGTTTGGGTGCTAATTCAAAATTTATAATTTCAACCAAACAAAAAAGGAGCCCCCGCGCAAGCAGAAACTCCCTTTTTTTAATCATCTCATTCACAGGATTTCCTGCAAACAAACATCTTTATTATCCTTCTGTCACCGCAGCAATGCCCGGTAAAACCTTGCCTTCCAAAAACTCCAGCATGGCTCCACCACCTGTAGAAACGTAACTTACTTTGTCTTCTAGACCAGCTTTATTGATGGCTGAAACACTATCTCCTCCTCCAATCAAAGAATAAGCGCCCAAAGCAGTAGCATCCGCAACGGCATTGGCAACACCAAAGGTTCCTTTTGAGAAAGCGTCAAATTCAAAAACACCCATTGGGCCATTCCACAAAATGGTTTTGCTGTTTTTGATGACGTGAGAATAAGCTTCAGCGGCTTTTGGTCCGATGTCAAGTCCCATCCAACCTTCTGGGATTTCGTTGCTTGGGACAATTTGAGTATTGGCGTCTGCGGCAAAATTATCAGCGATTACGCTGTCTTCTGGTAAATGAATGACACAATTATTTTCTTTGGCCAATTCTAGTGTTCTCAATGCGAGGTCAAGGAATTCCATTTCGCAAAGTGATTTTCCTACTTCACCGCCTTGAGCTTTGATGAAGGTATAAGCCATTCCACCTCCAACAAGGATGTTGTCTGAGGACTCAACCAATTTTTCCAACAACTTGATTTTATCTGAAACTTTAGCTCCACCCACGATGGCAGTAACTGGAGAAACCGGGTGGTTGAGGACTTTATTACCCGCAACAACTTCTGCGTCCATCAAATATCCAAATGACTTTTTGCCCTTAGGGAAAAACTGTGAAACGATGGTGGTAGAAGCGTGTGCTCTGTGTGCGGTACCAAAAGCATCGTTCACCCAGAAATCGCCGTGTTTAGCCAATTTGCCAGCAAAATCAACATCGCCTTTTTCCTCTTCTTTATAAAAACGAAGGTTTTCCAAAAGCAGAACTTCACCCGGTTGTAGGTTGGCAGATAGTTTAAAACTGGCGTCGCTGATGCAGTCGTCAGCAAACTTTACGGTTCTATTTCCAAGTAGTTCTTTCAAATGCGGAACCAAGTGTTTGAGGGAATATTTATCTGTTGGCCCATCTTTTGGTCTTCCAAAGTGGCTCATGAGGACAACACTGCCGCCGTCATTCAAAACTTTGTTGATGGTAGCCATGGCGCCACGCATTCTGGTATCATCTGTGATTTCAAATTGGTCGTTGAGAGGCACGTTGAAGTCAACTCTTATCAATGCACGCTGTCCTGCGAAATTATGTTGATCAAAAAAACTCATTTTCGAATTGTTTAATTGGTTGTTAAAATGGAAGTGTTTGATAATGGCTTCTTGGTGGCTATAAACAAAGATACCGCAGGTTTTACAATTGAAAAGCTGCGGTATCTTATTATTATTGAGGAAATCATCAAATGATCTTAAATCAATTTTGCAAAGTGTTGAAGTGTTCTCACCAATTGGCTTACATAACTCATTTCATTATCATACCAAGAAACAGTTTTAACCAATTGTTTGTCACCGTTTTTGATAACCTTAGTTTGAGTACCATCAAACAAACTTCCGTAAGAAATACCGATGATGTCGCTGCTCACGATTTCGTCTTCTGTATAGCCAAAACTTTCATTGCTTGCTGCCTTCATAGCTGCATTGATTTGGTCAACAGTTACTTCTTTATCTAGGATAGTAAACAATTCTGTCAAAGAACCAGTCAAAGTAGGCACTCTCTGAGCACCACCGTCCAATTTTCCTTTCAAATTTGGTAAAACAAGGCCTATTGCCTTTGCTGCACCTGTTGAGTTTGGAACGATGTTTTGAGCCGCTGCTCTTGCTCTTCTCAAATCACCTTTTGCGTGAGGTGCATCTTGGGTATTTTGATCATTGGTATAAGCGTGGATGGTAGTCATCAAACCTGTAATGATGCCATACTCTTTGTCCAAAACCGCAGCCATTGGAGCCAAACAGTTAGTTGTACAACTTGCCGCACTAATAACGGTTTCAGATCCATCAAGGATGTCGTGGTTTACGTTGAATACTACTGTCTTAAGGTCGCCAGTTGCTGGAGCAGAAATAACTACTTTTTTAGCACCTGCAGCGATATGCGCTTCTGCTTTGTCTTTGTCTGCAAAAAATCCAGTACATTCCAAAACTACGTCTACATCGTGTGCACCCCAAGGAATTTGACCTGGGTCTCTTTGAGCATATACTTTAAAAGCGTCACCATTGACGATGATGCTGTCTTCTGTTGATGTCACATCTTCATTAAATCTTCCCTGGGCTGTATCATATTTTAATAAATGAGCCAAAACAGATGGTTTTGTAAGATCGTTTACTGCAACTACGTCGATACCTTCCATGTTGTAAATCTGACGGTATACAAGTCGTCCAATTCTTCCAAATCCATTGATTGCAATCCTTACTGACATTATTCTTGATTTTAAAAGTTATAAATTCTATATTATATTGTAAAATTATTAAAGATTTTGAATTTCCCATAAAAAATGAGCTTGACTGTTAACTCTTTTGGCAAAAATCTATAAAAATTAACATTAATTTGGTCAATTTCTCGATTTTGAACAATTGTGTGGTTGAGGTTTCATGTCAAAGGGTGGTGGTTTAAAAGATTTATGGTATTAAAATCTGGTGAATGACCTACTTTTTGATACTATTTTACGATTGATCTCAAAGTAGGTATAGAGTTACTTAAATCTTATTTATACGCTATTCAAACTATCGCAAATCGTTGAGCCTTGTATGGAAAAGCAGAAAAGTATTTTTTTAAGTATTTATTATTCTAAAACAATCTTATTAATTTCATAGTTATTACCTTTGACAGGCAAAACTTAATATAATTATGGCAGAAGTACTAGATAAAAAGACCAAAGTAGCAGCAAAAGCAGAAGGGATCAGCTACGATAAAGCCACTTATTTAAAGTGGTATGAAATCATGTATCGGATCAGAAGATTTGAGGAAAAGACATTGTTTGCTTATTCTCAACAAAAAATCAGAGGCTTTTGTCACGTGTACATTGGTCAAGAGGCGATAGGAGCGGCATTGGCTTCTGGTTTGAAAGACGGTGACAAAGTTGTTACTGCCTACAGACAACACGGTGTGGCTTTGGCAAGAGGATTGGAATCTAAATATTGCATGGCTGAGTTGTACGGAAAATCAACTGGTTGTGTGAAAGGGAAGGGTGGTAGTATGCACTTCTTTTCAAAGGAAAAAGGATATTTTGGTGGTAATGGTATCGTAGGAGCGCAAATTCCAATCGGAACAGGAATCGCATTTGCTGAGCAATATAAAGGAACTGACAACCTAGCGGTATGTATGTTTGGTGATGGAGCCGCCAGACAAGGTTCACTTCATGAATCTTTCAACATGGCTATGACGTGGAAATTGCCCGTTCTATACATTTGTGAAAACAACCAGTATGCAATGGGTACTTCTGTAAAAAGGACGAGTAATGTGCAAGACCTTTGGAAACTTGGTTTGGCATATGATATGCCTTCTGAACCTGTTGATGGTATGAATCCGGAGTCTGTTCATGAAGCTTTTTTGAGGGCTGCAGAACACATCAGAAGTGGTAAAGGTCCTTATTATTTAGAAATACGCACTTACAGATACCGTGGTCACTCAGTTTCTGATCCAGCGAAATACAGAACCAAGGATGAGTTGGAACATTACAAAGAGCAAGATCCAGTTGTGATTACTGAAAGAAAAATCATCGACAACGCTATTGCTTCTGAAAAAGAAGTAAACGATATCAAGGAGGCAATCAACTTGGAAATTGATGAGGCAATGGCATTTGCGGAAGCAAGTGATTATCCATTGGGATCTGAATTGTATGAAGATAATTACATGCAGAAGGATTATCCATTCATCATGGACTAATGACTTTTGGCTGATTAACTTTTTCAGCTCAAAGATTTAATATAAAAATAGAAAAGCTGTTTTCAGATTCCTTAGGGTTTTGAAAACAGCTTTTTTTATGATCCTCTAATGATGGCAAATATTAAATGCGAAGAAAGCTTGAATGTCTTCAATTAATCGTTCGAACCAAGATTAACCAAAACTTGCTGTATTTCACCGTTGGCTATTTTTGAAAGTAGCGCATTTGTCTTTTCTAAGAAAGTAGGTAGTTTGGTCAGATCTTCTCCCCAGAAATCTAAGTCCTGCGCTATATTAAGATTTAAAACTTCTAATGAAATTTCACCTGCATCATATTGTGACCAAATCTTTTGCAGCCTACTTAGCACATAAACATCATCTTTCAATTCGATTTTTTCACCATTGATTTCTCCACGGTATAAATAAATCATAGCAGCATATGCAAGACACAAACCGTCGGGACATTGCCCAAACTTAGCAACATAATCTTTTATACTTGGTAATATCCTTGCCTTAAACTTGGAAAAGGAATTGAGGGCAATGCTGATGAGTTGGTGTTTGATGAATGGATTTCTGAAACGATCTAAAATATCATTTGCATAGGTTTGCAATCCTTCTTCAGGTAAAGATAAGGCAGGAATGATTTCATGAAAAATAACAGATTTTACGTAATTTTCAACTGATTTGGATTCCATCACATCACCTACAGTTTTGCAACCACTCAAAAGGCCGACTGGCACCATCGAACTATGCGCTCCATTGAGAATTCTTACTTTTCTAAGCCTATAAGGTGCAAGATCATCCGTATAAATAATGTTGAGACTTATTTGGTCAATGGGTAGTTCATTTTGTACGACTTCAGGAGCTTCAATGGCTAAAAAATGGTAAGGTTCGCCTTCTGTCAATAATTGGTCTATGAAACCAAGGGATTTAAATGTGTTTTCTTTGGACGCTTGACTTGCGCCAGGTACGATGCGATCGACCAAAGTATTGCAAAAATGGCATGCTGAATTCAACCAAGTTTTAAAGGCAGGGTCAATGGACCAAAGTTCTGCATATTGTACAATCATATTTTTGAGCAGAAAACCATTATCCTCCAATAATTCGCAGGGTAATAAAGTAACACCACTTGTAGAATTATTTCCTAAAATCTTGAACCGTTCATAAAGCCAAATGGTCAATTTTGCAGGAAATTCATCAGGAATCCTTTCTTTGGAAAAGACTTCTTCCTTATATCTCAAACCACTTTCTGTCGTATTGCTGATGATGTACTTGATATCGGGATTTCCAGCTGTGTCAAGAAACTCCGGCCATTGATCGTAACAAGAAAGCACTTCTCGGACACAGTTGATGAGTTTGGTTTCTTCTACCAGCACACCGTTTTTGATTCCCTTTGTATTCACATGATATAGACCTTCTTGGGCAATCCAATCCAAATATTTTCCTGGAGTCACTTTTACCACAGTAATTCCTAAATTTTGACCCAAAACTTCATTGTAAGTTTGAAATATGGAGCCAATAAATGCACGAACAAAATTACCTCCACCAAAAAGTAAAATATTGGTTACATCAGGAGCTTTTGCATCGACGGCTTTTCTGCTTAGAATGTCCATAAATTAGTTTTCAAGACAAATAATATAAATACTAAAGAGAAACACCCCTTCTCCATGGAATAAAATCATTTTGATTTAATTTCTCGGCTTTGGTCAATGTGCGTCCACTAGCCACCTCGATCATCATTTCAATCAATTCTTCCCCTTTCGTTTGGATGGTATCTTCACCACTGATGATGGTCCCTGCATCCAAGTCTATGATATCAGACATTCTTTTTGTAAGGATGGAATTGGAAGAAATTTTGATGACTGGGGAAATGGGATTGCCTGTTGGTGTGCCAAGACCAGTGGTAAAAGCCATGATATTACAGCCAGTTCCTGCCAATGCAGTGGTACTTTCAACGTCATTGCCCGGAGTACAAAGTAAGTTCAACCCAGGTTTAGTGGCTTGTTCTGTGTAATCCAATATATCTGTGATGTTTGAAATACCTCCTTTTTTAGCAGCTCCAGCAGATTTCATAGCATCAGTTATGAGTCCATCCTTGATGTTGCCAGGAGAGGGATTCATTTCAAAACCGGAACCCGCTTCCTCAGCTCTTTTGCTGTAAGTAGACATGAGATTGCTAAATTTGGCTGCCAATTCCTCCGTATCACATCTGTTGATCAATTCTTGTTCTACACCATTCAATTCTGGAAACTCTGCAAGAATAGTTGTACCTCCCAAGGTAACTAAAAGATCAGATGCATATCCGAGTGCTGGATTTGCAGAAATGCCTGAAAAGCCATCTGAGCCACCGCATTCCAAACCAAGCATCAATTTGCTCAGAGGTGCTGGGTGGCGTTGGATTTTATTGGCTTCTATCAAACCGACGAAAGTCTTTTTGATGGCTTCTTCAATGAAGTCTCTTTCGGAATTACTTTTTTGTTGTTCGAGAATATAGATGGGCTTATCTACAGCTACTCCAAAAGCATTCATAGCCTCTTGTAACAATGAAAACTGTGCATTTTGACAACCTAGACTCAGTATGGTAGCCCCGGCTACATTTGGATTATTGATATATCCTGCCATAAGCCTGCAAAGTGCTTCTGAATCTTGTCTGATTTCACCACAACCTCGGTCATGAACCAGAAACTTCAAACCGTCTACATTAGGAAAAAGTTTATTGGTTGTAACTTCCTCAAGGTCTGAACTTATTGATGTTTCTAATAATCGGTCGGGTGTAACTCCTTGCTTATAGAGGTCAATTAAAATATCTATATTCATCGCCTTTTGGGGCTTTGATTTATAACCCAAAGCCTCCAGCATGGTTTCTTCAATCAATTTGATATTTCTGTTTTCGCAGAATACTAATGGAAATACGATCCAATAATTGCGGGTACCTACTTTGCCATCACTTCTTATATATCCATCGAATGTGCGATCATGGAACCTAGAATTATCAGGTTTTTTCCATGTGTAATTTTCAGATTTAGCTTCATAATCTTTGACAGAATGGCCGACATTATCAGTTGAAATTCTACAACCTTTTGGAATCGCAACTTTAGACTTTCCGATCCTGACTCCATACATGATGACCAAATCACCGACTGCAAAATCAACAGCGGCGAATTTGTGCTTCATAGGAATGGTCTCCTTTATTTCAAATTGTTCTCCATCCAGCGTCACTAGATCACCAACATTTAAATTTACCAAGGCAGCTATCACATTGTCACTGTCGTGGACTTTTAGGATATTATTCATAAACAAACAATGCCACTAGGGCTTTTTTTATTCGCATTCAAAAAATTATAAACCAAAGATACCAGGAAGCCACAAACTCAAAGCTGGGATATAAGTCACCAAAAGTAAAGCCACGATCATTGCCACAAATAAAGGCAAAAGCGGCTTTATTACTTTCTCAATAGTTGTGCCCGCTATACCCACACCTACAAATAAAACAGCTCCAACAGGAGGAGTGCAAAGTCCTATACAAAGGTTCATGACCATAATGATTCCAAACTGCGTAGGATTTATACCCAACTTTGTAACTATTGGTAAAAATATGGGTGTAAAAATCAACACTGCAGGTGTCATATCCATGAAAATCCCAATAAATAACAAAATTGCATTAATTATTAGCAAAATGATGATTTTATTATCTGTCACAGAGAGTAGCAGATTGGTCAAATCCTGAGGGATATTTTCATAGGCCATGATCCAAGACATACTCATAGAAGTACCTATCAAAAGCATGACAATGGCGGTGGTTTCTACTGAACTGATAAATATGGATGGTATATCTTTAAAAGAAAGTTCTTTGTAGAAATAAGTGAGCACCAAACAATACAAAACAGCCACGGCCGATGCTTCTGTTGCTGTAAATATCCCAGCAACAATGCCACCTATCACTACAACTAACAAGAGTAAACTCGGGAACGCTGAAACAAAAGATGATAAGATTCTTGCAAAACTGGTTGGTTCACCAGCAGGAAATTTTCGTTTTTTGGAATAGATAGCCGCAACAATCATCAGCATGATTCCTGTCAATATTCCAGGAATGTACCCTGCTATAAAAAGGGCAGCTATGGATACTCCTCCGCTTGCAAGAGAATAAACGATCAAAACATTGCTGGGAGGGATTACCAGTCCTGTAGTGGAGGAAGTTATATTTATGGCTGCAGCAAATTCTCTGGAATAACCTTCTTCGACCATTTTTTTACCAACCGTCGATCCTAATGCTGAGGCTGCCGCTACAGAAGAACCAGATATGGCGCCAAACAACATGGCAGCTAAAATATTGACATGAGCAAGTCCACCAGGCACGGAACCAACTAAACTTTTGGCAAACTCTATGAGTCGTTTTGCAATGCCGCCTTTATTCATAATTTGCCCCGCAAGTACAAAAAATGGAATTGCCAATAAAGCAAAACTATCTAAACCCGTAGCCATTCGTTGCGCAACCGTTGTGAAGGCAGGAATGGCTGGAATACTGACCAACATAGTACAGATACTACTCAAACCTATACTCCATGCAATCGGAACTCCAATAGCCATCAAAATTAAAAATGATAAAACCAAAATTGCAACTTCCATTATTTGATAATTTCCTGTTTTGAATAGTTTTGCCAATTAATCAATTGATACATTTTCTGCTTCTTCAACACCTGGTGTCAAAATTTCTTGTATTTGATAATAGATGACCAAAATGCCACTGAGTGGCACGACTGAGTAAATGAATGACATGGGTACTCGCAAGGCAGGAGATAATTGACCAAGCGTTTGTGTGATGTACATCAATCTCACACCTCCTATGATCAACACTGTCAAAGCAAAGAGGATGACTATGATTTTAATAAAATTATCTACTAGTTTGGCATTTTTAGGACTGAGCTTAGGTTTCAGTAAATCGATGGCTAAGTGCATTTGTTTACCTGATACATGAGCTGCGCCCAATATGCCGATCCATATCAATAAAAATCGGGCAAGCTCTTCTGTCCAACTGGCTTGAGCGCCAAAAACATATCGGGTTACAACTCCATAAAGCACATCCAGAGTCATGATCAGCATCAAAATGGCTAAAAACTTACCCAAATAATTGTCTATGTGTTTTCTCATTTTGTTTCTTGGATTTTTTGAATGATGGCATAAAGTTCTGGTTTGCTTTTGTAAGCATCTAAAAGACCTTGTGTTTTGGCAGCAAAAAGCGATTTATCCGGTCGAATGATTTCTACTCCAGCTGCTTCAACTGCTGCCAATGCTTCCTGTTCTGAAATATTCCATAATTCGCGTTGATGAATAGTGGCCTCTTGTGCAGCTTCTGAAATCCATCTTTTTTCATCGTCAGAAAGTCTATCCCAAAATACGGTACTCATGATGAGCATGTCAGGTACAGCAGTGTGTTCGTTTAGGGTATAATACTTACATTGTTCGTAATGTCTGGATAGGTAAAAACTTGGGGGGTTGTTTTCAGCTCCGTCAACTACGCCTTGTTGTAAAGCAGTATACAATTCACCCCATGATATTGGAGTTGGAGAGGCACCAAGAGCTTTGACCAAGTTGATGGCAGTGACACTTTCCTGCACTCTGAGTTTTATATTTTTAAGGTCTTCGGGAGTTCTTACTGGTTTTTTGGTATAAAAAGATCGTTGGCCCGCATCAAAAAATGCAAGTCCGCGCAACCAGTATTGCGAGCATTCTGCCAACAATTGTTTTCCAATTGGGCCATCTAAAACTTTGTATATGTGTTGTTTATCTCTGAATATATAGGGTAGACTTAATATTTCAATTTTTGGACTGAAGTTTTCCATCACTGCTCCAGAGACCTTTGTCATGGCCAGACTGCCAATCTGTAGTAACTCCAAACATTGTCTTTCAGAACCCAATTGACCACTGGGATAAATATCGATTTTTAACTTACCGCCAGACTTTTCTTCGACCTTTTTGGCCATAAACTCCATACCTAGATGTACAGAATGGGTCATGTCCAAGGAGTGAGCCAACTTCAAAGTACGCGTCTGTTTGGCATTGTGACAAGATGAAAATGCAAAAATGAAAAGGCCAAAGATGGCGATAATTTTAAGGCTATTTTTGATAGCCATTTTTTTCATGATGAATACTTTCCCTTCTATGTTGCTTTGATTTGAAGACATTGTGGATTATTTACGATATGTATACAAAGCAAATGATTATTTTTGGAAATCGATTGTTTTGTGATTTTTTTTGTAAAATCTTAGGAGAAAAGATGGTGGCATGAAGAGCAACTTGTCGGAATTTCCGAACAGTTCAAATTCAGAACCTATGTAATATTCAAGACTTTTAACTGGATCTATTTACTTTTAAAGTCGCTTTTTTAAATGTAGCTGACCAGAAATTTCACTAAAAATTTTATAACTCGCTTGATCATTTTCAGTAAAATATTCCCCTGATTTAATTTTGATGTCTGCTCTTTTTTCTAAAGATTGACTTAGGACTGCTTGAGTAAATTCAGCTGCATTTTTTACCTCAATCGCTATTCCTAATTCCAAAAAAGCGTCGACTTCTTCAAAACCTCGATGTTTAGGGCCGATGATGATTGGTACTCCAAATCGTGCAGGCTCAAGAGTATTGTGGAGATTTTTGGTAAAACCCCCTCCAATATAAACGATTTCAGCCAAGGTATAAAGATCAAAAAGTTTGCCGATTTCGTTGACCATAATAATGTTAGAAGTAAGACCCTTATTCATTTCATTTAGAAAAATGAAGGGCTTACTTAGCTTTTTGGCGATGTCTGAAATGTTACCTTTAGACACATCGTGAGGTACCAGAATGTGCAGATAATCATGCTCATATTTTTGAATAAAAGGAGTGATGATATCCATACATTCGACATAAATACTGCCGTAGATGATGACTTTTTTTGGAGGAATATTTGCTTGAATGAGTGGTGCAAGCGTTTCTGCATTAACCTTTCTTTCAACAACACTATCTACCCGTGGATCGCCCACTGTTTTAATGGTTTTTGCATTGGATATTTTGTTGAGGAGTAGGGTAGAAGTGGCTTGATCTTGACAGAAAAAGGAAGCATTTTCACCTAGGATTTCCAAATATTTTTTGGCAAAACGATTAAAAACATAATGATTTTCATCCATTTTCATCGCTATGAAAAATTTCGGAATTTGGTGTTTATTCAGACATTCAAATAAATGCCACCAGAAATCATATTTCACACCAACGAAAAGAATGGGCATTATTTTATTTACAATCAAAGCCATATTTTTGCGCGTATCTATTGGTAAATACAGGACCAAATCGGCCTTCTGGTAGTTTTTTCTAACCTCATAACCAGATGGAGAAAATAATGTCAAAAACAGGAAATGTTTTTTTTGGTCGTAGAGTTTTTCGATGATACTTCTAGCCTGTTCAAATTCACCCAAAGAAGCGCAATGAAACCAAATAACAGGCCTTGAATGAGAAAAGTTTGGAGGCAAATCTTTGACAATTTTCAAATGTTGTGTCCTATCCTTATTCCACTTTTTAAACTTTGGAATAAATAAGCCTCCTAACCGTAGAACGAGAGATAAGAGCGATATGATGATGGAATAAATCAAAAGTATTTCACGGTAGTTTCTCCGTATTTTCTCAAAGGCAACAACCAAACTAACTTTATACCAAATGAATGATCAGCAAAAGTTGATTTATTGGCCAAAAACTCATTGTATGGTGAGTCCTGTGAAAATTTTGTCAGCGAAAGGGTGGTTTCAAATAATATTTTGCCATTGATCAACCCAGATGAGGATTTATAATGATAGCCTAATAACGGCTTAACATATGGGCCAATGGCTTTGAGGGTATAGAGGGATTGATACTTGCCCAGCACTTGCTCAAAAGACCTACTGTCATCAACTACCGCTGTATAGTAAGTCAAGATACCTAAGCCCCCACCAAATACAAGGCCACTTTTATCTTTGCCCAAATTGTAAGAAACATCCAAACCTAGTTGTTGTCCTCGAGATCTGTAGTACACATCTGATGCAAGTCCATCAACGCCAATCAAAATACCAGTTGGCTCTCTGAATGTTTTGAGTGCGTCGTATTTCACATTATTGCCAAAGAGAAATGCCCAGGCAATTCCCAATGATAGTCCATTTCCCTTTTGAAATTCCAAACCTACAGACACATCTAGATTAGCCCCATATCGTTGGCTAAGGTCTGCATAAGGCAATTGTAAGCCATAGGCAGACTTAAAAGCCAATATATTTTGCTGACTTATCAAATTGCCCAAAAAAGAAACAAAAAATATGGTTATAAAAAATTGTTTCATTAGGACACAACGTTTATAGGTTCGCCATTTTGAAAAGCTAATATATTGTCCACACAGCCTTCAATCAGTTTGATTCTTGCTTGTTTACTTGCCCAAGCAATGTGTGGAGTGACCAAACAATTGCTGTGTTCTATAAGGGCATTAAAATCTGTAGGAGGCTCAACACTGAGCACATCGATCAAAGCAAAAAAAGTAGGATTTCTAGCCAAGTGTGCGGATAAATCAAATTCATTTATCAAACCACCCCTTGAGGTATTGATCAAGATACCGTCTGGTTTCATCATTTGTAAACTACGTTTGTTGATGAGGTATTTGGTTTGATTGGTTAAGGGAGCATGTAGAGAAAGTATGTCTGCGGCTGCAATTACGCTATTTTGATCAGTCAGTTGTATATCATCAGAAATGATTTTTTGCTCTTCTTTGCTGTTGGACGCAAGCACTTTCATACCAAAGGCAGTTGCAATTTGAGCTACCTTTTTACCAATGTTTCCATAACCGATGATTCCCAGTGTTTTGCCGGCAATTTCCTCAATTGAGTGATCATAAAAACAGAAGTCTCTATTGGTGCTCCATGTCCCTTTCCTAACTTTATAGTTGTAGTATTCTGTGCGATTATATAAGGCAAAAATCATACTAAACACATGTTGTGCAACTGAAGTAGTACTGTAGTCCTTGACATTGCAAACAGTAACACCGGCTTCTTGTGCAGATTGTATATCAACGTTGTTGTAACCAGTAGCGGAGACTACAATCAACTGAAGATTAGATAGTTGTGGGATATTTTTTGCATCCAATCTTGCCTTATTGACCACAAGAATTTGGGCATCTTTGGCTCTTTCAAGTATTTCCTCTGGTGTTGAATGATCATAGATAACCACCTCGCCAAGGGCTTCCAGCTTATTCCAACTAATATCTCCATGGTTGGTAGTATAGGCATCTAAATAAACTATCTTGTGCATATTGAAAATTTCAGAACAAAGGTACAATTCTATTTTTTATTAGCTGTATGGGCAACGTGATTTCAAATTTCAAACCAAGTAAGCAGAGAAACTTTTCTCCAATTTATGGGTTCATGATAATTGAAGTTTGTTGATTCCTAATTTGTTAAATCACATTAAATATGTTTACAGCAAAATTCTAAATAAAATGTAAATGAATGTCGTTTTATACTTGAAAACAAATGGTTTTTATATTTTTGTCAGATAATTAAAGGGTTTTATGTTAAAATATATTGGAATGTTGGGCATGTTTTTGTTTGTAATGTCTTGCAAATCAAAAGAAAATAATGTCCAAGATTTACACACTGAGGTTATGGAAATTCATGATGAAGTGATGCCAAAAATGACCAACCTTCATTCAAGTAGAAAAGAACTGGAAATTGCATTGAAGCAAGGAGCAGATAGTATAAAAGTTTTTGAACTTTTGGAGAAAGTGGATGCAGCCGATGAAGCGATGATGGTGTGGATGGATGAATTTGATATGCCAGATTCTACAGTTGATGAAGCCATCGTACTCGATTATCTACAAGCGGAAAAAGCTCGTATTCTCAAAGTGAAAACAGATATTGAAAGCTGTGTGGGAAGCGTAAGCGAATTTGCAGCAAAATACATAACTACTTCTTTGGATTCACTCAGACAGTAATCCTCCTCATAACATGAAATATTTTATAATTCTTGGTTTGATCATTTCTTTGGCAGCGTGCAAAGAAGATAAGACATTGCCCATATTAGGAAATACCGCTCAGGAAGATGGCAAAACAATTTACCACCACGTAAGGGATTGGTCTTATTTGAGACAAGACAGTGTAGTCGTGACCAATGACTCATTGAAACCCTACATTTACATTACTGACTTCTTTTTTACATCATGTCCTTCTATATGTCCTAAGGTTACCAAGGAAATGCTCAAAGTTTATGATGCTTATAAAAATGATGATCGTGTAAAACTGGTTTCATTTACTATCGATCCAAAGAGAGACACGCCTGAAAAATTAAAAACTTATGCTGCTAATTTGCAAGTCGATCAATCAAAATGGTGGTTTTTGCAAGGGGAAAAAGATTTTACATATGAACTTGCCAATGATTATTTCATTGTAGCTTTTGAAGATGCAGAATCTCCCGGAGGTTTTGATCATAGCGGTAAAATTATTCTAGTAGATCAGAAAGGCCAAATCAGATCATTCAGTGAAGGGACAGATCCAGAGACTACTCCAAAACTGATAGCAGATATACAAAAATTGCTCGATGAGCAAATCTAAATTTTTACTTTTTAGTCTTTGCTTATTCCTGCTTATCGGGTGCGATAGTAATCCATATGCAAAGGGAGAATTAGTCTATAAAAACATGTGTGCAAGTTGTCACATGGATGATGGTAGTGGATTGGGTGGCAATATTCCAAGTTTAAAAAATAAAGCTTTATACCAAGACATTGGTCTGCTCACCTGTACCATCACTAAAGGCAGAATAAATCTCGAAAATAGGTCACTTGCCATGCCAGCATTTGATCAACTTTCTGATATTGATCTTGCAAATTTGATCAACTTTTTAAACCATCAATTTGGCGATGATAAACAATATCTACCCAACAACGTTAGCAATTTGAAAAAGGCCTGTAACGAATAAAACATGCTGGTATGCATTGATAATAATTCTATTATTTTACATTTGCCGACAGAATTAAAAATACAATAAATATGACCGAGTATTTTAAATCATTAGCAGAAGGGGATTATAAAAAATTAATCCAGGCTGTATCAGAGATTACCATCCTGATTGCTGGAGCTGATGGGGAAATAGACAAAAACGAATTAGAGTGGGCTGAAAAGTTGACACACATACGCAGTTATAAAATGTCAAAAGACCTCATTGGTTTTTATCAAGAAGTTGGCAAAACTTTTCATGAAGATATTGAAGCTCTAATCAAAGAGTTACCTAGTAATACTACAGAAAGGCAGGCGATATTGTCCAAAAGATTGGAAGAAGTTAATCCCATTTTAGGGAAATTGGATCATTTAGTAGCTTTACATTTGTACAAAAGTTATACCTCTTTTGCAAAACACGTAGCGAAAGCTTCTGGTGGTGTATTGGCTTTTTTTAGCATAGGACCAAATGAAAGTAATTTAATAACATTACCGATGATTACCCCGATCATTGCTCAAGAAGGAGAGGAAGAAGAATAAAGTTTGGAATATCTTTGGATATAAAGCTTTTATCAGTTAATATCAAAGAATAGAAAAGGACCAGATTTACCAACAGTGTAAATCTGGTTCTTTTGTTTGTATTAAGACATTTGCCTCATTTATTCTTTGATTGATTTTGCTTTTATATTGTGCCCTACAAAATATTAATAAATCATTTCTTAGATTTGATTTAGTAATTTGGCAGTTGTAAGGTGAAATTCATAACTTTATTTTAAAGACTGATTGGTTATTTCTCTTGGGTAAGAATTAAATGAAAAAGATGAAACGAATTTTGTTTATCATTTTTTGGTCCATATTTTTGATTGGCCATGCTGCTGCGCAAACCATTCAAGTCATTGATTTCCAGACCAAAGAGGCTTTGGTTGGGGTCAATATCAGCTGCTTTGATCAGGGAGTGATAACGGATGAAAATGGAAATGCAGACTTGTCCATCTTGTCATGCGAAAGTGTGACCATTAGTTATGTTGGGTATCAAACCATTACAGCCTTAAAATCAAATCTTTCCCCTCAAATAACATTGAAAGCTACCATCAATGAATTGGATATCACAACCGTCACCGCAAGTAGGTATGAACGCAGTTTGAGTGAATCAACGGTCTCTGTTGATGTAATCAAACCAGCTTTATTGCAAAGCATCAACACCACTACAGGAAGTGAGGTGCTCAATAAATTACCTGGAGTGCAAGTGGTTGGGGGTCAAGCAAATATCAGGGGTGGGAGTGGATTTTCCTATGGCGCAGGGAGTAGGGTGATGATCCTGATAGATGATATTCCAGCTTTACAGGCTGATGCTGGTTATGCCAATTGGGGAGATATGCCCATCGAACATCTTGGACAGATAGAGGTGTTGAAAGGTGCTGCATCCGCCATGTATGGTTCGGCAGCACTCAATGGTATTGTCAATTTCAGACGAGCAACACCAACAACAACACCTGTTACCCAAGTCTTTACTTCTGGTACTTATTTTGCTGACCCTAAAGATTTAAGATCGAAGTGGTGGGCGGACACCACCATGCGTTATCGCGCCAATGCTGGTTTTTCTCATGCTTCCAAACAAGGTAAATGGGATGTAGGAATGCATGGTTTTGTTGGGAAACTTGAGAGTTTTAATAAAGACACTTATGAAAACAAAGTAAGAGTTGGAGCCAATACCAAATATTACCACAACGAACGACTCCAATTATCATTCAACACCATGTTGAATTATGTGAATGCCAGTGATTTCTTTCTTTGGGGCAATGCCATCAGAGAAATTTATAAGCCCTTTTCTGGCACTATTTCTTCTGGTAAAAGATTGCGCTTTATGATTGATCCAAGTTTGAAATACAAGGATGGTCATGGTAATCAACATAAAGTGATGACGAGGTTTTTCTATACAGACAATAATAATAACAACAATCAATCAAACTCAAGCATTACAACTTATGGTGAATATCAATTTCAAAAAAATATTGAAGAAATCGGATTGACCATGACATCTGGATTGGTCGGGACAGTTACAGATACAAAGGCCGAGCTTTTTGGCAATGCAAACTATTTGTATAGGAACTTTGCCCTTTACTTGCAAGGGGAGAAATCATTCAATGATCGTTTGATGTTAGCAGCTGGAGTCAGGTATGAACACAATAGACAAGATAGCCCTACCATGGTTGCTGGGTTTGAAATTCCTGGTGGAAAAGTAAAAGATGGTGCCATTATTTCAAGATTTGGACTCAACTATAAATTGCATGAATACAGTTCTTTGAGGCTGTCTTGGGGACAAGGTTATCGATATCCTACGGTAACTGAGCGATTTGTAAATACCAGTTTTGGTGGTTTTCAGATTTCACCAAATCCTTTGCTTCAACCAGAATACGGGTATACCGCTGAAGTTGGAATCAAACAAGGCTTTGCACTCAATGCTTTTAAAGGTTTTTTTGACTTAAGTGGTTTTGTTTCTGCATACAAGGACATGATTGAATTCAGTTTTGAAACCATGCCCTATGGATTTAGACCAATCAACGTAGGTAATACAAAAATTACTGGATTTGAAGGTAGTCTGATTGGTAAGTTCAATATTTGGAAAATTCCAATAACGACGATCACTGGTTATACTTACATCAATCCTATTTATAAAGACTTTGCAAGCAATACTGCCGTATCCTCATCCGTTTCATCTGGGTTGAATGTTTTGAAATACAGGTCCAAACACAGTGCGAAAGCAGATGTAGAGGCTAATTATTTAGGAATAATGCTTGGTTTTGCGTGGCAATATTATAGCAATGTCGTCAATATAGACAAACAGCTAGAAGAGCCAGTAGAAGGTTTAGACCTTTTTGAAATTGGAGCTTTTAGAAGGTTGAATGATGGGGGATTTGGTGTAATAGATTTCAGAATAGGATATCAGTTGAAGTCATTAAAAATAACTTTGATTGGTGCCAATTTGCAAAATAAACTATATACCGTAAGGCCAGGACTTGCTGAGGCTCCAAAAAATTATACAGTGAGACTGGATTATCAATTTTAAATAAAACACATAAAAAAAATATGATTTTGAGAATGATCAATAAAATACCTACTTTCTTATTGCTGTTTGGTTTCTTTCTGATCAGTGTTGTAGCCTGCAAATCAGAATCAAATAAACCCAATGTGGTTATTCAAGATGGTATGGACAACTTGCAAATAGATGAGGTGGACAGTGAGGAAATCGTGGCAACAACACAAGAAGTAAATAAGACGGAAGGGGAATTGCAAAAAACAGAAACTCCTGTTACACCTGTACCAAATAAAACAACAACTACAACTTCACCAAGCAAAGCGGAGACAAAACCTGCCCAACAAGGTCCAAAGTTGACAATAGGGAAAATTGAGCAAAAAGGAGTGGAAGTCATTGAAGCAAAAGAAAAAAATAATGCTGATACTGGAAATTCTGCTTTGACCATAACCACAGTAAAAGTTGGAGTTCCAGAAATACCAAAAGTCGAAACACCGAAGGAAAAAGAAGTAGTTGCCCCTGCTGCTGCTGATGTACATAAACACGAAATTTTACAAAGCCTATTAAGTGCTCACGTTTCAGGCACAGGTGTAGTAGACTACAAAGCCTTGAAGGCTAAAGAAGCTCAATTGGACGAGTACCTCAAACTTTTGTCTGATAATACGCCTGCAGCCTCTTGGTCCAGAGATCAAAAATTGGCCTATTGGATAAATGCTTACAATGCTTTTACAATTAAGGTCATTTTGAAAAATTATCCTTTAAAAAGCATCAAAGACCTCAGTGGTGGTAAAATATGGGATAGTAAGTGGATAACCTTGGGTACTACAAAGTATAGTTTAAATGATATAGAAAATACGATTGTCCGTCCCCAATTTAAAGATCCTAGGATTCATTTTGCGCTAAATTGTGGTGCAAAATCATGTCCACCCTTGGATAATACAGCTTATTTACCGAGCAATGTTCAAACACTTCTAGAACAAAATGCCAAAGCTTTTGTAAGAAATAAAGCTATGAATGACATTACAGCTAGTAAAGTAGTCGTTTCAAGTATATTTGATTGGTATGGTAAAGACTTTGGCAGTATTCCGGAATTTTTGACAAAGTACAGTGGAGTTACTGTTTCCCAAAATGCCAAAATTGAATTTAAAACTTATGATTGGAGTTTGAATGGTAAGTAATAGTATGATGATCAAACGGAGTTATTTAAAATATTTTTCACTGATGCTGATGTTTTTGGCGGGCTTTAATATCGCCAACTCCAAACATATTATAGGTTCGGAAATGACTTATGAATGTTTGGGTCAAAATCCAAACCTCCGAACGAGTAAAGTAAGAGTGACCATCATCGCATATAGAGATAAGTCCTCCAATGGTGCAGAATTAGATAAAATAATCAATGTTGGTATTTATAGGAAACTCTCAAATCAAAGCTACCAACACTTACTTACCACCCAAGAGCCGCTGAGAAACAATCTGAATGATCCCATCAAATCTTTTAGTCCATGCGTGGAAGCGCCTTCTAGCTTTGAAGCCGAAAGGGGATTTTATATTTTTGAATTGGATTTGCCTTGGGACAATGATTACTACATTGTTTACCAGCGATGCTGCAGAAATGACAACATCACCAATGTAGTCAATCCGGGTGGATCAGGTACAGCCATATCACTCACCATTTCTAAAGAAGCCATAAACGCCTGCAATAGTAGTCCAAATTTTATAGTTTCTCCAAGATTGTTCATGTGTGTAAATGATAATTTGAATGTGGATAATTCTGCTATAGATGTGGATGGAGATTCATTGGTTTACGAATTTTGTGCGCCTTATGTGGCTGGCGGAACATTCGGAACCAATGCCAATGAGGATCCTTTTAGATGTGATGGTGTAAGCCCCAATCCTGCCAGATGTTTGCCACCATACAATAGGGTACAATTTGCAGGAAACTTCTCTGCGACCAACCCATTGTTGGGCTCACCTGGCTTGTCTATTGATAGAAGGACAGGTTTCATTACGGGAAAACCCACAGCCTCTGGATTGTTTTTGATTGGTGTTTGCGTCAAGGAATATCGGCGAGGCGTGTTGATTGGAGAAATATTAAGGGATTTTCAATTACTCGTAGCCGGTCCTGAAGCATGTAATAGAGTGTTTTATCCTTTTACGACTGGAGAAGACAATTCGCCTGATAAAGAAATAGTCCTGAATTCATTCAGGAATGATACGATATATATGAAAGCATGCGGTATAACCGATGTTTTATATCGCAATACCAGCATTGTGAACACTACAGGACCTATAAGGTATGAATGGATCTACCAAATAGGGAATGATACGCTTAAAAGTGCAGAAAAAGACCTCATGGTTACTTACCCTGGTTTTGGCACATACAAATCTGCTCTGGTTGTCATTCCTCAATTTCCAGAATGTATTGACACCATACAAATTGTGATGAATGTAAAACCAAAGCTAACAGCTGATTTTGATGTAGGTTTTGATTCTTGTCAAATTGCACCTTGGGTTTTTACCAATACCTCAACGTCGGCAGTGCCTTATGATACAGTCATTTGGAATTTCAATAGGGAAGATACCAGCAATGTATTTTCGCCTGTATTTTCTTTCTTGAGCCCGGGTAAAAAGAATATTTCTTTGTTGGTTCGGAACAGAGATGGATGTATAGATACCGCTAGTTTTACCTCTGACTATTTTCCTGTACCATCACTGCTCAATATAAAACCTGATGTTTTCTTGGCATGCGCACCTGCAACGGTCAATTTTCTCAACGCATCTCAATACATTACACCAGCTTATGACATCACTTGGGACTATGGAGATGGCAATACTTCAAAATCTTTTCAGGGTGTAAATACTTACGAAGAGACCGGTTTATACAATGTGTCCCTTTCAGTAAAATCACCGTCTAATTGTACTGCTTCCAGAACTTTTACTTCGTTGATAGATGTTAAGGAGAAACCAGTAGCGAATTTTGAATTGAGTTTAGAAAATCAGATCAATGGCACCTTCAAAGTGGACTTGACAGATTTGTCCAAAGGTTCAGAGTTTATCAAATGGCAATTTGGTGAATTAACAACATCGAGTGAAGACAATCCAAGTTACACATTTACGGATACTGGAACTTATGTGATCATCCAGAAAGTTTTCAATAGTCAAGGTTGTTTTGACACTTTGAGTAAGGTAGTGCAGCTGCGAGCTGAAAATTTTCTGTACGTGCCAGACGCCTTTACACCCAATAATGATCAATTGAATGACGACTTCAAACCTAAAGGATTATTCAGGGGTATCAATGTCTATACTATGCAAGTTTACAATCGCTATGGTGAAATGATTTTTACCAGCAATGACCCTTTGTACGGTTGGAATGGTTTAAAGTTTAATACTGGCGTTCCTGCTCCCAATGATGTTTATATTTATTTGATTGAATATGAGGATGTTCAAGGGAATAAGCAGCAGAAGCAGGGTAGTGTTACTTTGTTGAGATAGATGCGAAATTGCAGACCTGAACTGGAATGCAAAAGTTCATAAAGTTTGAAAGTTATAAAGTGGAAAGTTTAGAGCAGGTAGTATAAAATCTGAATAACACGCAATATTGTGAAAAGCAGAGAGTCTGGCCTGTGATCGTTTTTGAGCTAGAACCGCTGGTTGGCCCCCGCAAGCTGACAAAGGACAAACAAGTATTATATTTATTTTAATATATAAGATAAAAAAATCAAACAAAGTATTGCGTATTCAGAAAATAAGATTACCTTTGCAGTCCTAAATTTTGGATAGAGTAAAGATTACTGAGATGAACTTGATAAACTACGTACACGAGCAGCTTACACCAGCAAGACAATTTCCTGATTTCAAACCAGGAGATGCCATCGCGGTTAGTTATAAAATTATAGAAGGAGCAAAAGAAAGAATCCAGGTATACAAAGGCGATGTGATTGCCATGGGTGGTTCTGGAGCAACTAAGACCTTTACTGTAAGAAAAATGTCAAACGGTGTTGGTGTTGAAAGAATTTTTCCTTATTTCTCACCATCAATTGCTGAAATTGAAGTGTTGAAGAGAGGTAAAGTAAGAAGAGCAAAATTATTCTACTTGAGAAGTCTTGTAGGTAAAAAATCAAAAATCAAAGAGAGAAGATCTTAATTCTTGTCTTTTAAGGATATATTTGAAGGGGCTCTTAATGGCCCCTTTTTTTGTTTCATAAATGTCCATCTGCGTGAAGGTTGTTATTGTAGGAATTGGTAAAACGAATGAAACTTACTTAGATCAAGGCATCCAAGTTTATCTAAAAAGATTGATTCATTATACCAACTTTGAGCTGATGTGGTTGCCCGACGTTAAGAAATTTTCAAACACAGAGGATTTGCTCCATAAAGAAGGGGAGCAGTTTTTGAAAGTGATTCAAAATGATGATTATGTGGTTTTGTGTGACGAAGGCGGTAAAATTTTTTCATCCAAAGGCCTAGCTTCTTTCATCGAACAAAGGCAAATTGAAAGTACTAAAAGATTAATTTTTATCATTGGCGGTGCTTTTGGATTAGCCGCAAACATCAGAGCTCGGGCAAATTTGTTGTTTTCATTATCCAACTTGACCTTCAGTCATCAAATGATCAGGTTGTTTTTGATAGAACAAGTGTATAGGGCTTTCACCATTATTCAAAACGAAAAATACCACAACGAATGACATTTTCCATTACATTGGTTATCATCATTATCACTTGTATAGCTTCCTTCTCAGCATTAAACAATCAGCAATTATTTGAAGGTGCGGCCCATCATCCTTACATGGAAAAAAATAAGGGCCAATATTACAGAATGCTCACTTCGGGATTTGTACATGCCGATTTTTTCCATTTGTTTATCAACATGTTTGTCCTTTATCAATTTGGAAATTATGTTGAAATGAGGTTTGCCGATTTGTTTGGAGCAATTGGGCCATTTATATATTTGGGTTTTTACCTCATCATGATCGTGTTGGCTAATCTTTCAACTCATTTCAAATACGCAGGAAATTATAATTATCGTGCTATTGGCGCTTCGGGGGCAACGTCTGCAGTTTTGTTTTCCTTTATCTATTTTGAACCCATGTCTATGTTGGGA
>JADKBO010000031.1 GCA_016715105.1 Saprospiraceae bacterium | reverse complement strand
ATGGATTTACTTGAAATCTTTTATCTCGACGAGGATGAAGGCTTTTTAACACATGATAATTTAATTCGCCTAAATGAAAACCTTTCTGTGGTAAATGAGTATACGGAAGTGCACGCTTTTAAGTTGAATTTCTATGAACATTATGTTTTTCCAGAAATTCCAAATCAAGAAAGTCTTGAAATGGGCGGGCATGAAACAGAAGAAGATGGTGGTGAGAGCTGGTATAATGTTTGAAGATTTCCAATTCTATCGAGCCACACTAGCATAAGTGCTAAAAATTTAATCAGGTAATTTATCAACAGATCAACAAATGGGAACTTATATAAAATCGCATGCGTTATGCATGGTATCCATCCGAGCAACTACACCTGCTGCACCTTACCTATTGGTAATAAATTAGATAATTCCGACATTTTGGTATCTGGGATTTTCTCTAATACATTTTCAACCATTCATTTGGATTTACATCATTAGCTTGCAAGTACCCATAAAGGAATAAATCATTGCAATTCTTTTGCACCATCATGAGACCCGGCAAATAAGTAATTTTTCTCCCTAGGCCAGTGGCCTGATTTATTTTCTATCAGGTTATTATCTATTTCTAGTCTGCCATCCTCAAGAAGATTGTATAATTTATGCCACTGTGATTGGGTGTAAGACATCGCCTTACCAATTGCACTTTTGGCAACACTTTCACATTCTTCCTCGACCCAAGATTTTAAATTATCCAGATGTGGCTTGACTTTGGCTAACCTGTCTAATTTTCTATCTAGGGGATTCATTGATTTATTGGCCCTTTCTATTTCATAGATATTTTGAAGATTACTAAGGCATATTCTGCGTTTTTTTTATCATTGCTTAATGCCTCATGATAATACCTTCAGGGCATGTGCTAAACACCTGCAATTTGGATTCCTTCCAGTGTTGCAATTTATCATATACGCCATAGCCATCGCATTGAAGCCACCCATTATAGTTTTCCAATACTTCTTGGGACCGTGCATACCTCAGCCTTTCTGTAATCAAATAAAACAAGTCTTCTTTCAGGACTGTGATAAACCCACTGATATCCTTGATGCGTACTTCCTGGTTTGTCGCTATCTAATACTTTAATTGGAGATTCATCAACTTGTAAATATCCACTTGATAATACTTGTCTTTTTAATTCTTCGTACAAGGGCTCTATTAGAGTGCAACAGGCCACAAACCAGTCATTGATTGTGCTTGCTTACATTCCAGTCAAATTCCCTTTGAATATTTGAATCTGCCTGTAAAACGGCAAGTGATCATAAACTTGCTTACAATTAGATGACTTAACAAACTGGCCTCTGCTATCCCTTTTTCTATAGGTCTTGAAGGTAGTTTACCTATGATAATTCCTTCATTTTGGGGTAAAGCGTATTTTGGACGAATAATTCTTTTCTTTACAAGACTGGCCGCAGTGTATTCTAATGTTTCGGTGATTTCTTCTCCGATTTTTTCATCCCAGTCACATCTTGATCTGGTTCAATTATAACTTCTATGACCGGTAGATGATCAGGAATCTCGTTGCGTCCTTCGTGTTTCTTACTAGTTTTTCCCTTTCGTAATTGATGATCTCTTTTGTCTGCTCTTCAACCGGCCCTGGCCCACAGACAAAATCTTCAAAATAAGCTCAATTGACCAGGTGTAACATTTTCTGTTACAAAACGCTCTTTTTTAGCACCAAATATAAGCTTGCGCAACTGGTCCAACTCACGCTTTAACTGCGCATTTTGCATTGTTAATTCGGCTATTTGAGCTTCGTAATTCATGATGTAAATTTAAATATGTATCTACATCGAATTACAATTTATTGTAATGTATTTATCCACATTACACCACTTTTTTGTTAGCAAGTAACGTGTTTTTGTCGTAAACCAACCAAGCTTATTCCACTCATCAACATGACCAAATGTTGGTAGGCTATTTCTGACTTGGGGATTGTATCACTCCTTGCAAATTCTCAAAACTCCACGCTCCAATCTTTTACTATACAATGCAAATCCATCCTTATCCCAGCACAACATTTTTACAATCTGTCGGTTTTTCCCAAAGAAGACATAAACATCACCGCTCAAAGGATCATTATTTAATTCATTGCGCACAATGCCAGCCAAGCCATTATACCCCTTACGCATATCGGCACTTAGAGTATATATGAAAAACCTTGATGATGCCCAAACCCAATCACACAACGAGCTCCTTTATCTGAGTAATATTTAGTTGGTACCAGGTTAATGACAATACCATTTGTCAAATGTTATAAAAGACACTTTCTGATGAATCTCAACAGGATTGGAAATACTGATAAATGATTTTGGTAATTCGTTTTTCGAACTTTTACGTCGCCAATAATCCAAAGTACTAGAATGAAATGGTTTATCTATACTGAATTCAGTGGCGGATTTACCTGACAACTTCCATTCTTCAAGCCAAGCAGCAATCTGCTCTTTTTGTATCTTCCTGCATATTTATTTTGACCAAAATTAACAGGTCAATAATTATTGGACAATATGGGGTTGCTCGGATGGGTACTATGCATGCATTAAGCAACATAAACAAATGCATCATGCCAACACTACAAATAAGAGATTTGCCACAAGATATTTATGATAAACTTGTAGCATCTGCTGAGCAGAATCGTCGAAGTCTCACCCAAGAGGCAGTTACGATTTTAGAAAATGTGTTAATTAAAGAAAAATATCTCATAGAAAAATCAAAAACGTTAGCAGAGCTAAAAAGTATGGCTCCTCTTTTCAAAGGGATTTCAATAGATGATATCGTTGCTATGGTGAGAGAAGATCGGGATAGATGAATGAACAAATAAATCCCTCTAAAATCAGGAAGAGGAGGCATTCGTATGAGGTATCTAAGTTTCAGACCAACTTTTATTAGCACAGTAACTTCCCAAATTTCCCCAATAAGATAACCACTGATTATTTAACATATGAGGAAGAATAATCATTTTCCTTTCCTCCATTCAACCCCAATTATCACCACTTTGGTCTATAAAATCCACCCACCTGCCGTTATTCACGTAACATTTGGAATCATATCTAACAGTATTTAGGTTATATTTTCAACAAGCATATACGGAATTGAAATTCTGATTTGTGTGTTTGTATTTATTACTTATATTTAAGCATTGCAATAGTGCTTTATAATAATGATGTCAAATGGAATTTTTTAAATCGATGGAGCCGCTGATGGCAGCATTTTGGTATGTTGCCATTCCTGCAAGTCTTATTTTTCTCATTCAAACCATCCTGACTTTTGTCGGTGCGAGTGCTGACGTGGACACAGATTTGGATCACGGAGGGAGCAGTCATGATGGGGGAGGAGCTTTTGAGTTGTTCACGCTGAGGAATTTGATCAATTTTTTATTGGGTCTGAGTTGGACGGGGATATCGCTTTACAATGTCATTGATCATAAAGGCATACTCATTTTTCTGTCATTCACGGTTGGAATTGCCTTTGTGTATTTCTTTTTTTATGTCATCACTCAGGTACAGAAATTAGCCGAGGATAATTCTTTCTCATTGGACAATACCTTGTATAAAAAAGCGAAAGTTTATCTGACCATTCCAGGCCAAAGAAAAGGACCTGGAAAAGTGTCCATAAACATAAATGGTGCTTATCATGAATTGGAAGCATTGACTTTGGGTGAAGCCATTCCCACAGGAGAAGAAGTATTAATCATCAAAATAGAACAAGAAAATCTTTTAATCGTAGAAAAAATCAACCAATGAATTTGATGCCCTTGATTATTATCGTCGTTTGCGCCATTGTATTTTTTGTAACCATTTTGGCGCTATTATCCAGATACAAACGCTGTCCATCGGACAAAATTCTGGTCATTTATGGTAGAACAGGTGGAACTTCTGCCAAGTGTATCCATGGTGGTGGTGCTTTTGTGTGGCCAGTCATCCAGGATTATGCATTTCTGGATTTAAAGCCGCTGTCGATCGAAGCCAATTTGACGAATGCGCTGAGTAGACAAAACATCCGCGTGGATGTGCCTTGCCGATTTACCATTGCCATCTCCACAGAGCCTGATAACATGAATACCGCTGCTGAACGTTTGCTCGGCTTGACCTATGAGCAGATCCAAGAGTTGGCGAAAGACATTTTATTTGGTCAATTGAGATTGGTCATTGCGACCATGACCATTGAGGAAATCAATTCTGATCGCGATAAATTTTTGGAAAACATCTCTAAAAACGTGGACAGTGAACTCAAAAAATAGGATTGAAACTCATCAACGTCAACGTCACGGATATCAAGGATGAATCTGGTTATATCGCTGCTTTGGGTAAGGAGGCTGCTGCAAAAGCAATCAACGAAGCAAAGATCAGTGTTGCTGAGCAAGAGAAAATTGGTGAAACTGGTAAGGCATTGGCGGATAGAGAAAAAGACACGCAAATTGCCGAGACTCATAGAGACAGAGATGTGAAAATTGCCATCACTCAAAAGGATAGAGAAATCAGTATTGCTGCTGCTAATAAAGACCAGGCCATTGGTAGGGCTGAGGCCGAAAGAGATTCGAGGGTGAAAATTTCGGAGGCCAATGCCATTGCGGTGAGAGGGGAGAATGAGGCCAGAATCTCCATTGCTCAATCTGAAGCATTGAGAAGGGAAAGAGAAGCGGAAGCATTGCGAACAGCACTTGCGTCCGAAAAAGTACAAAGTGCCAAAGCGTTGGAGGAATCTTATTTGGCTGAGCAAAAAGCCGAAGATGCCAGGGCGGATCGTGAGCGTGCAACGCAAATTGCCAACGTGGTCATCCCTGCGGAAATAGCCAAACAAAAAGCCATCATCCAAGCACAAGCTGAGGCTGAACGCATCAGAGAACAAGCGAAGGGTGAGGCAGATGCCATTTTTGCGAAGATGGAAGCAGAAGCAAAAGGTTTGTATGAAATTTTGACCAAACAAGCTGAAGGTTATCGCGATGTGGTTGCAGCTGCTGGTGGTGATCCTACCAAAGCTTTCCAATTATTGTTGATTGAGAAATTACCGGAATTGGTCAAAACTCAAGTGGAAGCGGTCAAAAATATTAAAATTGATAAAATTACTGTCTGGGATTCCGGCAATGGTCAGGGTGATAATGGAAATTCTACCACAGCTAATTTTGTTTCTGGAATGATGAAGACGGTACCACCGCTCAATGATTTATTCAATATGGCTGGGTTGAATTTACCTACTTATTTGAAGGGGGCTGATCAGAAGGTAAGTGCTCAGCAGAAGGAGGTTAAAAATGATAAGGAGGTTGGCACAGAGGAGTAAGTGGCTTGAGCTATCAGCGATCAGCTCCCAGTTGTCAGCTCTCAGATTTGATATCAATTTTTTGAATTTCATGTGAATGGATGGAACACTTGTATCTTAAAATGTGATTTTATTTGCTAAACTATGGAAAAGGGAGTCAATAATCCGCACGATAAATTTTTCAAAGCACTGCTTTCTGATAAGGAGAGTGCAGTTGCTTTTTTGAAATTGAGTTTGGAAAAGGAAACGCTTGATGCATTAGATTTGGAGAGTATTACGTTAGTAAACACTCATTTTATATCACCTGAATTAGAAGAGTCCTTTTCTGATATTATACTATCGGCCAAATTACTTAATTCGGAAGCAAATTGTTACGTCAGTATCTTGTTAGAGCATAAATCCTATAAAGATGATTATGTTGAATTTCAAGTTTTATATTACTTAAGTCAGGCTTATCAAAGACAGATTAAAAATGGCGAGCAACTGCAATTAATCATTCCCATCATTTATTATCATGGTGAGGAAGAATGGTCGCCGCCACCGATGGTTGACCATTTTAAAGTTGAACCGACCTTGTTGAAATACATTCCAAATTTTGAAAGAATTTTCATCAACCTAATGAGTTTGACAGAGAGTGCCATTGATTCAATTGCAAATACATTTTTGCACCCTGCCTTACAATTGCAAAGAAATCGTTTCGATCAGAAAAAGCTGTGGAAAATTTTGCAAGAATTGTGCAGAGTTTATCACCTTACACTTCAAGGAACTTATTGCAGAGTTTTTTTGTATATACGATTAGTGTGTATAACTTTGACAGAACTTCACTTATAGAAATTATTGAAAGTATTCCATCAAAACTAAAATCTGATATCATGAATTTATATGATCAAATAAAGGTAGAAGGTAAAATCGAAGGCAAGATTGAAGGCAAAATCGAAGGCAAAATTGAAGGCAAGATCGAAGGCGGAAAGGAAAGGAAAAAACCATAGAGTTCGTTGTGAAAAGCTACGAAAATGGATTGTCTATCTCCATGATCTCAAACATCACTGGTCTTCCGGAAGAAGAGATCAAACAGATTTTAAATATTAAATAACTTCCTTTTGAGAAACATCATGAATTTATATGACCAAATAAAGGAAGAAGGTAAAATCGAAGGCAAGATCGAAGGTGAAAGGAAAAAAACCATAGAGATCGTTGTGAAAAGCTACGAAAATGGATTGTCAATCAGCTTGATCTCAAACATCATGGGGCTTCTGGAAGAAGAGATCAAACTGATTTTGAATATTGAATAACTTCCTTTTGAGTAACATCATGAATTTATATGATCAAATAAAAGTAGAAGGTAAAATCGAAGGCAAAATTGAGGGTGAGATCGAAGGCGAAAGGAAAAAAACCATAGAGGTCGTTGTGAAAAGCTACGAAAATGGATTGTCAATCAGCTTGATCTCAAACATCACTGGTCTTCCGGAAGAAGAGATCAAACTGATTTTGGAAATAAAATAGCATGGTATATTTACAATAGAAAAGGGCTATTAGTTGCAATTTTCAAATTGAAATGTTATGCTGTTGACCAAGTCTGAAGAAGTAATTGCGTCAACATAACCATTAGTATTTATATTTATCGATGAAATTGTTCGCGTTCCAGCAATTTTTAAGTTGCCATTGGTCTCGGGTAAATGCAATTCAATAATAGTGCCTTCACCTGCTTCAAACTCTACAAATTCTTCTGAAAAAATCAAGTTATAAGGCAATCCATGCTGCTTTAAAAAAGTGACAGCCGATTTTGATGGGTTTCCTTTGGGTTTTACAATTTCAACAAAAACTACATTGCCTACAGAATTTTGTAATTCAATCTTTGTAACAAGTCCTTGAGCATTGTATGAATAAAAAAGTGTCCGATCAATCATTGGATCACCAAACTCATTTTTCATTTCAATTATTCTGCCTTGTGAGTCGTATTTAATGTTTATATGTCCGTAAACATTAAGATCATTTGTAGGGTCAACAATAGTAGTTTTAATTATATGATCGTTTTGATAAGTATATATTTCTTTACTGCCTAGCACATTATCAAAATACCACAAGGAAGAAACCAGGGAGCCAGAATCATTATGCGTTAATTCAACTTTAGTATTATAACCTTGTAGATCTAGCGAATAAGATTTCACCAAACCTTTAGAATTATATGTAAATTTGCTTAGGCCTTTGTTTTGGCTTCGATACGAACTTAGTTTGCAGTTTTCAACAATTGGCTGGGGTTCATTTTTTTCGCAAGAGCATATTAATGCAAAAATAAAAATGAATAATACTGGTTTAAAAATAGTGCTTGACATGTTTGAGGTTTTTTGATGATTTTTTATTGAATACGGTCACAATAGTTCTGAATCGCATTCGGATATTTAATTTATCAACAAATAAAGCACATTCATCCTCGAGTATGAAGTTCCAGTTAGTCGTTTACAGTTCTGACTTATTCTTTACCGAAAAACTAAGTATAATTAGCAATACCTTGAGTTAAGGTTAAAAATTTCAACCTCAATGTTCTAAATAAAAGTATTATTCATAAAAGGAAGCATTCAGAAAAGCTCACATTCATTTTTTCCATTTTACCAAAACTATTTTCTACCACAAAATCATTTTATTGCTTTACCTCAACCTTCGGTGGAATTAAATAATACAAAACTGGTGTCACCAATCTACTCAATAAAGTGCTGGTTATCAAGCCTCCAATCAAGACAATTGCCAAGGGACTGATTAAGGGAGAGCGCTCTAAAACTAATGGTGTGAGGCCTCCAATTGCTGTCATAGATGTCAATAAAATTGGCAAAATCTGGTTTCTGCTCCGTCCATCACCGCCTCGTAAAGGCCCATGCCTTGTTCTCTCAATCCATTGGTATAATCGACCATGAGGATGGAGTTTTTGATTTCTATTCCTGCTAAAGCGATGATACCTACTGTAGCCACAAATGACAAGGATTCTCCCGTCAAATAGAGTGATAAAAAGGCACCAATGATTCCCATTGGGATGACACTCAATACGATCAATGTAGATTTGAAGGTCCTAAATTCTAAAATCAAAATGGCCAATAGACCAAAAACTGTCAGGATGATGATGGTGCCAATACCTCCGAACGATTCTTCTCTGGATTCTCGTTCACCAGCTGCGATTAATTTATAACCTGCTGGAAATTTGATTTCGCTATTGATACCAGCCATGATTTCATCCGTCAGTTTATCAGTATTAAATCCAGATTCGACAAAACAACTCACCAAGGCATATCTTTCTTTATTGTAGTGTAGGATCAAGGGTGCTGAGGGCGTCATGCTGATCGATGCAATATTTTTAAGCGGAACCAAAGAACCACCCAAAGAAGTCACATTTATCTTATTGAAATTATCAATAGGGTTTTCACCATTTGAAATGATAGAAGCTTTGATGGTTGTTTCGTCCGTTTCTTCTTCACTTTTTAAATCTCCAATCTCCAAACCAGCAATGGCAAGGCGGACAGTTTTTGCCACTTCAGCAGAAGTGATGCCATACAATCCAGCCTTGTCGTGATCAATGGTGACGGTGATGTCAGATTTTTTATACTTGAGGTCATTTTTAACGTAAAGCGTACCAGGGATTTTTTTCATAATCGCCTCAGCTTTAGCACCCAAAGCCTCAAGCGTATCCAAATCAGAACCGATCAAACGCATCTCGATTGGCGCACTGATGGGGGGGCCTTGTTGAAAACGTTTTACCTCAATTTTGGATCCAGGAATATTGACCAACTCTTTGCGCAATTTCTCTGCAAAAGCTTGAATTTCAGGTACATGGCTATCCTCGCTCATGTAAACCATCAATTGCGCTTGATTGGAAGCGTTTTGTCTTTGAAATTCATTGTAATAAATCCGGGGATTTCCTTTACCTATATTGCTACTGACGTTTACCACTTCAGGTTGCGCAAATAAATATCGTTCCAACTTCCTGGCTACTTTATCCGTGTGTTGAATATTTGAGCCTGGCTCAGTTTCCAAATCGATGGTCAAAATAGGTTTTTCTGACGCTGGAAATAAGCTGAATCCAATCACAGGAACCAAAAAGGTGGAGGCTATGAAAATCGCAGCAGCAGTGATCAAGGTCAAAGCAGGGTGTTTCATACACCAAGTCAGAAATTTTTGATAAGGATTATTGATGTAATTTTTGAATGCCCTGAAGAAAAAATTCCCTTCACTATGAGAAGCGCCTTCGTGACCCTTCAAAAGGATACTGGATAAAAAAGGAATGATCGTCACGGAAACAAATAAGGATGCAGTAACAGTCACCATCACGGCCATAGGCAAAGATCGGATGAAATCACCACTGCCTTCAGGTAAATTTGCGAGTGGTAAAAAAGCTAAAAGTAGGGTGGCAGTACAGCCCAAAATAGCTACCATGATGTGACTGGTTGCAGAGATTGCAGCTTGCCGGGCCGAAATACCTTTCCGCATATAACGTTCTATGTTTTCTACGACCACAATGGAGTCATCCACCAATAGGCCAAGCGCAATCACCATACCTACTACACTCAATTGATTCAAAGTATAACCCATGAGGTCAAGCGCAAATAAGCCAATACTCAAGGACAATGGTATGGAAATCATCACCACTAATGAAGCTCTGGTTCCCAATGGCAATAGGGTGAGTAACACTAAAAAAATAGCAATGGCAAAGTCTCTACCCAAACCAGACAATCTTTTTTTCACTCCAATCTCTTGATCAAAGGCGTTACTCATCGTGATGCTTTCAGGCAAACTTGCTGAAAAAGTTTCAAACACGGTTTCAATTTGTTTTCGCAAATTTATGATGTTCCGCTTGTCCTTCATCGCAGTAATCACCCAAATTGATCGTTTCCCATTTTGTCTGATCAGAAAATCATTGTCTTCCTCTGCATGATAAATATTAGCGATATCAGACAATTTTGTGAACTTACCTTCAGCATTTGTCTTGATTACCGTGTTGCTTATTTGTTCGATTGATTCAAATTCTGAGTTTGTTTTGATGTTGTATTTTCTCTTGCCAATTTCAATCTCGCCACCTGGAATGTTGGTATTGTTTGCCTGAATCAAACCAAGTACTTGATCCAAACCAATATTATAAGTTTGCATCTTATCCAAATCCAAGTCTATGTTGAGTTTTTTCTCAGGTATTCCTGAATTTCTACCCATTTCACGTCTTTGATTCTTTCCACTTGCCTCTCCAAATCTTCAGCTTGAAGTTTCAATTCCTCAAAAGAGGCCGTTTCAGATGAAATGGCAGTTTGAATGATGGCAACATCACTACTGGCAGCTCTTTGGACATCCAGCTTTACAATGCCATCTGGTAAATCATTCCTGATTTTATTTATTTCACGAATGACGTCGTTGTTTTTGGTGTCGACATTTACCCCATAATTGAATTCTACCAACATGAAAATCACGCCATCGCTGATACTTGTTTTTATTTTTTTAATGTCTTCCAATTGGTACATTTCTTCTTCAATTGGGTCAGCAACCAATTGCTCCATATCTTTAGGAGATGTTCCGGGATAGACCGCAACAATAGAGAAAATGGGTGCCCCAAAAGGAGGATCTTCACTTCTCGGCATATTGAATAAAGAATTGGCTCCTAGTATGAGCAGGGCAATAAAAATCAGTAGCGTAAACTGATAATTTTACGAAAAATTGATTGAAATTCATAACTCCGTGGATTTATAAAACGTTCACTACTAATTTTTTACAATTATGCTGTCACCATTTTCCAGATAAACCGCTCCAGTGGTGATGACCTCGATGCCCGGGTCCAAACCAGATAAAACACGCATTTTATTACCTTTGATTTCACCAATCATCACTGTTTTTTCAACGGCTTTTCCGTTTTCATGGACATATACTTTGGCAGTTCTGCCATTGGCATAAGTAAATGCTTCAACGGGTAAAAAATATCCCGATTCTCCTTTTTTAGGAGTAAGACTGACCTTGCCAGTGAGACCAGCTGCCAAATTTGGTGGGAACTCATCAAACTTCAATTCGACATCGATTCTACTGGAAGCACTGCCACCAGTCTGACTTTTGTCTGAAACCACTACGTCATATTTTTTACCCGGATATGCATCTAAAGTAATGAAGCCTCGATCACCAATGTTGACCCTTGCCCAATCTCTGTCAATCAACCCAACCACAACTTTCCAATCTTTATTTCCAGTGCCCATGATGGCATAAACAGGTGTGCCCGGCCCTGTAATTTCTCCATCGTGTAAGATTTGTTTGACGATTTTGCCATTGATGGGAGATCTTACCTCACTGTATTGTCTATTGAATTTTGCAATTTCCAAAGTGCGTTTGGCAACCTCATTGGCAGTTCCGGCATTTTGAAATTGTTCCAATGTTGCGACACTATCCGCGTACAGATTTTTAACCCTTGCGAGGTCTCTTTCTGCCTTTTGAAAACCTTCTTCTGCTTGTCTCACCTGCGCGTCGATCTCGCTCATGATCAAGGTTGCCAATAGCTGACCTTTTTTCACAAAATCTCCTTCTTTTACGTAAGTTCTGTTGATGACACCGCCCGTTTTAAAGGCAGGTTTTGCTTCTGATTCACTGGTAATTATGCCCAAAACTTCGATGACGCTATTCTGAGCTGCGCTGTCGACTTTGGTGGTGTGAACGGTGATTTTTTCACTCAAGGAAAGGGGTGTTGAAGTAACTTCTGCTTCTTTTTTGCAAGCTATAATAGTAGTCAATGCA
Organism: Saprospiraceae bacterium; assembly: GCA_016715105.1. Lineage (GTDB taxonomy): Bacteria > Bacteroidota > Bacteroidia > Chitinophagales > Saprospiraceae > JADKBO01. Next base: position 45,854 of record JADKBO010000031.1, on the reverse strand, counting down.
ATGATGGTGAGCAATTTATGATTCATTTTTAAGCAATTTATCAAGTTTGAAAATGGAGTTTATGGTATGTCTAATTTGGCCGTGTCATATTGGTATTCCGACCATTTTGACCAAGCATTGAATTTCGCCAGGGCATATTGAACTTTGGTCGAAGTGAGTAAATTCTCAGCATCTATGATTTCCAGATATCCTGCTGTTCCTGCTTTGTATTTGGTGAAAACGTCTTTATAATTTCGCTCGGCCGATGAAATTCTACTGGCAAAAGTATGTGCCTGATCAATGGCCGCGATGAGGTTGTTTTCAGATATTTTTGATTTCAAAGCGAATTGATCAGCAACTTGTTTTTGATTGGCTGAGTTTGCCTGCATATTTGAAATTGCAACATCTCTCCTTTTCTGATGACGTTTATGGTCATACAAATTTATCTCAAAATTTAATCCCAAAAAGGCATATGGACTGAATCCAAAATTGAAGGCTTGTGAGCCTACATCCAGTGCAACCCCGAAGCTCGGTTTATAAAATTGATCTTCCTTTTTGACAGCCAAAGCCATGATCGAATTTGCTTCTTGTAATTGAAGAATTTCTTCTCTGACTTGTGAAGTTTCCAGGTCAAGCGTTGGCAATTCTGGGAGAGATATTTCTTGATTGACAGTATCACCTAGCAAAAATTGGATGTATAAATTTGCATTTGTTACTTGACTATTGGCTTCGATGATTTGAGCAGATAATTGGGCTTGTTGTGCCTCGATCCTCAATCTAGAAGAGGGTAGAGCTATGCCATTGGTAATCATACTCTGGGTGGTCCTCAAGGCTTCGGTCAGCAATATTCCTGAAGATTCAAGTATTTTAGTGAGGGCAATTGCTTGCTCTTTGCTAAAATATGCGGTCATGATTTCCTTAGATAATAGTCTTTTATAACTTTTTAATTCCAATTCTTTCAACCTCAATTGACCCTCTTTTAAAGATCTGTTGATGGCAATATCAGGCATGTATATAGGCTGCTGAATTTTGAATTTGATATCATTGAAATTGTTTGGAAGAAAATTGATCGTCTGATTTTCTAGCTGCCCAAATGCGCTGTTGTTATTGAGTTTATTCAATGAATTGTAGACAGGATTGAGCAAATCTCCTATTGGGAATAAAATGGTTCTTCCTCCAGTCGAAAGCGTGTATTGGGCATTGAATAAAACAGATGGACCATACATAGATTTTGCTTCCTCCAATGATGAAATGGCACTTTTTATCTCAAAATCCTTGGCAGCTAATTGTTGATTGTTTTGCCAAACCTTTTGAATCATCGGCATGAAATCCTGGCCAAATGCTGCATCACTCAGGATGAGGAAAACGAATATTTGGAAAAATGTTTTCATTTACTGAACAGTGTTTAGTAAGTTGGTAAATTTTTTTATATCTTATAATCGAATAAACTAATCATGATATGCTTCAACGTGTCCTCGATGAGGTGATTCCTTACAGCTTCTTGATGAGCATGATCCTCCACTACACAAAATCGATTGGTCACAGCTAGTGTCACCAAGCCATGGGCAGCGCTCCAAAGATGAAGGGCGGCAATTTTAGGATCTCTGTCCGTTTTTCCTTGCTGTAAAAAGGCCTCTTGGCAACAAGCAGCCAAGTAATCATACATGGCAATTCCAGGTCCCCATTCTGCTTTGCAGCGCTCAATGTGATTCATAGGACTTGCCGAATTAAACATCAAATGATACCATTCCCATTCGTGAAGACCAAATTCAATGTACAATCTGCCTATCTCATATATGCGTTTCAGTGGATCCTCCAAGGCATAAACATGGGTCATGGACTGGGCCATTTTTTCAAACCCCATATTCATCATCTGATATAAAATCTCGTCTTTATCTTGGAAATATAGATAGATGGTGGCTGGGCTGTATTCAATTTCTGTTGCAAGTTTTCTGATGGAAAGACCGTCTTGACCTTCTTTGATCAAAATCTCCTTTGCCTTCAATAAAATCAAGTCTTTGATGTCCTGTTTTTCCCGCTCTTTCCTTTCTGCTATACCCATGCTTCTTTTTATAAACAATGCAAATATACTAAACAGTGTTTATTAAATCAACACCGTTTATTAAATATTTATTTTCGTTTTTTATATTTCATTGATAATGAATAATTAAACAAAAATAAAGTAGGCAAAAATTACTTTTGATTGGTGGTCCAAAGACTGATATTTGTCATTTAGGTTCAGGAGGCAATATTAAAATTCTGTTGAAAATATGAAATTAGGACCGACAATTGTTTTATTCAAGTTAAACTTATCATTAAGAATAAACTAATATGTACCTTTGTGCTTTAATATACCGTACCTGACATCTAAATAATGAGTGATCAAATTAATCATGAATGTGGTCTAGCAGTAATTAGACTTCTGAAACCTTTAGAATTTTATCTCGAAAAATACGGCACAGCGCTTTATGGGTTGAATAAACTGCAACTGATGATGCAGAAACAACGCAACAGGGGTCAGGATGGAGCCGGAATTGCGACCATCAAATTGGACATGCATCCAGGTACTAGATATATTTCAAGGAAAAGAAGTATTGGTAGTTCATATTTGAAAGATCTTTTTGAAGATGTGTACGCCAATTTTACTGACTTGACTCAGGATCAGATGGAAGACATTGATTGGCTCAAGGTCAATAAGCCATACACAGGTGAAGTTTTAATGGGCCACTTGAGGTACGGAACTTCTGGTGGGAATAGTATAGAATCTGTGCATCCATTTTTACGTCAGAATAACTGGATAAGTAGAAATCTAGTTTGTGCGGGAAATTTCAACATGACAAATATTGAGGAGCTCTTTGAAGAGCTCTTGTCTTTTGGTCAATATCCTAAAGAGGTTTCTGATACCGTTACTGTTATGGAAAAGATCGGGCACTTTTTGGATGACGAGGTACAAAGGATTTTTGATATTTACAAACAAGAAGGTTATAGCAACGTTGCCATCAATAAATTCATCATTGAACAATTGGATGTGCAACGCATTTTGACCAGGGCCTGCCGCAAATTTGACGGAGGATATGTAATCGGTGGTTTGATTGGTCATGGTGATGCATTTGTTTTGAGAGATCCTGCAGGAATACGGCCAGCATTTTATTATGTCGATGATGAAGTTGCGGTAGTTGCTTCTGAGAGACCGCCTATTCAAACTTGTTTTGATGTGAGACACCACCAAATCAGAGAGATCAAACCAGGCCATGCTTTGATCATGCGTAAAAATGGATTGGTAGAAGAGGTGCAAGTAAAAGAAGAATTGCCAAGGAAGTCTTGTTCTTTTGAAAGAATTTATTTTTCCAAAGGAACAGATCGTGATATCTATTTGGAAAGGAAACAACTAGGAGCAAATGTGGTCCCACAAATTTTGAAATCAATCAATTATGATTTTGAAAATACCATATTCTCTTTTATCCCAAATACTGCAGAAGTAGCTTTCTTTGGCATGTTGGAAGGATTGGATGCGGCCTGCAATGAATTGAAAAAGAAGCAAATATTAGAGCTTGGGGCTGATGCAACACCTGAGGCGATTGATGGAATTTTGGCAATGAGGCCTCGATCAGAAAAACTAGCCATTAAAGATGAAAAATTAAGAACATTTATTGCAGACGATGGCGTGCGTAGTGAAATGGTGGCCCACGTATACGATGTTACTTATGGTATTGTAAGAAATGAATTGGACACACTTGTGCTCATTGATGACTCTATTGTCAGGGGTACAACCTTGAGAGATAGTATTATATATATTTTAGCTCATTTAAAACCCAAGAAAATCATCATTGTATCCTCCGCTCCACAGATAAGATATCCTGATTGTTACGGAATTGATATGAGTAAAATGAAAGACTTTGTTGCATTCAAAGCCTTGTTGGAACTTTTGAAGAGGGACAATAGAGAAGAACTATTGCAACAAGTTTATGAGCGTTGCAAACTCGAGGAGTTGAAACCGGTAGAGGATATGGTCAATCATGTGAAGTCATTGTATGATTTATACAGCGATGAGGACATTTCTGAAAAAGTCGCGCAAATCGTCCGGGCAGAATACATCAGACCCGAAGTAGAAATCATTTATCAAACCATAGAAAATCTGCATCAAGCTTGTCCGAACCACCTTGGTGATTGGTATTTTTCTGGAGACTATCCGACTGTTGGTGGCGTACGTGTTGTCAATCGTGCCTTCATCAACTTTATGGAAAATAAAAACACAAGGGCATACGCCTAGAATTGCATGTGGTCTTGGATAAAGAAATTATTTTCGAGTGAAGAAGCAATTGTAATTGATCCTATGAAATATCTAATCGCAGGTCTTGGCAACATTGGTCCTGATTATGCAGGCACCAGACATAATATTGGCTTTGAAGTATTGGACACCCTTGCTCAAAAATTTTCAGCATCTTGGAATCTGGATAACCTTGCAGGTGTCACAGAAATCAAACACAAAGGTAGGACGCTCATCTTGATCAAGCCGACGACTTATATGAACAGAAGCGGCAAAGCGGTCAATTATTGGATGCAAAAACACAAGATCGAAAAAGAAAACGTTTTGGTGGTTTTAGATGATCTAAACCTGGATTTTGGGACGCTCAGGCTGAAAACCAAAGGCTCTGATGGTGGTCATAATGGCCTGAAAGACATTGATTTAAGTTTGGGCGGTAATGATTATGCCAGATTGAGAATTGGCATTGGCAGCGAGTTTAGAAAAGGTCAGCAAGTTGATTTTGTGCTTGGCAAATGGGATAAAGCTGAATTAAAAGATCTACCTTTCATACTAGAATCATCGGCTGACGCTGTTCTCAGTTACGCATCAGTAGGTCCAAAATTTACCATGGAAAAATTCAACAAAAAAGTAATTTAACAAGAGGTGTAAATCAAACCGTCATCTTTCGTTCGTCTCTCAAGTATTTTTTGATATTGATCCAAAAAGCTGTGAAAAGGTAAAAAACAATTGGAGAGCCCATTGTTACAAACGACAAATAAATAAAATATAAACGAACCCTTGAGGCGTGAATTCCCATCTTTTCACCAAGATAGTTGCAGACTCCAAAACTATATTTTTCAAGAAAGTGCTTCATGCCATTATTTTATTTAAACAAATATATACAATACCATTCGTAAGAATAGGTTCACTTTTTATCTTATTTATAAAAAAAATAAAAACCTAACGTGAAAAAATGCTAGACATTATAATTTTAAGACCTTTTTTACCTCCAAAATAGCAGTTGAACTCACCTCAATAAAATACATACCTGCTGGTTTGTCAGACAAATCTACTTCAACGGTGTTTTTTCCCAATTTAGGATAAGAAGCTATAATCGCTCCAGTATTATTATAAATATTAAGGTTGATCAGAGCGTCCGCTTTTGATTGAATGGTCAATAAGCCATTGACTGGATTTGGAAATACTTCCACAAAAGTTGAACTTGTCAAATCTTCCAAACTTACAATGTCTGTCAGTTTGCTACTTCCATCATTATCCACTTGATTTAGTCTATAATATTGAATTTCTTTCAAGGTTGATTTATCAGTAAATTCATACCGATTTATTTGACTTGAAGCATTGCCTGTACTAGAAACTTGGCCTAAATTCACCCAATTACCACCGTCGTATGACTTTAAAACTTCAAAATGATGTGCATTGACTTCATGTTTGGTAGTCCAGGATACATTTGCACTACCATTTTCTTTCCTCACCCCAAGATCAATGATTTCAACTGGAAGCGGAGGATTACTAAATGCAAACCTAGTCAAGACAGGGTAGTGATCCGAGGTAGTACTTCCATAATTTGCAATAAGGCTTTCTACACTATTGATTATTTGCGCTGATCCCGCCACATAATCGGAGTTCATTTCATTGGAAACGACAAAATGGTCTATCACATCATTGAATGACACAGTTGATTTTTCACCATTGAGACTTAGTGGTAATGTAAGTGCCTTATATTGAGCTACATCATCAACCAGTACTTTATACGATGAATTTGGAAAATCACTTGGATCAACATCTCCTGAAGAAGCAACTGTTTGGTCAAGGTCGTCATTGTAGTCGCCCATAATGATGAATCGCTGATTGACCTTTACTGAATCCAAATATTGCTTAAGTGCGATTGCTGCTTTTTTTCTTCGACTGTAAGCATCTGCACTATTTTGAGCTTTTGCGTGAATAAGAATCACAGAAACTGGATAAGTGATGGAATTGATCGTGACCATGGCTTCCATTTTCAATGGGAATCTGCCAGAGGCCCAGAAGTTATATAAGGTATCGCTCATATTTGTGGTATAAAAAAGAGGAGCAAAACTTGTGGGTGAAACCATCGATTTGCGATATATGAAACCCAGTTTTTGTGCAATACCATAGTCTGGAGCACTCGTATTGCTAATACCCGATGCATAGGTGGAAATATAATATCCAAATTCTCCTGGGTCGCCCAATGATTCAGCTAAATTTTTGAAGGCTAGCGTGTCAACTATTTCCGGACAACCATATAAATCGGCGTCTAAGTTCTGCATCACTGCCAATGCATTTTGCTCTTGTAGAACATCATTGCTTGGGCCCCCTGCTCCAGAAAAAAATTCTATATTCCAAGCTACAACTTCCAGTGTCGATGCAGGATCTACCGTATTTCCAGACAAACTTATTTGTAAAGTGGTAATACCCATACTGCTGATTGATAAACTACCGCTGTAACTTTGATTGGTGGATGTTGGAGCAAATTTCACATAAATTTTGCTCGTGGTATTGTTCGCATTGGCTTGCAATAAAGTGAGCGCGGTTGTAAAGTTGATATTATCGGTTGAAATTGTAAAAACTCCTGAAGTAGAAAGATTTACATCGCCTGTCAATCTCAGTGCTGATAAATTTATAGAATCAACTTTGGTAGTATTCGCTGTTATAAACCCAAAAGGAATAGCACCTTTATTTACATTGATCACCGGCGGTGGTGGAGTGGTTGAATTTTGTATTTTGATATCATCCACTGTCCAGCGAGAGGCACTTGCTGTAGTACTAGTGTAAATGAAAGCAAGATGCAATGTCATTCCCTTATAAGCTGATAAATCAATGTATTCTGAGAGCGTCCAAATATTGGTATTGACCGCTGGAAACAAACCATCTACGTCTGTCCAAGTGCTATTGGTTGGGTTGCCTGAACCAGGATAAGACGTCGAAATCTTTAGTTGTAGTGGATCTCCATCAAATCTACTTCTTGACCAAAATGAAAGTAAAGGGTATAAATTTAGATCCGTCGTAATAGAAATAGGCGGGCTTATCAACCAATCTTCATTTTGTACTGGTGTAGTTCCAAAACCATTCATTTGTACGCCATTAGGAAGATCACCGGTAGGATCCGCTGGGTTTCGTCCAAATGTGGTACAAGACCAAACTTGAGCGCCAGTCACGGAAAATTGAGTAAAACCATCTGGCAATGAAGAAGTACAATTATCAAACGTAAAATTGGAATTTCCAGGAGTAAATCCGTTTCCAGATAAAGTAACCGTTGGAGACCCCGGCACTCCGGTAGAAGTGTGGGTAATTGTTCCCATTTTACTACCATCGCTTGTCGGTGAAAAAACAACAAAAACGGTATCTGGACTTGCAAGTTCTGCAAGTGTAAATGTCAAACTATTTCCAAAACCAGTTGCAGAAGATTTTGAAATCGAGTATTCACTTCCAGTAAGAGCTATATTTACATCATCTGTAAGATTTGCTCCGGTAATGATGTAAAACATTTCAGGGGATGAAGATCCTGTCATAACATTTCCAAAAGGTATGGATGATGGATTAAAAGTCAAATTTGGTCCATTGGTATTTACAGGTTCTGTGGGACTTGAAGAGTTTTGTGGCTGAGGAGTTGTCCTGATCACAAAATCTGTCGAATTATTATTCGAATCATAGGCATTGCCAGCAAATTCATCGGCTCCTCCAATGGCCATGGTAGACGCAGTTGAGGTGGAAAATGCTTTTCTTTCTGCGGAAACTAAGGCAGTTACAGAAGCTAAAGCTGTACCTTCAAAACCATTTGCACTACCATATCCAACAAAATCAACATAGGAACTAGAGCTGGGATTTGTGCCGCTCAAAATGGTAGTATTGTTTACGAGCGCAACTTTTCCTGAAGTGCCTCCAAAGTTGAGTGCCCCTTTTGCGTCTTCAGTGGGAAGTGCAGGATCTTTTGCACCACTCATAATAATTAAAAAATATGATTTAGCCTTTATTGTACCTGAATAGGTGAAAGTATTTCCGGCAGAAAATGAACCAGTGTTTGAAGCATATTGTATTGTCCAATTCGACATTATAATATCTGATGCTGTAGGATTATACAATTCCACATAATCATTGGTATACACGAATGTACCACTACCACCTCCTGTATACAATTCACTGATCACCACACTTTGGCCAAAAATTACGGAGAAAATGGTGCATAGGACACCAGTCAAAATTGTCTTCATCATGTTATTCTGTTTCATATTTATTTGGTGCAACAAAGGTATATTATTATATATGTTAAATATAAACTTCTGGTTAATTTTTGGTTAAGTATTTGAAATATTTTATTTTGATAAAAAGTTAAGGATCAGTACTATATATTATTCTTTTGCTTGAAAAGTTAAGGTTGCAAATTTTATTTGGAATTATTAAAAAAGGCGTATAAAAAAGAAAGTCACTTTTGAACTTCCCAAATGGCTTCGTTTTTGATGTATTTTATGCCATAAACATCTTTAATTGACGGAGGCTTTCTATGATTTATACTAAACTTATGTTATTGCCATACTTCATATTACACTTTATTGCTTCATTTATCGTTATTTTGTTTAATAAGTTGACGACTAAATGAGGAACATGTTAAAAAAGTACATTTTGAAACCGTGGGTATTGTTGATAGTAGGCTTGAGTTGTATTTCTGCAACTGTTTACACCAACGACCGATTGTTTGAAATAGCCAAAAATTTGGAATTATTTGCCAATGTTTTCAGGGAAGTAAATACCAATTACGTAGATGAGGTTGACCCAGGTACTTTGATGAAGATTGGTATTGATGCCATGCTCAATTCATTGGACCCTTACACAAATTATATTTCTGAGTCTCAAGTGCAAAGCTATCGCATTTCTGATGATGATCGGTTTCAAGGCATTGGCACCTCTTTTATGCCGATTGACGGAAAAATATTCATAGCCGCACCATTATCAGGAGGCCCTGCACATGAAGCAGGCCTTAGAGCTGGAGATGAATTGCTCAACGTAAATGGAGTCGCAGTGAAAGGAAAAACCGTAGATGAAATCAATGCCATTGTCCGTGGTGCTCCAGGAACAGAAGTCAATGTAACCGTTCAAAAACACACTACCGATGCAAAAATCGAAGAACTCCGTATCAAAAGAGACGAAGTAAATATCTCCAATGTGCCTTATAGTGGCTTTGTGGACAATGGTTATGGTTACATCAATTTAACAACATTTACCGAGAATTCTTCGGTCAATATCGCAAAGGCATTGAAAAAACTTAAAGATGAAGATGAGCAAATGAAAGGTTTGGTCATTGACTTGAGGCACAATGGCGGGGGTCTTTTGAGAGAGGCTATTGCGATCTGCAGTTTATTTTTGCCGAAAGGCGAAGAAATTGTTAACACCAAGGGCAAACAAAAGGAAAAGGATTATGCTTATAAAACCATGGGCACACCAGAAGATTTAGATATGCCTATTGTCGTATTGGTGGACGACAAATCTGCTTCTGCAAGCGAAATCGTTGCTGGAGTGCTGCAAGACATGGACAGAGCTGTGATCATGGGTCAAAGGTCATACGGAAAAGGTCTTGTGCAAAACTTCTATGAAGTGGGGTACAACAGCAGGGTGAAAGTGACCATTTCAAAATACTACATTCCAAGTGGTAGATGTATTCAGGGTGTTGAATATGCCAACGGAGAACCAATGAATATTCCAGATTCAAAAAGATCAAAATTTAAAACCAGAAATGGAAGGATCGTTTTAGATGGAGGTGGAATTACCCCGGATGTAAAACTTCCAAAAGCAACTCTTTCACCAGTAACACTTGCCTTACTCCAAAAGGGTTTGATTTTTGAATATTGCAACAATTTCATCAAAAAGCAAAAGGATTCTTTGGATCTTGACAAATTTACTTTCACCGAGTTTGATGACTTCATAAACTTTGTAAAGAAAAATAATTTCAAATACACCATTGATGGAGAGGCTCAACTTGATTCACTGATGAGTGTTACAGCCAGTAATGATGCGCTTGCCGGGAATATCAAATCAGAAATGAATAATATCAAGAATAAGATTGAGTCTTATAAGCAACAAGAAATGCTCAGTCATAAGCAAGAAATCATCCATGAATTGGAAAAGGAAATTGCTTCCAGATATGGTTTCCAAAAAGGCAGAACAAAAATGAATTTGAAAAGAGATGAGGAAGTGGTCAGCGCTATAAACTTGTTGAAAAATAACGGTGAATACAAGTCTCTATTAAAGCAGAAGTAAGACACTATGATCAACAACCCGCTTGCTAGGGTGCTCTTATTGCCTTTTGCAATGATTTATGGTTTCATAATGGAAATTCGTAATTTACTTTATGAATCTGGGATCACTAGATCCTCGAGATTTTCTGTGCCATTGATCAGTGTAGGCAATTTGGCAATTGGCGGTGCGGGTAAAACGCCACACGTAGAATACTTGATCCGATTACTCAAGCCTTATATTGATGTAGGAACACTGAGTCGTGGCTACAATCGTAAAACCAAAGGATTCAAATTTGTGTATCAACAGGACAATGCAGATCAAGTTGGGGATGAACCATTGATGTATGCTCGAAAATACAAGGATATTGTAGTTGCAGTAGGTGAATCGAGGTCGATGGCTATTCCTGAAATGATGAGAAAGTATCCCAGGTTACAGACCATTATTTTGGATGATGCTTTTCAACACAGATCAGTTGTCCCAGATCTCAACATCATGTTGACCCAATATGAACTTCCTTTTACACGTGATTTTATATTGCCTGCAGGAAGGCTCAGAGAAAGAAGAGCTTCTTATGAAAGAGCAGACATTCTCATCGTTTCCAAATGCCCAGATCAATTAACATTGGCAGAAAAACAAAAGTTGATAGATGAAATCAAACCCTACGAATACCAAAGGGTTTTCTTCTCAGCATATCAATATTTTGATCCTTATTCTATGTTTGACCCAAGTATACGAATACAATTGGAGGACATTCATCATTTATTGATTATCAGTGCCATCGCCAATACCAGTTATTTGATGAAACACCTGGATAAGTTTGAAAATGAGGTAACGACGATGGAATATGAAGATCATCATTATTTTACGGAGTTTGACATCAATCAGACAAAAACTTATTTTGATACACTTCCCAAAGGTAAATCCATTTGTCTTACAACAGAGAAGGATGCAACACGACTCGCCTTACATCATGAATTATTGAGGAAATTGGAAATTCCTATTTTCGTTTTGCCAGTTGCCGTAGAAATATTATTTGATGAAGGTCCAGAATTTGACACATTAGTCCAGCAATACTTGCTTCAAAAAGAAGTTTAATTTCAAATTATTGCCACAAGTTGCTTTACTTGCAATAACAAGCGTAAATTTGTCATCCACTAAAATTAAACTGACCAGGTATTGATTCCAGCAAAGACGATAGACGATATTCTTTCTGCAGCCAGAGTAGAAGAGGTTATTGAGGATTTTGTTACCCTCAAGAGAAGAGGCGTCAACATGATGGGATTATGTCCATTCCACGATGAAAAGACACCGTCTTTCACCGTTTCTCCCGCCAAAGGAATTTACAAATGTTTTGGTTGTGGCAAATCTGGAACTTCCGTAGGTTTTATCATGGAGCATGAACATTTGAGTTATCCGGAAGCGCTCAAATACCTGGCCAATAAATACAACATCACTGTAGAGGAAAAGGAAGTTTCTCCCGAAGACAGGGCAGTAATGCAACTCACGGATGCTTTGTACATTGTCAATAATTTTGCCGCAGAGCATTTCACCAAAAACTTGCTAGAGACAGACGAGGGTAAGGCAGTAGGATTAAGTTATTTTAAAGAAAGAGGTTTCCGACAGCATACTTTGGATCAATGGCAACTTGGTTTTGCGATGAGCAGTGGCAAAGCCTTTACTAGTTTAGCCTTGGAGAAGCAATACAATATGGAACATCTCCAGAAATTGGGATTGTCCACTCAATATGAATCAGATTTTTTCAAGTCTCGTGTGATTTTCCCAATCCATAATTTGAGTGGAAAGATTGTTGCTTTTGCGGGAAGAATGCTTTCCAAAGACAAAAATCAACCCAAGTATCTCAATTCACCTGAAAGTGAGATTTATAATAAACGGAAAATTCTCTATGGCTTTTACTTTGCTAAAACAGCCATCAGAAAAGCGGATGAGTGTATTGTGGTTGAAGGGTATACCGACGTGCTTACTTTATACCAGGGTGGGGTAGAGAATGTCGTTGCTTCTTCAGGAACATCTTTTACGGTAGATCAAATCAGATTGATCAAAAGATTTACAGACAACATCAAAATCATTTACGATGGAGACCCGGCAGGTATAAAAGCTGCCTTGCGCGGACTTGATTTGGTATTGGCCGAAAATATGGATGTGAGATTGGTCTTATTACCCAAAGATGAAGATCCAGATTCATTTTTCAAAAAATCGGGACAAGATGCTTTCACAAAGTATTTGGATGAAAATGCCAAGGACTTTATAGATTTTAAAACAACTTTATTATTAGCTGAAGCGGGAAATGATCCCATCAAAAGAAGTCATGTTTTAAGAGACATTGTTTCATCTATTGCACTGATTCCTGATGCCATCAAACGAGCAATGTATGTAAAACAAACTTCCTCCAAAATGGAAATTGAGGAAGCCATACTCATTGCAGAAGTAGAAAAAGACCTTCCAGAAATTAAAAAAGGAACAGCAACAACAATATCATAGAGAAAAGCTGCGAGAAGATCGTAGTAATTTTGTCACAGAAGTCATTGTAAATCCGGAGGATGGCCAGGTTGAAATGGTACCAACTACGACGCTGCCCAAAATAAATGATGAGCATCAAGAGCGGGACCTTGTGAGAATTCTGATAACGAGTTGTGATCTGATGTTGGAGAAAAATGGTGATGTCACTGTACATGAATACCTCATTCCTTTTGTTGAAGAAAACATTGATTTTTTATCCAATAAAGCCTACAAAAAGATTTTTGAATTTGCCATTTCAAAATTTAAAGCTGGCCAAAAAATAGCCTTTAAAGATTTTATTCATCACGAAGACGCTGATATTAGAGATACCGCAGTAGATCTCAGTATATCTAAATATGCATTTGCAAATTGGGAAGAAAAGGGAATCTTTTTGCAAACTCAACAAATGCCTGAGGAGAATTTTAAAAAGGACTGTTACGAATCTATCTTGAGATTCAGATTGCGGGTATTGAAAAAAGAGATCAATGAATTGGAAAAAAATGATCCTCGAAAATACAGATGAGGATAAAATGATTGACATCAAAGTATTGCAACAATTGCTTAATGAGCGCAATGAAATCGCCAAGGAATTGACACAAATCGTACTTTAATCATTCAAAATAAGATTCATTTTTTTTAAAATACTAGAAAGCTTCTTTCTGGCTTATATTTGTGTTCTATCAAATTAAAATTCAAAAATTACATGATTAGATTTTTCTTTTTTATAGTCGGTTTACTTTGCTTAAGTAGCTGTGGTGATAAACCGATTAAAATGGTAGATGCCGACGTCATCAAGATGGAAGAAATTTTAAAGCAAGACTCTTCAAAGCAGAACATTGTTGGACTTATAGGGACGATCTATCGCAAAGCTCAGGAACAAAAGACCGCTAAAGATCAAGAATTGTTTTATCAATATGGTGCAGAAACTTGCGAAAAGTTGGGGTATATGTCTGAAAAAAGAACTTTTATCTCCCAATTACTGAAGTGTTGTTACCGCTCTGAAGAAACTCCAGCCCGTTTGGAAGAGTTGGCTGGCATGCTTGCAAAAGATGGTAAAACAGAGTTGGCCTCTGTCATCAATAACGCGTTATTTAAGCAATTTAATAAAAGTCCAGAAGCTCAAAGAGTGAATGAGGCTGATCGAAAATTGGACGCGGATAAATTCATCAAATCATTTGGTGAAGCTGCTTTTGACGCGACTGGTTCTACTGGTTTGAAAGAAAAAGAGGCCATCAAATACATAGATCTTTGTGAGGCTAAGGCTATGGCGGATCCCAAAGATGCATCTTCACCCGATTACCTTTGGAAAGGTGCAGAGATGGCAAGAACATTGGGAAGTATAGAAAAGTGTGTAGCACTCTACACCGCATTGGAAGAACAGTTTCCAACGTATGAGAAAGCGCCCGATGCCCTCTTTGTGAAAGGGTATATTTTGGAAACAAGTTACAATGACAAGGTGAATGCTAAACTTGCTTATGAAAAATTCATAAAAAATTACCCACGTCACCAACTGGCAAAAGACGCCAAATTTTTACTGGATAATGTGGACAAAAGTGATGACGAATTATTGAAATTAATACCAAAAGAAGACCAATGAGAAAGTTGCACATCCCTTTCTGTCTTTTGGTCATGATATTAATGGGTTGCAAGCAGACAGATAAAATAAATACCATGGAGACAACAGCTTTTGAGGACAGCCCAAAATGGGCAGAATCAGCCATCTGGTATCAAATTTTTGTTGAAAGATTTCATAATGGCAATCCAAATAATGACCCGACGCCTGCTTTTATGCAAGCCACTTTCGATGATAAAATACCTGAAAATTGGAAAATGAGTCCTTGGACATCCAATTGGTACGAAAGGCAAGATTGGGAACAATCTTCGGATCTTCAGTTTTATACTACGGTTCAAATGCGCAGGTATGGCGGTGATTTACAAGGTGTTATGGATAAAATTCCATACTTGGTTGATTTAGGAATAAATGCGGTTTATTTCAATCCCATCAATGATGCCCCGAGTTTACACAAATACGATGTACGAAATTATCATCATGTAGACATCAATTTTGGGAATGATCCGGAAGGTGATTGGAAATTGATGCAAAGTGAAGATCCAGCCAATCCTGAAACCTGGGTTATGACAAATGCCGATAAACTATTCTTTGAGGTAGTCAAAAAAATGCATGAAAATGGAATAAAGGTTGTTTTAGACTTCTCATTCAATCACACAGGCCGTGCTTTTTGGGCTTTTCAGGATTTGATACAAAAACAAGCACAATCGCCGTACAAAGATTGGTATGAAATCAAATCTTTTGATGACCCTAATACTACCAGCGACGAATTGCAATATGACGGTTGGTTTGGAATCAAACATTTACCGGAGCTAAAAAAAATAAGATTATCTCAAAAGGTTGAAGGTCAATCTTTTGAAGGGAACGTGGTGGATCCGGTGAAAGCTCATATTTTCGCAGTGTGCAAAAAATACATGGATCCCAATGGAGATGGAAATGTGGAAGATGGAATAGACGGTATGCGTCTTGATGTTGCAGAACACGTGCCAATGGGTTTTTGGAGAGATTTCAGAAAATACGTAAGATCGGTAAATCCATCGTTTTATACAGTGGGAGAATGTTGGTGGAAACAATTCCCGGATCATTTGATGGATCCATTGCATGGGTGCAAGGTGATGTCTTTGATGCAGTGATGCATTACCATTGGTATAAACCAGCCAGATCTCTTTTCAGGCAATCAGATGATGCACTTTCATTAGCTCAATATTGTGAACAAACGGTTGCAATGTGGAAGAATTATAAAGTGAATACTGCACGGAGTATGATGAATTTGAACGCTTCCCACGATAGTCCTAGATTTTGGACTTCCATGTCAAACACCAATAAATATAAATT
Source organism: Saprospiraceae bacterium (assembly GCA_016715105.1). Lineage (GTDB taxonomy): Bacteria > Bacteroidota > Bacteroidia > Chitinophagales > Saprospiraceae > JADKBO01. The sequence continues at coordinate 29,937 of JADKBO010000031.1, read as the reverse complement.
CCAGGCAAAAAATACGGACTACGCCGGTTATTACACGGGCTTACCAAGTGAAGATGCTTTTGCAAGAGGTAAGGCATTATTACTGCATCAGTTTACTTTTATTGGTTCACCCCATGTTTGGAATGGAGATGAAATGGGTATGTGGGGTTCTGATGATCCTGATAATAGGAAACCATTGTGGTGGCCAGAAATGGATATGGTGGAAGAAACCAATTCACCGTTTGCCTCCTATACTTATAAGCAAAAACCCCAATTTGATAAAGGGTTACATCAATATTACAAAGACTTAATTGCGCTGCGTAAATCCAATATTGTTTTGAGTGAAGGCGCTATTGATTTTGTTGCTGAATACGTAAGTCAAGGTGCATTGGCATTCATTCGTAATATTGAAGAAGATGATGTCCTAATTTTGATCAATCCAAGCGCTGAAAAGATATCAGTAAATCTAAAAGAAACAGATCGTCAACGTAAAATCCATTTTGAATTGGGCGAACATACTTTAGAAGGTGAAAATATAAATTTACAACCTTTTAGTGGGGTAGTAATGACCAAAGATTAAGCTGGTCAATGGACCAACATATGTTTGATGAGCGGTTGTAGCTTATGTACGCTAGCGGTAACTACTGCGATTACATCAGCAACGGTAGTATATTTTATTTTACTTTTTGGGAAACATACATTGGAGACAATGGAAAAACAGATCACTTCCATTTCATAATACCTTGCAACAATCACTTCTGGTACGGTGGACATTCCGACTATATCGCCACCAACAATGTGTATCATCCTGTATTCTGCAGGAGTTTCAAGACTTGGTCCAGGCCAACCAAAATATACACCTTTTTTTATGGTAATACCCAATTGGTCTGCAGCAGATTCTGCTTTTGAGATCAAGGCTTGATCGTAAGCAACGGACATGTCGGGGAATTTAGGACCTAAGTCAGCATGATTTTTACCCCTCAGGGGATTTTCAGGAAAGAAATTAATATGATCAGTCACCAAAACAATATCTCCCTCTTCATAATGTGGATTTACGCCTCCTACAGCATTGGTAATCAGTAATCTATGGATGCCTATCGAGTGTAAAACATGGATGATGTAAGTACTTTCAGCGGCAGAATAACCTTCATACATGTGAAATCTCCCAGAAACAATGACAACTTCTTGATCTCCAATTTTTCCTAGAATCAGTTCTCCTTTATGACTTTCTGTGGTGCTGATCGGGAAGTTTGGGATTTCATTATATGAAATGGCTTTTTTAATTTCAACAATCGCAGTAATGTCTCCTAGCCCTGTACCAAGTATGATGGCAGTCCGCGCTTGGTTACCAAATCTTTTGGAAATATATTTTTGTGATTCTTTTAATTGATCTAAATCGAAAATGTGTTTCATGATCAATCAATAATCATCGTTTCTGCATTCAATACCTGATTGCGCATGTTCTCCGGCAATGTACGGTATTGGTATTGTTGATCCCTTAGGCGTGGTATAAATCCTGCCTCTTTGATCGCTTCTTGTATACCGCCAGCAGTAAATCTGAATGCTGCACCAGCTGCTGAAACTACATTTTCTTCAATCATGATGGAACCAAAATCATTGGCACCTGCATGCAAACAAAGTTGTCCAATTTTCTTCCCTACCGTCAGCCATGAAGCTTGAATGTTATCGATGTTTGGCAACATAATCCTACTCATGGCAATCATTCTCACGTATTCATCACCCGTTACCGTATTTCTCGCACGTTTGAGTTTGAGTAAAATGGTATCTTCATCCATAAATGGCCAAGGTATAAAGGCAATAAAGCCAACCGCATTTTCAGGTTTTTCTGATTGCACTTGTCTGATGTCTACCAAGTGTTCCATCCTTTCCAAATTGGTCTCAATGTGACCAAACATCATGGTAGCAGATGTTGTCAATCCTACTTTATGAGCAGCCCTCATGATGTCAAGCCATTCTTGCGAGCCACATTTTCCTTTTGAAATCAATCTTCTTACGCGGTCATTCAGGATTTCTGCTCCAGCACCAGGGAGTGAATCCAATCCAGCAGCTTTTAACTTTTGTAATATTTCTATGTGGGTAGATCCTTCGAGTTTGGTGATGTGTGCGATTTCTGGCGGCCCCAAAGCATGCAATTTAAGATTGGGATATAATTGTTTCAACTCTTTAAACAAATCCACATAATAAGAAAGACCTAAATCTGGATGGTGACCTCCTTGTAATAAGAGTTGCTCCCCTCCCAATTCAAACATTTCCTCAATTTTGACTTTATATTCGTCGATACTCGTGATGTAAGATTCTTCATGACCGGGTCTACGATAGAAATTGCAAAATTTACAATTGGCAATGCATACATTGGTGGTGTTGCTGTTTCTATCAATGATCCATGTAACTTCCTTTTTTGGCTTATGCGCGTACCTCAATTGGTCGGCGATATAAATTAAGTCTGTAGTGGGTGCATTTTCAAATAAAAAAAGGCCTTCTTCAGCCGTTAAAAACTCCTGATTTAATGCCTTTTGGTAAAGATCAGATAAAATATTTGCCATCTTCAAACTTTTCTTTAAAACATAACAAAGGTAGTTGTTCTTAGTTTCAAAACTGTAATTCTATTTGAATTTTACTACACCTTTTCATATTACCATAGATTTGATTACATTTGAATTCGTCTCTTAGAAAAGACTCCATCCAATTATTTACCTCCTTGCTGACTATGCCTTTGCTCAAACACTAAACAAAAATTCAATTCCATGAGGATTGGGATATTAGCAATTTTATTGATCCATTTTTGTGTGACATTGAATGCCCAATCCAATGAAGGTAAAGAGTTTTGGTTTAGTTTTATGGAACATGTGGATTCCAAGCAAAATACGATGGTCGTAATGATCACTTCCCGATACGCAACCAGTGGGACCGTAAAAATGGATGGAATTAATTGGCAGAGTGGGTTTAATGTTGCTGCCAATGACGTCACCATCATACGCTTGCCAGTTGATGCAGAAAATGTTGGCTCGGAAAGTGTGCAGAAATTGGGAGTAAAAGTGGAAAGTGATTTACCCATCTCTGTCTACATACATCAATATTCCAATCTCAGATCGGATGCTTCATTGGTCTTACCCATAGAAGCACTTGGGATGGAATATTATACCCTCAATTATCGTGGATTCAATAATATGGGCAGGTATTATCCGTCTGAATGTATTGTCGTGGGAACAGAAGATGGAACCGTTGTTGACATTATTCCTTCTGCAAATACCCTTCAAGGAAAAAGAGCTGGCCAACCCATTTCCATCACCCTCAATCAAGGAGAGACCTATTTATTACAAGCGGAATTAACAGCTGATTTGACGGGGACTTACATCAAATCTGATAAAAAAGTAGCCGTGTTGTCTGGAAATGCCTGGACTGAAATTCCTCAAGGTTGCCCCAATTGGGATAACCTCTTGGAAATGATGCCCCCATTAAACACTTGGGGTAAAAAATACATTACCACACCAACAAAACTTCGCTATGAAGTCATCAGAATCATTGCTTCTCAAGACAACACCTTGTTGCAAATTGATGGAAGCCAGAGTAGTCAAGTGACCATAAACAGAGGACAATCATACGAGTTTAACGCGTCTGAGGCATATTACATACACGCAGATAAACCCATTTTAGTGGGTAAATTCTTTCCAGGTAGAAGTTGTTCTTCCAATAATGATAATGGGGATCCAGCCATGTTGGTTTTGAATAGTATTGAGCAGACCAGGGATTCTGTCGTGCTTTTCAATTCCTCTTTTCAAGCCATTGTAGAGAATTATATAGGCATTACCATGTTGACCGAAGACATTGATTATGTGCAATTGGATGGAAAACCAATCACTTCTTTTGGAACACCACAGAAAGTAGCTGGTAATCCTAAGTATGCTTTTATAAATGTCACGGTGAGTGCTGGTAGTCATCAAATATTCTCACGAGGATGTGGCGTGATTGCATACGCTTATGGTTTTGGTTTTGCAGAATCCTATGCTTATGGTGGGGGTGCGTCCTACAAAGACATTTCAGCTAATCCAATCATTGATGGAGGCTGTGCTGGCGCTGAAATCGACTTTGGGGAAAATTTGGATTCTTTCAGATACAATGTCTTGTGGGACTTTGGCGATGGAACGGGTTCGAGTGAGCATACTTTTGAGAAAGTTTACCAGGATACTGGAATCTATCATGTCGAACTCGTTTTGGAAGATAAGTGTCTGGACGAAATCAATGAATTTGAAAAAGACATCCTGATTTCTAAAAGAAAACTGCTGGATGTTGCACTACCACAAATAATGTGTGAAAAAGAGTCTGTAACGCTCACCGCCAGTGATATTGCAGATGCCAGTTATTTGTGGACTGGTCCTGCTTTGTTTACAAGCACCGAACAAAATCCTACGATTGATCAGTTAAAATTGGAGAATGGTGGGGCATACAATGTTGTTAGTAGCTTTTTTGGGTGTAAATCCTTCCCAGCATATACTGAAGTTACAGTTTTACCCCTCCCGAATATAGGACTCCATGAAAGTAAAATATTTTGTCCTCGAGACAGCTTTCTCACCTTGAACGGCGGTGAATTTTTAAGTTATGAATGGAATGACGGTTCTACACAAGCAAATTTAATTGTTGAAAAGCAAGGAATTTATTGGGTGGAAGTGGCTGGTGAAAATGGATGTTTCAACCAAGATAGCGTTGAAGTCATGGAAGTTTGTTTGCCATTGGTTTATTTTCCAAGTGTCATTTCTTTGAATCCATCCAATGCCCAAAATGGATTCTTCTTGCCAGTTATCCAAGATGTTTTTGATGGTGAATTGACGATATACGATCGCTGGGGTAATTTGATATTTTTTACTAATGATTTGAATAAAGGCTGGAATGGCACTTTCGAGGGAAAGGAATGCGCTATAGGTGTTTACGTTTATCATTTCAGTTTTACTAGCTTTGACCTAGACTCACAAGTCAAAAATTACCAAAAAGTTGGTACAGTTACTTTAGTGAAATAATGATTTAATTGCCCTCGGCATTCAAATAAAGATTTATATCCTATTTATAAAGCTAGTAAATGTAGTAATACCTTTATTTTTGAACCTAAAATCGATTTTATGGACCAAATTCAAGTTTTTGTAACGGGCGGGACATTTGATAAAGACTATGATTTTATAACGGGTAAGTTATATTTTAAAAATACCCATTTACCAGACATGTTTCAACGTGGAAGATGTGTGATTGACATCGACGTCAAAACGCTGATGATGATCGATAGCTTGGATATGAAAGATGCAGATAGAGTTTATTTGAGTGAACAAATCAGCGAATGTGATCTCAATAAAATCATTGTGACACACGGGACGGATACCATGGTAGAGACTGCAACTTATCTTGCAGGTCTAGATCTTCAAAAAACAATAGTCATAACTGGAGCTATGATACCTTATGCTTTTGGAAACTCTTCAGACGGATTTTTTAATCTTGGAGCGGCGCTCGCCTTTGTACAATGCAAGCAAAATGGAGTGTATATAAGTATGAATGGCGTGTGTTACGACTGGGATAATGTGCGGAAAAATAGGTCCACAGGTTACTTTGAAACCCTCAATTGATCAATTTTAATGGCTTTTTTTGCAAAATACCTTCAAAATATCGCATAATAAGTGTGAAAATTCACAAGTTTTGATCAGCAAATGCTTCTTAATATCACATATGCATATGATTTAAAATATTGACTAACAGTGGTTTATGAAGAATTATCTGCTGTTAGAAGTAACAAGGTATTTTTAAAAACCAATTCATTTTGCGAGTTTGAGCTATTACATTTGCATTGAAGTTTTTTTCAGTAGTTAGACAAATTAAATTTAGGAATCAATGTCAAAAATTAAACTCGAGTACATTTGGCTTGATGGTTACGAGCCAACTCAAAGCCTAAGAAGTAAAACAAAAATCGTATCTGACTTTTCAGGTAAGGTAGCAGATTTAGAAAACTGGTCATTTGATGGTTCTTCTACCAATCAAGCACCAGGTGGATCATCAGACTGTATTTTGAAACCAGTTTATTGTGTGCCAGATCCTCAGAGAAATAGTGCATATCTGGTAATGTGAGGTATTGACTTCAGATGGTACTCCACATCCAAGTAATGGAAGGGCACTGATTGACGACGATGACAATGATTTCTGGTTTGGATTTGAGCAAGAATATTTCTTGTGGGATCCAGAAACTAACAAACCTTTGGGCTTCCCTGCAAATGGTTATCCAGCACCACAAGGACCTTACTATTGTAGCGTAGGTGCTTACAATTCATTCGGAAGAGAAATTGTTGAAGAACATTTGGATGCTTGTTTGGATGCAGGTTTGAATGTTGAAGGTATCAATGCAGAAGTTGCTGCTGGTCAGTGGGAATTTCAAATCTTCGCAAAAGGTGCAGCACAAGCTGGTGATGAAATCTGGATCGCAAGATACCTTTTGGAAAGAATTGGTGAGTCATACGGTGTTGCCATCAATTGGCACTGTAAGCCACTTGGTGAATTGGACTGGAACGGTAGTGGTATGCACGCCAACTTTTCAAACACTTTGCTAAGAACGGCAGGTGATAAAGCAATCTTTGATAAAGTGTGCGAATCATTCAGACCAGTTGTAAAAGAACACATCGAAGTATATGGTGCTGATAACCACTTAAGATTGACAGGAAAGCACGAAACTGCTTCAATCCATGACTTCAGTTATGGTCTTTCAGACAGAGGTGCATCTATCAGAATTCCGATAGTAGCAGCACAAAAAGGATGGAAAGGATATTTGGAAGATAGAAGACCAAATTCTGCAGCAGATCCATATAAAGTGGCAGCTAGGATCAGCCTGCAATAAGGATCTTGCTCCAACAAATAATTGTTTTCAAAAAAGTGGAAAATTTGTTTTAAACGCTCCTAATGATGTAGAGGTTAAGTTAGGAGGTGATGGGTATATTTATGATATAAACTTTATAGGAAATAAAGCTTCGCTGATGTACAAAATGGGAAATTTGGAATCTTATGGCGCTGAAAAATTTTTCTACACAAATGGTATTTTAAATAAAGTTTTGTTTGAAAGAGATAGCATCAATTTTTTTTCATCTGAAAATAAAATTGATTCACTACATTATTTTGACACTAGAACGAATTCAAAGATAAGTACAAAAATTTGTTATGATTTAAATGGAAACATAAAAAGGGTAAATATTCATGTAAATGAAATATTTTTTTATAATGTTGAATACTCCGAATTCTCAGGACATAAACACCCATTTTATATTGCAAAAGGATGGCCTATTGATGTTTCTGTTTATAATACAACATATTATTATTTTGAGAACTTTTACCTAAATCCAGATGGTATGCCAGAACATGCAACGGTCACAAATAAAAATGGAGAAAGTTTAAATATTGATTTCCTTGTCAAAATTGACGATCAAGATAGGGTAATTCAAATAACAAGAATGATTGAAGGAATAGATCTTCCTGAAAGGATTGAAGATTTTACATATTATAAGTGCGATTGAAATTTTATTTATGAGAAATACCGCATACACCATTATTTTATTTTCTATACTATTATTGGGTTCTTGTAGTAAAAATGAATCTAATCAATGTAGAATTGGTAAAATAAATCTGATAAGTCCAAAATTTAACTATTCGCATGATTTTGATTTTATTTATGATAGAAATGGAGAGCTTATATCAACTCAAAGAACTGCTGGATTGAGCAAACCGAAAGAAATAGGAATTATAGAAGAATATTTTTTATTTAAAGATGAAAGATTAAGTGTAAAATATGAGATTATAAATGGAAATAAGTATTTGAAAGAATTTGTTAAACGAGATTTTAATTATGCAAATTTTGTTCTGTATGAAAATACTTCATTTATTATTTATTTGATTTCCAGGGATTTTCGTGGTAATATTTCATCAATTTCAAAATTCAATGAGTTTGGAGAGTTGTTAGAGAAATATGAATATCAAATTTATGATGGAAAAAAGAACGTATTTGCATCTCTAGGGTGGGAAATTAATTTTCTTAATCAACGTTTTGAATTTGAAAATTTTAATGATGGTCCAGATGGTAATCCAGCTAAAATTCTTTACTATAAAGACAAAGACACTAGTAAGTATAGTGTTTTAAATGTAGTTTATGGATATGATGAAAATAACATAGCAATTTCAGCCCGCTGCACTGCAAACAATGGAAAGGAGTTGATATATACTTATGATGTTATATATTATGATTGCAATTAAATATCTATAGAAACCATGAGGATAACAATAGTTTGTTTTTTATTTATTTGCTTTTTTATTTCTGTAAATAAAGGTTATTCCCAAACCATTGCTAATGACACGGTTATGGCGAAAAAGGAGCATTCTAGAAGTTACTTTGGGTTTTATTCAGCTTTCACACATGCTAAGAGAAATAATTTATTTTTTACCCAAACTCGACATTTTGGGTATTCTATAGGTGCATTATATGAGTTAAAGATTATTAAACAATTTTCCTTATTTTGTAATTTGCAAATTGACAGATCTCAAGATTATGTTTATTTGGATTATACAAATAGATTAAAATCTAAGGGTATCTATTTGGGTGCTAACATTTATTTGTTGCCATTTAAAAAGAAAATTGTACCTTTTATCAATTTAGGATATGGGAGATTAAAGGGGAATTTAGTTGAAATAAATAATGGTGCTGAGGAATTTTTTACCTATAAGAACAAAGTTGCTTTTTGCGGATTGAATTTGAGTATTCATAAAAGATTTAATATTGGCATTCATATGGATAAATTCCTGGAAAAAGATATTGTTAATATTGATCGTATATTTTATCATTCAAAAAATCCAAATAAGCTTTCTCTCAAAATGGGTTTGATCTTTTAGACTATCCGATTTATTTTTGATTGCCTTATCTTAATTAATCTATTAATCTTGTTGTATTCAAGATGTAGAACTTTTCAATTATTAAGATCTATGTTACTGTAAAGAATTTTGTCTTTTATTTGCGAAATAAATTACTTATTTTGTTATATGAAATTCCATTTTGCAGAGGATCGTTTATACTAAATAAGTTTTCGTTTTCATTTTAGAAATTAGATTAATAACATAAATAGCATGAAGTAGTCTCATGTATCTTTTGGCATTAGCTGCTTTCTTAAAATTTGTGTAGCTTTCCTTCGCCATTTACATTTATGACCTTATCTTTAAATCTATGATAGAACTTAATTGGAATTATGAAGAATTTGTATGTTTCTTATTACTATATGTCTCTCACGTAGACATAGACTATTCTGAGGAAGAAAAGGCAGCAATTCAATCCAGAGTTGATCAAAAGACATACGATGAGATTTATGCAAGCTTTATCGGAATGAGTGATTTTCAGGCTCTACAAACCATTATTTCTTACAAAGGAGTTTATTTTCCAACGATTGATCAAAAAATGGAGTTGATCGCGACAATTAAAAAACAGTTTTTCGCAGATGGTGAATATGCTTCTGTTGAAAAAGAGGTGCTGTTTTTCCTGGATAAAATGTTGTAAAGATGGATCTACAAATAGAGGATAAACTCTTTGTTGTAACAGGAGGTACCAGTGGTTTTGGTTTGGCAATTGTAGAAACTTTGTTACAAGAAGGCGCACAATTAATTGTCAATGCAAGGGGAGAAAAGGCACTCGATCATTTGGGTGATTTGTATGGCAATAGGGTAGAAGTAGTCGCAGGAGATATATCTACTGATGCAGTCATATCTGAAATATTTAGAAAAATAGCAGGGAGAAGTCTAGAAGGAATAGTGATTAATGCAGGTGGCCCGCCAGCCATGTCTTTTCTGGATACAGAAATTACGGATTGGGATAAAGCGTATGAGTCACTTTTGAGGTGGAAAATAAAAATTACTAAAGAAGCCCTTGACATTTTTTTAGACCAAAATTATGGTAGACTGGTTTACATGGAAAGTTCAACTGTAAAACAACCGCTTGAAAATCTTGTTTTGAGTAATTCCATGAGGCTTGCAGTGGTAGGAATGGTGAAAACACTTTCGCAAGAAGTGGCAAGCAAAGGTATTACAGCCAATGTCATTGCACCTGGTTATCACGATACTCCAGCCATCGATCGATTGGTCAAAAACAAAGCTACCAATCTGGATATCAGTGAAAAGGAAGCCAAATTGTTGATTACCAAAGAAGTAAAAGTGGGCTTCTTGGGAGATGCTCGCGATTTAGCAAGTATGGTGGCGTGGATCCTTTCGCCACATAGCAAATTCATCACTGGTCAAACGATCAGCATGGATGGAGGAGTTATCAAAGGTACAATGGGTTAATGCACGACTATTAATGTGAAGTAGGTAAAATGGTGTTTACTTTATCTCCTTTTTTTACGGATATCAAAGCTGTCGCAATAGCTGCTAGAATCAACAATACTCCTGCAAATGTGATGGCAAGTCTGGAATCATTGTGAAGGAAATGTTCTAAGATATAACCAAAAGTCACATTTTGTAAAATCATTGGCAACACAATCATCATATTGATAATGCCCATGTAAACACCATATCTTTCTTTAGGAATTTCTGAAACAACCATTAAATAAGGTATACCCATCATGGAAGCCCAGCCTATACCAAAACCTGTGATTGCAACTATCAATAAATACTTATTGCTCAACCAAGGAAAAAATAAGAAACCAGTCGCCGCTAGCAACAAACATACTATATGAACCCATTTTGGTGAATGTTGACTAGCCAGTTTTGCAAGCAAAAAGGCAGTAAGGAATGTGACAATATTATACCATCCGTTGATGAGACCTGTCCAGCTTACAGCTTCCTCATATCTGAGTGGATCTGACCCTGGAGTAGCATTCCACACAGATAAAGCAACACTTTTTGAAGAGTTTTGCCAATAACAGAATAATGCATACCATTGAAAAAGGTATACCAATGAAAGTTGCCACATGACCTTTGGCATATCTTTTATTGCTCCAAAAATTTCTACAAATGGTGATAAAAATCCATGATTGGCATTTCTGATCCTTTCCAATTCCGCGGCGTCAGGTGGAATTTCTTTGGTGGTTTTTAAACTCCAAAGAATGCTTGTGATCGAACAAAAGGCTCCTAGAAAAAATGAAGCATAAACCCAAGTCGGTAATTTGCCTAAATAGCCAGTAAACATTAAAGGGAATATAAACAAAGAAAGATTTGCCAAGGTCTGCCCCAAACCTGTGAAAAAACTCTGGGCCTGAAATCCTAATCCTTGCTGCTTTGCATCCAAATTGTCAGCTATGAAAGCTCTGTAGGGTTCCATGGCAGTATTATTTCCAGCATCCAAAATCCACAAGAGTCCAGCCGCCATCCATAGTGAAGACGAAAAAGGATAAATGAGCAATGTAATGCTACAAAGAATGGCGCCAATCAGAAAGTAAGGTTTTCTTCTTCCCCACTTATCACTCCATGTTTTATCACTCAAGGCTCCGATGATGGGCTGAATGATCAAACCTGTAAGTGGCCCCGCGAGATTCAAAATAGGAATTTCGTCGGGGCTTGCTCCCAACATGTCATAAATGGGGTTTACAGCACTTTGTTGTAGGCCAAAACTGTATTGGATTCCCAAAAAGCCAACGTTCATGTTGATGATTTGGGAAAATGTCATTTTAGGTTTGAAATTCATGGCTTTATGTTGGACTTATATCTGATTGAAAATGAAGTGATTAAGTGTTTTTAATTTGATAGTTTTGATCTATAATGATGTCAGAAAGTGTTTTGTGTCTACTGATGATTACGTGTTCTATGGCTAGTACTTTTTCAACAAATGGAGTTATGGGATCTCTTGCCCTTTTCTTTCTATTTTCTAATGTGCTTTTGTAATCTCTGTCAATAAATATTTTTATATCTATATTTTGGAGCAAGGTTGTATAGGTTCCTTCTACGATGATTACTGAATTTTGATTGATTTTTACCACTTCTTCTCTGATTTCGTCACTTGCATAATCAGAGAGTGGTTTGATGAGTTGATTGTATTTATTGAATTTAATGTACTCAATGTGGTTGTCCAATAAATCTAAAAACACTTCATGTTGGCCAACATTTTCGAGATTTTTTTCTCGATTTTTATGGTTTGACAAAGGAGGTAATTTAAAATAATCATCCATGTGGAGAATGATATTAGGTTGGTTTGCTCTATCTAGTAGTTCTGCCAAAGCCACAGCCAAGGTTGATTTACCAGAACCACTTTCCCCAGATATGGAAATTGCAAAGGGTTTTGCTCCAATATTATCTGATATTTTAGCCAAAACCTGATTTGCTAAGTTTAAGTATTCCGCCTTTAATTCTATGTGATCTCCTATCATTTGATTACTTGGTTATAAGGTTAGAAAAATGATTGGAGCTACAGAAAACAAATCCTGAAGCTGAATAGGTCAAGGGCTTTTGACCTTTGCCTGTAAATGATTGGGAATCAATATATTCTGAAAATGCGAAATCTTCAGCAATCAGAAAAGCTTCATATCTCTCTTTTATTGTATCTGCTTCTGCAGTTAAACCATTCATTCTCAATCCAAGAGCGGTAAGTCCCATCCATACGGGCCAAATACCCCCATTGTGGAAGTGGTGTGGTTGATTTTTGAATTGGTAATTATAATTATGAGCGATGGCTGGCCAATCTTCATCATGTTGATCAATAATGGGCCAAAAAGCAGGAATGAAACCTGAGAATTCCTCAATTGTCCAAAGCTCAGTGAGGAACTTTTGGAATAAGGATAATTGGTCTTTGGAGAAAAAACCCAACATTAAAGCAAGGGCATTTCCTGCTGCATCAAATCTTTTGAAAATACCGCCCGGGTGAAAACCACTGATGAAATAAGGCGGTTGATCTTCCAGATTTCTTTCATACAAACCTTTGTGGTATGCCTTAGAAAGCAAATCAGGTGTCATCCAGAAATTGATTAAAATAGCAGTTTTGATGTTATGCGCTTTGAGCTTCAATTCGTGATCATTCAATAATTCGCCCCAAAGGCTAGTCGCCCAGAAATACAATAAATTGTCGTACAACAAATATCCGTGATATGGATATTCATCTGCCCAATTACCGCTCATGGGTGTGTAAATCAGATGTTTGCCATTGAATTCCCAAGCTCTTAATAATTGAAATTCTTTTTTGATATCTTTTTGTAAAAATTCTAATCCTGAAAGATCATTGGATTGTATAATGTATTGGGCAGCACCGACCAGAAACCAGGTTGTGGCATCTACTCGTCCAACCAATGAACCGAAACTTACCTGTTCGCCGCTTGGATCAACATTACTCGGTATGGTACCAAGTTTTTGATCACGGGCTTTCCATAAGGTAGAAAGTGTATTACCGAGCCCTTCAATGATGATTTTATCGCCACTAAGAATTCCTGCTAAACCGCCAACGATCCCATCTCTAGCCCAAATTCTTCGATAATTGTCAGCATCAATTGTTCCAGCAAGTATTCCCTGGTCTGTGCATGCATTTCTGATTTGGTGAAGTGCGCGATATAAAAATATCATTGGCGTGTTGTCCCATTACTTCTATTATTTCATATTGTTTATTATTCCCTTATTTCCTTCAATTTCTATTCTAGATAATTTGCCATTGTTTTTTGCAATCCACACATTACCATTGAGCCATTTAAATTGCCTGATTTGTCCTCGTAATTGATTGGTATTAAATGTTTTAGCTTCGAAATTCCAATTTCCTTTATTCATCAAAACAGTACCAGGGTCAGCATCCATTCTGCCTATTTGAGCATTCATTTCATAATAATTACTGCCGAGTATGATGTCTTTTTTTTCGTCACCATCAACATCCACAAAAATTGCATCCATCACTTTGCTAAATTGCGCTTCTACTGGCAATGCATGATATACAAATTCATTCTTTTTGTTTTCATAAATTCCTGATTCCAACTTTGAAATACGGTAAATTTTTGATTTGCTCAGGGCCTCTTTTGACCAAATGTCATTCAATGTCAATTTAGAGAAATCACTGGCATAAATAAATTTCTTTTTCAGTGAGGGCATTTGTTTTACGAGTTCTTTCATCGTCGCAAAAGGAACTTCGCGGCCATTATCATAAAGTGAGATGATTTGTTCTGATTTTCCATTTTGATCAAAATCATCCACATACATATTTAAAGCAAAAGTTGAATCAGCATGCCATTTACTATTCAAACCCAGATTACCAACAAAGATGTCTAAATCACCATCTCCGTCGATGTCTTCCAATTTTACACAATGATAAAGTCCTTTTGGAATCGACATTTCTGAAACGGTATATCTCTTTCCTTCTTTAGTCCAGATTTTCAATCCATTCCATTCTGTGGCAACAACTATGTCTCGATCACCGTCGCCATCCAGATCGCCTAGCTCTGCATCAGTGACCATTCCTACAGCTTGTTCACTGTTCAAATAAGACTTTGACTCGTCTTTAAAAACATTGTTTTTTGAGTTGATCAATATTTTGCTTGGTGCATCAAGTCCATATTGCCATGGAAGATTTCGACCAAAAACAATCAAATCTTCAAAACCATCCTCATTGACATCTTCCACCATAATGTCTGAGGCATTGATTTGCAAACTAGGATCAAACGCAGTTTTTGCCTTTACCCAACCATCTTTCAGATTGAGATATAATCGTGGCGTGTTAAATTCAGAAGTTGTGTAAAATTCACTTCCACCCGAACAAACTACTAAGTCCATTCTACCATCTTTATTGGCGTCAAAAAACTCAGCACAAACATCTTCGAAAAGACTATCATTGGTCATGCAATCTGGAGTCACATCTTGCATCGAAACACCATTCCAAGTCAGCAATTTTGGTTTTTTAAACCGAGCATTCCCCAAATAAATATAATCTATTTTTAAAGCAGCATCATGATAAACACTCATTGCGGGGCCTTCTGTTGAAGTCATCATAGGCATCAAAAATTCCCGATCAAATTCTACAAATGGATTCTCCTCATGGCTATATGGAAAATTTTCTACTTTCAAGTCGAGTGGGGGATTTTCACAAAGTTTATTCAGTAAAGAAAAGTCAAATCGACTGAGTGATTTTTCATACTGAATAGAATTGTTGTTTTCTGCTACAGTATTCACTTTGGTAATCGTACCATCAAACCAAATTACCCACAAAGAATCCGGTTTTTGATTGTCAATCGTGGAAATATAATTGTCGATGTGCGATGCTGATAAATATCCAGACTCTTTGAAATTCTCCGTTATACTGACCCGTCCTTTGGTAAAAGCAATGATTTTACTTCCAATTGCTTCAGGGTTTGAAGCTGGTCCTTTAAGCACCACTTTATTCAATGATTTTTGCCCGTTTTCTACCGACAAATTTTTATAAAAAGATACACCATCATTGATGTTGTTTGTCACAATTTCTAAATCTCCATCTTTGTCAAAATCCGCATAAGCCAACCCATTTGAGAAAGTTCCCTTATCTGATTTAATCGCAGAGGCAGCGTTGTTAAATTTTAAATTTTCACCTTGGAGAAATAAAACATTGGGGATTTTTATTTCTGGAAGTTTTTGAAGCACTGTCAAATCAGATTCGTCAAATTCCTTCCGCTCAATTTTTTCTTGTAAAACATCGTCAACAATAAAGTCAATATAATCGATGTCGTTCATCCTCCTTGGGATTCCATTGGTGATGAAAATATCCCTTTGTCCATCATTGTCAAAGTCTTGGATGATGGTGCCCCATGACCAATCTGAAGCATGCACACCAGCCAATTGACCTACTTCAGAAAATAATCCGTTACCCCTATTGAGCTGTAAATTATTTCTGGAATATTGATGGTTGTAACCTTGTTTCAATTTGAATTGATAGATGTTATAAGGATCTTCACCTTCTGATCTCTTGAGCATTTCATAGTCAGCAGGCAACATGTCCAGGCTAAAAATATCTGGTTGCAAATCGTTGTTGATATCGGCAATGTCAACACCCATTGTAAACCTGGAAGTGTGCATCAAAGAAGAATCGACCATATCTTTGAATACACAATTGCCTTGATTGATGTACAAATAATCGTTTTCATGGAAGTCATTTCCCACATAAATATCTGGTAATCCATCTAAATTGAGATCACTGATTTTTACCCCTAATCCATAACCTAGTGCACTGCTGTGTATGCCTGATTTTTGAGTGATGTCTACAAATTTTTTCCCGTCATTTCTAAACAGACGATCTCCAGAAGTTGGATGATATTTCCCAATGTTTCTGGATCTTTCTCCAAATGTGCCATTTTTATGAATGCTGTGATTAAGGAGAAATAAATCCAAATCTCCGTCCATGTCAAAATCCGCAAAAGCAGATTGTGTAGAAAATCCTTGAAAATTCAGACCATACACAGCGGCAGATTCCACATAATGCGGAATACCGCTTGAGTCAATTTCCGAACAAACAAATAATTTATTGATCCCTTTGAAAATGGGCTCGAAATTTACTTGACAGATGTAAATGTCTTTAAGCCCATCATTATTGATATCGATGACATTGATACCGGTAGAGAACCCATCAAAAACAAAGTTTGATAAATTACTGATATCTTGAAATGCCAATTTTCCTTTGTTAATATACAATTTACTTTCGCCTTCATTGGCAGTAAACACCACATCATCCAAGCCATCATTATTGAGATCTGCAGTCACCACACCTCCACCATTGTAATAATACATATAGCTAAAAATGTTGCGTTCGTTGGTGGGATTCAGTACATTATTGAAGTCAATGCCCGTTTGAGCGAAATCCAGCAATTCAAAGACAGCTTTCGTTTTTAGCTCAGATGTGCCTTTCTCTGGTTGATCTTTACAAGACAAACAAAAGAAAACAAGCAAAAGAATGAATATCGCCTTATTCATATAAATTGGTTTTATGAATGAGGGCGACGTCATTATTGATGGCTGTGATCACCACAGGATGTTCTTTGTGTTTTACCAATGCAAGTTTTCTGGCTTCTCCTTGATAATGATAGCCAAACTTTGCTGTGGTTTGAGCAAAAAAGCTCTTGCCATTATATTTCATGATCAAGCCTGAATTTCCATCTAGTTTTGTAAAATTTGAAGAAAAATGATGGAAATTACCAACAGTCAATATCTCTTTTTTACCATCTCCATCGAAATCATTCACCAGAAAATCATTGATACATGACCATTGTGCCATGGCGTCAAAATAGACAATAGTGAACCCACCTTTTCCATCATTGATCGCAGCAAAAGATCTAGGTTCATTTAGTTCTTTGACGATGCTTTTATTTATTTTCTCTTTGGAAATTAGCTCTTGAATTGATTTTTCAGCAAAACTTGAGTGTTGCAGATTCTCCTTTTTTAGAAAAGTTAATTGAGAAGTGACTTCTCTTTTTAAAAAGACTGGCTTGTCTTTCCCATCAATGGTTTTGGTCAGAACATTATCTTGACTTCCGTTGTCATCAAAGTCACTGACAAATAATTTGACAGGATTTTGTGCATCAGGAATTAGATTGAAATTACTTCCTAGATTGCCGAAAAGCAAATCCATGTCTCCATCGTGATCAATATCATCAGCCGTGACAGCATTGTACCAACCTTTTTATTTTCAAATATTTTATTCGTTTGTAATTCAAATTTACCTGCTTCGAATTTAAATAGGGTGGGTGCAAACCAATGCCCTACAACGAGCAATTCATTTTTTCCGTCCTTGTCAAGATCTTCCCAAACTGCATCTTGCACATTTCCAACAAATTGGAGGTTTCCCATGGATTCAGCATTTGCTTTTGTAAAAACCCCTTTCTGGTTGAGCATCAAATAACTTTCGGGAGTTTGTCCAAAAGTTCGAGTCACATTTCCACCGCCCAAAAACAAATCCAGATCGCCATCTGAATCAACATCTATTGGTAAAGCAATGGATAAATTGGAGGTTGTTTTAGGAAACTTGCCAATGGTGAAATTGCCCTTTCCATCATTGAAGAAAAGCCTGGGTAGAATTTCTAGTTCTGATGGTAAAGATTCATTCCCTCCAGAGAGTACGATCAGATCTCTATCACCATCATCATCTGCATCAAAAAAAGTAGCTGCTACATCTTCGAATGCTATGAATCTTTCGAATGCCTTTTCTGGTTTGAGTGTGAAATTGCCAATCGATTCATCGTACAGGTAAAGTTGACCAACCTGACCTTTTGCTCCACCCATAAAAATATCTTCATGACCATCTCCGTCAATGTCTCCTATAGCTAATGCAGGTCCTTGCCTGGAATATTTAAATGGAATATTTGGTTCGTAATAAAAGTCAATGAATTCATTTTCTTTGTGTGCAAGGAAAGGGGATGGCAATTGATTAAACCAGGGTTTGGAGGTATTTATTTGATCGCTTGAAATGATTGATTCTTCTGAACCCGCGGTAAAGGCAAATGAAAGTAACGTGTCAACTGGTATGTTTTTGACCCATTGTAGTTGGCCGTTTGGCCATAAAATACTCAGAGAGTCAATATAATCCTCGTTGCCCAGACCAAAAGTTAGTTTATAATCGACGCTGCTTTGGAAGCCTCTGCTGGGCATTAATTCTCTTTTTAAAATACCCGATGAAGTATATGCATTTACTTGAGCACCAATTGCAAACGTGTTTTTTTCATCTCCTTTGAGTACAATCTGTAAATGATGACTTTCTTTTTGGCTTTGGTTCCGATAAATAAATGCAGCTTGGTTTACATTATTGACAACCATATCCAAGTCTCCATCATTGTCAAGATCTCCATAAGCAGCGCCATTCGAAAAACTTTTCTCTTTAAATCCAAATGATTTACCGCTGTCACTGAATTGCAAATTTCCATCATTGTGGAAAAAATTATTTTCAATAGGATTGGAGGGCATTTGTTTGATGATTTCATCAATTTTGGATTTCTCACCACTCATAGCCATCTTTTGGCTGATTTCATTGGCAAAAAAATCAATAAAATCTTGGTCAATCACGTCATTATAAATGCCATTACAAACATAAATATCATTCAAACCATCGTTGTCTGCATCAAAAATGAGTGCACCCCATGACCAATCGGATGCTGCCACTTTGGAGTATTGAGCGATTTCGCAAAATGTACCATCTCCTGTATTGTATTGCAAATTGTTTTGCATATACTGATCATAAAATCCTTGTTTGCGCCTCAAAGCTTGTAAATCAACGTTGTCGTATGAAGAAGTTGTTTTCAATCTTTTATCGCTGATGGGTAACATATCTGTCGTAAATATTTCAACCAAACCATCATTATTAATATCTGCAATATCAGCACCCATGGACGACATGCTGATGTGTTTTATTCTGGTCTCGAGTTCTTCCTTAAAACTGCCATCTTTTTGGTTGATGTATAGATAGTCTTTTTCAAAAAAATCATTTGAAACATAAATGTCTTCATAGCCATCGTTGTTTACATCACTGATGTTTACGCCCAGACCAAAACCAATGAGACTACCAAATATGCCGGATTTTTCACTTACATCATTAAAAATTCCATTGTCATTCCTTAATAATTTATCTCCTCCGCCTTTCAAGAAATCTTTGACTGGCCAATCTTCTGCCCTCATTTCCCGCTTATTACTGTAATTGAGCGTATTTACAGGTATAAAACTGTTGTTTAATAAATACACATCCAAATCTCCATCTTTATCATAATCAAAAAATGCGGCATGGGTGGTGTATCCAGCGTCGTCCAATTGATATTCCTCAGATTTTTCTGTGAATGTATTATCCCGATTATTGATGTAAAGTTTATTTTTTTGACCTCCAGTTCGGGTCTCATTCAATCCAGCATTGCAAACATAAATATCCAGAAAGTGATCATTGTTGATATCAACCATAACTACTCCAGTTGACCAATTTTCTGCGCAAGCAACTCCTGCGCTTTCGGTGATGTCTTCAAAGACAAAATTTCCTTTGTTGAGGTATAACTTATTGGAACTCATATTGGCAGTAAAATAGATGTCTGCTAAGCCATCATTATTGATGTCTCCTATTCCTACACCTCCTCCATTATAAAAATTGCGATAATTGAATATGTTGAAGTCTTCCGTATTTTTAATGTCATTTTTAAATCCTATTTGGGTATGTTCTTCACTCATCAATTCAAATTGGGCTACTCCCGCCGTCTCTTCCTCTTGTCCATTGCTACATGCAAAGAAGGTCGTGGAAGCCAAAAGCATCCATAAAAAGCGTTTGAGTTGTTGTAAGTGGATAGAAATATTCATACTTATTCTTTAATGTCCGGTGTTTTAAAGACTAAAAAACCACTGAGATTTTCTCGCCTAGTTTTATCATCAAAATGTTTAATGTTGGTACATTTTCCTTTGAATGTGATAGCAATTTCGTTTTTATTGAATTTGCTTATGGTTGCAGTTCCTTCAGTGATGATATATCCTATGCCAGTTCCTTGTATTTCTTGTGAGATTTTACCAAACATGAGATCAGATTCGAGTTGATTTTTCGCACCGATTTTTACTTCGAATTTTTGATTTTGATCTTTCGGGAGAGCCAAAGAGGCCATCACATTGCTCTGGTCATTTCCAAATAAATGGATGGTAAAACTTTCTTCGGATTTGAAAACTGATCCCTTAAATAGGGTAGTGTCATTATAAAATGATTTACCATTGACCTCAAAATATGCATAAGCCTCTCCATCATTTAAGGATGAAAGTTTCTTATCAATGGAGTCAGTACAAGAAAGGAAAAAACAAATTGACCAAAAAAAGATTATAAATCGCATATGGCTTGAAGATTTAGATCATCTTTATTTGAAAGAATTTAGGTCAATAATTTCAGCCCATAAAAGAAGATTTTTTACCAATCAATACTCATTTACGGACTAACAGTTGAAACTATTAGAGCGAAAGTATGCAATGAGTGATTAAAAGTGAAGAATTTTATGGCTAAAATGACTTGATCTAAGTTACCTCAATTTCAAGTGAAAAAAAAAGGGGGAATTAATCCCCCCCACTATGTTAAATAGCATAAATATTAGTAACCTGTGTTCTGCTGCAAGTTTGGATTGGATACCAAAGCTTGAGCGGGAATTGGGAACAAAACGGTATGTTCATCATCAATTGTTGATCCAGTACCATTCACAAACTTGCCAAATCTTACTTCAACAGTTCTCTTATCACCTTCCCAGTATTTTTCAAAACCAATTTCTTTAAACATTGCTTCTGCATCAAGTGCACCAAGGGCTGCAACTCCTCTCTTCGCCCTTAAGCTGTTGATGGTTGCCAATGCATCTGCGGCTTTGCCAGAACGCAATTGTGCCTCAGCTTTCATCAATACTGCTTCACCAAATCTCATCAAAATGTATTTATCAGCAGTAGCTGGGTGGTATTTGATTACTCTGATTCCCTTATCAGTAGCCGCGCCAGCAAGAGGCACGTCTTTAGTAAACGATAAAGGTTTTTGTGTTCTACTGTCAATTATTTGCTTTCCATTGTCATCAAATTGTTGACCAAAAAGGAAACCATATCCAATTCCTGAATAAGTTGTACCATTTTTTGCTGCAGGCACTCCAAACCTGGAATCTTTTGGATCAAAGGTGTCATAAAAATCAGCAAGCGTAGTGAAACCATTCCATCCAGAAGGGTTTTGGCCATAATGCAAGGTCATGAACCATCTGTTTTGTGGAGATCCTTCAATCGCACTAAAAATAATTTCCCTTTTTGCACTGGCTTTAAAGTTGTCAAAGTAATTGTCCTCCAATTTATAACCTTCTGCTTCAATAGCATTCACATAAGTAATGACTTTATCCAAATCTGCATTTGCAAATGTATAAGGACCTGCAGGATTAGCTGATTTATAAACCGCACTATTGAGGAATAATTTAGCCAATAAAAAGTTCGCTGCAGCTTTAGTAGCGACGGTGTTTGATGTGCTAGGACCTTTAGAAGGTAACTGCGGAATAGCCTCAGTCAAATCCTTCACAATAAAGTCAAATGCTTCTGATCTGCTTAGGATATTTGGTAGGTCATCTACACCTTGGGTAACTTCTCTAAAAGGAACTTGTCCGAAATAGTCCATTACCAAATGCATGTTTAAGGCTCGTAGGAATTTAGCTTCTGCGGCTTGTTGTGGATTCGCATCTGAAGCAAGAATTTCATTGCAACGGTAAGCTCTTTGGTTGAGTTGATTCCATGCATTTAATACAGCAGAGTGGGTTGCATCCCAAGTGTGAGCATCCAACGTACGCCAAACTCCATTATCTCCCCAGTCAACACCTCTAGTTGGAGGTATCATCTCAGCAGATGTGTGTTGTCCCAATGCATATATGTTATTTTGGTCTGTATAAGCAGAAAGGTCTTTATACGCAGCCTCTAAAAATGATGGAACATTTACTTTAGCAAATCCATCTGTTGTTACCGGAAGCACAATTGAGTCTCGCTCTTCATTAACTAAATCTGTACAAGCAGAAGTCAACAATAAACTTGCTGTAACTCCAATTGCAAATATTTTTTTTATGTGTCTCATTTCTGAATATATTTTTGATAATTAAAATGAAATATTTCCACCTACAGTCCAAGTTCTAGCTCGTGGATATGCAGTATAGTCAATGCCAAAAGATGGTATACCATTGATTGATTTATTGGTACTTACTTCAGGATCTTGACCACTATATTTTGTAAATGTCATCAAATTTTGACCTGAAATGAAAACCCTCAAGCTAGTAATGTTTTTGGTTGATTTTAATGGAATCTGGTATCCAAGATTTAAGTTTTGTAACCTTATGAAATTTCCTTTTTCTAAAAATCTGGTGGAAACATCAGGTGCGTTCAATGGACCTTCGGCACTTGTCACCACATCTTTGGTTACGTTTCTTCCATTGGCAAACGAGCCTTTTGTAAAGAATGCATTTCTAGTATTTGAATATATGTAGTTTCCAAAAACACCATTGAAAAATATACTTGCATCCAATTTGCCAAATTTGAAATTATTGGTCAAACCGGCTGTGACTGTAGGCAGTGGACTTTTACCGTCCAAAAATTGTTGAAAGTCACCGTTTGGATAAATAGAATTACCTTCAGCGTCGTATCCTTCAAACTCTCTCAAGAAATAAGCAAATAATGGTTGACCTTCTGCCAATCTTTGAGCAAAAGCCCCTGTCAAACCTTGACCGTTGATCTCACCTGTATCGTATACACCATCCAAGTTCTTTACAATATTTTTATTGTATGCAGTGTTTGCTTGAATGTCCCAACTAAATGAAGAAGAATTTGCAACATCATAAATCAATGTCAATTCAACTCCTCTGTTTTGAATATCAGTATTCAAGTTTTTCCAAGTAAATGGAGTTGTTGCAGGTTGTGCAGAAGATACTAAGAACAATAAATCCTTGGTATGTTTGTCATAAAATTCAACACTACCTCTTAATGCACCGTTCATAAATCCAAAATCCAAACCTACGTTAAGTGCTGCTGTTGATTCCCATTTAAGTCCTGGGTTATTAAAAGTAACGTTATTAGCTCCACCACCTTCAACTTTTGTTGCGTCTGTATTGATGTTGTTATCACCAAATCTTGTCCTTGCTGCGTATAAGTTGTGAGGAATTGATTGGTTTCCTGTTACACCATAACCAATTCTCAATCCCAAATCAGAGAAAACATCTTTATTGATAAAACTTTCTTCGATTAACTTCCATTTAGCCGCAAAAGATGGGAAAAAACCATATTGATTTTCACCACCAAATCTTGTTGAGCCGTCAGTTCTTAATGTTGCAGTGATCATGTATTTATCACTAAACCCAACGTTGATTCTTCCAAAATATGACTGAATTTCATTGAACTCATTGCTTGAGTTGTTCAAAACAGAAATGTCTGCATCTCCTAGGTTGTTGATCATCACATCTAAGTCACTAGTACTGTATCTTGCAGCAGCAGATCTCTTTTGTTTATTGTCAAAAGATTGATAAGAATATCCTAGTAAACCACCGAACGTGATATTTCCTGCGGATTTATCATAAGTGAAATAGTTTTCCCAAATGTTGTTTGATATATCAATATCGCTGAAATAAGCTCTTCCCAAACCAGCATTTGCCTCAGTAATCAAATCTTTGGAGTAAGCCGCTTTTCTATTTGACAAAGCTCTGTCTGTACCCACGATGGATCTGAACTTTAAACCATCAGTAATCGTAATTTCAGCTTGTAAATTTCCTAAAGCCCTTAAGGTATTTGTATTATCTTTTGATAAGTTGACAAATGCAAGTGGGTTAACTTCAGTAATACCTGGTTGAAAATACTCTGTTTTATCTCCATCACCATCCGCATCTTTTTCATCAAAAACTGGGTTGGTAGGATTGAATTTCAAGATGTTTCCCATTAAATCTCCTGTAAATCCAATGTTTTCAGAAATAGGTACGTTTTTGTCTTTGGTATTAGAAAGATTAATGAAGGTCGAAATTTTAACTTTATCACTCAAGAATGATTTAGTGCCATTAAAACCTGCGGAATATCTTTCTAATGCAGAATTGAGTACAATACCATTTTGTTTGAAATACCCAGCAGAAAATCTATAATTGCTATTCGCATCACCACCTCCAAAAGAAAGGTTGTGTTGATTTGTTATACCTGTTCTGAATAATTCATTTTGCCAATCTGTATCAAATCCTGTGTTCTGACCGCCAGCTGCTACGTATTCTGAAGCATTCAATAAATCATATTTCTTTGTAATGTTGCTCACACCAAGAGAATAGTTGTAATCAACAGACCCTTTACCTTTTCCTCTTTTTGTGGTGATGAGAATTACACCATTTGCACCTCTTGATCCATAAATAGCTGTTGCAGAGGCATCCTTCAAGATATCGAAAGTTTCAATATCACTTGGATTCAAAAAGTTTAATGGATTTTTAGCAGGTTGTCTTCCAACTCCAGAAGCGTTGTTTCCCGATGAAGTCTCCTCTCCACTTATGGGCACACCATCAATTACAATAAGTGGTTGATTAGCTCCATAAACTGAGGAAGTACCTCTGATGCGCACAGAAATTCCACCACCTGGTTCACCACTGTTTTGAGCAATCTGCACACCAGCAACCCTTCCTTGCATCAATTGCTCAGAAGAAATCACAATTCCTTTTTGAAAGTCTCTGGTTCCGATAGAAGCAACCGCTCCTGTAGCATCTTTTTTCTTCACAGTACCATAGCCAACTACAACAACTTCATCCAAAACTTCACCTTCAACAAGTGAAATATCAATAGTTGAGCTAGATCCAACGACCACTTCTTGATTGTTGAATCCAATGTATGAAATAACCAATGTTTGCCCTTCTTGGGCGTCGATAGAATAGCCTCCGTCCAAATCAGTTATGGTACCTGTAGAAGTACCTTTGATGAGAATATTGGCTCCGATGATTGGATCTCCAGTTTTTGAATCTGTGACAACTCCTGAAACAGTTTGCGAGTTAACTACTGTAAAAGAGCTCAGCAAAACAAAAACCATTAATAAAAGATTTTTAGTAAATACCTTCATAATACGGCTTTAAATTGATTTGATTAACAATGAATTTCTTTATACTTTTATTTACATATAATATTGAAGCAAACAGAATTTCATTCTATAAAAAATGTGATCTGAAAAATTTGTATTGTAAAAAATACAATAACTATGACTTTCTACTTGCTGAGACAATTATATAGTTTAATGTTAATTAAAACCAAAAAAAAATCGTCGCAAACGATTGCGAGAATGTTTGCTGTTGATAAAAAGTTGAATATTGGTGTTATTCTGACACTAAGCGTACTTTTTACAATTATCAATTTAAACTTTTTTGGCTTTGGCTATTTGCCAATTTTATGTCTGATTTATCGTAAAAAAGCTCCTTTTATTAGGTTAGATTTTTTCAGTTTTGCAAATTTTTAATTTTGTTTTCTAGGATTTTATACATTTGTGAGCATGAAGAAGCGCATTACCATCAAGGATTTGGCCAAAATGCTAAATCTTTCCATATCTACCGTTTCACGAGCTCTTTCTGATCATCCTGATATCAGTTCAGAAACCAAAAATAGGGTCACTGCTTTGGCAGAGTCCATGAATTATTCTGTTGACTTGCATGCGAAATTCATGAGAACACATGAATCTAAAAGTATTGCATTAATCATTCCCGAGATCAATGCCTTTTTTTCTCCAGATTTAATCAATGGCATTATCCAGACTTTTGATGCTGCTGATTATTCCGTTGTTATACTTCAAACCAATAATTCATTGGCCAAAGAGGCAGAAATGGCTAAGTATAGCTTAAATATGTCTGTTGATGGCGTCTTGATCATGCTTTCAAATGAAACCAATGATTTAAGCCATCTAGAGATTCTCAGGAAGACAGGAATTCCAACACTTTTGATTGACAAAACTCTGCCTAATGAAGATTTTACAACCATCAAAATTGATGACATAAATGCTTCGTATACAGCTACCCAAAAACTCATTCAAAGGGGAAGAAAAAATATACTTGGCATTTTTGGAAATGAAAATTTAGAAATTACAAAATCAAGAATATTGGGATTTCAAAGAGCTATTTATGAGTCTCCTGATCAACCAAAACATGACTTTATTACGTTCAAAAGTGCTTCCTCTGTAGTTCCTACTTTGACTGATATCTTTGCAAAACGAGCATATGATGCCATATTTTGTATGTCTGACGAGATTCTGGTGGAAACCTATTATTTTTTAAGTTCTCAAGGCTATAAAATTCCTGAAAACATCTCCTTGATTGCAATCAGTGATGGCAAAACCCCTTATTTTCTTTATCCCAAAATCTCCCACATTTATCATTCTGGTTTTGGCTTGGGGAAAATCAGTGCCAATTACATGTTAGACATCATCAAAAATGATTTGGACCATCATTTCAATATCCAGATTCCAACAGAATATGTGGAGCTTGGATCTGTATAATATCCTCTATTTCAATCTTTTAAAAAATATATTGTGAAAAATAATTTTTGTAATTTTTTGATTTTAATGTTGGTCTTACCCATTGTCATCAATGCCCAAAATGAATGGTTGATCTCGGCAGCCCCTGTTGATTCCCAACCATATTATGGCATCACTGCGGCCAATGGTATGATCGGTTTGATCTCTTCACCTAATCCATTTGAAGTCAAAGAAGTAGTTTTAGCTGGTGCATATGACCTTTATGGCAGGGGTAGGGTAAGTAATTTTCTCAAAAGTTTCAATCTTTTAAATGCACAAATAGCCATTGATGGATCTCAAATTCAGAAGACCAATATTCAAGAATTGAATCAAAGTTTGGATATGCGAAATGGTTCATTTACTACCACCTTCAAACACGGAAATAAAGCCAAAATATCATATACTTATTACGCTTTGCGAAACATGCCTTTTACAGTTTTAATGAATATTTCTATTGAAGCGCTTTCGGATATTGAAATTTCTGCTGCCAGTAAAATGGAAGCTCCAGATGCATTACGTGATGTACAGAATTATTATAATGAAATTGACAGACCCCACACTACCATCAGTTTATTGACGTCTTCAGCCAAAAGTCCGACTTGTAAACTCGATATGTGTGCGAGTAATTCGTTCATATTCAAAGAATTACATGGTAATGAGCCTAGAATTATACATGAAATGTGGGATAATGCCATGCATTTGATGAAATTCAGCAAAAAGATCAAAGCAGGCGAGCAATATGAATTTTCGATTGTCGGTTCTTCAATTACTTCTGCTCATCACAGTGACCCGCTCAATGAAGCTGAGCGTTTGACCATCATTGCAAAATTGGAAGGAGCAGAAAGGTTGGTGCTTAAACACAATCTTGCATGGAATAAACTATGGGAATCTGACATAGAAATATATGGAGATAAAGTGGCCCAGAAAGAGGTCAGATCAATGCTCTATCACCTATATTCGTTTGTCAGAGCTGAAAGCCCTTACAGCATTTCTCCGATGGGCCTTTCGGGTTTGGGTTACAATGGGCATGTATTTTGGGACACAGAATTGTGGATGTTTCCAGCGTTGTTGGTTATGAATAGCGAATTGGCAAAACCTTTGATCAATTATAGATTTGATAGGTTGGAAATGGCGAAGAAAAATGCCTTTACCAAAGGTTACAGAGGAGCTATGTTTCCTTGGGAAAGTGCAGATAGCGGAGCAGAAGAAACCCCTGTTTGGGCATTGAGCGGACCATTTGAACATCACATAACCGCCTGTGTTGGTATCGCCGCCTGGAATTATTTTACCGTTTCAAAAGATACCACTTGGTTGAAAGAAAAGGGTTGGCCTTTACTAGAGCAAACAGCTGACTTTTGGGCAAGTAGGGTAGAACGAAAAGGCCCCAAACAATATGAAATTAACAACGTAGTGGCTGCTGATGAATGGGCAGAAAATGTTAATAACAATGCTTTTACAAATGCTGCTGCAATTACAAATCTACAGTTTGCAGCCAAGGCTGCGAAAATCTTGAAAATTCCTGCCAATAAAGATTGGGCATTGGTTGCAGCCAACATTCCTATTTATAAATGGAAAATGGGGTTACAAGAGAACATGATTCCTATAAGGGAGAACCCATTAAACAAGCTGATGTTAATCTTTTGTCATATCCTTTAAAAATTGTTTCTGAGCCTGCACAAATTTTGAAAGACCTTGACTATTACTCCACCAGAGTTCCTGATGAAGGTACTCCTGCTATGACTCAATCTGTTTTTAGCTTATTATATGCTCGACTAGGTGATCAAACGAAAGCGTATAAATTTTTCTTAGAAGCTTTTCAACCCAATTTACTTCCACCTTTTAATGTCATTGCAGAAACCAAGGGCGGAACTAACCCATATTTTGCAACAGGTGCCGGAGGAGTTTTGCAAGCGGTGCTCATGGGTTTTGGTGGCCTTGAAATTACAGATGATGGGATCAAACAATTCCAATCAGTTTTACCAAAACACTGGGAAAAATTGGTATTAAAGGGTATTGGCCCAGACAAAAAAACATATACCATCAAAAATAACTAAAACCTCACTAACATAGATGCGTTGCTTTTGTAAGATCGCAAACTGTTGATTTGCAATGTGTAACAAAGTGATTTTATGAAATGAGCAACGGTATAAATATGGCTAATTTCAGTTTAACATTTCATAAAACACTAAATCTAGGCCATATTGGTATAAATTTCCTGGATGTCCTCATCATCCTCCATTTTATCCAGCATTTTTTGAATGTCAGCCATTTGATCTTCAGAAAATTCTTGTGGAGCATTTGGGATTCTTTCCAATTTAGCACTTGCTACTTCAATACCTTTTTCTTCAAAAGCTTTCACCAAGGTACCAAATTGAGAGTAGTCGCCATATGCATATAGCGTATCGCCATCTTCTTCCAATTCGTCTAGACCAAAATCAATCATTTCCAATTGAAATTCTTCTAAATCTAAACCGGTTGGTCTTTGAAATTCAACAACAGTTTTGCGGTCAAACAAAAATTCCAAAGAACCGGTGGGAACAAGCGTACCACCTGCTTTATTAAAATATGATTTTACATTTGCCACGGTTCTTGTTGGATTATCGGTGGCACATTCCAGTACAACCTGAATACCATGTGCTCCTTTACCTTCATAATTGACCATGACCAAATCATCAGAATCCTTTCCTTCAGCCCTTTTTATAGCAGCTTCGACGTTGTCCTTGGGCATATTATTGGCTTTAGCCATGTTGATGGCCAATCGCAATTTTGGATTCATAGTTGGATCGGGACCACCTTCCTTTGCGGCTATGGTTATTTGTCTTCCCAGTTTTGGGAAAATTCTGGACATATTCCCCCATCTCTTTTCTTTGGCGGCTCTGCGGTATTCAAATGCTCTTCCCATTAAATTATTAAGTTTGGAGCGCAAAAATAGAAATCTTCCCAGTAACTAAAAAATTAATCCAACTTTTGAATTGATAAATATTTTAAATATCATCACAATCACTTGCAAGAGA
>JADKBO010000030.1 GCA_016715105.1 Saprospiraceae bacterium | reverse complement strand
GAATCATTCCAAAGTAATCCTTTTTTAAAGTCATAAGTCCCGTGTAAAACTGGTTCATTAAACCATTTGTCAAAATCTGCATCTGTTTTGAAACTATTAAAAAAAGAAAAACCTACTTCGTTCATAACAGTCTTAAAGTTAGTCAACCATTTTTGAACACTCGCTTGATCTGAAAATTTGATAAAATGACCAATATCTTCTCCATCACCTTTCTAATTCATAACTCAGATCCTCCCTTCCTATTTGAATCAAATAAGATGTAAAACTGTAAGGATAGTTTCACTGTCTTCTAATTTTTGAAAATCGTTTATCTTACCTCTAATTTCTTGAATAGTATTGTGTCTTATTCGTAATTTACAGATAAAGCTATAAGTAGAAAAAAAAATATTGTGGTTGTCGAAATATATAGAAGATTTTCCGAATGACTCTGATCGTTCTGCTGTATGGCTTTTTTTCTTAGTTGTGAAACCTTTTACCCATAAAAATTCGTATAATGCCAAGTAAAGGTTATCAATTGATTCAACAAAATTCATTTTTGCTTTTATTTTAGTAAGTTCTTGTATTTGCTATTCATTTAGGTTCAACCTGTTTGGCTGCAAATAAGTTAAATCCCAATTCACTTGCAAATATACTCTGTCCTTAATTTAGTCGTAGATCCCTCAAGTTTTTCATCAATATTGAATTTTGGAATTATTTCAATCAAACATTGACTTTTGCAAAATCTTCACAACCTCATCATAACTTTACCCCTTCATCCTCATTCCTCCTGGAAAATCAACAAATTCCCCACCCCCAACCTCAAGATCCCCCCAAAGCTTTCGCCCAAGATCGTCACCACTCCCTTTGAAGTGGCCCATCAACACCTTTCTGAGATTTCCAGAACTGTTGACAAACAAATTTAGCAATTTTTCATTTTTTGGAGGATCTAAATCACCAAAGTATTTGAATATTTGTTCGAGTGTGTTGTCTAAGAAATCATTTGCAATAACCTGGAAACTTTCTAGACTATCCATCAACAAATGCCTTCGAAAAGCTGGTCGCTGAAGAAAATCTATCTGCTGAAAAAACAGAAAAACTGATAGAAGATTACCTTTTTGCAGAAAGGGAGCCACTTAGAGATGAGGTGTTGGAATTGGTGGAAGGAGAAAAGCCTAGCTTGTTGCAGCGCAAGAAATTGGGAGACCGGATTCTGAAGCGGATTACTGATTTTGTAGAGACTTTTATAAATGGGATGGTGGGGTAATGTGGTGAAAATATTGCAAATAATTATTGGAATAAATGGTAGAATGTTATCATATTCTATAAATCATTCCCAGATCGATTAGCTTTGTCTACAGAATTTTAAGTTATACATCATTTGGGTTTATGCCAAGGTGGTACTAAATAATAGCATTATATATATGTTCGGAATTAAACGATTGTCAACTTATTTGAAAAACTTCAAATTGCCTTATTTTATCAGGGAAATCTTGATTACTGCTTGTGGAATTTTATTGGCTTTTTTATTGAATAACTGGAATGAAACCCGGAAGGAAAACAATAAAGAAGACCTTTTTCTCAAAGAATACAGTGAGGTTTTACAATTTGATAGCACAGATCTTCACGGTAATATTGATGCAGCAGAATATTGGTCAGACCAAATGTCTTATCTTGTGAAATATCTTAATCGTGAGTCTGGAAGTCGTGACAGTTTGGATTTTGCTGCTGCTGGCTTTCAATATATTTTTTTCATCCCTGTTTCGCTGGCTAAATATGAAGAGCTAAAACAAGAGAATTTTCAATTGATCAAAGATGATTCTCTGCGATCCTTGATCATCAATTATTATGAAGAAAAGCTTTATGTGCTCAGGATAAATGAAACACAATTTAATGCCATCAGAGAGGATCTCAGAAGATACTATACCGATCATTTTACCTCATGGAATAGCGAAAGCACACAGCCTATCGATCCCAACTTTGTTTTTAATGACCATAAATACAGAAATCTGGTTGATCAAAAATGGTCTTCGCTCAGATACGTAGCAAGACTGAGTAAAAATAAATGAAAAATTAGTGAAATTAGGTCTAAATGTGAAGCTTAGAGCTAGCTAAATCAAATCGGAGATCGGTATGGTCAATCGGAAGAGCTAATCGGAAATCGGAAATCGGAGGACGGAGATCGGAAACCGGAAAAATAAATAGCGGGGCATGAACCCAGAAATGGTTCAATATAAATAACCTCTAGTGAAACTCGGCTTCACAAAAATATTAATAACACCACTACCCAAAATGCGAGAATTGCAATCAGCAATCAGTCCTCTGTCAACAGCAAAAAAAAAATCTCAAAGCTCGTAGCTCGAGGCTCGCAACTCGAGGCTCTCAGCTACTTCCCAATACTGTCAATGATGCCATTGAGCGTCGCACTCGGCCTCATCACATGACTTACCACAGCAAAATTTGGAGCGTAATATCCACCAATGTCAGCAGGTTTGCCCTGTACAGCCAAAAGTTCTTCGTTGATTACAGCTTCTTTTGATTCCAAAGCTTCTGCAATTGGGGTGAAAATTTTGGCCAGATTTGCGTCTTTTGTTTGATTGGCAAGTGCTCTCGCCCAATACATAGCAACATAGAAATGACTGCCTCTGTTGTCGATTTCACCTGCGCTTCTGGAAGGAGATTTGTCTTCATTGAGGTATTTGCCTGTAGCTTCGTCAAGGGTTTCGCCCAAAACTCCAGCAACTGCATTTCCAAAAGTACTGGACAAATGTTCTAAAGAAACGGCCAAGGCGAGAAATTCTCCTAATGAGTCCCACCTCAAGTGATTCTCCTCAACCAATTGTTGTACGTGTTTTGGAGCTGATCCACCAGCACCCGTTTCAAACAATCCACCACCATTCATCAAAGGAACGATGGACAACATTTTTGCACTCGTACCCAATTCCAAAATAGGGAATAAGTCTGTATTGTAGTCTCTCAAAACATTACCCGTCACTGAGATGGTATCCTTGCCTTCTTTGATTCTTTCCAATGAAAACTTGGTCGCTTCTGTTGGAGACATGATGTAATATTCAACGCCAGTCAGGTCAAATGTCGGTAAGTAAGCATTTACTTTTTTGATGAGTTCTGCATCGTGAGCTCTTTTTTCATCCAACCAGAAAACGATCGGAGTTTGAGAAGCTTTTGCTCTATTGACGGCCAATTTTACCCAATCTTGGATCGGTGCATCTTTTACTTGACACATTCTCCAGATATCGCCTTCTGCAACTTCATGGGAAATTAAAATATTACCGTTTTCATCCACCACATTGACAACTCCAGCTTTTTTGATTTCGAAAGTTTTGTCATGTGAACCGTATTCTTCTGCTTTTTGGGCCATCAAACCAACATTGGGCACGCTTCCCATGGTTTTTGGATCAAAAGCACCGTGAGCTTTACAAAAATCTATCGTTGCCTGGTAGATTCCAGCATAACTGCTATCTGGAATGACCGCCTTTGTATCTTGTGTTTTACCTGCTTTGTCCCACATTTTACCGCCTTCTCTGATCATAGCTGGCATTGAAGCGTCGATGATTACATCACTTGGCACGTGGAGATTGGTAATTCCTTTGTCTGAATTAACCATTGCAAGGGCTGGTCCATTTTCATAACAACTTGCTATCTCTGCTTGGATGGCTGCATAAGTATCCGCAGGAAGTTCTTTTATTTTGGCCAAAACATCGCCAAATCCGTTTTTAACATCCACACCCACTGAGTCCAGTTCTTTGCCAAATTTCTCAAAAACGGGTTTGAAGAATTCTTTGACAGCTATTCCGAAAATGATGGGGTCAGAAACCTTCATCATCGTAGCCTTCATATGTAAAGAAAACAAAACCCCTTGTTCTTTGGCGCTCAATATTTCTTTATCCAAAAACTGGCGAAGTGCCTCTTTTTCCATTTTGGTGCCATCGATGACTTCACCCGCCAAAAGTCCAAAACTGTCTTTCAAAACTGAAGTAGACCCATCTTTTCCTTCTAAAACAATTTTGATTTTTGTAGGCTGTGCAATTGTCACAGATTTTTCATTGGCCTGGAAATCTCCAGCACCCATGGTAGCTACATGCGTTTTAGAATCAGGTGACCAAGATCCCATTCTGTGTGGGTTTTGACGTGCGTATTCTTTGACTGACTTTGGCGCGCGTCTGTCTGAGTTACCTTCTCTGATGACAGGATTCACGGCACTACCCAAAATTTTCTTATATCTGGCAACTGCATCTTTTTCTGCATCTGTTTTAGGTTCTTCCATAAAGTCAGGGATGGCATATCCTTTGCCTTGCAATTCTTTGATGGCTGCATTGAGTTGTGGAACAGATGCACTGATGTTTGGTAACTTGATGATATTGGCTTCAGGAGTCAAACACAATTGGCCCAATTCTGATAAATTATCATTGGCGACTTGGTCTGGTTTTAAATAATCTGGGAAAGCCGCCAAAATGCGTGCTGCCAGCGATATGTCTCTTGTTTCTACTTCCACTCCAGCCACTGAAGTAAAAGCTTCAATGATGGGAAGAAAAGAATAAGTTGCCAACGCAGGTGCTTCATCTGTGATGGTGTAAATGATTTTTTTAGTATCGCTCATCTCCTGATAATTATTATTTGATTTTTCAAAAATGCGGCAATGCTTTGAGAGCTTTTTGCCTTGGGCCACAAAAATAGAAATTTAAAGTTAAAAGACTCCAGGAACAATCATTTTCTTCTCAATATGAAGTTGTTTAAATGGCGGATCATCTTTTAAATTTTTGTGAAATAGGCTCACTCATACAATATACTCCTTACTTTTTGATATCATTGTTTTATTGAATCATTCAAATCCACATAAAATGCACATCAAAAGACTATCGATTGCACTGACTGTTGTTTTAGGCTTGGTTTTGCCTGGCCAATCGGTCATTTGCCAGTCCACCCAATTATCCTATCAGAAAAAGGACGGGCGTTTGCAAATCCTGGACGGTAATCAAGAAATATTGGGTTATCAATATGAATTTATGAATCCTCCAGAAGGTGTCAGCCCAGCCTATGGAAGAAGTGGTTTTATGCATCCTGTCAACACGCCTTCGGGAAAATTACTCACTTGGATCCAACCCAAAGACCATTATCATCATTACGGTATTTGGAATCCATGGACACATGTTGAGGTAAAAGGCGACACCGTAGATTTTTGGAATTTAAATCAGAAAACAGGATTGGTGGCTTTTGACAGCTTCAAAAACATTGAAAAAACGAAGGCTGGTGGCGTCAAATATACTGCCGTCCACAATCACGTAAAAACAAAAGGTGGAATAAAAGAAACTGTTTTGACAGAAGATCAAATTGTATCCGTCAAAAAATTGACCTCCAACTCTTACGCAATCGATTTAGAATCTGTTTACAAATGTGCGACTGATGCACCATTCAACATTTTGGAATACAGATATGCGGGTTTGGGTTGGAGAGCTACCTCAGAATGGAAGAAGGAAAATTGTACGGTTTTGACTTCGGCAGGAATTCCAAGAGAAGGTTCAGATGGCAGTTTGGCCAAATGGATTTTATCACAAGGAAGTTTTGAAACTGGTAGTGGTGGTATCTTGATGTTGTCTCATCCAGATAATTTCAATCATACGCCGAATCAAGGTGAACCGATCCGCATATGGCCAGAAAATAGCAACGGCGGTTATTTGTTTGTGAATTTCAGTCCTACTAAAAACAAGGATTGGAAATTGATGCCCGGAAAGAATTATCATTTAAAATACAGATTGGTGGTTTTTGATGATAAAATGGATGCGGCAACAGCAGAAGCTCATTACACCAGTTTTCTCAAAGAAATAAAGTAAAAGGACCAATCTTTAAATAGAAATTATTCAAATGAAACCATCCAAAAGTTTGTTGCTGATGACCCAATTTGCAACCATGTCGCTGCTGTTATTTGGACAATCGAAGTCCATAAAATTGACGGTTTTAGATCCCGGTCACTTTCATGCAGCTTTGGTACAGAAAACGATGTACGCCGATGTAAGTCCTGAGGTGGAAGTTTATGCGCCAGCAGGGCCAGAGTATCAAGCATACAAGGATAAAATTGTAACTTATAATTCCAGAAAAGAGGATCCAACTTCCTGGAAGCTTCAAGAGCATCTCTCCGATGATTTTTTGAATGAGTTTATTCAAAACAGTAAAGGAAATGTGGTTGTGCTTGCGGGAAATAACAAAAAAAAGACGACCTACATTTATGAAGCGGTAAAGCTTGGCAAACATGTATTTGCGGATAAACCTATGGCCATCACTCCTGAAGATTATACATTGCTCATCAAAGCTTTTGAGGTGGCTAAATCCAAAGGGGTGATGATTTATGACATCATGACTGAAAGATTTGAGATCACCACCATGTTGCAAAAACATTTATCTGGAGATAGCAATCTCTTTGGCAATCT
Organism: Saprospiraceae bacterium; assembly: GCA_016715105.1. Taxonomy (GTDB): domain Bacteria; phylum Bacteroidota; class Bacteroidia; order Chitinophagales; family Saprospiraceae; genus JADKBO01. The sequence continues at coordinate 83,824 of JADKBO010000030.1, read as the reverse complement.
GCAGAAGGGAAGTAAAGATAGCCCAGCCATTGAGAAGGAGAGTGTACATTATTTTTCCAAACAGGTTTCGGGTTCTCAACTGGTGCGACCGCAATGGTTTTTTGATGTAAGCCAAGAAGGGGAGGGTATAGTGGACGTCACTACCCATTTGATAGATTTGGCCATGTGGGAATGTTTTCCAGGGAAAGCCATAAAGAAAAACCAAGTTGGAACCATAATTGGAAAGCAATGGGCAACCAAATTGACTTTTGACCAATTTTCTAAGGTAACGCAGGCGAAAAAGTATCCAGCTTATTTAGAAAAAAATGTCGGGAATGATGGCAACTTATCTGTCAATTGCAATGGGCAAATAACTTTTGATATCGATGGTGTCTGGTCCAAAGTAGGCGTAACTTGGGGTTATGAAGCCCTTCCCGGAACAGGTGATACTCACTTCTCCATCATGCGGGGTAGTAAGGCAAATTTGGTGATCAGACAAGGGCAAGAAGAAAAATTCATTCCACAATTATACATCGAGCAAGTAGGAAAAAGTGCTGATTTTGAGCAGAAAGTGAAACTTGCTATCGCGAGTGCTGCCAAAACTTATCCTGGCATTGAGGCTAAAATGTTGCCAAATGGCTCAGCCATGATCCTCATTCCCGAATCCTATCGCAATGGACACGAAGCCCATTTTGGACAAGTGACCAATAATTTTATAAAATATTTGGAAGCAGGCAAATTGCCAGATTGGGAAATTGACAATATGCTCACCAAGTATTACATCACGACACAAGCATCTGTAAATTCGAAGTCCCGCTGATCTAGACGATCTTCGCAGAGTTTTATGCCTGAGCCATATTTTTTCCTGCTGTTATTTAGGTAAGAGCCTAATTGCTATTTAAGTTGCTGGCAGCTTTAAACTCTTGAATTCATCCTAAAAGTGATGGGTGAATCTCTTTTATTTTTTGATACACCACCTCTCGAAAGTACTGTTTTTTTATTTTAAATCCAGGTAAAACCACGTTTCCTGTATTTGACAAATGCTTGCCATGTTGCCTTTACGCATCTTTTATGGAATAAAAAATTATCAGAAACAACAATTATAAAATAATAAAATGTTTAAATATTAACACAAATTCAAAATAATAAGTAAATTGTATATTGACAGTTTATTATTCTGCCATATTTATTTTTGATTTATAATTTTACTGTTTGTTAATTCAAATCAGTAGAATCATAGTCTTTATGGAAGAAATAAATGAAGTTTTATCACAGCAAGGTGAGATGGTCCATGCCATTGATACGGTATGGGTGGCATTGTGTGCTGCTTTGATATTTTTGATGGAAGGAGGTTTTGCCTTATTGGAAGCTGGATTTATCAGAGCCAAAAATGCCATGAGTATCATTGCCAAAGTAATCATTGACGTGACTTTTGGCGGAATTGCTTTTTACTTATGCGGATTTGGCATCGCTTATGGTATTTCGAATGGATGGGTAGCCTTTGATTTCGGAATCACCGATCAGGATCTAGGATTGGGTCTCACAGTGTCCAATAAGCTCTTTTGGTTCATACAGTTGGGTTTCGCCATGGCTGCAATATCCATCGTTTCTGGAGCGGTTGCAGAAAGAATGAAAGTGTGGTCTTATGCAGTTTTTGTTTTTATATTTTGTGCAATCATGTACCCTTTGGTAGCCAATTGGGTATGGAATCCAAATGGATGGCTTGCAAAACAAGGATTTAATGACTTTGCAGGTTCAGCAGCAGTACACGCCATGGGTGGTTTTGCAGCATTGGCAAGTGCAATAGTGCTTGGGCCAAGATTGGGCAAATACAGAGCAGGCAAAATTATTGCTATACCCGGGCACAATCTACCATTGGCCGCAGTTGGCGCTTTCATATTATGGTTTGGATGGTTTGGATTTAATCCCGGATCGACTTTAGGGGCAGTTGGTAAATGGGACATGATCGGCCAAGTTGCAACCAACACTTTTCTGGCATCAGCCGCGGGAGGTATTTCTACCATGATTTACACTTATTTCAGATATGGTACTATTGACATCACGATGGTAATCAATGGGGTATTAGCGGGTTTGGTTGCCATTACTGCTGGTTGTAATGTTGTAGGTCCAAATGCAGCGATCATAATTGGTTTGATAGCTGGCGTTTTGGTGGATTTTGCGGTAGTTGTGATTGACAGACGTCACATTGATGATCCAGTCGGAGCCATCGCTGTGCATGGCATCAATGGTTTGTTTGGCACTATTGCTGTTGGTTTGTTTGCAACCGAAAAAGGTTTGTTTTTGGCGGGGGCACTCATCAATTGATGATACAATTATTAGGAGTAACCACCATTGCGGCTTTTTCATTTTCTGTGACTTTTATGATTATGAGTCTCATGAAAAAATTGATTGGCATCAGGGTGTCAAGAGAGGAGGAGTTGGCTGGCATCGATGCAGCTTCTTTTGGTGTAGAAGCATATTCTACTTTTGAATAGTCACGAATAAAAAAAGAAAAAGCAATCATGAAAAAAGTTGAAGCAATCATAAGGCCGTCTAAATTGGACGCAGTGCAAATTGGTCTTAAAAATGCCAATATTCCATGTCTCACAGTGGTCCCAGTAAAGGGAATTGGCTTACAAAAATCTTATTCTGAATCTTACCGTGGAGCAGAACAAACCAAGGTATTGCAAACAAGGGTGATGATCATTTGTGTGGTGAGTGATGAGAATCTAGATACTTGTATTGATGTGATCATGCAAAATGCTTCGGAAAACGAAGTAGGAGATGGTAAAATTTTCGTTTATGATGTGTTGGATGCCATCAGAATCAGTACCAAGGTACGTGGAAGTGAAGCGATCAGATAAGCACTTATTTTAATTTGTTGATATTGGAGCACTGAGCCATTTATTTGCCCAACCTGTTGTCGAAGCCAAAAGTAACATAAACAAAACAAACAGAAAGCCGTAGGATAAATTCGTGCTTTCTGATATAAATCCAATGATGGAGGGTCCTGCCACAAAACCTATAAGTCCTCCAGAAGTGATCATGGCAAATCCTTGGACTGGACTTACCCCCGGAATTTTACCGGCAGCGCTGAATAAAACAGGAACGATGCCTGCGCAACCAACGCCAGTGATTGTAAATCCTAAAATAGCTGCCCACGAGCTACCACCCAAACTGACCAAAACCATACCCAAAGCAGCAATGATGGTACCGCCAACGACAATATTTTTTTCCCCAATTTTTGGTATGATGCGATCGCCATTGAGTCTTCCCAATGTCATTGCAGTTGCGAAACCTCCGTATCCTAGGCTAATCAAGTAAACTGGCACAGATAAATTGCGTTCCAAGTAAATTGAGCTCCAATCAACAATACAACCTTCAGTCATGAAAATGACCAAACAAATAAACGATAAGCCAAGGATGGTTCGGTCAGGAAAATTGAACGAGGATTTGGAGTGAACATAAAAATCATGAGCCAGGTAATATTTTTTCAATATCAAAATCATGATCATAATGAAGCCGCCTATGAGGAATGCCTGCCAACCACTGTTTACTTTTAAGCCATATAAAAGCGCAGCAATTCCGGCACTCACACCTCCACCCACGCTATACATGGCATGACTGGTACTCATAAATCGGCGTTGGTATTTGGTTTCTAGGATTCCAACCATGGTATTAACAGCCACTCCATTCAAAAAACTGATGAATCCACGAAAGAAAAGTGCAGCTCCAAAAAACCATTTATTGGGCGCCAATATTTCCATGGTGATGAGTCCAACGTATAACATATTGCCATTGCCAAGCCAGGTACCTACTTTGACCTTAGAAAACACGAATCCTGAGATAAAGACACCACACAAAGACCCCAGTGGTCCAAAGAGTAATAGTAACCCCAATTCCCCATCCGATACTTCTAATCTTTTGATGATGAATGGCAAGGCTGCTGCCCAAATCCCGATCATCAGACTTGAGGTAGAGAATAAAAATCCCAAAGAGGCTACTTCCTTTATTTGGAAAAAACTGCGCGTGTTTTTTAATAACATGGTCACCTTTGAGCCGCGAAATTAGGCTATTTTTTGAATAAACTGCGAAATTGCTGAACTGCTGAATTGCAAAATTGCGAAATTGCAAAACTGCGGAACTGCAAAATTGCGAAACTGCTGAGATAAAGAGAATGGAGGGCGAATTGGCTTTAGCCTGTTCAATTTCAGGAATGCTGAGAGAAAGAGAACGTCGCGCAACCTCCTTCAGACTGCGAAACTGCTGAATTGCGAAATTGCGAAACTGCGAAATTGCTGAATTGCAATATTGCGGAACTGCTGAGATAAAGAGAATGGAGGGCGAATTGGCTTTAGCCTGTTCAATTTCAGGAATGCTGAGAGAAAGAGAATGTCGCGCAACCTCCTTCAGACTGCGAAACTGCTGAATTGAGAAATTGTGGAACTGCGAAACTGCAAAATTCTTTAAATCTGAATTTCTCTAGCTGAAAACTAATAAACAGAGTTCGCAGGTCGATGCTCGCCACCAATTCACGAATGACATTTAGTTGTTCCCAAATAAAATACTACACCAAAGTTTATCTAAAATCGTTTAACTTTATATAAAAAAAGAAAGTTATGGAGGGAATTACCTATTTGATAGACGAAGATAACAAAAAGAAGTTTGTGCAAATAGATCTTGAAAAGTACGGCGATTTGGTAGAGGATTTGTTAGACATCCTTACTGCAAAAGCCCGAAAAAATGACTCAACCAGGCCTTTTGACGAAGTAGTCAAAGAAATGAAAAAGGATGATTTAATCGATGAGTGGCTATAAAATTGAAATCAAAAAAGAGGCTGAGAAGGAGCTAAGAAAATTATCTAAATCTGAGGCAAATACCATTGTTTCTTCAATTTTAGAACTCTCGAAAAACCCAAGACCTCCTGGTTGTAAAAAGCTTACAGATCTAGAAAATTTATGGAGAATTAGAAAAGGAAACTATCGAATTATTTATTCAATTTATGATCGTTTACTCTTAATAGAAATTATAAGGATTGGCCACAGAAAAGATATTTATTAGGATAATGATTGAACATTATTGAAATCACCTTTGTGACTGAAAAGGCTTGTCACTCGAAGCTCGATGTTCTGCTTTACTTGCAGTCTCAGGGATTCTCCCTCAAAGTCATGGCGTGCCATGACTCTAGGAGTTTGGCTATTTACTAGACACTTAAAAAAGGCATAATTAGGAATTTGGCCTTTTTTTAGATTTTATATCTAGTTAAATAACTAGATATGGATATCCGACTAAAATTCAGCTCATTAAAAGAGCTAATAGGAACAGTGGTATGTTAATTTTCCAGCCGCTGTTGCTCAGGCTATTGAGTTTCAACAAGGGGAAGTGGTGGAATGGATTATTGATGACCATCAAAGATTGGTTCTGCAAAGAAGTGATCTGGCCTAAGGATCTTAAAAAAAACTACCTCGAAAACTTAAGAGAGGCATTCGGTTCTTTATTCTCACAATGCAAGGGAGCTTTTAATCAATCAAGAGTTTGGAAAAGAGCTTTGACCTTGCAGAGGATTACTCGGTTGTGTAGGCAAGAGTACGGTCACTGGTATGATAACTGCCACGGGTCAACAGTTTAAAGATTGGTCGGCAGCATATCGTCTTTTTCAGGGTGATAGAATGAATACCGAAAAGCTCTTTTCTGTCATTCGTAAGAATGTTGTAGATACCATCTGTCCAGAAGAGGAGGAGATATACGCACATATGGATGATACACTTTTTAGAAAATCGGGTAAGAAAGTAAGTGGAGTTAAATGGATGAGAGATCCACTTGGACCTCCGTTCCAAACAAACCTTGTCCTTGGCCAACGTTTTATTCAGGTGTCACTTTCTTTATTTTCCAAGATGGACACCGTACAGACAACAAATATCCGGTAAGTCTTCAACATTGTCCCTGTACACCTAAGCCCAAAAAGTAGTTCACCTGAAGAACAGTCCTTTTCAAAGAATTACTGAAAAATCAAAGCTAAGCGTAATTGGAGCTCAACAGATATCGGCCCTAAGGAAAGCTTAAATGAAGAGGGTACAATGAAAAAATCTTGTAGTAAGTGTCGATGGAAGTTACACCAATGAATCTGTTTTGAAAGCCTTGGACGAGAAAGTTGTAATAATAGGAAGAGTACGTAAAGATTGTAAACTTCACCCAAACTCCTACCTTAACTGAAAATGGTAAAGTAGGTAGAAACCGAGCTATGGGACTACACTACCTACTCCAGAATGCATCCGTCAATCTGATCAATATGAGTGGCGAGAAAAAGCTTGGGCGACAGGCAAAATTCACACTTTCCAAATCAAAACCATAGATACAGTAAGATGGAGGAAAGCAGGAGGCCAAGACATGAGATTAGTTATTATAAGACCAATTGGCTACAGACTCACAAAGCAATCGAAATTATTGTATAAAGAGCCAGCATATCTTATTTGCACTTCAGTAAAGCTACCTGTCGAAAAACTGCTTCATGCATATTTATGGAGATGGGGAATTGAGGTAAATTTTAGAGACCAAAAACACTACTTGATGTGGACAAGCTCAAGTGAGAAAAGAAATCCCATGCAGTAAAGTTCCACAATTTGTCACCGCTGTTTATTCAATGCTACTCTTGGCATCATCACAGGCAAAGATAATTGACCTACCCAGACCAAAATGGTATACAAAATTGAAAACCCAACGAACAACCACACAAGACCTATTAAACCAATTTAAGGCTATCAAATGGACAGATTCAATCAAAATCAATTTCTCCGACTTCGTTATGATGGAAAATAAACAACGAAATGCAAAAAATAATCCTATTCATTCGCTTTCTAGTTTGTTTTATACACGAAATTAGCCAAACTCGAGAGTCATGGCGTGCCATGACTCAACAAACCCCACACCATTCACATCCTACATTTTTACATCTCACATTTCACATCTTACATTTCACCAATCACCAATAATCACCATTCACTAAACCCGCATTCAATTTCAGTCAAAAAAAAAAGCGGTGTCCCCATTTAGAAATAGAGACACCGCCAGTGTAGTTTAATTTAAAAAAAGACCTTATTTCTTTTTTTAGAATAGGGCGATACTTTTATGCTCCATTTCATATAAATAAATCCAATTATTGTGCCAAATTCCATTTTCATTTTAGTGGCTGGAAATCAAGGACTTAAAATTTAATTGTGAAAGTTTGTCTAAAATCTAAATAAACATTCAGATAAAATACAATGTGAGACCACTGTTTTTACGTTAAGAAAGACTTTGCAGCATGCTGATTTTATGATAAAAATCTATCAAAATTGGTACCGAGGACTTATATTACAGGGCTGTTTAGGCCTGAAGAGCATTCAGGCTTATTTTAAAGGTTGAAGTGCATTCCTAGTAAGGAAATGCCATGTCTACCAGTAACATTTTGTAACCTAAAATTTGAAAATAAATGGTAAAATTTGATTTACACCCACAAAATCCCAACAAAAGGGATGTCAAAACAATCGTGGATATTTTAAAGGATGGTGGCATTGGTGTCATTCCCACAGATTCTGTTTATGCACTTACTTGCCTCAAGAGCAACAAAGATGGCATTGAACGGATCATCAAAATAACGGGAAAAGCTGAGAAGAAAGCTAAGTTGTCTCTCCTCTGCAAAGACCTCAAGGAAGTTGCTGACCATACTTTACCTTATGACAATCACATTTTTAAAACAATGAAAAGGTATTTGCCTGGGCCATATACTTTTATCTTGAATGCAAATAGTTCGGTCACCAAATTTTTCAAAAATAATAAAAAAGAAATAGGCATCAGAATCCCAGATAATAAAGTCGTGCAGGGCATATTAGAAATTTTGGATGAACCACTCATCAGTACTTCCCTCAATCTCGAAGATTCTGATTTTGACTTCCTCACTGGCATAGAAGGCATTGAAGCCATGTACAAAGGCACTGTTGATTTCGTAGTGGATTCTGGGCCATTAGAACTGGGTGAAACGACAATTTTGGATTGTACCAGTGGAGAAATTATTTTGGTGAGGGAAGGAAAGGGTGTAATTGACTAATTTTATTAAATTTACGCTTTAATTGTTTTGGATGAATCATAAAGTCTTCATGTTCTTATTGCTATTGCTCACTTTGGAAGTGGTAGGTCAAAAGCAAGACATAGAAATTCTGCAAGAACAGAATGAAAACATTACCACTTTGGTTGCTCAAAACAATTCTGAGTCTAAGAAAATAAAGGTCAACCTATTTCTAGAAACACAAGGGTACAAAGTAACTCCGCCACCTCCCTACGAAGTGGTTTTGGAGCCCATGGCAAAGGCAGAAATAGTGAAATTGATTGTTAAACCAAATGAACCTCAATCACTTGGTTACCGAATCAGTTACACGACGCTCAGCGGTGGACCGATCACTTTGGAAGCTAATGTGCCTGTAGATGAAGTAAAACAAAAGTTGGCAGAATCGCCAATCATCATTTTTACAAAAAACACCTGTGCAAAATGCGCATTTGCCAAAAAGAAAATGACGGAAATGGGTATGGACTACAAAGAATTGCCTTTGGAAACAGCGGCAAACAGCGATTTGATGTGGTCTGCATTATTTAACGAAGGTTTCACTGACAAAACCATTGGAACTCCTATCTTTGCAATCAAAGGCAAACTTGCATACAATATTACGGATATGGATGCTTTTATCAATGGATTGAAATAATAATATAGGAAAAAGTTTTTGCAACAATATTTGACGCGAAAAGGGGATTCATTTTTTAATGACATCCCCTTTTCAATGTGTGCCAGTCACGTCTATTACCTAAAAGGTGGAAGTCCTCTATGAGCCAGCCAACGGGAATCATTAGCTTAATGAAAGGGTTTCTCGAGTAATTGAGAATCCGAAAGAAGGAAGCGGCAACAGTGTGATTGAACGAAGAGCAACATATTAAGGCTTACGTTGCGAGTAAGCGAGCATTGGATTGCGAAGCCCAATAGTGAGAGGAAGAAAAAGGCAATATATTTACTATTTGAATTGTATTATACTTGTTTCCTACTTAATAGATTAAAAATTATACCTAATTTGCATTTTGAGTCTTGTAAATCTTCTGATTAATAGCTATTAAAACTTACCTTAGTCTTAAATAATCTATTCCAAAAAAAATGCGTATCCTAAAAAACTTGCACTCGATTACTTTCATAATTTTATGTAGCTCTTTAAGTGTTATAGCGCAAGCCATACTTAATAAGGCAATAGACAATTTGCCACAAATAAGAGATGAAAATCGAATCTATGCATTAAAGAGTTATCATCAAAATCCAATCACATCTGTCCATCATCATTATTTTGTACAGTTAATCAACGGCATAGAAGTATTTGAATCCATCACAGGTGTACACCTGAGCGCAGATGGTAAATTGATCAAGCTAGATAAGCCCAGGTATGCGGATTTTATTCATCAAGAAAACGGGGCAATCTTAAACAGATCTCAAATTTTAGAGAAAGGATCAATCCAATTGAAAGCTTTCATTGAAGGACAGCATCAGTCCCATAGATCTATAAATCTCAATCGCCATTTACTTGGAAGAAATGATGCCGATTTGAATTCAAAACAAATTTCTGACAAATTGATTTACTACCCAAGTCAAAATAGAGAACTTAGGCTTTCTTACCAACTTGATATCAACGAAAAAGAATCAGACTATCTCACCGTAATCCTGGACGCTCAAACCGGTGAACTTTTGGATATTCGCAATCATGCATTCTATGAAGAATTTATCACTCCTTCATCCTGTGAAATAATTGGTTCAAAAGCCGCGACCGGGAGAGAAATAAAGAATGTAAATCAAATGTCTGCCGGATACAAGGTGTTTGAGCTCCCTTTGCCCCATCCATTAAATGGCGACAGAACCCTGGTGACCAATCCTGCATTGCCAACGGCTTCTCCTTTGGGCTGGCACAGTACATTACCTGGCTTAATACCTGAGTACACGATTACCCGAGGCAACAATGTTTATGCCTTTAAAAACGAAAATGGAAATCAATACAGCCCTGATGGTGGGTCAACCCTTGTATTTGATCACCCTTTGGATACAACCTATTCCGTTGGTTCTCCATCAAAAGATGCGGCCATCACCAATGTATTTTATTTAATCAATAGAATACATGACATTTTGTATTCCTACGGTTTTGATGAAGCCGCGGGAAATTTTCAGACAAATAATTTTGGTAATGGTGGCGCAGGAAATGACGCTGTTGTGGCATTGGTCCAGGATAATACAGAAACATGCAATGCATCCATGTCGTTTCCCGTCGATGGAATGGCCCCAAATATGACTGTATATGTATGCAATGATCACGATGTAGCATATGATGGACCTGTTATTATCCATGAATATGCCCATGGATTAACAGGAAGACTGATAGGCGGCCCACAGGAAAGCAATTGCATTCAACCGCGAAATGGTGGCAATGAAGGGTGGAGTGATATTTTTGGTCTCTTGCTTACCATTGAGCCTGGCGATTTGGGCAGTGATGTGAAATCCCATGGCGAATGGTACAAAACCAACACTGTAAGTCCTTCTTTTGGAAGAAGATACTCCACTGACTCCATCTTAGCTTATGAAGGTGCAACTTATAAATTTTATGAATCCTTTGCAGATATTGCCGACGGTTACAGGTCTATACATTCAGTAGGGATCGTATGGGCATCAATTTACTGGGATGTGACCTGGGCACTGATCGATCAATACGGCCTAAACCCAAACATAGATCAACCCTGGAATACTGGAGGCAACAATCTTGCCATACAGCTGGCCGTTGATGCCCTAAAATTATTGCCATGCAATGCCAATTTCATTGACAATCGCGATGCCGTGCTTGCAGCTGATATGGCTTTGACTGGCGGACAAAATCAATGCGTGTTATGGCAAGCTTTTGCTAAACGAGGTCTTGGAATAAATGCTACTCAGACCTATATTAATGATGTGCTGACTGCAAGCAATTCCTTTGAAATTCCGGAAGTATTTCAAATTCAAAAAACAGTATCACAAAATACGGCATCTGTGGGTCAGACCCTGCAATATTCCATTGAATTAATAAATACTGCTATATGTGGTGATACCCTATATAATGTTGTCGTTAGTGATACTCTAGATTCCAGGCTTTTGTATGCTGTAGGTTCTGCAAGCAATGGTGGTTCGATCAACGGAAACATCATATCGTGGAATATTGCCCAAATAAACCCTGGAACAATACTGGCTTTGACTTATGAGGCAAGCATCCAGACCAACATTCCAGACAACATTTTTCTGATAGAAGACTTTGAAACAGGAAGTACCGGATTTATTCCAGGTCTTTGGGAAACCAATAACTCTTCATTCAGTGGAAGCACGTCAATGTTTGCACAGAACCCGGCTTTTTCAACAACGAAGGCTTTGCTTTTAGACCCCTTTACGCCCTCTGCAAATACTGTGCTCAGCTTTTGGCACAAGTATGATACAGAACCCACCTGGGATGGTGGGCGGGTACAAGTCTCAAGGAATAATGGTCAATCCTGGACAGACCTGGGACCACATTTTATATTGAATGGGTACTCTTCTGTACTACTCGACGAATCCTTGGGACAAAAGGTGGCTGCCTTTAGCGGTACCATAGCTAATTATATTGAGAGTAAAATTGACTTGAGTTCATTTGCCGGCAATGATGTAATCATACGGTTTTTAATGACGAGTGACAATATAATAGGAGGAAATGGCTGGTTTGTCGATTTGGTAAGTATTTACAATGAAGGAATTTTTAACGAAGCAAATGCCAGGAGTAATGGCCAGGCGTATGTAGTAAAAAGCAATAAGGTGCATACCTCTGTACAAGAACCGTGTTATGGCTTGAAAGTATTATCAAATGGTGACACGGGTGCTGCTTCGCTAAGAGATATTATAGGTTGTGCTGTTGGTGGAGACACCATTGATTTTGCCCCACATCTGTCATCGATTGTTTTAATTAATGAAATTTTGTTAGATAAAAACCTAATCATATTAGGTCATAATTCACTGAATATAAATGGTTCGTTGAGCAATGCACGATTGTTTTCGATAGCTAATGGTGCGAATGTTGCGTTTAACAACATTCAATTTGTACAAGGTGGAGGACCAGGATTTGTTGGGAATGGTGGAGCTTTCCACCAAACAGGGATTGGAAGTCAGTCCTATTTTAAGCAGTGTTCTTTTACTTTCAATCAGGCTGAAATTGGCGGAGTAATGTATGTGCAATCTGGAAGCTCAAACTTCGTCAACTGTACTTTCTCAGAAAATGCCAGCATAAATACCGGATCCTTGATTGCATTAGACACTGGATCAAGTGTGCAATTTGACCAGTCTGTATTTCATACAAATTATGGTATTGGCAACGCAATGATGATCAACAATGGGGGAAATTTACAAATCAGGAATTCTACAATGTCGCGTAATTCACATTTGCACACCATCCAAAATAGTGGTGATGTTTCCTTATACAATACCATCTTTAAAAACACGCAGGGAGACGTTCTTTCATCTTCAAGTGGTACAATTCTTTCCTCAAATAATTTGATAGACTTACCGGGAGATTTGCCGACAGGGCTTAATATCACAGGTGATCCTATGTTTGTCGATGAATTGGGAAATAATTTCCATTTGACAAATCTGTCGCCTGCTATTAATAATGGAAATGAAGCCTTTTTACCCCTTGATGTTTATGATTTTGACAACGATCTTAATACCACTGAATTTTTACCGTTTGATGCTGAAGGAAATGTCAGGATTTATAGCTGTGGCTTAGACATTGGCGCCTATGAATTTCAACGAAATACTGCTCCCGTTCATGTCAGAAATACCAATGATAATGGTTTGGGCAGCCTTCGCTTTTCATTGGCTTGTGCTCCCGCTGGTTCAACAATAGTATTTGATACAGACACCAATGCAGATACCATTTTTCTCACTTCAGGGGCCCTTGTTGTTGACAAAGAACTTACGATTTTGGGAAATGCGAAGGATTCAACCATTATAAGTGGTTCCATGAATGTCCCGGATCGAATTATTTATAGTAATAATGCTCAGGTAGAGATACAAAATGTCTCAATTTTGAATGGTGGTGGTGCTGGATTTATGTCACCCGGTGCTGGTTTGGCAGCACTCAATGGTAGTCAGGTAAAGCTCAATAAGGTAAAATTTGCTGGAAATTCCACAGCTCAAGCAGGAGGTGGCCTGTTTATTGACGGTATGTCTAATCTACTGGCATATAATGTAGAATTGTCTGCCAATAAAGCTTTGCAAGCTTCAGCCATATGCAATTTGGGTACAGCTGTTTTACGACAAACATTAATCGCAAATAATGCATCAACTGGTTTATCTGATCCCTCAACAATAAGAAATGTAGGAACTTCGGAAATCATACAGTCCACCATTGCAGACAACCAAAATCTTTTTGCTTGTCTGCACAACGCATCAGGAGCAAGTTTGCTCATCCAAAATACATTGATGAGCGACACCACAAGTGTTGTGCTTAAAAATAGTGGCACAGTAAGCTCAATGAATAATCTGATTGATGATATCAGTGATGAAGGTGATTTCCAATTTCTTAACCATATTAAAAGTCCGGCAACATTAAAATATTCCGGCGATCATCCATACTCAATAGGTTTTGGGTCTGAAGCAGTTGCTGGTGGAAATATTGGAAATATTCCTACTGATGTTTTTGATGAGGATGGAGATAGTGATGTAATGGAACCCATTTTATTTGACATCAGAGGCGTGCAAAGACTTGGTCCTTGTGGGGTTTCTTTTGGGGCTTATGAATATGTTGAACCTGATTTTTTTATTCCTGTTAGAAGTGCTGTTGATGGAGCCACTGGCTCTTTGAGGGCTGTTATAGCTTGTGCCCCTGCAGGTGCAACCATTGATCTATCCAATCATTATCATACGCTATCCATGGGAGAACTTGAGTTGAATAAGGATTTGAATTTTATGGGGCAACCTGTGAGTTTTTCCTGGATTGATGGCAATAATGATACAGACAATGACAGTCGGTTGTTTCATGTTACAAATGCCTCTAAGGTTTCTTTTGAAAATGTAATTCTTTATAAAGGCGGAGGATTAAATTTTGCAGGGCCGGGCTCGGCCATTTTTGTAGAAAGTGGAAGTGAGGTACGATTGAAGAAGGTCAAGATATCCGAAAACAGAACGACAAACGGAATTATTTCTGTTGAAACAGGTGCAAAACTTACAGCCTTTAACAGTGTGATGAACGACAACCTGGCAACAGAAACCATCATTGAGGGAACTGGCAACATCCAGCTCAATCAATGTTTGGTAAATAATAATTCTGCTTCATCTCTAAACAGCAATGTTTTCAAGATCAATTTTCCTGGGCGGTTGGACATCAAACAATCTACTATTGCCAGCAATGCTGCAACCAATGCGACATTGAATAATTTAGGCGCTGTTAACGTTTCAAATACCATTTTTGACAACATGGTCGGCTTTGAACACGCAGGGGGTGGAGCATTGGTTTCAAACTACAATCTTATCAAAGATGAGAGTAAAGCCGGACCATTACAGTATGTGGGAGTTGGGTCAAAAATTGGCAATCCACATTTTGATTTATTCAACGGCTTTGGGGAAAATAAATATGTTTTACTGCCCATTTCAAAAGCTATAAATGCGGGGGGAGTTTCAGAGATCCCTCTTGATTCTTGTGATGTAGATGGTGATTTGGATTTAAATGAAGCTTTACCCACAGATTTTGCAAACAACCCAAGGATTGCTCTCTGTGGTATGGTTGATATTGGTGCATTTGAGCATCAGACGCAAAACATCAACTGGGTAGTAAACAATGTAAACGATGGACAGTTGGGTTCTTTTAGATCCATCATCGGATGCGCATTGGATGGAGACTCCATAATGTTTGACCCCATCACCGACTTTAGTTCCCAAGACCTGACACTTGGTGAAATTGTCCTGAACAAAAATTTAATAGTAACAGGTAACGGACCTCAAGATACTCGCTTAAATGGGTTTAATGTGGGAGCAGAAGAACGTTTGTTTAGCTTAAATGCTCCCGGCAAAATAATATTTAAAGACCTGCGCATCAGCGGGGGTGGCGGAAGTAATTATACTGGAAATGGAGCAGGCTTACTGGTCTCGGGCGGTGAAGCTGTATTTATCAATTGTGCTTTTTCCAATCATCAAAACAATGATAAAGGTGGAGTATTTTTTGTCCAAACAGGATCAAGTCTGGAATTGTTAAACTGTAATCTCTTTGATAATTATGCCAACGAAGGTGCGATTGTCTGGAATGAGGGGCTTACTTCAATTACACAAAATATAATACACAGCAATACATCGACCCTTTCGGGACTTGTTACCAATGGTTTAAATAAAATACTTGTTATAAACCAATCGACATCGTATGGAAACAACGTTTTTGGGGATTTTGTATCTGTCCTGGATGAGGCCACTTTTATCAGTACGAATTCTGTATATTCAAAAAATGCCCAAAGGGAATTGTTCTTATCGCCTGGTTCAAATTATATCGGCAACAACAATTTGATAGACACCAGCAGAAATCAAGGTGGCTTCCTGACCGGAATATATGATTTTTTAGACTTACCGGCCTTTGACCTGAATCCTTATCCAAACTTTGCCCTTCAGCAGAATGATGTCGGGCAGGGCATGGGAGATTTTTCTAATTTACCCTTTGACGATTATGACTTAGATCATGACAACAATACATTCGAAAAACTGCCTTTGGACTTTGCCGGGAATCCCAGAATTTATGGCTGTAACCAATTGGACATTGGTGCTTACGAAGGTTTGAGTGGGCCAACAGGACTCTTTGTGCGCAATGTCAATGACTCCGGCGCCAACTCATTGAGAGATGTGATCGCATGCGCACCAGCAGGATCGGCAATCAGATTTTGGAAAGCTTATAATGGCAATCCGATCAATTTGACATCAGGGCCAATTGTTATTGATAAAGATTTATTTCTTGTGGGAAATGGAGTTCAAAACACCCTCATTGATGTTAGCAACAATACCATACCGACAGCGCTCATTCTAAGTCAAAACATCGATTTGTTTATACACGGAATTAAGCTAAATAAACAATAATATCAGTTGCCCATAGCATAGCGATATGGCACACCTAAATTAATAAAAAGTAATATCACAAAGTTGAAATAGAAACAAATTATTATGGATTATACTTGATTTTTCTCATCCTCAAATTCAAAGGAGTTACTTCCAAGTACTCATCATCCTTGATGTATTCCATAGATTCCTCCAAAGAAAAGACAATCTTCGGTGCTGTTTTAGTCGAGTCGTCAGAACCACTCGCTCTCATGTTGGTCAATTTCTTGCCCCTCGTGATGTTTACACCAAGGTCATTTTCCCTTGAATGCTCTCCAATCACCATACCAATGTATACTTGCTCGCCCGGCTCAACAAAAAACTTACCTCTGTCAGCCAATCTGTCGATGGCAAATGCAAGTGCTTGTCCTTGTTCATTGGAAATGATTGAGCCTTTGTTTCTCTCAGGCAAATCACCTTTATAAGGTTCGTATTGTTTAAACCTGTGGGTCATTACTGCTTCACCTTGTGTAGCCGTCAGAATGTTGTTTCTCAGACCAATGATTCCCCTTGCAGGAATATCAAACTCTAAATGTTGAATGTCTCCTCTTGGTTCCATGACCAACATGACACCTTTGCGTTGGGTTACCAATTCGATGGCTTTACCAGCAACTGCATCTGGAACGTCAATAACCAATGTTTCTACTGGTTCGCATTTTTGACCGTCGATTTCTTTGAAAATAACCACTGGTTTACCCACTTGAAGTTCATACCCTTCACGTCTCATAGTTTCAATCAAAACAGATAAGTGGAGTACTCCTCTACCAAAAACCATAAACTTGTCTTCAGTATCTGTAGGCTCTACCTTCAAAGCCAGGTTTTTTTCCAATTCTTTATACAAACGATCTCTAAGGTGTCTGGAAGTCACAAATTTTCCTTCTTTACCAAAAAATGGTGAAGTATTGATGGTGAAAAGCATACTCATCGTAGGCTCATCGATGTTGATCCTTGTCAATGCTTCTGGTTGTGTAGCATCTGATACAGTATCTCCAATGTCAAAATCTTCCATACCTACGATGGCACAGATGTCACCACATTTTACTTCCGTAACTTTTCTACGACCAAGGCCTTCGAAAACGTAAAGTTCTTTGACCCTGATTTTTTTCTGAGTACCATCTTTTTTGAAAAGAAGATAGTCCGTGTTTTCTTTCAAATCACCTCTGTAAATCCTGCCGATAGCAATTCTTCCCTGGAATGCATTGTAGTCCAATGAAGTAATTTGCATTTGCGCTGGTCCAGGATTGTACGGCGAATCTGGGATGTTATCGATGACTGCATCCATCAAAGGTCTTACGCTGTTGGTAAGAATTTTGTGGTCAAAACTCATCCATCCTTGTTTACTAGAACCAAAAAGGGTAACAAAGTTTAATTGATCTTCTGTCGCACCTAGGTTAAACATCAAGTCAAATACGTCACTTTGTACTTCTTCCGGGCGACAGTTCTCTTTGTCAACCTTATTAACAACCAAAATTGGCTTGAGGCCCAATTCAATTGCTTTATTCAATACAAATCTCGTTTGTGGCATTGGACCTTCGAATGCGTCTACCAAAAGTAAAACACCGTCGGCCATCTTCAATACCCGCTCCACTTCACCTCCAAAGTCTGCGTGACCCGGGGTGTCTATGATGTTGATTTTTACATTGTTGTAGGAGACAGAAACATTTTTTGCCAAAATGGTAATACCTCTTTCACGTTCCAAATCGTTGTTGTCTAGGATAAGTTCTCCCGTTTCTTTGCGATCATCTATCGTTTGACACTCGTGAATGATCTTATCTACGAGGGTGGTCTTGCCATGATCTACGTGGGCGATAATGGCTATGTTCCTGATTTCCTGCATGTTATCTGCTTATTTTTTTGAAAAGTGCCGCAAAGATAAGATTCTCTGCTGAATGCAGGCGACATTATGAAAATAAAATCAATATGGTAAAACTTTGTTAACGTTGGCTTTCCCTCAAGTTGTCGAGCAAATTACTGAGTTTTTCACATTCCCCATCAGGTAAATGTACATTATTTAATATCCACTCATTGACCTCTTCTTCGATTTCTATCGTTCTACGGAGTCCTTTTTCGGTCAGTGAAATCAACATACTTCTGCGATTGTCCTCATTGGCTTTCCGAATTACCCAACCCATTTTTACCAACTTATTTGTCAATCGGGTGAGGTCTCTGGTTTTGTCCAACATGACATCCAACAATACACCCGGCGTCACAGGATTTGGATGAGCTCCTTTCAAAATCTTCAGTATGTTGAAATGTTGAGGCAGAATGTCATGTGCTTTTACAATACACTTAAGACCACCATCCAGATAGTTGAAGGTATAAATGACATTGATGGTCGCCTTCTGTTTGGGCGAGAAAAACTTCTGCTGATTGATATCTTCTTCAATACTCATGGGGGTAACTGTCAACTATTTGAAAATTTGGCCTACCTTTTTTTGTAAATAGGTACCGTAGAACAGGGTTCTCCATACATGATACTCGCAGCAATTGGTTGCAATTTTACTAAAATTTCACTGTAAGCAGAAGCTGGCACTGGTTTGTGGCTGCAGCCTTTCACAATCATTTTAGCACCCTCATACGATGATACGTCCATTCCATGAATCAAGGTACGATAATATTGATTTAGGTATGCATCCTTATCTCCAATAAAAATTTCCTTAGCAAAAGCGGTGGCATAAGAAGAGACCAACATATATGCCCACACTGGTATGATGGCGTCCGTACTGCAATACAATAGTAGGGTAGAGTGCTCATATTTGGACCAATCATGTTCCTTGAGCGACTCCCGAAAATCTTTCTCTTTCAATATTAAACCTTGAAAAAGATAATCTTTTATGTCAAAAATTGCAAAGGTTGTGGTCGGATAATAATCCTCCAAATTGAAAGTGATCAATCCACTATTTGCAACTCTATTTACCAATGCTGTATCCATCTACTGCTGTCTATATAAGTGAAACCATTATTCTTCTGTTGTGCCGATGCTGTTTTCAGGTTCGGCAAAATCTTTAAGATCTGGTAAGTCTTTAATACTTTTTAGACCAAAATAGTTCATGAAATGTTCGCTGACACCGTATAAAATTGGTTTACCTGGTCCTTCGCTACGTCCATTTATTTGCACCAACTCCTTATCCAATAATTTTTGAATGGCATAATCACTATTTACACCCCTGATGCTTTCGATATCGGCCTTGGTGGCGGGTTGTCTGTACGCAACAATGGCCAAGGTCTCCATGGCAGCTTTGCTCAACTTTTTACTGGCGGTTGATTTGAGGTACTGCGCCAATGTGTTGTGGTAAACGGGCTTACTCATGAACACAAAACCTCCCGACATTTCGATCACTTCAATGGCAAAATCTGCAGATTCGTATTTGGTGATGATGGTATTGATGGCCGATTCTATCACTTCCTGATCAAATTCTATACCCATTACCTCACACATGACCGAACGAATGTCGGCTATACTGATGGGCTTTTCGGCGCCAAAAATGAGACTTTCTATATGTAAGGAAAGATGATCCATAAAAATGATTTGGGTGCAAATATACCAAACGTAATATGGATTGGCTTAATTTTACCATAGAAAATGGAAGCTAAGGTTTGCAAACTATGAAAAACTTACTTGCATCTTTGTCTCGAACTTGTACCCGAAATCCCCATTTTTTTTGGCTGCGGATTCAATCAATTGCTAATTGTGGTTAAAGGCCCAATTAATCTAAATCTTTATGACTATATCAGATTTCAAAATCTGCACATCATCAGATATTTGATAATAATAACTTCCTGATCTCAAGCTGCTCATATCCAAAGTATTGACGCCAGTACTCAATGTTTTGTTTGTCAAGACCAATTTACCTTGCGCATCAAATAGTTTAAAATTCAGTTGTTTTTGGTTATTCTCTAATTCTATAATGAACTGATCAACAACCGGGTTTGGGAACATTTTGATCGAATAAAAATCTGTGGTTTTTGTATCAGTGATATCACCCAATGGAATAACCTCTCCGTCTTCATCAAACTTCACAACAAAACCATTCAAATTATTATTGAAAAAAGCGTCTTTTCCCTGCCTACCATACGCTAAACAAGTGCCGTTTTTCATTACTTCAATGCCTTGTAGCCAAATATATTCTGCATCAGAATTAGGAATTAAAGTTTGCTCCCATTTTACTTCTAAGTCGGAATTGAGTTTTGATACTGTAAAATATTTTTTTTCCGTTTCCGCGCTTACAAAACTGGTACTGTAATTTAGAATTCCTAAATAAATATTGTCCATATTATAGTAGTTCATTCCTTTTGTTGGTGCGGGATATTCTCTAAACCTTCCAAGTCTTTTATACTTTTCTATTTGAAAATTAGCATTGAGTTTATACAAGACACCCGAATAATTGTCTGTATTTTCAATATTTGGGTGAACATTTGGTGCCAAACCCGCCGGAGTAAAGAAAAAATAATTATTTATTTCCGAATCAAAATGCAGATCTGAAGTTGCGAGATAAGAAACCTTTTGTTTATTAAGAAAGATATTTTCTACAAGCGTTTCTTTAATTGGATCATATAACCTTAGAATTGTACCAATATCTATTAATATTTTATTAGAAGGAAGATACTTAGCATCTTTTATAAGGTTAATATCAAAAACTTTTTCTTTAAAGGTGTCTTCATTAAGATTATATAGATATATGGCACTAGCTCGTTTAAAGTTGGCCATTTCCCCACTTTGCACACAAATAACCAATTCATTATTATAAATATTCGTCTTAATCAATGAACCATAAAAAGGCTCAATAGGAAAATATTTAACGCCAATTATTTCCAATTCATTATTTAAGGTGATATATGTAAAAAATTGCGTAGAATCTTTAGAAACCGTTCCAAAAAGGTAAATTAATTCTTTGATTGTATCATATTCAAGTGTAGAAATATCCTGAAGCTTAAAAGAATCTAATTTTATTTCTTTTGATATTAGGAAGTCCCCTGGAGTTGAGAATTTTGTCAATACTGTAAAACTTTCATGAAAAGGCCTACTCAAGGTTACAAAAGCAGCGTCCTTTACTTCTGCCAAATCGATTATATATTGATTTTTTACTAAAAGTCGATCTTGACAAAACAAAGCAAAGCTTTCAAGAAATAATACAAAGGTTATTAATTTACACATAATAAATATAATTTAAAAAACCACAGAAGATTATTTTATCTTCTGTGGCCAAATTAATAATTTTCTCTTAAATCTGTCCCCCACCTTCTCCTCCACCTTCAGGCTCAAAATTTGTTCCTAGCTTGGCTTTTGTGAAAGAAAAATCCCAAAAATTGAGCGTACCTGTACAAAGAAGTGCATCAAAAGCACTATCAATATCAATTATTTCATAATTGGAACTTACATCTCGATAACTTGTGGCTTCTGATTCAACCAAAGATCTTTCAGAATTCAATTCGGTTTGATTTAAAGTAAAAATAGATAAACCTAATGTGGTAAATTCGTCTGTAAATTCGTCTTTTAGATCAGAACAAATATAGTAAGCATTACTTGGGCATGTAGCACCTGAGTAATCTTTACATCTAAACTCCCAGCCGCCATAATCTACAGAATATACTGTTGTACTGGCAATATTATACCACACGTTATTCGAAGAAAAGGCACCTTCATAGTCTACATTTGCATAAGCACAGGATGCCACTTCGGGATGAGCATTATCTGCTGTAAAGGAAGACCCTGAACCAAAAGTACATGATGTAGATCTTTCTTTTAAACCGTTTTCATCCGAACCAATTTTTATCCTCCAATAGGCTTTGTATGTTCCCCCAGATTGGTCAATTAATTCAATATCTGCCCACATTATCCATTTATTACTTTTCTGAGATCTATTAAACGTTCCTCGTATCGCCGTTCTTAAGTCTTTGTATAACGATGCAGCGGTATTTTTATCATTACTTTCCCCAACCAATGTTGTAACTGTGCTATCAATGTAGAATTCAGGACTATTATCGACTATCGCTGGTTTGGTGTGAAGATAATTGATAGAACCCTCGACTAAAACTTCCAGCTCTTCCGGTGTGTATGTCTCATTTGATCTGGAAATTACTTCATTATTCAATTCTTTTGAAAAATCTACAATGTTTTGAAACACAGGGTCAATTTTGGGTTTTTCTTTTTTCAAAGAAATGTCAGTATCTGATATGGATTCTTGCTCACAAGAAAGAATACCCAAACAGAAAATAATAGTTAGAAATAATGGTAAAAACCAATTAAATCTTTGATGTAATGAAGAACCTTGTTCTTCTAACATCGTTGCGTTGTTTTTTGAAATCATGATTAGATTTTTAAAATTAATAATGCTTCAAATTGTATCTAACTAGGTCAAAAAGCAAGTAAATTTATACATATTATTTATAAATATAATAATTTGGGGGTAAACCCTTTAAAAATAATTTAGATTTAATAAGTACTAATACTTAATATGTTTAAAATTGGTATTCAAATATACATATACCTTCCTGTTTAATCTTTCTGAAGCTACCATTCCAATCAATCTCTGATTGTTTTTAAAGGCCCAATTAATCTAAATTTTTATAACTATATCAGATTTCAAAATCTGCACGTCATCAGATATTTGATAATAATAACTTCCTGATCTCAAGCTACTCATGTCCAACGTATTGACGCCAGTGCTCAATGTTTTGTTTGAGATGACCAATTTACCTTGCCCATCAAATAATTTAAAGTTCAGTTGTTTTTGGTTATTTTCTAGTTCTATGATGAATTGGTCAACAACTGGATTTGGATACATTTTGATGGTATAAAAATCAATTGTTTTTGTATCTGTGATATCACCCAATGGAATAATGTCTCCATTTTCATCAAATTTCATTACAAATCCATCAAAGTTTTTATTAAAGAAAGCATCAACTCCTTGTCTACCATACGCCAAACAACTTCCATTTTGAATTACCTCTATACCTTGTAACCAAATGTATTCTGTACCATTGTTTGGAATTATAGATTGCTCCCATTTGATATTTAAATCCGAATCTAATTTCGAAACCGTAAAGTATTTTTGAGTTGTTTTTGTATGTTGTAGACTGAAACTGATATTGGTCACACCTAAATAAATATTATCTTTATTGTAGAAAACCATACCTTTTGTAGCTGCCGTGTATTCTCTAAAATTGCCTAACCTTTTAAATTTAGTAATTATTAAATTGGGGGAGATTTTATACAGTACGCCTGAATAATTATCTGAAGACTCAATATTGGGATGAACATTGGGTGCAAGACCAGCAGAGGTAAAGAAAAAATAATTATTATTTACGTCATCAAAATGTATATCTGATGTTGATAAATATGAAACCCTTTGTTTATTATTAAAGAAATTATCAATTAAAGTTTCTTTTATTGGATCGTACAGTCTTAATGTAACTCCTACATCGACTATTACTTTTTTTGAAGATAGATATTTCGCTTCCTTAATTAGCTCTCTATCAAATATTTTTTCTTTAAAACTACCATCTTTGAGATTATAAAGATAAAGGGCGCTCCCTCTTTGAAAATTAGCCATCTCTCCTCTTTGAATACAGGTAACAATTTCATTATTGTATATATTGGTCTCTATCAAAGAAATATAAAAAGGTATAACGGGGAAATATTTAACTTCTATAATTTCCAAATCATTATTCAAGCTTATAAAAGTGAAAAATTGAGTAGAGTCTTGAGAAACTGTTCCAAATAAATATATTAATTCTTTTAAAGTATCATATTCTAGAGTAGAAATATCTTGCAATTCAAAAGAATCCATCTTTATGTCTTTACTACTTATGAAATCTCCAGGAGTTGTGAATTTGGTCAAAACCGTATAATCTTCAAGAAAAGGTCTACTTAAAGTCACAAAAGCAGCATCCTTCACTTCTGCCAAATCGATTATATATTGATCTTTCACTAAAAGCCGATCTTGGCCAAACAAAGAATAGTTTGATAACAAATAAATAAGCAGTATAAATCGTTTCATGTTAGCAATGATTTCTCCTATAAAATGTATGATCTAAAGCGCCTAATTATTCTATTTAATAACAATTATTCAGCTATTCGGTTTAATCAAAATTGGATATAGCTGAACATTTACCTTTTATGTATGGCATAACTAAATTGGATTAAATCCTAGTAAAAAGCAAATAAAATACTACTTATTAATTAAAATTAACTTTTTCCGAGTGTAAAGCCTTTCCTCTTAGTTATTTCAAAGTTCGGGAGTATCATTAAGTTGGGAAAAAATAAAAGAATTTTTCCAACCAGATATGCATTGGTACCATTTATTGAATTTTGGCCTTTCGTCTCTAGTCTCATGTCTAGGAAGGTATTTTAAATTTACTTCGACCAGTTTTAAATGAATATCCAAAATATAAAAGAAAAGTTAATAAGACTTGCCCATGTCAAGTAATTCTTTGGCTCAAGGCAGAAAAGATTTTAACCGTTGGATTATAGCTCCTACAGGAATTTGCGACTGAGCAAACCTTACAGCCATTTTTCCAAAACAATGGCAGCCCATTAAGATTTTCGGATAGAAGGGACTGGGCACCATCAATGATGCAACCACTCATTCCGATTAAAATCTACTTTCAAACAACTAAAAATCAGGAGACCCACTTGTTTTGGTTATCAAATGCGCTTTGACCTCAGTGAAGGTTTTCCGATGCTTACCACCAAAAAACTCCACCTCAAATCTATCATTTACGAACTTTTGTGGTTCCTCAATGGGGATACCAATGTCCAATATTTAAATGAAAATGGCGTCCGCATTTGGGACGAATGGGCGGATGAAAATGGTGATCTAGGCCCGGTTTATGGCAAACAATGGAGGAGTTGGGAAGGCGCCGATGGCACAGTAGTCGATCAAATCGCCGAGGCGGTAAAACTCATTAAAACCAATCCGGATTCACGCCGCATCATCGTCAATGCCTGGAATGTGGGAGAATTGAAAAAAATGGCCCTCACACCGTGTCACGCCCTTTTTCAGTTTTATGTGGCCGATGGAAAACTTTCTTGTTTGCTTTATCAAAGATCTGCAGATACCTTTTTGGGAGTGCCTTTCAATATTGCTTCTTACGCCCTTTTGACCATGATGATGGCACAAGTTTGTGATTTGGAAGCAGGTGAATTTATCCATGCTTTTGGCGATGTGCATTTATACAACAACCACCTCGATCAGGCAAATTTACAGCTTTCAAGGGAACCAAAAGCCCTGCCAAAGCTCAAAATCAACCCCGAGGTAAAGGATATTTTCGCATTCAAATTTGAGGATTTTGAACTGGTGGGATATGAACCACATCCACACATCAAGGCAGAGGTTTCTGTATAGTGTCCACTTTATAGAACTAATTGCCAGATATCTGCATTGATACCTTTTATATATGACAAAGCAAGTCGGGGATAGTATATTTTGGGTCGATCAACTCAATGACTTTGGTCGGAGACGCCAGCCATGTTTTTTCATCATAGATTTTGAGATGAAGCATGTTCAGATCGTCGCTTTTGAAAACATGCAGGACATTTATCTCAATTTCAACGGCAAAGAGTTGGGGCAATTTCCTTTAGCACATTCAAAAAATCCACCAACAAGTCTTACCAAATTTCCCATTGACTACCGCAATTACCTCGGTCAGTTCATGACTTTGCAACAGCACATCAAGTACGGAAATACCTTTTTGCTCAATCTTACCCATAAGACGCCGATAACATGTGCGCTCAGCTTGTCAGAAATATTCAGCAACACGACCGCAAAGTATAAGTTATTGTACAAAGACGAATTTGTGATGTTTTCGCCGGAGTGTTTTGTCAAAATCAAAGAAGATCAAATATTTTCCTATCCGATGAAGGGAACCATCAATGCTGATGTGCCCAATGCACGGGAAATTTTACTGGCAGATACCAAAGAAATGGCCGAACATTATACCATCGTGGACTTGATCAGAAATGATTTATCACAGGTTTCCAAAAAAGTCTCGGTCACCAAATTCAGATACATCGACGAAATAAAAACCAGTGATTCTACGCTTCTACAAGTAAGTTCAGAAATAAAAGGCGATCTGGGTGTTGATTGGCAAGACCAACTGGGATCCTTATTTCATAAATTATTGCCAGCGGGCAGCATCAGTGGTGCGCCAAAGGACAAAACAGTAAACATCATCAAAGAATTGGAATTGATAGACCGCGGTTTTTATACAGGTGTTGCTGGCATTTTCGATGGAGTTTCGGTAGACAGCGCAGTTTGCATTCGATTCATCGAAAAGGAAGCTGGGCAATTGTTCTTCAGAAGTGGCTGTGGCATCACCTCCATGAGCAATCCAGAATTGGAATATCAAGAAATGATAGATAAGATTTATGTGCCAATTGCTTGAAAGTATCCGAATTGAAAATGGCAAGGTGCGGCTGATGGATTGGCACAATGCCAGGGCAGAGCGAAGTATGGCTGATTTATTTGGCATTCGCAGGAAAATGGATCTGAGAAAACACATCTTATTGACCGAGGAGCACCGAGATGGCGTGCATAAATGTAGGGTGCTTTATGGTGAACATGGCATAGAAAAGGTAGAGATTACGACTTACCCATCGAGAATCATTCAAAAAATCAAAATTGTGGAGGGTGGAAATATCAGTTACCCCTACAAAACTTTGGAGAGACCAGCTTTAGACAGACTTTATGGACAAAGGGGGCAGCATGATGAAATTTGCATTTTGAATGGCGAAGGATTTGTAACCGATGCTTATTATTTCAACTTTGTTTTTGAAGTTGGAGGCTCTTACTTCACACCTAGTCATGCCTTGTTACCCGGAGTCATGAAAGCCTATTTGGAATTTCACAACCGCATTACCCAAACAGCCATCCACGTCGACGACATTCACAAATTTGAACGCGTGCACCTCATCAATGCAATGAATCCGCTGGGTAAAATCAGCCTATTTTCAGCTAATTTGACGCGGAATGATACATAAAGCCTTATTATTCAATAAAATTTGTAGTATTATAAATAATAATTTGTTTTAATATATGTTCGTGCTATTTTTGCAAAACTATCAAGTATAGAAATGAAAGAATTTTTTGATAAATATCCTATCCTCAAGCACTTTTTGCTAGCCATTGCATTTTTGTTTGGTTTGCTGATGATCACGGTATTGTGGTTGCGGTTTTATACCAATCATGGTGAGAAGTTGATGATGCCAGATTTTAAAAATCAGGACATCAGACAAGCGGCAGAAATTGCAGATGACGAATCTTTTCAAATCATCATCACCGACTCGATTTTCAAATTGGGTGTGAAAGGTGGCACGGTGCTCAATCAAAACCCAAAGGCAGGAGCATTTGTGAAGTCTGGCCGCAAAGTGTATGTGACCATTTCTAAGTTTACCGCGGATAAAATAAAAGTGTCTGACTTACCAGTACTTTATGGCAATGACTTCAACCAAAAATTGACAGAGCTTGGCTACAGAGGTTTTAAAGCAAAAGTGGTGGGAAGAAAATACGATCCGGGCGAACCCAACCACATTTTGGAAGTATATTATAAAGGTGATCTCATCATCAGTCAGGATGTCATGAGGTCTGATGTTTCTATATCAAAAGGTGATGAATTGGAGTTTGTGATCAGCGATAAAGGCAGTGGCGAAATAACCATTCCTAGTTTGGAATGTTTGACATTGTCTGAGGTAGAATTTTTGTTGGAAAGTTCTAAATTAATAATCGGCGATATTCAACAGCGTGGTACAATAGATGATCAATCATCTGCGTATATACTTTCGCAAGAACCAGTTTATGATGGAATTAACAAAGGTGCAAATGGGTTCCAAAATCAATGTAACTATTGTAGCATCTAAGCCGTCAAATTGTAATTAAAAATAACATTCAAATAAAAATGGAAGATATAACGGTTGCTCAGCTCAAGGCTAAACTAGACAACAATGAGGATTTTACACTCATCGATGTACGTGAAATACATGAAGCAGAAGCATATAATATAGGTGCAAGATTGATTCCCCTGGGTACATTGGGAGAAAACTTGGCATCATTGGAAGACCTCAAAGACAGTGAGATCGTTGTACACTGTAGGTCAGGTGCGAGAAGTGCAGCAGCCAAACAAATTCTGGAAGGTGCTGGCTTCAAAAAAGTAAGTAATTTATTGGGAGGCATGCTTGCTTGGCAGGATGCATATGGAGATACTAAGAAATAAGCCAAAAGGCATTAATCTTTTGAATTGCAAAAACACGTTCTTTACATATTAATTTTTGTAATATGTGGTTCATGCCACGTAAAGGATGATGTGCAATTACCTGAAGTAGTGACTGAAAAGATTGTTTTGCCGACCATCAAAATGGAAGACAAGTACCAATTTTTTGTTGATCGTTTTTTAGACACCATCAACATGGCTATGGCCGATCGAGCTTGTCCTGGCTTAGCAATTACCATTGTTCATGATTCTACCATTTTGGCTTTACAGGGTATTGGATTGGCAAATGAGCAAACCGGAAAACGGGTGAGCGCAGAGACCATTTTCAGATTGGGCAGTGTTTCCAAAGGTTTCGCAGCAGTTTTGACTCAGATTTTGGTGAAGGAAGGTTATCTTTCATGGGACGATCCCATCATCAAATACATTCCTGAGTTTGCTTTTCGAGATACAGAGCAGTCCGATCAGATCACCATACACCATCTTTTATCGCAAAGTACAGGACTACCTCCCCACACTTTCACCAATTATTTGGAATCTGGAAAAGATGTGAGTGAAATTTTACACATGTTGGAAGGGGTAAACACCGTGGCAAACCCTGGAGAAATTTGTACCTATCAAAATGTGACTTATGCATTGATCGAGGAAATTTTGGAGAAAGCCACTGGAAAGCCATTTGCCCAGTTGCTACAGGAGAAAATATTCATTCCCTTGGATATGAAAAATGCGAGCACCTCTTGTGACGCCATTGCTTCAGCAGAAATGAGAAGCAGTCCACATCAGTTCAATAGGTATGAAGATAAATACATGCCTATTCCATATAATGAGAAGTATTACAATGCTATTTCAGCGGGGGGAATCAATGCCTCAATCAGCGATATGCAAAAATACCTGCAATTGTTATTAGGCAACCAACCTGAAATCTTAGATGCTGCAACCATTGCTCAATTCTTTAAACCAAACGTTCCCAGTGACTACGAGCGGAAGTATTTCCACAGATGGGATGGTTTGTGGCACAATAGTTATGGTTTGGGTTGGCGGGTTTTTGATTTCTCAGGAGATATTTGGGCTTATCACGGCGGGTTCGTCAATGGTTATCGTGCAGAAATAGCCATCAATCAAACTTCAAAAGTGGGTATTTGTATGTTGTTTAATGCTTCTTGTGGTTTACCAGACTATGCCATGAAAGTCTTTTTTGAAAGATTTAGTCAGGATCGGGTTTGTAGGCAAGAGCAATTGTAAGTTCAGCCAAGTCGGAATACTATTCAGCAAATAAAATTTCTTTGCTAGGCTGTCTGGCTTTGATAACCCCTACCGTAATTAGTAATAAAACCAATATCATAAAACCCCATTGACCTAATGTTGGAATAGGTGAACCACCGGCCGCTCCTAAAATACATATATTTGTCAGCGATGTTCCCAGCCCTTGACCACCTGTATCACAAGGTAAAAATAACAAACCTGATGTAGCTGTGACGTCTTGAATCCCAGTAGTAGAACTTGACCCATCTTCTGTATTACCAGGTCCGTAAACAAAAATGTAATCCCCATTGCTATACAGTACGATAGCCATATCCCAGATTCCAGCATTACTTGCAAAATGTTCTATACCTGCATAATAAATTACTACTGAAGATAATCCAACTTTTGTAGGATGTGGCACTGAAAGACTTTGAAAATATAAACCTCCATTCACATCAAGATCATCTTGCAACAAATATATTCTAGCACCTCCTCCAGTAGAGGGTATTGCTGGCAATGGACAATCATTTGATAAATCCGGACCATCATCAGTTATATCACTTGATAGGTAACCATTTGTTGTCACGACAGCATATTAGTCACTAACCTCCGGAAGTAAAATTAAATGGTAAAGTTATTGGAAACCCCGAATCATCACCAGTCCCAAGAAAAGTTCCAGTACTTGTTATATCTATTGATGCTAGACTAATACCGCAATTGGTGGTAATAGATTGACCAGGAAGTAATAGGCCTTGTCCTTGCAAAATTGTAAAACTACATATTGATAATAAAAGGATTGAATAATATCTCATTATGCTTTATTTATTTGGGAAAACTATTTGGTTATAAATGAAACGGTCAATTAGTATTGGATTTTGTATTTGTCCAATAAGGCTTTCAAATTTTGTTCACTAAAACTTTTGTTTAAATCTTCCAACTCTTTTGATGTAGCCTGAAGCTTAAGACTGGCATAAGGTTTTTTATAATTCACCATTATCAGTTCTTTATCGGCCTGCTTCATAAAACCAGCAACCTGATCATTTGTGAGATTGTTCCAATTGTTGCTTATCCAAGTTTGTTTATACTGCCCCAAAGATCTTAAGCGATCCATAGAAGACTCTTTATCGTACGTATTTTTTTGAGCACTCAAATTAAAAATACAGATCAATATTAGAAAAAAAGTGAAAACTTTTTTCATACTCAATTTTTATGGAATTATATTAATATTTCAAAATTAATGGATAGTTGCTAAAATCCAAGTTTTAGTGGGATTTTTCCTGAACATATCGCACTTTTTATACAATCGATTTCAAAATGGATTTTATCTTATATTTTATTTAACAAAAAATAAGCTTGAAATTGTATGGCGTTTTATTGAAAAATTGAAATTAAAATATACTTTCGCTTTAGTTAATGTCACATAAATTATTATCAATGTCTAAAGCGTTATTGTCAACCATTTTTCTGTGTATTATTACACAGCTATTTAGCCAACAAATCAGTAAATCAGAATTAATATTTCTTACCCCAGAATGGACGGGAGAAAGATTTGAGGACGGCAGACCAAAAGTCAGCGATGCCATTTTGGATCGTATGAAATTAGTAACCCTTGAGGAAGCCTGGGCTAGCTTGCGAGGAGATAACTTTGGTTATCAATATGAAGGGGAATGGCAAATGTTGGACCCAGATTCTGTAATGGTGGGTAGAGCTGTCACTGCAACTTTTGTACCTGGGAGACCCGACATCCACAAAGCTTTGGAGAAAAGAGGTCATGAGCAAGAAGGTCGTATCAAAGGACAAAATTCTTGGGCGATTGACTTATTGCAAAAAAGAGATGTCTATGTTGTAGATCATTTTGGCTTGGTGGTTGATGGTCCTTCTATCGGAGACAACCTAGCCAATTCAATTTATGCCAAGTCCAACAATGGCTTTGTATATTATGGTGCCATTCGAGACGTTGCGGGTATGAAAGAAATGAAAGGTTTCAATGCTTATTTCAAATCTTATCACCCCTCACATCACCTAGGTAATCCTGGACCAAGACTAAATTCTACCGTAGTGGGAATCAATACACCTACTCGCATCGGTATGGCTACAGTTATGCCTGGCGATGTAGTTTTGGCTAGAGATGGTGGTATAGTTTTCATTCCAGCATATTTGGCAGAAAAAGTCGTAAAAACCTCTGAAGTAGTGAGGTTGAGAGATATGTTCGGTCATCAAAGATTGAGAGAACAAAAATATACTGCGGGTGAAATTGACACCAGATGGTCTGATGAAATAGAAAAAGACTTTTCAAAATGGCTCAATGATCACATCAATGAACTTCCAGTCCCAAAAGAACAGATTCAAGAATTATTAAAAACCAGAACTTGGTAATCTAAAAAATTATGAAACAATCACGAAGAAACTTCCTTGCAACAGGGGCGGCTGCAAGTGCTGCGATGTTGACACAAGTAACTACTTTTGGTGCTGCGCATCAGGAAGCAATTACTAAGACTCCTTTATTTTCTGCTCCAACTGACCTTAAAATCACGGGAGTGAAAAGCGCGTACATACGCAGAGGTGCTGGTTTATTCATCAAGATTACCACCAATCAAGGACTGATAGGTTACGGTGAAGGTGTGGATGCCGTTGGCGGTACTCACATGTTGGTGCAAAGGTTTGAAAGAATGCTCATTGGTAAAAGCCCATTAAACGTACATCGTTTGTATGAAGACATCAGAAAAGGTGGCGTTTTTGGAGGAGCTCAAGCAGGTGTTTACATCGCGGTACTTTCTGCTATTGAAACTGCATTGTGGGATGTCTCTGGTAAAGCATTGGGTGTTCCGGTTTACCAATTGTTGGGGGTAATTCAGAGACAGTGTCAGGGTATATTGTGACACAGCTTTGTATCAAAATAACTTGCCAACGCCGGCAGACTTTGCAAAAAATGCAACAGAAGCTAAAAGTATGGGATTCAATGCCATCAAGTTTGACTTAGACCAAGCAAATGATCCTGGTAAATATGATCGTTATAACTGGACGGCTTCACCAAAAGAGTTGGACAGAATGGTCAAACAAATTGGAGCTGCAAGAGAAGCAGTGGGGCCAGACATTGATATTTGTGTTGATATGCATGGAAGATACGATACTCCTACTGGTGAAAAAGTAGCTAAATTATTGGAACCAATGAATTTGATGTGGTTGGAAGAACCTATTCCTGCTGAAAACATCGATGCCTACAAGAAGATCACTGACAGTACAAGTACCCCTATATGTGCGGGTGAAAACCACTATTTAGCACACGGATTTACTAAAATGCTTTCTTCTGGTGCTGTGGATATCGTGATGCCCGACTTGCAAAAGGCTGGTGGACTGGGTGAAGGCCAACGCATTGCCAACCTTGCAAACCTTTACTATGTTCCTTTTGCTCCGCACATGGTAGCAACCTTCTTGGGTGCAATGGCTACAGCTCACGTTTGCGCAAGTGTTCCGAATTTCATGATCATGGAATGGCAAATTTATTTCCACACCGATCCAATGTTTAAAGAAATCACTATCCACGAAGGAGAACAAGTAACCAATAGTTTTGTGAAAGTATCTGACAAACCAGGAATTGGTGTTGACCTCAATGAGGAGGCTGTCAAAAAATATGCTGCACAGGGGTATCCGTTTTTTGAATAGAGTTTGTAAGTTTAAAGTTTATAAAGTTCTTAAAGTTTATAAAGTTCTTAAAGTTCATAAAGTGGGGGAAGTGCCTGTTTTATGAACTTTTTGTTTTTACTTACTATGAGTTCATAAAGTTCATAAAGTTCATAAAGTTATAAAGTTCTTAAAGTTCTAAGGGGGTGGCTTTGGTTGATGTTGTAGTTCTTAAAAGTTTATAAAGTTCTTAAAGTTTATAAAGTTCTTAAAGTTCATAAAGTGGGGGTAGTGCCTGTTTTATGGACTTTTTGTTTTTTAGTATGAGTTTGTAAAGTTCTTAAAGTTTATAAAGTTCTTCAAGTTTGTAAAGTTCTTAATGTTCATAAAGTGGGGGTAGTGCCTGTTTTATGGACTTTTTGTTTTTTAGAATGAGTTTGTAGAGTTCTTCAAGTTTGTAAAGTTTATAAAGTTCATAAAGTTTGTAAAGTTAGGAAGCAGTTCCACTTTATGAACTTTCTACTTTTCACATTATGAACTTATTTACCGTAAGGCTTTAATAAGTCCTGAAAGCATTCTGGAAATTTCCTCGGCAAGGAGATATAATGTAGATGTTTGTAATTGGTCGATCATATTCAATTCATTTGCTAAAAGGAGCATTGAGCGAACTTCACCACAAGAGCCTTTAGCGATGAAAAGAAAATGAGTTAATTCTTTGTTGCTTCTTCGCTCGAAACCTTCGGCGATATTATTCATGATAGAAACGGAAGCTCTTCTTATCTGGTCTCTGAATCCAAAATCCTTAATTTCTGAGAACAGTTTGTATATCTGAATTGTGAGCTCTTTTGATTTCTGCCAGGCAATAATGTCTTCAAATCTTTCTATTTTCATTTTTTAAAGTTCATAAAGTTTGTAAAGTTCGTAAAGTGTCTTCAAGTTTTTAAAGTTCTTAAAGAGTTCATAAAGTTTTTAAAGCTGGTATAGAGTTCATAAAGTTAGGAAGTTGTTCCACTTTGGGAAACATTTTGACTTTCTACTTTATGAACTTTTTACTTTATGAACTTTTTACTTTATGAACTTTCCACTTTTCACTTTATGAACTTTCCACTTTCTACTTTATAAACTCCTTTATTTAGAAGCAAGCCAAGCATCAAAGGCGGTTTTTGAGTAGGTGTTGATACAATCTGCCGCTTCCAGGCCAGCTTTTTGAGCAACAGCAACACCAAATCTCACAAAAGGAATTTGAGAAACTGAGTGGGCATCTGGGTTGATGGCAATTTTTACTTGTTTGGCGACGGCCATTTTTATGTAAGTGTAATCCATATCCAACCGTTGTGGATTGGCGTTGAGCTCTATGACGACGTGATTGGCAGCACATGCATCGATTATTTTCTCCATGTGTAATGGATAACCCGGTCTACCCAACAATAAACGACCAGTAGGGTGGCCCAGGATCCTGGTCGCTGGGTGTTCAATTGCTTTGATCAATCGTGAAGTTGCTCTGTCGACATCCATGTTTAGTCCTGAATGTACAGAAGCTATAACCAAATCAAATCCCTTGAGGAATTCATCATCATAATCTAAGCTACCATCGGAAAGAATATCACTTTCAATACTTTTGTATACCTTGAATGGTTTGAGTTTTTCGTTCAGCGCTTCTATTTCACGCCATTGCATTTCCACTCTTTCGACAGATAAACCTTGCGCATAACCTGCAGATTTGGAGTGGTCTGAAATGACAAAGTATTCATAACCCAATTTTATACAAGCTTGCGCCATTTCTGTCAAAGTGTTGATTCCATCACTGTAGGTTGAGTGGTTGTGGACAATGCCTTTGATATCTTCTGTTGTTATAAAATGTGGTATGCCATATAACTTTATTTCTTTGGTGGTTTCTGAGCCACTGCGGTAGTAAGCTGGGATAAATGGCAAATCCATAGAAGTGAAAAAATCTTCGACTCTATCAAAATCGGTTTCTTCAAAATTCAATGAATTGAAAAAGTCGTTGTCTGAAGTTTGTTCCAACTCATTATAAGCAAAATCCATTTCTGCCTCAATAAAAGATACGGGATAACCTTTATACAGCTGTTCTTCAGACTCTTCGTCTATTTCAAAACCAAGTGATGCCAAGTCTATTTCTTCAAATTCAGAAACCAAAATTTCTATACCATTCACAATAGGATCCTGCTTGGCCAAACCGCCCACTAATGCCGCATCAATGAGTGGATACATTTTTTTAATGGCTGTAACCAGGTCATTGGCATCGTCTATTAAAAATCCGTATAAAAATTTTCCTTGACTATCTGCATAATATTCTAATTTCCTTTTGATATCTTCTTGGGTTTTAAGGCCAAATCCCTTTGTCCCAACCAACCTATTTTCATTACAAGCATAAAGAAGAGATCCTATATCTTCAATGCCCATTTCTTTCCAAATGGATTTTATCTTTTTGGGGCCCAAACCACGCACACCGATCATTTCTTGCACCCCAACAGGTGTCATATCTTTGTATTTCTCCAGCGTTTTCATTTTGCCAGTGGTCAACAATTCAATGATTTTATCGCCAATAGCTTGCCCTACACCAGCGATGCTTTTGATTTGATCCACGCTCATTTCTGCCAATGGTTCACCTATCTTTCTGAGTACATTGTAGGCATTTTGGTATGACCTTATTTTGAAGGTGTTCTCGTCATGGAGGTCCATGATGTTTGCAAGCAAGTTAAATGTCTTGGCTATTTCACGATTGGTCATGGTGTTTTATTTTCCTTTTCCTTCTACAAGCACTTGGAGCGTGTAGATCAATATTTTTAGATCGAGACTCAAACTCATGTTCTCAATGTACAAGATGTCAAATTTAAGTCTTTGTACCATTTGTTGCAAATTGGAAGCATAGCCATATTTGACCATTCCCCAAGAAGTGATCCCTGGCCTTACTTTTAATAGATGTTTGTAGTGAGGTGCAATTTCCATGATTTGATCGATGTAAAATTTGCGCTCAGGTCGTGGGCCTACCAAAGACATGTCACCTATCAACACATTGTAGAATTGTGGTATTTCGTCCAGTCGATATTTTCGCAAAACCCGGCCTACTGGTGTGACACGAGGATCGGACTCATGTGATAATTGAGGTCCTGCATCCTCTGCATTGACGTACATCGTCCTGAATTTGATAATGTCAAAAGGTTTTCCTCCTAGACCTACCCGCGATTGCTTGTAGAAAATTGGTCCTGGACTGGAAGACCTTACCCGTAAAATTAAATATATGATAAAAGGTAGTAATATAATAAGCGCTACAAGACTGATGGTTATGTCCATCATGCGCTTGATCACCTTTTCCCATTGTGGAATTAAATCTTGCTCAATTTCGATCAAAACTGCTCCATATACATGGTTCATTTTTACAGTTCCCAACATGATATCATACATATCAGGGATAACCTTTATGAGGATTTGTTCAGAAAAATCATAGAGTTGGTCAAGGATTTGTTTGATCTTATTGTGTTCTGAAGTCTCAACAGCAATGATGACTTCCTTGATGTCATTTTCAACGATTACCTCTGGCAAATCTTTTAAGGTGCCGAGTAGTGGTAAGTATTTTTCAAGTAAATTTTTACTATTTCCATTACTATCGATGAAACCTACAAAATGATGTCCCAGACTATAAGGTCTATTGATGATTTCATCATACAATTCTAAGGCATTTTTATCTCCTCCAATAATGAGGGTGCTATAACTCACTTCACCTCTTCTCAACCTACGGCTGGCATTGGTCAAAATGATCATCCTGAAAACAGTCGTTATGATGAAGTGTAGCATAAACAACCGCATAAATGATTTAAAATAGGTCTGGTTGTTGATGATGATGTCGTCGACAATGACCACAAAAAAGATAATGAGACACCCAAAGAAGGTGATGATGAGTGTGCGTTTGATTACCTCCAATCTGGAGTATCGATAGAGGTCTTTATATTTATCAAAAATGTGGTAAAGGAGCATCCAAAAAATTGGTGTCAATATCAGCCCAGTATATAGTTTGGGATCATCAAAAATGTCGGCGAAAGGAATTATTGGATTTTCACTTATTTTGCGAAGAATGAAAAATATCAGCCAAGCAAGTGCTGCAGACAAAAAGTCTGAGAACTTGTAGAACAAGAGGCCGTTATGTATTTTATCTTTCAAAATATGCTAAAAGTGAATGAGTTTCATATTGTCTAGGTAGATGGTTGATTTTGTTTTTCCCGGGCTAAGGGTGGATGAAAATACTACTTTATATGATACCACATCAGATTTACTGATTTCATCTGTCAAGTCGAGGTAAAAGTGTTTCCAATCTACACTAGGAGTTATCAATATTTTATAAGCTTTTACTAAATTACTTCCCTTTTCCAAGATAGTTCCAACAAAAAAGTTTTCATCTCCTTTATAGTCGAATTCTAGGAAAACACTGCCTCTTTTATTGTTGGCTCCCAAGTATCTGGCTGTATGTGTTACTTCGATGGCATCGTTTTGGCCTTGCAGCTCTATGATCCCTGCAAAACTTCCAAAAGGTGAGTCTGTTTCTTTTCTTTGCAAAATGGTTTGGACATTGCCGTCTACCTCGTCTATAAAAATATTGGTTTGTTCAAAATCAGCAATAAAATCAAAAACTGCTTCGCGCTTATAGTTGAAGTTCAAGGGTACAGTAGTATTTGCACCTTGGTTGATGTTTTGTTGTGTGACAATCTCATCAAAAAAAGGATATTCTATCGAGGAACTATTGTTTCCATTTGGGCTGATACCTGCCCTGATTTGAAACGATATGGGCGCTTCTTGTGATTCAATCGGTATTGCTGCGGGAAGACCAAAGACACCCACAATTTGTTCGTCGGCATACACCCAAGCATCTTTGATACCGTGTGAAGGGGCACCAGTTCCAAGACTTGATTGTAAGGTAGGGTCCCCGATTTTCAACATTCCAATGGTGATTGCTTCATCAGCAAGGAATGTACAGGACAAAGTGGTAGCGCATAATAGTAATAAGCAATAAACTACTATTTTTCCTGTCAAAATCGTGATTTTAGAATGAAGTAATGAGACACAATGATAGACAATATCTCTATAATAATTTAGCTAAATCTATATAAAATGCTCCAGCCTAGGGCTATTAATACCAATAGAATAAATGCTAAAATAACAGATCTCCTGATATTGTTAACAAAGGCCAGGATTTCTGTTTCCAGGTGCGGATATTTTGGAACAACGATATTTTTTATTTTTTGAATGTCCAATAAATCTTTGACTTCAATGTCTACTCTATTGTCTACCAGTATTTTATAATATTTAAAAACCTTGACACGGAAATATATATTGATAAACAACAAGCCTAAAAAAGCAAGCATGACAACAACAATGATGCTGATATACATAGTCAAATATTTCTGCAATGATAAGGAAAAGGTGTGAGTCTGCTGTAAAATGTGTTAAACTCCGAACCCTTTGACTTCTATCACTGAATGATGATCTCTATCAATTCACTTTTATCAAGATCTGATTTAAGGGTGAGTTCTTTTGATATGCCACGATAGGTGTACTTGATACCCATGGTATTGGGCGGTCGTTTTCCCACATTGTCAGCGTGAAGGATCAAAAAGTTTCTTCCTTCCTTATTAAGTCGAAGCTTCAATTTTTGAGGGGCCCTTTCAAGCTCTGCTTTTTCCAAGATCCAATCACCATTAAAATTGATGGAAACGATGTCCCCATCTTGTATCATGTGATCATATAGTAATAAATCAAGCACGATGTCGTCTGCTTTCAAAACGGTAGTTGATCGTGTAATTTTCCGTTCTTTGAGTAAGGTAGGGAATTGCTCAATGTAGTCGTCAGAGGCCACCAAATCGGGCGTATCCACGAGGCGTTTTGGATAAATTATTTGGAAAATGTGCGGTTGTTCCATCACCAATACTTCAGAGGAATCTTCTTTGATCAAGACTTGATTCATTTCTGAGGCTAGACCCGAGCCATATCTGTTGAATTTTGAAAGCAGGGCAATGTTGTGATAGTAGTAAAATTTGCCATAAATTTTATAATTATCATTGACTACACCGCTGGTGATAAATTCATCTGCTGATATGATGAAATTGTCTAAACTTCTCATCAAATTATCAGCATGAAGCTTATTGCCAACTTTCCCGATTTCCTTGGATTGAGATAGATATTTTGTAAAAGTTTGTTGTTTGGCTTTCAAATTAGTCATGGTGCCAGCAAAACTATCGGTGTCCTTTTGTCGTATCTTATCCAAAATTGTTTTGCATAAACCGTAGACCTCCCGTAAGTTTTGAAATGGGCTGTTTTGTTTTTTGATTTCTGGAAGTTTGTTTATTTCCTGACTCAATTGAGCTTGTAATTTATAAAACTGGTTATAGGCGATGACGCCTGTTTCCAGTTTTTCATACACTTTCGCGATATTCTCTTGCTTTGATAGGTCCACATTTTTGGTGGCTTTATCTAGTTCGAAACGCAAATTATTGATGGTGGTAATTTCTTTTTTGATATTGGTAGCAATCAAATTGAGTTTGTCAGCTGTATTTCTGTCCAATAGTTTGCTGTCTTTGATGCACAAGTCAAACCATTCATATGGTGTATTATTATTGAAAAACATTCTATCAGGATCTTGAAATACGTCCATTGGCAAATCTTCGTTGCTATAATTATTGATCCTGTAACTGTCCAGATCTACATATTTGTTGAGATCTAGGTTATAGTTTTCCAATAACTTATTGACAATCAACATGCCATGGATACTCTCATTGGCAAAATTAATGTAATTATTGATCGCCCTCATTTTGTCACCTGGAGGAACAACCACCTCAGAAGAAGCTGATATCAAATGCAAATTAAGATTGAATAGAAAGCCAATTATCAATATCAACTTTCCCAAGCCATAGAATTTTAAATGCATCAAAACGTTTTTTTGTCCCATTATATGACGGAGTACCAATTGTTAATGTTTCCTATGATTTTACGCATTTCCAAGATACTAAATAATAAAGTATTGTTATGGAAACGAAAGAAATCATCATTGAAGTGTTTTTTCTTCAATTTGTAATGTTTGACTTCACGGGCAAATATATGATATACCATTCGGAAAATGGAATGACCATTTAGATTGTGAAGTTAAAAGTTTAAAATTCAAGATGAGGCGCGTGAAGAAATCGTGCCAAATTATTTTAGTGCTGAACAGTGATCCGTTGATCACAACCACTCCAAAACCAAAGTGGGCGCTCCGGCGTCCCGTCATTAGGACGGGATGAACTTTTAATAGCAAGATTATGGTCAATTCCATTTCCGAATGGTATTACTTAGAACAATGGCTCATAAGTAAGGAAGCAACAATAAAAAATTCATAGAAACTGAACTGAGCAAGTTGAGTGGTCGATCCATGGTATTCCAAAGTTTCCAAGCTGAAACATAGTTTGGAGGCCCCTAGAAATGAAGTTGACCCTTTTCATATACAATTGGCTATTCTGATACAGTTTCTTGGATAAATATGGAACAATAAATTGTAGTTTAAATGCGAATATTCTATGTAAAGCAAACAATATCAATGAAAATCATATAATAATTAATTATAATTTGTTTTCTTTGTACCTTGACAGTTCTCCGACACGAGGGAAATTGAGGTAAAATTTTGGTGATCATAAGAGATGAGTATTCAAAAATTTGATCGAATCCATAAGTGAGAAACTTGAGCATTGGACGAATGATGGGTAATAGTCAAATTTTTTGGATCAAGATTTGCGCTATAGACAATCAAAAATGGGGTCTTAAAGAATGGAAAAAAAAATAGATAGGCAACTTTTATTTTATGCTTTTTTGGTATGCTTGCTCATATCGCTATTCGGTTATATGAAATACCAGCAGCACAAAGCAAAGCAGAGCCTACCTGTATTATCTTCATTTTTGGACAACGAACTAGAAAACCTGAAAAATGGTGTAGCCAATGGATCTATTGCCACACTTTCCAAAAATGTTTTTTTAGTCAAAGTTTATGAAAACGACAAATTGATATATTGGAATGACAGTCGGCTGA
Source organism: Saprospiraceae bacterium (assembly GCA_016715105.1). Taxonomy (GTDB): domain Bacteria; phylum Bacteroidota; class Bacteroidia; order Chitinophagales; family Saprospiraceae; genus JADKBO01. Next base: position 42,536 of record JADKBO010000030.1, on the reverse strand, counting down.
AGCCAGAAAAGTCCAAGGATCTCAGAGAAGTTTTCTCCTCATCGTTTACAGAAAAAAATAAAATCTGTACTTTTTCATTATTGGAAGACAAAAAGTTGGGCTTCATCTATCCGAGCGGTCAACCGATTCTCAGTGGAAATGTGCTTTTTTATAAAGCATCTGGCAACAGAGATGGGCTTATAAAAATTCACAATGGTAGTTTGGAAATCAATAAGGTACTTAAGCCTCTTTCAGTAGGAAAACAACTGGCTGTTACGCTAGTATGGTTGCTTGGTTTGATCGGTTTATTTTTATTGTGGAAATCGGCAATATTTTCCTACAAATCCGAAGACCAACGTTTCGTTATCTTATTTTATATACTAGGAATTGGTATTGTATGGGTAGTCTTTAAATTGTTTTTCAATGATTTCTTGATGAGTGGGGTAAATGCCCATCAAGTCAGATATGAAAACTATTTTGGAACCATCAGTTTGATTGATATTTTATTTGATCTTATCTGTATCATTTTTGTATTCTTGGCCTCATTGCACCCCTATTTCATTACTCGATTAGCAAGGACAAAATTCAGCTATCGACTGTTACTTGGTGCCTTTACAACAGCCACAATATTTTTTTATATCTTTTATCAAAGTTTCCAGTTTGTCAATAAGGCTAGTCTCAATTTTGGTATTAATTCGCCACTAGCCTTTGGTCCCAACGAATTGATATTTTCATTTGTACTGATTGGATATTGTTTCCTCAATTTTTACCTAGTCACTTTATTCTTCAAGAATCAGGAAAACGATTTTCCACTTAATAAAAAAGTATTCACATTTTTCTTACCTGTAATAGGAGTGTCTCTGATCTATTTATTTTCATTAGATGTCATGGTAATAGCTACCATCGTCATATTTATATTTATATTCTTATTGAGTTTTGACGTTTTCCAAGACATCGACTACCGCCATTTGAGTTTCTTTGTTTGGTGGGTGGTTTTCCATGCTGCATTCCTCACTTTCACAACCTATAGAGCAGCGATTTACCGCACAAGTGAAGATGAAAAAATAAAACTGCAACAAAGTTTTTATAGCCCAAATCAAGATGACATCAATAAAGTAAAACTGACGACCTACACCATTGAGCTGAGTAATTTCCTCAAGCAATTATCGATGACGGCTGATGGACAAACTTTTGAATACAATGATTTTATTTCCTACATCTATTCCATGATCAACAGTGATAACAATGGGAATCTAGGGAACTTACAACTCGACCAAGTTGAGTTTTTTGATAACAAGGGCAAAAGTTTATTCATCAATTATTCAGGTGAGGTAGAAAAGTCAAAGGAAGAAATAAGTGGTGCAAAATTGGTCGGCAATAATTTATATTACCGCCCTTTGCCGCCCAATTATATCTGGTATAAACCGGTCGATGATTCACTTCACTTGATTCTGAAATACAATGCAAAAGGTTTCAGTAAATTTCAAGGAAATTATTTGCTCTATAAAGATGGAAATCTGGTTGATGGCCAAGGCTTAGATTTTATAAAGTCAGAAATCCCAAAATTTATCAGCCAAGATACCATCATTCAAAAATTCAATTTTTACAATTATAAGATAGATTCCAATTATAATGTTGCCGCATTTGTGCCAGAATATGGCCTTTTGCGACCTATATCTTTGTTTTCATTGATATTCATTTTGGGTTTGCTTTTTCTGGGCATATTGACTTTTTTCAATACTTTTTGGAATTATTTACCCATTGATTTTGGCTTGCGATTTACAGATAAAACTTCGTTGCGACTGAGATTGCAACTGAGTATTATTGGCTTGATCATTTTTTCTTTTACGGTCATAGGAGTGGTGACAGCGATTTATTTTCACAACATCAACAAACAGAAAATCCTTCAAACATTTGATGATCGGGTTAGGGCTCTGACAACGGATATCAATCTGCGTTTAAGTGAATTTACAGAAAAAACAGGAGCGACCTATTATTTGCTAAACCAACTAGAAAATCTCAACAGTATTTATAGATCTTCGGTACAATTATACGATGAAAATGGCCAAAGTTTATCTCGCAATAATCAACTAGATTTTACGCCAAGATTACCGTTTTATGTACTGGAACAAATCAAAAAGCTCAATAAGACGCAATCAAATCTTGGGGTGCGAAGCTATAATTTGAGTGAAGAAGAAGTCTTAATTCCGCTTTATAAAAACGATAAATCACCGATGGCTTATCTCTCCTATACCCAGACAGAACCTGGAGTTGTGGAGCGGTCAGAAATTAAAAATTACGTGGGGACTCTTTTGAATGTTTACATATTTCTTTTTTTACTGGCAATTGCCATTTCATTGGGTATTTCCAACTCCATCACAAAACCACTCGTACAACTTAGAGAAAGTTTACGGCAGTTTAAAATTGGTAAAGCATATAATAAATTGAAATGGGAGAGCACTGATGAAATTGGAGATTTGATCAATGACTATAATAACTTGACCGAGGAAATCAATAAAAGTGCCAATATCATCGCAAGAACGGAGCGAGAAATGGCATGGAGAGAAATGGCAAAACAAGTGGCGCACGAAATAAAAAATCCACTAACGCCTATGAAATTGAGTTTGCAATACTTGGAGAAAGCGGTAGCAACTGATCCTGAAAATGGTAAGAAAATGATTTCAAAAATCACCGCGACCATGATGGAACAAATCAATAACCTTACTCAGATTGCAAATACATTTTCAAATTTCGCTTCCATGCCCAAAACGGAGAATGAAAAAATTATTCTCAATGAAGTAGTTGAAAAGGTGCATGATTTATTCAGGAAAAGAGACGATATGGATATAAATCTCATAGAACCCATGAATGAGATTTATGTATTTGCAGATCGAAATCACTTGGTCAGGATATTAAACAACATTTTAAAAAATGCCATTCAGGCAATTCCTGAAGATAAACGTGGCCATATTGACTTGGAATTAACTAAGGAAAAGGACATCGCTAGAATTAGAATTTCTGACAATGGGGTAGGGATAAAAGAGGAAATGAAATCCAAAGTATTTACCCCTAATTTTACTACAAAAAGCTCGGGTACTGGTTTGGGACTTGCTATCAGTGCCAACATGTTGGAAACCATGGGAGGACGTATTTATTTTGATTCTGTAGAAAATACAGGAACTTCGTTTTTCATTGAATTGCCTTTAATGAGGACAGAATTGCTCGCAGATAATGAAGTCCTTTTGGATGAAGAGTGAGCACCAGGATCTTATTTTTAAAAAACTCCATTCGTATTTTCAGTCTTGTTTTTTAATCATTTATCGAAATCCAAACAGTCATTTCATTTCTTGAACTATTAATTTACTTTTAGAAAAAGTTTGACTTTGAATTGGTTTCTCCTCCTTTTATGATCGAGGACTCAGTGCTTTTTTAGCATTTAAGAATGGCCCCTTTTCGTTATTTGTTTTGATCATTCTTTGCAATTATGCTTTGAATTCTGGATTTTTTCTGAAGGAATACGTGAAATATTTCCTAAATAATGTCTGACAGCTTTAATTTTAATTTTTGTTTCAATTTGTCCTTTTTATTAATTTATAGGCAATTGGAAGCTTTTTGATTTATTAAAAATGGTAAAATAGCTGTTCCAAATGCAAATAAATCAAGTTCTGTTTGCATTATTTTTGATTTGAATGATATCGTAGTATCAATAATTAAATTGGGCTAATCCTTTTTGTAGATGTAATTTAAATGTTTAATAATCAATTGAATAGGTGTAATTTTCACTTTGAAAAGTTTGGTTAGGTTTATGTGATTTCTAAAACCTTTCTACTTGCAATTACTTAAATGGAGTGCTTAATTTGATACCTGGAATCCCAAATTAATTTATTTAAAACAATGTAGGCTTTTAAACGTTTGTTACATGAAAGTCACAACGGTATTTATACTTTAATATCTAATTGTTTGTAGAGCTAATCATTTGAGTATAAAGAAGTTTTGTGATAATTATTAACAAATTATATCTTTGCAGATATTATTAATTAAAACATAACCAAAAATGATAAAAAAGAAGTATTCAAAAAACGGATGTAAAGTAACATTTTCATTCAAAAAAGGTGCTTTAACTGGTTCGGAGGATGTAAGAGTATTAGGAGATTTCAACGGATGGAATTGGGAGAACGGAGCAAAGCTTAATTATTCAAAAGGAGAATTTTCAGGCTCTATTGAATTGGAACTTGGTAAAAGATACGAATTCAAATATGCGTCTAACGAACATTTTTGGTTTAATGATACTCATGGTGATGGTTATACTTCATCTCCATATTATGGAATTGATAATACAGTAATTTTTATTGAGAATGTTGAATCTGCTAAAAAAGGCGGCGGAGACAAATCTGAAAAGAAAAGTGGAAAAGGTAAGGTTACTAATAAAGCTCCAAAAAGTAGCGAGACGCCTAAACCAGAAAAAGTAAAAGCTGCTTCCAAATCAAAAGCTAAATCAGCAACTAAAGTTAAAGATAAAGCTGAGAAAGTAAAAGTTACTGCTGAGCCAATTGTTGCTGAACCTGTAACTGAAACAACAGCACCAGTAACAAAAGGTAAACCAGGGCCAAAGCCAAAAGGAACAAAAGCGGCACCAGCAGCACCAAAAGGTAAAAGAGGTCCAAAGCCAAAAACAGCAGCGGTTGAAACTACAACTGCATCAGCAGCAGAACCAAAAACACCAGTAGCAAAAGGAAAACCTGGACCAAAGCCAAAAGCAACAACAACGGCACCAGCAGCACCAAAAGGTAAAAGAGGTCCAAAGCCAAAAACAGCAGCAGTTGAAACAACAACTGCTCCAGCAGCAGAACCAAAAGCACCAGTAGCAAAAGGAAAACCTGGACCAAAGCCAAAAGCAACAACAGCGGCACCAACAGCACCAAAAGGTAAAAGAGGTCCAAAGCCTAAAGCAGCAGCAGTTGAATCAACAACTGCTCCAGCAGCAGAACCAAAAGCACCGGTAGCAAAAGGAAAACCTGGACCAAAGCCAAAAGCAACAAAAGCAGCACCAGCAGCACCAAAAGGAAAAAGAGGTCCAAAGCCAAAAACAGCAGCGGTTGAAACTGCAACTGCTCCAGTAGCAGAAGCAAAAGCACCGGTGGCAAAAGGAAAACCAGGTCCAAAGCCAAAAGGAACAACAGCGGCACCGACAGCCCCAAAAGGAAAAAGAGGTCCAAAGCCAAAAACAGCAGCAGTTGAAACAACAACTGCTCCAGCAGCAGAACCAAAAGCACCAGTAGCAAAAGGAAAACCAGGTCCAAAGCCAAAAGCAACAAAAGCGGCACCAGCAGCACCAAAAGGAAAAAGAGGTCCGAAGCCAAAAACAGCAGCAGTTGAATCAACTACAGCTCCAGCAGCAGAACCAAAAGCACCGGTAGCAAAAGGAAAACCTGGTCCAAAAGCAAAGGCAACAACAGCGGCACCAGCAGCACCAAAAGGGAAAAGAGGTCCAAAACCAAAAGCAGCAGCGGTGGAATCAACAACTACTGCACCAGTAGCTGAGCCAAAAGCACCAGTAGCAAAAGGAAAACCTGGTCCAAAGGCAAAAGCAACAACAGCGGCGCCTGCTGCACCAAAAGGTAAAAGAGGTCCAAAGCCAAAAGCAGCAGCAGTTGAATCAACAACAACTGCACCAGTAGCTGAGCCAAAAGCACCAGTAGCTAAAGGAAAACCTGGTCCAAAAGCAAAGGCAACAACAGCGGCACCAGCAGCACCAAAAGGCAAGAGAGGTCCAAAACCAAAAGCAGCAGCGGTTGAATCAACAACTACTGCACCAGTAGCTGAGCCAAAAGCACCAGTAGCAAAAGCGAAACCAGGTCCAAAGCCAAAAGCAACAACAGCGGCACCGGCAGCACCAAAAGGCAAAAGAGGTCCTAAGCCAAAGGCTAAGTAATTCCAACCCATTTTAGGGGTAGGCAAATAACATTTAAAAAGAGACCATGCAAAATCTGCATGGTCTCTTTTTAATTATGGCCATTTTCAGCGGTCAGTTATCAGCAATCAGCTTTCAGTTTTCAGCAAATGTATTGTTATGAAAAGCGGTTGTACCTTCGGCATGATGTTTTTTTCTTTGGATCCATATACAATCATTTTTTCCCGGATCAATTCGTGAATTCGTGGCTATGAATGATCAATTCTTAAGCCTTGCGTCTCTCCCACCTTTCTGCGTTGTACAGACGCAGGGACCTGCGTCTCTCCATGTTAGCAAACTTTGAACTTTAAACTTTATGAACTTTCCACTCCTACATCCCGTGCAACAATTATTGTATTTGTATGTTTGCCGTAAATATATTCTTGGAAGGAATTTTCCAAAATTGGTAACTTGATAATTGCATTAAGCAGAGAAATATGAAGATTGGTGTTTTACTTGTAAATCTAGGAACCCCAGATGGACCAGAAAGGTCTGCCGTTTATAGATATTTAAAGCAATTTTTACTAGATCGTCGGGTAATCGATATATCATGGTTGGGGAGAAACTTGTTGGTGAGAGGCATCATTGCGCCATTTAGATCTGGAAGTTCAGCCAAATTGTATAAAAGGTTATGGACCAAGGAAGGAAGCCCAATTAAATATCATGGATATGCTTTACAAAAGGGTGTTCAGGAGAAACTGGGCTCAAATTATGTGGTAGAACTGGCTATGAGATATCAAACTCCCTCCATTGAGCGCGCTGCATACAAGTTGATTTTTAAGGATAGAGTAGAAAAAATCATAGTTTTTCCGCTTTTTCCTCAATACGCATCGGCAACAACCGGCTCTATTCACGACGAGGTCATGCGCATTTTAAGGAATTACGATGTCATTCCGGAAATAAAATTCGTCAATTCATATCCTACAGATTCACGGATGATTGATGTGATTGTGGATCATGCTAAAGTTTATGATGTAAAAAGTTATGATCACGTTCTTTTCAGCTTTCATGGTTTGCCACAAAGGCAATTGCGAAAAGGTGACCCTAGCAAATCTCATTGTCTCAAAGTAGAAAACTGCTGTAGTGTGGTTAGCGAAAACAATAAATTTTGTTATTCGGCTCAGTGTCACCAAACAGCCTTTGCCATTTCAGAAAAATTGGGTTTGCAAAGATCAGACTACACCATTTGTTTTCAATCCAGACTTGGAAGGGATCCTTGGGCGCAACCATATACGAGCGAAACGATAGAACATTTGCAACACGGAGGGGCGAAGAAATTATTGGTTTTTAGTCCGGCTTTTGTAGCAGATTGTTTGGAAACAACCATTGAAATTGGTTATGAATACAAAGAAGAATTCATCCAGGCAGGAGGTGAAGCCCTCGACTTGGTCGCCAGTTTGAATGATGACCCTGCCTGGATAAATGCAGTTTCAGAAATGATTCTAGAAAACTAAAATCATTTCCATTTAGGTTTATTTATTTACTTTGATCAATTCTACTTCAAAGATCAAATCGCTTTTTGGTGGAATAGCACCAGGATATCCACGCTCGCCATACGCAAGTTGATAAGGAATGTAAAATTTAAATTTACTTCCTTCAGGCATCAATTGTAATCCTTCAGACCAGCCTTTTATTACTTGGTTGAGGTTGAAATCTATAGGTGTACCTCTGTCAACACTGCTATCAAAAGTTTTTCCATCAAGGAATTTACCTGTATAGTGTACCGTGCAATTACTTTCTGCTGTTGGTTTCGTCCCAAGACCTTCTGTAACCACGATGTATTTCAGCCCACTCTGAGTTGTATTGTTAAATTCTTTGGTCAATTGTTCAGCAGCAGCTTTCAATTCAGCTTCTTTTGCAGCTGCTTTTGCAACCAAATTGGCTTTTTCTTCAGCAAACTTTGTCGTTGCATCAAATGACTTTGCTTCAGCTCCTTTTCTTAAGATGGTCAAACTTTTCAAAGTGTCATTTTGGACGATGGCATTTACAATATCCTGACCTTGAATAACATGGCCAAAAACGGTGTGTTTTCCATCCAACCATGGGGTAGGGACGTGAGTGATGAAAAACTGAGAACCATTGGTCGCTGGTCCAGAATTGGCCATACTCAAAATGCCTGGTCCACTGTGTTTGAGGCTGTCTACAAATTCATCTTCAAATTTATAACCTGGATTTCCAGTACCGGTGCCGAGTGGACAACCACCTTGAATCATGAAATTTGGAATGACTCTGTGAAATTTCAAGCCATCGTAGAATGGCGTGCCTGCAGGTTTTGAGCCGTTGTCCATTGAGCCTTCTGCCAAACCAATAAAATTGGCCACTGTCATCGGAGTAAGTTTGTATTCCAATTTGGTGAATATATCTCCTTTATTGGTTTCGAATTTTGCATAAATGCCATCAGCCTGATTGGCCAAAAAGTCTTGATCCATTTTTTGTTTATTTGTTTGTGAAATAGATGTAACATGGAAGATCACCATGAAAAGCAAAAAGAAAGAGAATTTGTTCATTTTGTGATATTTCAAATTTTGTGCAAATATAATATACATGAGATTGAAGACGTATGCCTTCTAAAGAAGTTGTGTCAAGAAAGCGTTAAATGCATCCTTTTTTTAATGAAATGTACCCTCAATCCAATTTTTTAAAACCTAATTGGTCAACGCTGTGCATTTCAAAAGAAAATACAGAGAAGTTATAAAATGGCTGCATAAAATTTATCTCCACTATTTAAAATTTAATAGGTATATTTGGTTATTTATTTAGAGCTATGAAACGGGAAAAACGGCTAAACTATTTATTTTTAATTATCATAGGAATTTTATTCATTCCATTATTAATCATGGATGAACCAAGTTTGCTCTTCCTTGCTTTTGGCTGGATTTCCACCTTGTATTTGATTTTATTTGATAATTATTTAAAATCTCAAGGTAAAGAAGTAAAGTTGAGGTTCTTATTCATAGCTGGTATTTTCTCAACCCATTATTTTGATTTTGAATCAAACATGCGTCATGCTTTTGAAATATTTAGCATTTTGACTTGCATTGCAGTTATTTTTCTTTACTGGAGAAAACACGATGTAGCCTGAGTCTTGCAGGCCTTTACCAGAAGGTGGTTGCAATCAATATTTATACTGTGAAACCAAGGCGTGCCAAGGCTCAACATCTCACATTTCACATTTTACATTTCACATCTTACACCATTCACTATTTACCATTTACCATTCACTCTATTCACCATTCACATTTTTCTCATCCCCAATGGATATCAATAAAAAAGGCCTGCAAAATCTGCAAGCCTTTTTTTATGAATTCTATAATCGAACTATTTCAATCTGTCCAAACTCGTTTTTACGAAATTTGCAAGGTCTTCACCATTCAACATATTTTGATTGAGCAAAGCCAGTTTGTGTAAGTAATCAACCATATCTTTTTGTTGATCATCTGCCATTCCCACGAGTTTTTGAGCAATCAAAGGGTGATTGGTATTCACCACCACATTGTGCATATCTCCCATGCCTCCCAAGTCCATGCCTTGCATCATCTGCATTTCTTTCATTCTACGCATAAACTCTGGTTTCGTAATCAAAACAGGATTGTCTTCTGGTGACAAGGCCTTCAATTCAATGCTACCACCTTGTAAATTGGTGATGGATTTGGTAAAGATTTCTTTTACTGTTTCTTGTTCCTTTTCGGAAAGCACAGATTCCTTCTTTTCATCTTTTTGCACCAAATTGTCTACTGTTTCAGAGTCAACCCGTACAAAAGTTAGTTTCTCACCTTTGTACTCTAAATGTTGCATGAAATGGTTGTCAATCGGTGTATCAAAAACTAATACATTGTATCCTTGATTTTTGGCCGCCTGGACATATGTATACTGATCTTTTGGCTGGGTTGTATATATGCTTACCAGACGATCGTATTTGTCAGTTTGCGTGTCTTTGATCAGCGCTTTATATTCTTCGATGGTATATTTTTTACCATCTGTATCTTTTAGCAATGCGAAATTCATAGCTTTTTCACTGAATTTCTCATCACTGATCATCCCATATTTTACAAAAACACCCGTTTCATTCCATCTTTCTTCAAAAGTCGGTCTGTCTGTTTTAAACATCGACTCAAATTTTTCTGCGACCTTTTTAGTGATGTAAGAAGTGATTTTCTTCACATTGGCATCAGCCTGTAGGTACGATCGTGATACGTTGAGTGGAATGTCTGGTGAATCAATGACCCCGTGTAAGAGTGTAAGAAACTCTGGAACGATGTCTTTTACTTCATCCGTTACAAATACTTGATTGCTATAGAGTTGTATTTTATTTCTTTGAATCTCAAGGGTATTGTTGAGTTTAGGGAAATACAATACACCGGTAAGATTAAACGGATAATCGATATTGAGGTGGATCCAGAAGAGTGGGGGTTGGCTCATTGGATAGAGTTCCTTGTAAAAGCTTTTGTAGTCTTCTTCCGTAAGATCAGCTGGTCTTTTTTTCCAAAGTGGATTAGGATTATTGACGATATTGGGGATTTCCGTTTTAATCTCCTTTTGATCTTCGCCCTCACCTTCGTATTCTGTGTGAGTTTTGGTTCCAAATTGAATTTCTACCGGAAGGAATTTGCAATACTTATTTAGTAAATCTTCAATTCTTTCATTTTCGAGGTAATCATGGCTGTCATCTGCAATGTGTAAGATGATATCGGTACCTCTTTCAGATTTCTCAGCTTGCTCAATTTCATACTCAGGATTACCATCACAAATCCATCTTACAGCAGGTGCATCTTCTTGATATGATTTTGTGACCACCTCAACTTTTGCCGCCACCATAAAAGCCGAATAAAATCCAAGACCAAAATGGCCGATGATGGCAGAAGCTTGGTTTTTGTATTTTTCTAAAAACTCTTCAGCAGAAGAAAATGCAACCTGATTGAGGTATTTTTCTACTTCATGCTCAGTCATTCCAATTCCTTTATCAGAAATGGTCAAGGTTTTGGCATCCTTATCGATGTGTATATTGATGGTGGTGTCACCCAATTCACCTTTTAAATCGCCTATCGCTGCGAGGGTTTTCACCTTGGTTGTTGCATCTACGGCATTGGATACCAACTCTCTTAGAAAGATTTCTTGGTCAGAATATAAAAACTTTTTAATTATCGGAAATATGTTTTCCGCTTGTACAGAAATATGTCCTTTTGCCATTTGTATAATGTTTGATTTACACAGCCAAGGTGGCAAAGCATGTGCCACGATGCATTGAGGTGCCAAATTGTCATCGATTGATTATAAGTCAAGGTTTTATGACAGGTTTTATGAGGGATTTTCAGAATTAATCACACAATTAGGTATAAAATGAACGAGCTATGGTAGTTGTTTTTGGCTTTAAATAACGGTTGTTTAAACACTATTTGACTATTCATAAATTAGTCGTAAACGTTTTCCAAAATTACTTGTTAATTGATTTCACCATTCGAAATCTTATGCGCTTGCAAAAACTGGAACAAAAAGACATCGATCGTATCATTGAAATGGCTTGGGAAGATCGCACACCTTTCGAAGCTTTGGAAGTCCAATTTTCATTAAAGGAATCCGAAGTAGTGGCCATCATGAGACGAGAACTAAAAAGATCTAGTTTTGAACTTTGGCGAAAACGTGTACACAGTGGGGTAAGTCAAAAACATCTGCACAAAAGAGTGGATGGCATCCTCAAATTCCAATGTAATTTACAGCGCACCATCAGTCAGAATAAAATAAGTAAAAGGAGATCGATCAAAAAATGACCTTGCCTTTTTGACATTTTACAAATTCCAGAATATAAATGAAACAAGTAAAAAAGGAAAATCTGCCTACTAAGTTGTGTTTAGTATGTAAAAGGCCTTTTAGCTGGCGGAAAAAATGGGAAAAGAATTGGCAGGAAGTCAAATATTGTAGCGACAAATGCCGAGGAAACAGTAAAGGTGGAGAGACGCAAGGCCTTGGGTCGGTACAACGGGTATTGTAAAATATCCAGTAGAATAAGCGAAAAGCTTTTCGCCTTTAATTAGCATAAACAAATAAACGCATAAACAAATAAACGAGTAAACAGTCTCCAATTCCCTACATCACCACTTTGATCATATTCCTACTCTGAGTAACCTGACCATTATCCTCCAGTTTTTTCATAATCCGAGAAATAACTACCCTAGAGGAATTGAGATCCCTGGCAATTTGGTAATGGGTGATTTTGAGGGTATCATCTCCCAAAACCATGGCCCTATCTTTCAAATATTTGACGATCCTTTCTTCCATATTGTGGAAAGCTAAGGAATCAATGGCTTCCAACATTTCATTGAGCCTGGTATTATAACTTTCCAAAACAAAATTTCTCCAAGACTTGTATTTTACCATCCAAACGTCCATGTATTCAATAGGAACCATCAACATTTCACAAGGCTCTTCCGTTACTGCTCGGATATTACTCTTGGCTGACCTTGAACAACAATTGAGTGTCATCGCACAAGTATCACCCAATTCCAAATAATATAAGAGCAACTCTCTACCTTCTTCATCCTCAGTCATGATACGCACAGAACCAGTAATGACCAAAGGCATTTGTTTGATTTTATCTCCTATGTCAATGATGATTTGATCCGCAGGAAATCGGGATGATTTGCCATACATACATATTTCGTTGATCAATTCTTCCTCAAAAAGGTATTGAAATTTTTCGTAGAGTTTGGTGTAGCATTGTAAATCAAAGGGTTTGAAATCTGCGTTTGTCATTTTATATCAAATTCGGAAAAATTGTAAAGTTAAATCGAAGATGCGTAAAATATTATGCCTTCTAACATTTTATTGATGACGGATTTTCAAGCCTGCTTAAAATTACCATAAAACAAATTTGAAGGCATCCTTTACGTATAACCAAGATTCTATCTATTAGTTTCATTTTGTCCATTACAATTTATCTGTCCAATGCCCAAGGCAGTAAACAAATAATTGCAAAATAAACGAATAAACGAATAAACCTCTAGACCAAATTCTCCACCAGCTTCTCCTCCAGGAATTCATCTGAAGAATCAATAGTCATGGATAGCCAAACAGGTAAATGATCAGAAATCTGTCTGACCCGCCAATGGTTTTTGAAATATTTCTTGAAGTCGTCGTCAGTAACTAAAGTGGAAGGGTCTTCCTTGTGAGCCAACATTTGATCTTTGTATGCGTCCCAATCTTCATCCAGGCGAAATACAGAATCAAAAAACTTGAAAATGCCACCAGTATTCAAACCTGTGGGAGAAACCAAGTCAAAATATTTATTTTTGAGATAGAAGACTTTATCATAGGCCTCGGTGCCACTCACATTAGTTGCTTGACCTTTGAGATGTGCCAATTCCAAAAATCCTTTACTCGTTATTACATCAATAATGTCCGTATTGTCATGATATAAATTGAAATCGCCCATCAGCATAAGGTTTTCTGTCCACATGGTTTTGTTTTTCAACCTCATTTCTATAATATCGGTCAAGGCAGTAATTTCTTCTTTTCTGATCGCAACATTGGGAGCGTTATTGCTAGGCTTGAGATGTATATTGATGATGGCAAAAGATTTCCATCCAGCTTTAAAACCTGTGATATATGGAGTTCGCATCAATTGTTTGATGGTCAGATTTTGCGATATTTCATCCCAAAGCACAATTTCACCCGCAAGTCCAGTAGGTTGTACTCTTTTATTGTTGAATATGTATGCAAAACTTTCTGAATTACCAGCGGATCCACCGGTGATGTCATTGACAAGGTAACTCCAATCGGCACCCAGCAATCTCATGAGAATTTGGAGGTCTTTAAGACTAGTTTTTATCTCTTGAATGGCAATTAAATCAAATTTACTCAGAATCTCTGCGATGTAAAAATAGGACTCTGGTAGTCTTTTTGTGATATGGCCAAACTCTTTGAGATTCCAGGTGGCTATCAGAACATTTTGATCTGCATTTTTATTTGCAGTGATGGATGCCAAGTCTTTCCTCAAGCGCAATAAATTACGAATGATTTTAGCTCGCTCTGTGTTATCAAGAAAAGGAAAAGTTTGACCAAATGATTGTTTATTGTCATCGGAGGTGGGTCTGAGGTCGTTGTACCAAGGCATAGCGTTTTGTTTTTTGAGGTTGGTGAATGGGATAAAGTTATGGATTTATTTGATTTTTAAATAGGGTGTAGATGTTAAATCCTTGGCTACCTAATATTAAATTTAATGATGGTTGATTTTGAAAGATTGAGACGAACTTTTGGTTGTTCAGACCTGAATTAGCTCACCTTACTTTTTGCGAAACCTCTGATTTGATGGGTTTGACCAAGGCGATTTTTAGACTTATACTTAGTCTAATACATTTTTTAATTTTTTTGGCAACTTTAGGGGATAACAAAAATCGACTATCTTTACACTGGATTAAATCATCCGTGCAAACTTACAACGTTACAATTTTCATATGGAAATACTCATCATTATAGGTTTGGTCCTACTCAATGGCATTTTTTCAATGGCAGAAATGTCATTGGTTTCTTCTCGTAAATTCAAATTGGAAAGTGCGATTAAGAAAGGCATGTCTGGGGCAAAAACTGCTTTGGAATTATCAGAAAATCCCACTAAGTTTCTTTCAACTGTGCAGATAGGCATTACCTTAATAGGCATTTTACTGGGTGTATACAGCGGTGAAAAATTAACTTCTGATGTTGCGGGTTTCCTCAATCAATATGATGTATTAAAACCGTATGCAGACAATATGGCCGTGGGAATCATTGTGGTCTTTGTGACCTATTTATCTATATTGCTTGGAGAGTTACTTCCAAAAAGATTGGGTATGACTTTCCCAGAGACTATTGCAATATTTCTGGCAAAACCCATGCGACTACTTTCAAAAATAACATCGCCTTTTGTCTGGTTGTTGACTCAATCCAATGATTTGTTGTTGCATATTCTGGGCATCAAAAAAGTACGAGGAAGCAAAGTTTCTGAAGAAGAAATTAAATCCATTATCAAGGAAAGTGCTGAGGATGGTGAAATTGCAGATATTGAGCAAAACATCGTTGAGCGTGTATTTGAATTCGGTGACCGAAAGGTGAATTCACTTTTTACCCACCGAAGCGAAATTGTTTTTTTTGATGTCAAAGATTCTTGGGAAAACATTCGAGCAAAAATCAATGAAGAAAAACACTCAGCCTATCCAGTTTGCAAAAACAATGACTTGGATAAAGTGGTTGGAATCGTTTTATTGAAGGATTTATTTGTTCCCCAAATAGAGGTTGACTTTCAAATTAAAAACTATTTAAAAACTCCGATATTCCTCAATGAAACGACTAGTGCTTATAAAGTTTTGGAATTATTTAAGGAACAAAGAATGCATTACGGTATCATTGTGGATGAATATGGAAGTACCACAGGCATTGTAACAATGGACGATGTAGTAGATGCACTCATTGGAGATGTAACGGAAAGTGACCAAGATGAATACGAAATAGTGCAAAGAGATCCACAAAGTTGGTTGGTAGATGGTCAATATCCTGTAATGGAATTTATAAAATACTTTTCCATCAATGTAGATGAGGAAATTGATGGATCATACAACACAGTTGCAGGCCTATTCATGCACATTCACAACGAATTACCAGACGTTGGAGCAAAAGTTATTTTGGATAATTTTCAATTGGAAGTGATTGATAAGGATGGGCAAAGGGTAGATAAGATCATGGTGACTAGAATTACTAGTTAATTATCTTATAATGGATCCAATATAAATGGATCAATAATTTCAATATCAGTTATCTTACTGAAATCCGAAGTGTTTCTCGAAATCAATACCAAATTATAGGTAAGTGCCGTAGCAGCTATTATTGCGTCGGGTAGTAATACATTATATATTTCAGGTTTTCGGCAAATTATTAAATCTCATCCATTGCGCAAGTTTCTTAACTGATTGTCTACTTTGGTTTTAGATTCTTTTGTCATCATACCTTTGTATTCTTTAGACCAATTTACTTTTTTTGACTTTTTTAAATCATCCTTATGCAAATGAATAAGTTGCATAAGTTCAAGATCTTCTAAGAGCCTGATTGCGTTTTCATTAATAATATCAATGGTTATAGATCTCATAAATTTCGAAATTTGTAATAGAAATAAGAGAATAATTTCCTTTCAATTTAAATATATTTAAAATTCATTATTCTAGTAAAAATTTATATGTGGTTTTTCTGAAACAAAAGAAAATAACAACTCGATAAAACACTTATTAAAGTGTATGAAATAATAACAAAAGCAGCAATTCCAAACCAAGTACCTTGCATATAAATGATCGAAATAACAATGCCCATTTTGATGATTTCGGCGACAATTGCCTGCTTACTTTGATCCATCAAAGCAGTGTAACCATAAATAGAAACAAACAAAAATAATCCATATTGAAAGAGTTGGTAGATGGTAATGTCTGCAATTATATACATCATATGCAGCATCAGCAACAAATTGATTGTCAACTGCAACCATGCCCAAATACTTAGAACAGGTCCAGAAGGAGTTTGGAACTTCTCATAGCTAAATGGATCAGCAATACTTTCAACTGGGTACTTTTTGGCGACATCCTCAGGTCTCCAACCCGTTGGTTTAAACCATATTTGCAGTTTATCTTTCCATCGTTGAGTTCTGAAAGCATCTTTTATCAAAAGCCATAGATGTTGATAATTGATCAAAATTGGATTCCAGGTTTTTACAGCTCTTTTCACGCCATAAACTGGAGTAACTTCTGACAGCTCTTCCTGAAAAGTACCAAACCATTTGTCCCAAACAATGAAAATTTGACCATAGTTTTTATCCAAATAAACATCATTGATTGCGTGATGCACACGATGATGTGATGGTGTAACGATGATGTGTTCTAGAAATCCAAGTTTGTTGATCAACCGGGTGTGATACCAAAATTGAGCAAACAAGTGCAGAGGTGCAATCACTGCGATCACTTTTGGCGGTACACCTAAGAGCGCTGTAGGTAACAATAAAAAAGTAAACAATGCAACCACATTGGAGATCGGTTGCCGCAGTGCGCAAGCCAAGTTAAACTCTTCGCTGCTGTGATGCACTATATGCCTATTCCAAAAAATATTGATGACATGTTCAAATCTATGGGCCCAATAACCCGCAAAGTCAAGTCCAATAAAACAAATCACATAAATCCACCACTTTGCCTCCACCTCATAAAGTGCCACATGATCATATATCCAGCGATAAGAAATGATGACAATGGATAAGCCCAATACTTCTTTCAAGGTGTTGGTCATTCCAGAGCTGAGACTAGAAATGGTATCAAAACCTCTGTAGGTTTGGACTCCTTTCGCCCGACCTATCAGGAATTCAATGGCGATAAGGACAATGAAAAAAGGTATGGCGAACAAAAGAACAGTGGCGTATTCTTTCATGACAATTAAAATTTGGTTTTACAAATATCTGCAAATTTATTTAACCAGAAGTAAGATTTTTATTGGAATATAATTGTCTCATGGATTCTTTATGGCAAATTACTTTATTAGAAAGAATTGAGGGTGCCAAATTTATTTGCTCAAAACTTGTTACAGCGAACTGAAGTTCGCAGTCCACTGGGCATTTTGGTTGATGAATGTCTCTTCCTCTTTGTGAATTGATGCGATATGACAATAATTTGCGGATAGGAAAATTGATTTGGCTGTAAGATTGTTTCAGCGAACTAAAGTTCGCAGTCCACTGGGCATTCTGCTATCTGTAAATTGAAGCAATTTGAAAATGACTGTTTGTTTTTAAAGCGAATTAAAGTTCGCTTTGCACCGGTAATTGCATAAGCAGAGGCAGCGCCTCGATACATATCTTAGCCTAGGATTTCAATCCTGGTGATAAATAAACGAGTAAGTTGAGTTCCATAGGAATGATCCATTTTAAACATGGAGCACAAACCATAAATGTTAATGCTAATTTGTCTTGCTGATGGGTGTGGTATTTAAACGCTAAAGAATGCTTTGTGGAAAGCCAAATTGATTTGGCTGTAAACTGCTTACAGCGAACTGAAGTTCGCAGTCCACTGGGCATTCTCCTTTCAGTAAATTGATGCAATTTGACAATGACCGTATGTTTTTTACAGCGAACTAAAGTTCGCAGTCCACTGGGCATTCTCCTATCTGTATGAAAATGCTTAGTGGAAAGTCAAATTGATTTGGCTGTAAACTGCTTACAGCGAACTGAATTTCACAGTCAACAAGGCAATTCCAATACCATCATTTACTTTCTCAAAAAGTCAATCTTATCAGCATGTAATTTTGCCTTGCCCTTTGGTTTAGTGTTGAGCTGTAAGACATTTTTCTTCTTCAAATCGTATGCCTTCCATTTGCTAAGGCCTTTACCATTCGGGTCACCAGATGTGATAAAATTGATCCAATAAGCACTCATGATGTCCTGCATTTGGAAGTCAATTTGCTTCCATGGTCGATCCCAAGTATGTAAGGTTTGCAAGGCAAACGGCACTTCTGCAGTATGAAAAGCCCCGTAATTTGGAAATCCTGGTTTGTCAGTTGGAACATGATCAAATTCATATATAAAAACAGGACTATCATTGGCTTCAGCAACCAGAATGGCAGGCAAGACTGCAAAACCGATCATCCTCAATTTGATCATTGAAGAAAGAGCCTCTTCGTCTGTTCTTCCTGGAAATAGTTTGAGGTGCGCTGCTGATTTTTCACCATAATTTTTCTCACTATTCGCGGTGTATTCAGTTGTAGTGATTTTTGGTGCATTACCCAAACTTCCATCACCCGTCACCCAACCGGCTAACATTGGTACATCATTGTGTTTACCCGCTTTGAAATGATCTTCCAAGTTTTCTGGCAACATATATCCATCCAAAACTGGAGTATAAGGTGGATTGTATTTTCCTACCAACTTGAGTAAGTCAGAACCATGCATTTGTCGCATTTGATTTACACTCATACCTACCTGGTCTGTCAATTTCTTACCATTTGCTTCGGCTACGGAGAGGGGAGTACCTCTGCCAGTTCCCAAAAGTCCGCCACTATGGCCTATGGCTTTGTGGAATAAACCTTTTGCTAAAGGTGAAGCTACGAGTGCGTGGACAGAAAATGAACCTGCCGATTGACCGATGATGGTTACATTACCAGGGTCACCGCCAAAAGCTGCAATGTTTTGCTTTATCCACTGAAGTGCAGCAACCTGATCCAAAAGTCCAAAATTGCAAACACCTTTGCCACTGCCTTCTTTTGTTAAATCAGCGTGAGCAAAAAACCCAAATATATTCACACGGTAATTGATACTGACAAAAACAATGTCCTCTTTAGCATAATTTGCTCCATCATAAATATCACAAGCTGCAGATCCGGAATTGAGCCCTCCACCATAAATCCACATAACTACAGGCTTTTTCTTTTGGGTATCTTTTGTCCAAACATTAAGGTATAAACAATCTTCGCTCAAAGGTTCTGGCGGAGCAATGAACTCCTCAGACCAACAGTAAAATGGTTTGGGGTCGTTTTGCATCGGACTTGCTGCAAAAACTTTACACTCCAATGTATCTGTCCAAGATTCTGCCGGCACTGGTGCTTTCCATCTGAGTGATCCCATAGGCGGTTTTGCAAAAGGAATACTTTTGAAAATCATCAAACCATCTTCGGTATAGCCTGAAACTTTACCTTTATCTGTTTGTATAATTGGAACTTGGCCATAAAGAGATGTGCTCCAGAAACTGGTTATCAAACATAAAAATAGGCAAACAGAAGTATAAAATTTGGGCTGTGGTTGTGGCATGATTTAAAATTTGAATTTCAAATATAGGCAACAAGAACTAGAAAATTCTTTAAAATAGTCACCCAATATTTTCGGACAAAGTTTAATTCATTGGTTTTAGGCTACCCTAATGGCTGAATGCCACTTTCTTCATAAAATTGTTCCAAATACATCAGCATAAAGTTGTGTCGGTTTTGTGCCATTGCTCGACCTGTTTCTGTATTCATTTTATCCTTTAGCAGAAGTAACTTTTCATAAAAGTGATTGATGGTTGCTGCTTGGGATTTTTGATATTGTTCTTGCGTCATATTACTCAAAGCGACATGATCTTCATCATAAAACGGTCTACCTTTGAATCCACCATAACTGAAGGCCCTTGCAATGCCAATAGCACCAATAGCATCCAAGCGATCCGCGTCTTGCACCACTTCCAATTCACGAGATTGAAAACTCAATTTGCCCAGACTTTTACGATAGGACATATTTTCAACAATGGCAACTACGTGATCTATCGTTTTGGGAGCTATGTTTTGGGATTCTAAATAAGCTTTGGTTTTTCTGGGCCCTATTGTTTCGTCTCCATCGTGGAATTTTGCATCTGCGATGTCATGCAAAAGTACCGCCAAAATTACTACCGTCATATCGACATTTTCAGCTTCACCAATTTTTAGTGCATTGTGTAAAACCCGCTCAATGTGCAGCCAGTCGTGTCCGGCCTCAGCATCTGCATGAGCGTTTTTTACAAAAGCAATAGCATGAGATATGATATTAGTTTCTAATATGTTCATAGGGCGAAGATAGAAAAACTGGCGAAGTCTGTAATGCGATTGAGTGAAGAAATATTGTAAATCAGGTATTTGATTTTTCGATCCATTTACCAACCGTCGGTGGAACGTAATTTTTCATTTGTAAAAGCAAGTCGTCAATGTCTTCTGAAATCAAAATCATGGTGCGATTTTCTGGTTTCAAAAGACCCGAAATCATCATGTGATCGAGAAAAATAATGAGGTGATCAAAGTAGCCTGCGGTATTCAAAATGCCCATCGGTTTTTTGTGTAAACCCAATTGAGCCCAGGTAAGCATTTCAAAAAATTCTTCAAGAGTGCCAAAACCGCCAGGCAATGCAATCACACCATCGCACAACTCACTCATTTTTAATTTGCGTTCGTGCATACTTTCTACAGTAATAAGTTGGGTGAGTCCTTGATGTGCAATTTCTTTAGAACGAAGGAAATTGGGGAGTACTCCGATTACTTTGCCGCCACCTTCAAGTGCTCCACTGGCCACGGCTCCCATCAAGCCAACCTTAGCCCCACCGTACACCAAACCGATGCCGTTCAAAGCCAAAGTTTGTCCCAATTGTCTAGCTTGGTTCTCAAATTGGGGATCATTTCCAGCGCTTGAGCCACAGAAGACAACAATGTTTTGCATAAAAGTTGATTTATATTCTTTTGATTGACATTCATCAAAGGTATTTCAGCGCGGTGAAAATGTACAATGTTTTGAAGAAAGGGGGGGGGGTTTTTTTTTTTTTTTTGGGTGGGGGAATGGGCCCGGGCTTCGGGACGCAACCACCAGCTTTTCAAAATTCCGGTCTCCGGTCTCCGATTTCCGTCCTCCGATTTCCGATTTCCGATTTCCGTCTTTCAAACCTTACATATCCCCAATTTAATGGCAACAACTGCAAGGCCAACCCGAGTGCGGACACCAAATTTTTCGAATAAGGTATCTCGGTAGCCTTCTACTGTTCGCGGACTACAATACATGATTTCTGAGATTTCTTTGTAGGACATTTCTGAGCAAACATGTTTCATAAATTCTGTTTCCCGATCGCTCATTTTTACTTCATCGTGGAAAGAAGATTCTCCTTTGATGGCATTGAGAAACATTTTATTGGCCCATTCGGGAAAGTATAATTTGTGCTCGATCAAGGCATTTAGCGCTTCTTCCAATTGACGCGGGTGAGTGTTTTTGACCAAGTAACCTTTGGCACCATTGCGAACCATTCTCAGTAAAGAATTTTCATCATCTTGGACAGAAAGCGCCATGACCAAAACTTGGGGATAGTTTTCTCGTAACCAGATGGCAGTTTCAAATCCATCCATAACTGGCATGGAAATATCGAGGAGAATGATTTCTGGAATGTTTGACTTTAATTTGAATTTTTCATCCAATAGGCTGCCATTTTCAACTTCATACATGACATGAAAGTTTGAAAACTGATTGATGATGGCACTGATTGCTTTGGCTATCAGCAAGTGATCATCAACGACAACTATGGAATGCTTCATCTATTTATCATTTGTATCATGATGCAAACAATTCAATTTTAATTCATTCACTTTCAATTCCTTTTGGAGGAATCATTACTGCTATTTTGGTGCCGACACCAGGAGTAGAATCTATAGAAAAAGTACCACCAATATCCAAGGCTCTCCTTTTGAGGTTGGTAATGCCAATGCCCATGGTCACTTGTTCTTTGTCAAATCCAATGCCGTCGTCTTTAGCCGTGATGACTGCATTTTTACCTTCCTCAGAAATGACAATATCTAAAGATTTTGCTTTACCATGCTTCAGACTGTTTTGAATGAATTCCTGTATAATCCGAAAAATGGCGTTGCGTTCCTTCAATGTCCAAAGATCGATCTTCTTATATTCATTTTTAAAATTGATTTTTAGGTGTGTGAGGCTTTCTATTTTTTGAAATTCTGTTTTTAAGATATTATAAAAATCACCCGTGAGATTTTCTTGTTCTACCAATGATTTTGACAAATGTCGCAATTCTGTGAGTAATTCGTTGAGCATCACATTTACTTCAGTTATCTGGCTAGACAATGCAGGATTCTCTTCGTGTTTGTAAGGAATTTGTTGCAAATAAATGGAAGCAAGGGTCACTTTTTGGCCAACATTGTCGTGCAATTCTTTACCGATTTCCATCATCGTTTCTTTTTGAATGTCGATTTGAGCGGTAAGCAAAGCTTGTTTGTGTTGTTCATCAAGCACCGTTATTTCGGCAATGTGTGTGATCCGCCTTTTGCGATATTGGTAAAGAAAAGCAATGACACCACCGATCAGAATCATCAAAACGACAGAGATCAGAATAATGAAAATTACGAGTTCTTCTTTTTGATCCATATAAAACTATAAATGAAAAATGAGTACATGACGTAATTCAATATAAACATAATCTTGTAATAGAAACTAAAAATAGGGCGGAAATTTGAAAACAGATAATTGTAAAGTCCAAAAAATGGTAAGGTACCTAGCCAGAAAATCAACATCCCAAAACTCACCCAAAACATTCTTTCTTTTTTGAAATCCAATATTTTGTTTGAAAGTATCAGATTCCAAAAATAGGTCAAAATAATACTTGCAAGAAAAATGTTACCCATTAAATAAGAAAAAGAAAAAAAAGCGTAGGCACTTTTTGATCTCAATAATAGCAACTGTATAGCAAAAGAAAGCACATAACCAATTGCACTAATGATAGATAAATTTTTGGCAAATGTTGTTTCGGCTTCTTTGTAGTATAAATAATATATAAAAAGAAATTCAAAAGGAATGACGCCATAATCTACGATCAAATTATTGACATTGTTCAAATCATATTTGATTAAAAATATACCCAAAGTTTGGACAAGTCCAATGATGATGAGATAAATGGAAAAATGTTTCCAATGTGATTTTTCCAACGTATTCCATTTCCATGCTCCAAGCAACCCTGCAATGAGGATATAAATGGCAAGAAAATTAAAGTACCAATATAACATTTAAATGAAGTTGGGGTTTGGTAAAAAAAGATTGAATATTGATTATTTCATAAACGTGAATTATGCGAAAAACAAATAGTAACACAATTTAATCAATCAAGCAGTAAACCATTTATAATTGTATAATTAATTACATTAATATTTTAAAATCATTCACCGCCAGGACATGCTTCTGGACATTTTATGCCGTGATCTAAAATGTAATAATATTGCGAAGATTCTCGGGCTTCATTCATTCTTAAATTCGATCTCTGCAACGTGTCAGACTGAATTATATTCGAGCTTGGGAGCTTAAAGACCATTTTAGCTGGTTCAAAAGCTTTTTTGTTTGGGTCTGCGTCAAAATCTTTTTGATTTTGTATTGGATTGAAATTTTTATTGATACCCTCATCATCAAAAGTTGGCACAAACATTAGTCCATGGGTTCTGGCATATTCAGGTCCAAGGCCTGCTAGATCGTCATACTCTTCAATATTTTGAGGAAAAGTTCCATAATATACTCTAATGCCGAGCGCTGGTTTATCTCCATCTTTGTAAACCTTTTTTGCAGCTATTTCCATTTGCCAAATCAAATTTTTAAAAGATTCTAGGTCATACCACATAGATCTGGTGTCATCAAGGTCTAAATTCCTGTTGATCACAGGTAAATGAAGTTCACGATAGCCATTAGCCATGTCCATTGCAGTCTTTTCGGAGATCCCTTTCAACTCTTGGTCTTTGTAATTGAGAATGATGTCGTCTGGATTTTCCTCTTTGCAAGATAGTACCATCAAAGTTGTTAAAAGCATAAGTGTTCTGATCAGCGTTTTTTTCATTGTTTTAGATTTTTGCATTTATAAATGAAGCCAGTTTATATACTATCTGCAAAGAAATAAGTCACAGCCATTTCTATTTGGAAACCATCGGGTGAGGCAAAGGGAAGTATCCGGATCCCTTTGCCTGATCACCTCGACTCAATCACTGTATTGATCAAATAAATTTACGCTATAAATAAATTGAATGCATGGGAAAATTGAGCCTAAATTGGCTGATTATCAATGAATTCTGAAAATTGGGTTGTTTCCACTTTACTTATACCGTTTATTGACGGTAAAAACTACGTCCATTCAGCTAAGTGCTTTGAATTTTTAAAAAAACAGCTTCACGAACAGTCTCAATTTGGTTACTTTATTTCTTTCATTTGCTGGCAAACCGTTGAACAACGGTACTCTTTTGGGTTGTTTAACAACTGATAATGAGTTGAAAGACCTGCCTTGCAAGAAAGCTAGCTAGCTATTTTTGTAAAGCTACAATATGGATATAGTGACGATCTGAAATTGAATTATTGAGACTTAATTCAAAGTATTACGTCTCTATTAAATATTGCAAGGACGCAGTACCGCTGCATAATACCACTAAACCTTTTATCAGCAAGGTCTTTGTCTGTGAAACGACCCCTTTTTACACTATGAAAGCATAATTACAAAAACACAGACAAAGATTTTTTTTGAAAATGGCCCCCGTTTATAATCCCTTGAAACTGGCTCCATGAAGAATTATTGTGAAATGAAGTGCCTGTCTTTTACCGCAATCCATCTATTAGGAGACAGGTACTTCTTTCTTTGACTTTCTCCCAAAAAACTATGGATTTACTCTTCTTATCTTATCACTCGTCCTTTGTAATGAAATAAGGCTACCAATGAACATTGTGACTTATTGCTTTTTTGCATGAATATGTCGGAGCGTGAAAGACATTGGTATATAAAGCAGTCTATATCAAAAAGATTTTGTCAAAAAAGCATAAATTGCAGACTTTTATCTTTTCCAGAATATAAGCGCAATTTATGCAGACTGTAGATGTAAGCCTAGATCAGAAAATAGAGGAATTATTTTCATACAGAAGATTTTCAGAATTATACGACATCGCAGCTGTTTCGAGTGCGTTGCGCGTAGAATTTCACCAAAAACTAAAAAATCTACAAACCGCCATTTACCATTTGGACGCGCACCTGGAGGAGAATTGGGTACTAGATGAAGCTATACTCAATGATCGTTGGGAAAAAATTTACCAGTCCTTGTCAGCATTTGGCATAGGTGAGCACCAAGCTGAGAGTTATTGTGGTCACATCAAAAGGTATGAGAAGCACGAAAAGCAATTACGTAAAGGAATCATGCCTCAAAAATATTCGATGGAGTATTTTTATTTTTATAAATCTTGTGACGTAAAATTGATGCGAAGGCTCATTTTTGAAAGCTTCCCAAGTTTGAAGAAATTATTTTCTTTGTCAGAGTGGAGGTGGTTTGATTTGATCACAGAAGTGAATGATGATGTCACTGATGTATTTGAGGATCTGGCATTTATAAACGGCAACAGTTTTTTGATCAGCTTGGCAAAATCAAATAAGGCAAAAACCCACCGAACATTTTCCGATTTTATTGATTACATAGAGACTAAAAACAACCTGGTGGATCGTTCTAGAAGTGAATGGTCGCAGACGATTTTTGAGATGACAAAACAAAATATAAGCCTCACAAAAGTGCTTCTTAACGAGAATCTCAATACATTTACAAACGAAGACCTTAAAAAGTCGGCATTGTTTATTCAATTTAATAATAGCCAATGAACAAGAAGGACCTGAAAATGATAGAGGAGGCGCTCAAAAAGTCTCCCAACAACATAGCGCTGAGACTTACCTACGCATTGAAACTTTTTAAGTTACGCGAGTTTGATCTGAGCGAAAAAAATTATCAGGTTGTCCTGAAAAGTGATCCTGCTAATACCAAGGCAAAACAAGGCCTTGTGGAGCTCTATTTTGCCAAAGGAAACTATTCTGCTGTCATTGTGATTGCAGAAGAATTGGTCAAAATAGGTGCTGCCAGCGAAAAGATGATGGAGTTGTACGCCAAAGCATTGCTAAGACAAAATAGCATTGCAGAAGCGCAGGAGATTTACGAACGCATCATCAAAAACAATCCGTTTTATTTTGACGAAGAACTTGATTCTGTTTTAGAAGACCAGGATGAATATCTTAATGATGGTGATTTTGAAGAAGGGGAAGACGATTTTGATTATGATGAAGATGAAATGGATGACATTTTTGACAATCCATTTTTTACAGATGATTCCTACCTTTTTCTCGATTCTAATGCTGTGCAATGGAATAAGGTTATTGGCATGGAAGAAATCAAAAGACTAGTTGAATACAAATCTTATATCCTTACACCAGAGCTATCAAAGCAAGGTCAAAATAATAAATTCAATTTGCTTTTGTATGGCCCTCCAGGTTGCGGTAAAACCTATTTTGCTGCTGCTCTTGCCAATAGATTTGATGCAAGTGTATTGCCAGTGGAAATGGACCGGGTCAATGATATGTTCATGTACAAGGCTGAAGGTCGCATCCAATATTACTTTGCTAAAATGAGGCTCAATAAACCTTGTATTTTGATCATTGACGAACTGGAAAGATTTGGGACATCCCAAGATATTTTCAATTCTTTTGAAAACATGCAAGTGCTGGGTAAATTGGTTGAAGAATTGGATGGTGTGAGGTATAAAAACAGCGAACAGTTCATCGTTTCTGCAACCAACCGACCTTGGCAAATTGAGCAGGGACTGTTTTCACCAGGTAAATTTGGTTGGAATAGATTCGTAGGACCACCGGCATATAAAGAAAGAGTCAAATTTTTTGAAAGTATCAAAAATCAACATCAATTTACTGCACAGGAAATTGCAAATCTTGCAGGCGCAACTAAATTTTTCTCCTTTGCTGAACTCAATCATCTTATTGACATGGCAAAGTATGAAGCAAAAACAAAAGCAGGCCGTAAAAAGACCAAATTGACCTTTGCAGAAACAGAAGGTTTGATCGCTGGAATTACGCCATTTGCTCCCAATTGGATCGAAATTTTTATGGAAAAAGCCCCAGCATTTTTGTTGAAAGAGGTTACTGGATTTATGGAGAAATTTGATTAATCTAAAAATTTTCATGAACTTAATGTGAGTCATTTTTTACTTAGAATTCATACCTTTTACATAACTTTAGCTTAAATATTGAATATCATGACAACAATAACTATAAAAATAAATGAAAGTACAAAAGCGGGCAAAGCATTTTTAGCTATGTCGGAAGCTTTTTTAGTTGGAGTTGAAGGTATTGAAATTATTGAAAAAAGTGTAAAAACATCGGAATCAGGTGATGAAAGCCCTTACAATCCAGAATTTGTTGAAATGGTTATTAAAGCTGCAAACAGTAAAAATAGAACGACTGTAACTTCCGAGACCTTATGGCAAAGTATATAGTTTTGTATCGGCCTTATTTTTTTTAGCTACCGAACTTCAAAAATACGTTAAGTGCAAAAAACTGTTCGAACTATAAGTGACCACAAACCAATGAATTGGTGCAGATGCTGCAAAAACAAAAAAGAAAAGCCAAAAGTGAGTTTTTTTGCATAGTATTTTGGAGTGAGGGCGTAAGAAAAATTCAGCCTTGATTTTTTTGCTACTTTTTGGCATCAAGGCAAAAAAGTAGAAGAAATCTGGTTTCTAGCTCTGATTTTTTTTAATAACACATATACTATTTTTAGAGGTGTCCTAACATGAGTCTCGTAGCTCATGGCTCCAAAAGCTCGAGGCTATGATAATAAAAGAACAAATAAAAACACCAAAATAAAAAGTCCATGCATCATGTATGAGAACAACTTTATTTAAAATACCAAAAGAAAAATAATTTTTTAAGTCATTGGATTACCCAAAAGCTTAAAAACTATTGAACCACTTTGGATCCGGAAGCTTCTTAATATCTAAATTGAAATCGATAGCAAGATGAGTGAAATCATCTTGGCTAATTCTGTTTGGTATGCATCATTTTAATTCAAGAAAAATGAAAAATACACGTACAAACAACGAAATCAATGCGGGCTCTATGGCAGACATTGCATTCTTATTACTCATATTTTTTTTAGTCACCACCATCATTTCTGAAGATAAAGGCCTCATGGTAAAGCTTCCTCCCATAGATGAAAATAAACCAGTAGAAGTAGACATTAAAAAGAGGAATTTATTTACAGTCTTGATCAATAAGGACAATCAACTATCGGTCAGGGGAGAACCTATGGCAATGGATGCATTGAGAGCAAATGCAAAGTTGTTTATCAGGAATCCAAAGAATGATGCAAGCCTGTCTGAAAATCCTAAAAATGCACTCATATCATTGATGAATGATCGGGGTACCAATTATTCTGCTTATTTGCATGTTTACAATGAATTGAAAGCAGCATATCAAGAATTGTGGAATGAAGCTGCTCAGAAACAACATGGAGTTACATTCGAAAGTTTATCATCATCCAATCAAAAAACCATTAAGAATGATATTCCTTTGGTTATTTCAGAGGCTGATCCTACAGATTATGGGGAAAAGTGATATTAGACAAAAAGGGGTGCATTTCAGCACTTCTTAAATTTGTAGTTGGGATTTTGTCATGATTTTTGGAAGCTTCGCCAAAAATCCCGCCAAAATCATATTCACTTTTCATTTTTCGCCATGGACTTCATCCATGGTTAATAATATTTAACCCTCTGGGGTATATAAAAACGAAGTGATGAAATGCACCCATAAAAAGTTATTTCCTATACAATTAGGTATATCATATACCCGCAGAATCACAAAGATAATCTGGTATAATATTGCTAGAACGTATAAGAAAAGCCGCTTCTGTTTCTGAAGTATTTCCTGTTAGTGCAAGTGCTGTGGCAAGACCGAATTTGTTGCCACCCAAAATATCAGTATGTAATGTATCTCCAACCATGAGGATATCACTTTTCGCGGTTATTTGGTACTTATTCACGATGTCAAAGCCATACATAAACATTTGACTATCTGGTTTGCCAAATTTGATGAAAGATCTGCCCAGTATATTTTCTAATAGCCTGGATACAGAACCTGCAGCCATATTGATTTCACGATTTGACTTTGGGTAAATCATGTCCGTATTTGCAACAATTCTGAGATATACTGTGAAGCGTTGTCAGTACCTAAGTAAGTTACAATCCCTTGTTTGATCTTTGCTTGCAAAAAGTTTTTTGCCATCATTCCCGAGCTGACAAAGTCCTCGGGTTTTACATTGTACAAGCCAAGGTTGTGATATGATTCGGCTAATTGCTCTTGATTGCGAGAAGCATCATTGGTGAGCACCACATATCGTTTACCCGCATCAATAATCTTTTGAATGGTGCGATCCATGCCCTCAATGAGGCCTCCATGGTTTTTGATGACACCATAAGAATCCAGAAAAAAGACATTATACCTATCTAGTAATGTTTCGAATGAAGTTTTTTCCATAACTACAAAGATAATTCATCAAGAATAAACTGAGGATCAAAGGAGTCGATTGCATCTAAATGCGTGTCCAACACATCTTTTTGTAATTGGTGTACGTAATCGGTCCTGAAGAAATACTGCCCATGTCTGAGCACATAATTGATCAAAAAGAAACGATAAGCTTCTTTTATAAATAAAATTTCTTCCCGTTTTAGTGGATTGATTTGATGGTATTCCTTGAGGAAAATGACAAATCTGGGATCCTTCAAGGGCTCTATATTATAGGTAAATAAAGTTCTATCACCAACTGCAGAAACGACCCTTGCAATAAAGTAAAAGTCCATCATTCTGGTACTGACTCTGAACCAATCATAATCCCACCTAGAATAAAATCTGCCAGCACTGATGGAAAAATTACCAATATTCCAATCTACAAACACAGGAATGATAGGCAATAATGCTGCTTTTAGTGGTTTGAAATTGGTAAGAAATTGGTCGCAATGTTTCAAAATAGTAGGTGCATTTTCACCAAATTCTTCGATACCATCTTCTGTGTGCAGATAATGGGTGAAATCACGAATGTCCGACTCCAATGTTTTGGTACTCTTAGGCAGGGTATTTCGGATCAGGTTACACGTCTTGTGGAAATTTGCAAACTCTTTGCCCAAGTTGACAATATCTGGAATCTCTAAAATGCGAGGTAACTTTTGCTTTATCTTGATGGGCTGATAAAATATGACCCATGCATCGATTGAATCATTGGTAAAACGATGAATGTACAACTTGTCATTTTTCATCAATGATTTTGCCAGAAAGTTGTCGAAAGGAATCGGCAAGTTATTTCCCAAAGCTTGAATGATCTGATGATCTTCTGAAAAATGTTCGAATTTTCCAAAATAGGATAACTTGGCTATTACAAAACCTTTGTCTCTAAATTTGACTCGAAAAACGAAGTTGGTAGACACCTTGGCACTGATGTCAGTAATTTTTATGATTTCCCGGCTGCTGTCGTAAGCCAACCAAGCATATTTCACTATGGTTTCTAAATCTACTGTGGCCATAATTTTTGTGGTGGCTTAGATTATTTCAAAATATCGTTTCAATTCAAAATTGGTAACGGCGCTTTCAAATTGTCGCACTTCCCATTCCCTTGTCTTTACAAAATGATGGACAAATGGTTCGCCAAATAGTTCTTTGGCAAGTGCAGAATGAGCCATCAGATGTGTAGCATCTTTCAAATTGGTTGCAAGTTGTTGATGTTCTGCATGTTCATACTCGTTACCATTTGTGGCAGCTATCGGCAATTTTAAGTTATTTTTGATGCCATACATGCCAGAAGCCAGGCAAGCTGAGATGCTGAGATATGGGTTGGCATCGGCGCCTGGTACGCGCATTTCTACGCGAGCATTTTCTGGGTTTCTATTGATGATGCGCAATGCTGTTGTCCTGTTTTCAAATCCCCAACTCACAGATGTCGGAGCCCATGAACCTGGGACCAATCTTTTATAACTATTGATGGTTGGTGCGTACATGGGTAAAATATGTGGCAAGCAGTACAAAATTCCTGCTAGATAATTTTCTTGCAACTGATTGAGTTGTCCATAAGCCGCCCCATCCGAGAATAAATTATTTCCCGCCAAATCTTCTAGATGTTGGTGAATGTGGCCAGAACAACCAGGGAAATTTTGATTCCACTTGGCCATAAAACTGGGCATGATGCCATGTTTTGCGCCAACTTCTTTTACAGAATTTTTGAATAATGCGGCTTTGTCTGCAGCCTCCAGCGTGTCTGAGTATACAATGCAAGCTTCATAAACACCGCTTCCCGTTTCGGTATGAAAGCCTTCAATGGGAATTCCAAAACCATCACAATAATTGATGATGTCTTCAATAAAAGCGCTGTTTTGTGAAAGCCTCAAAAGACTATAACCAAACATACCTTGGGTAATCGGTTCAGGATTTTGATAGTTTTTTTGATGAAGGGATTTGCTGTCTTCCGTAAAATTAAACCATTCATATTCTTTGGCAAATTTGGCCTTATAACCCATTTCATCTGCTTGGTGAATGATCTTTTTCAATAGTGTGCGCGGACAAATGTGTTGCATCACTGGGTCATTACTAAAGTCAGCCAGGTAGAAAGTTTTATCTCCATCCCAAGGCACACTTCTTTTGGAAGTAAGGTCAATGGTAGCCAAAGCGTCTGGAAATGCAGTATGCCATCCGGTTGCGGCAACCTCATCATAACAAGCATCTGTTACATCCCAACCGAAAATTACATTACAAAAACCAAATCCTTCCTCGAGGCTTTTGGCCAATTTACGGCTATTGATATATTTTCCTCTTTGCAAACCATCGATGTCGTAGACTGCTACGCGCGCAAAGTCATCAAAAGGAACTGGCGGTTTTTGATCCATCATTTTAAATTTCAAGGTAAAGGCGCTAATGTCCTTTATTTGCTAATCTATTGGAGTTTAATGTTTGATTTTTTTCTAAAACCAATTAATGGTTGAAGTTCTGAAATAAACCATTAATTTCCAATATAATATGAAATAATTTAAGGATGCAAATTATTTACCCAAACCTCTTTTAAACCCTTCGTAAGCTGGCTTTGGTTGCATGTTTGCATCATAAATGGTAGGCCAATCTTTGAGTTTGAAAAAACCATTGATCCATGAAGAGCGGTCGCTGTAACCCCAAAAAGTAATACCATATTGTTGTGATTTTGGAACTACCTTTCTGTATATTCTTACAATGTCTTCGTATTTTTTGCCTTGTGCAGCTAACATTTCAGGTGTGATGTCATCATATAGTTGTTTGCCACCGCCTTGTGTATCGTCATGTGTATTGAAAATGATGTCAACCTCAGAAAGGTGGATCATCAACCCGGTTTCAGCACCTTTTTTCAAAGCGTATTCTATGGTTTCGTTTGGTATGTCCATTCTCAAATGCATCTGAAAGCCCAATCCAGAAATAGGAACTTTTTCAGATTGCAACCATTTGATCATTCTCAAGGTTTCATGAAGTTTGGCCGTATCACGCTCTGTATTGAAATCATTCACAAACAAAACAGCATCTGGGTCAGCTTCATGGGCATATCTGAGTGCTTTTGCCACATATTCTTTGCCCAAAGCTTTGTACCAAATGGTTTCTCTCCATCCTGGTCCTGCAGTATTCATTGCCTCATTGACTACATCCCATCCATCCACTTTACCTTTATATCTACCCACGTATTTGTGAATGTAATCACGCATAAATGAATCCAATGCTACTGGATTATTTTCGATTTCTGAAAGCCATGCCGGGGTAGAACTATGCCAAACCAAAGC
Source organism: Saprospiraceae bacterium (assembly GCA_016715105.1). GTDB lineage: Bacteria > Bacteroidota > Bacteroidia > Chitinophagales > Saprospiraceae > JADKBO01. The sequence goes on along the minus strand of JADKBO010000030.1, from coordinate 9,447 downwards.
ATGTCCAAAAAGACGTTGATTATATTTTTCTGCAAATGCCACCATTTGATCTGCCGGATCAAAGTTGTAAACACCTTTTTCACGCGCAATACTCGCCATTTTCATTTGATTATTGGCCGTAATGCTATTGAACTCGCGAACGTGGATGTCTCTACTTACCGTATCTCTATTATAACCCCAGGTGGATATTGCTGAACCAATCGGAAAGTCAGCATAATCTTTCAGGCCTTTTTGAGCAGAAAGGCTTATAGAAAACAGGGTAATTAAGAGCAAAATGTTGTGTTTCATGACCTACGATTTAATATTTGAGCAAAAGTGACATAAGTATTTGAATTTTGAAAACGGTGGGGTCACAAATAATTGTTAAAGGGTGATTTATTTGCTTGGGAAATTACATTTACTTTTTGGAAAAATAAGCATTCTTTAAAAGCCGAAAAAATTTGAGTTTGGTATGCATTTTGTCAATACTTTTGTTGCTAATTAAATTTATGTTAGAATGAAAAGTCTATTAAAAATATGTTTATTGACACTTCTTGCAACTGGTTCATTTGCGCAGCCGTTGCCTGATGCACCGTTACCTGATAGCCTTGTGAGGTTTGGAAAGAATATTTTTGGGGGCACTGATTATGAGTATTTTGTTTATACATATGATCAAAGAAATCTGAAAGAGTCTAAATTAATCAATGAAAACGATCCAAATAACCCTATCTTGAAATTGCATAACAAGTATGAATATTATGAGACGGGTAAACTTAAGTCTGAAACAAATTTACCAATTGGATCTATGAGATTATACCAATATACTTATGATGGATTGGACTCCATTATTTCATATAAGTATAATTCAGGGTCGGAATTATTTGAAAATATCAAATTTGGGTATAATGAAAAACGACAATTGATCTCCAGAAGACTAAATGAAGGACCTAATTCCCTTATTGTAACTACTACCTATGAATACAATGAGTCAGGTCAGTTAACTGAGAGCATAAGTACTCAAATTTCGCAATCATCCACAACACCATCAGTAAAAAAAGTAACCAACGAATACAATAGTGAAGGTAAATTGATTGTACAGAAGGAATTCTCTAGTACTGGTTTAGATGATTGGACATTCAAAAATAAAATCGTTTTTGAGTACAATGAAACATCAGGTGAATTGGAAGTTACAAAAAATTACAATGCAATGGATGAACTTATTAGTGTGATAAATCGATTTTACGACGGCTCAATCGATAGTAGTGTATTACACAATATCAATGGAAGCACTGTAAATGTTGGTACAAAAAAGTACAACGATAAAAAACAATTGATAGAAGAAATTAGATACAATTCCACAGGCCAAATTTTTTTAAAATTTGAATATTTTTACAATGAAGATGGATCTAGGTCAATGACTTATAGTTATATTGAAAACTATTTAACCAATACAGTATATTTATTTTTGGAAGAATTTTATAAATATAACACCATTGTAAACACTACTGATCATTCAAATATTACACCGCAAATTGTGGTTTCGCCAAACCCTGCTGGTGACTGGGCAAGGATATCTGGCCTTTCTGGAGTAAATGGAATTAAAATTTTTAACCAACTGGGTGAATTAGTTATGATTAAAAAAACAAATGGTTTTGAAATAATAATGGATTTTTCAAACATTGCAAACGGTATTTATTACCTAATTCCAGAAGGCTCTAAAAAACTCAATGTTTTGCCAGTCATCATTCAGCATTAATTTTTTTGTCTTTGTATTTTAATGAAGTATGGTCACTTTGTAATGGCACTTTCTGCAATTTATTAACGGCTTTGTAGGCATTCTGATCAGCAATCTCCGAAAGCTTCACCTCTTTATTGGTTGGAGAATGTAAATTTCTAGAAATTTAATGAATCATTACATTCTGTTCAAAACTTGAACGAGTTTTTATAAAGCATTAAAATTATCTAAAAACTGATTAAATCTTTAGTCGTTTGCCATATTTCAACCATTTTAGCATTATGATCATTTTAAACGGTCAACTTCCACCTAAATCACCTGTTTAATCAACTTTAAACACTGAATGCAACCTTTCAAATAGGATTTTGTATTTAGATAATTTTAACATTTTATAGCTTTTGTCAAGCAAAAAAGCTTTGCCCAAAGGCTAGAATAACATCATTTTCCAATTATGAAAGTATTGCATTTCTTTTTGCTTTTGTTATTTACTCAAGTATTATTCGCACAGAAAATATCCATCAGCGGTAAAGTTTTGGACGCCAAAAATGGTGAACCCATCATTGGTGCAGCGATTGCATTATTGCAAGCAACTGATTCTGCGGTGGTTACAGGGGAGATCACGGATGTTGATGGGTATTTTATCATCAGAGATGTGAAACGCAGAGATTTTATTTTGCAAATTTCCTACCTCGGTTATGAGCGCTTATTCAAAAACGTCAACTCAGAATCTGACATCGATCTCAAGGTTTTGAATTTGTATGAATCTTCTCAAGTCTTGGACGAGGTAGTGGTTCAGGCAGAGGCTGTAACTGGTCGCCAAAAAGGGGATACGATTTCTTATAATGCCTCAGCGTTTACCACTTTGGGTGATGCAACCAGTCGGGATCTCATTACTAAAATGCCTGGTATTGTGATTCAAAATGGTCAAGTACAGGCAGAAGGAGAGGCTGTGCAAAAAATTCTCGTAGATGGTAAAGAGTTTTTTGGTGGGGATATCAATACAGCACTTCAAAGTTTGCCAGCTGAAATCATAAAAAGCATTGAGATTTACGACCGCAAGAGCGAAAAAGCGCAACTCAGTGGTTTTGATGATGGAAATGAAGTAAAAACCATCAACATCGTTACCAAACCTAGCAGAAAAATTGGGCAATTTGGGAAAATGGATGGTGGATATGGAACTGATGGCCGATATCAATTGGCTGCTAGTGTCAACTTTTTCAATGATAATAAAAGATGGACGGTCAATGGATTATCCAATAATGTCAACATCACCAATTATTCTGCTGATCCCAACAGTCAAGGTGAAGCAAGGACTCAAGATGGCGTTATAAACACCAACAACATTGGCTTACAATACAGCAATATCTTTTTTGATAGGTTGGAGGTAAGCGGAAATTATGGATACAGCAACAGGAAAAATCAGGCAAGTGCTGATATTTTCAGAGATTACATTTTGCCTTCTCAAGCCGATCAGGTTTATGAGGAGATGAATGCAAATGAACGAAATGATAAGGACCATCGCTTTAATGCCCGCCTTGAATACAGAATTGACAAACGTAATAGATTGATTTTTTTGCCTCGAGCGGACATTAAAAGTGACATCAATACAAACAGTTTTCTTGGAAAAACTTCTGTTCTGGAAAATCCATTAAATCAAACGACGAATTTTGTGAAGTCAAACAATGAAGACAATGATTTTGGCGCCAATTTGCTTTTCAATCATCAATTTTTAAAAGGGCAGAACGTTTACACTGAGCTCAAATGTAGAGTCTCACAATAATATTGATGACGCCAATCGCCAGGCTGAAAATATCTTTTATTCTGATAGTAGTACTTTAATTGAAAATTTGGACCAACACATTACCAGAAATAGGGGAGGTGTTGATGTTGAATTTGGAGGCTCTTATACCGAGCCAGTTGGAGCAAATGGCACCATCGAGTTGGAGTACGAATTCAGAAACCGTAAAAATGATTCTGATAAATTGAATTTTGATTTGGGCAGTAACAGGGAAGAAGTTTTGGACACCTCATTGAGTAATGTTTTTGATAGTGAATACAGGACCCATGAGGCAGAGCTGGGTTATCAGTATAAAGTAGAAAATCTCAGCTTGCAAGTAGAGTTGGAGTATCAGAGAGCTGACTTAATCAATAATCAAACATTTCCGCAAGTATCAAAATTGAATAGAAATTTCAACAGTTTATTACCTACCCTCAGGATGAATTATCAGATCAATGAAAGTTCAAATTTGGAATTTAATTATTTTACCTGGACAAGAGAGCCTGGTATTGGGCAATTACAGGAAGTGGTAGACAATACAAATCCGATACAATTAAGAGTAGGCAATCCCAACCTCAATCAAGAATATAATAATAGAATGCGGGTGAGATTTAGAAATAGAAATGCGGAGAAAGAGTCTTCTTTTTTTGTTGGAATGGATGCCTCTATTGTCAGTAATTCGATTACGAATACCACTTTTATTGCGGATGAAACCTTTATGGTAAATGATCAGATTGTATTGGAGAAAGGTGGTCAATTGATCAAACCTCAAAATGTGGACGGTAATTGGAATGCCAGAACATTCATCAATTTTGGATTACCCATCAAAAAATTGAAATCCAATTTCAATGCTTGGACGGGCGTAGGATATAGGCAGTTACCTGGTATTATAAATGACCAAGAGACCTTTACAAGATCTAATGACTTTAGTCTGGGACTCAATTTGAGTAGTAATATCAGTGATAAAATAGATTTCAATATTTCAACCAGATCCAATTATAGTTTGGTTAAGAATTCGCTTCGTCCCGAACTCAATAATAATTTTTTCAGACACACCAGTCAGATTAATTTTAAGGGAATTTTGTGGAAGGGCATAACTTTGAGAACAGACGTGAGTCATCAATATTTTGGTGGTTTGGCAGATGGAATTGATCCTTCTTATATGTTGATCAATGGTAGCATTGGAAAAAAGGTTTTGAAAGATGATCGTGGTGAAATCAGCGTAAGAGTTTATGATTTATTGAAACAAAATACCAATGTCAATCGTGATATCACTGAGATTTATATTCAAGATTCTGAACGTATGGTTTTGCAACGTTATTTTATGGTGACATTCACTTATAATTTAAGGCATTTCTCTACAGGCACCTCCGCAGAGGATTATAAAATTGAGAGTGGGAATAACGAAAATAGAAACGATAGAAGGGAGAATTAGCGATTTGTACAAGAAATGCCATAGTGTTTAATTCAACTCCATTCGCAGCTATGGAATTATTAACCATTCACCATTTACAGCCTTCAATAAACATTTCGTTTAGGAAGGCATGGAGGCCTTCCTAATAGAAAGGGGCAAGCCCTTTCTCTACAGGTGATTCCATTTTATATTTTCGAACTTTTCACCATTCCCTTGCTACACATCACTCACATTTCATCTCACATTTTTCACACCATTAACCATATTCCGTATTGATCTGATATTTTGTATCCACCACCGCTCATTATTATTTGTAGTAAAAATAGGATTTAGCAGAAATAATAATAGAGATTTTTAGTTGAAAACTTAAAATGCAGTAGTTGGGGACTTACAGAGTTGGAACCAATTATACATGATTTAAAATTCAAACCTATCTAATCATTTTCGAAATACATTAAAATCAAACTAATTTTTGTATAATTTGTGTAATAGAATGTTGATCTTGTCTCTTGGCATTAATCGCATAATAGAATTGAAAAAGACCAAAAATTAAAATCACAAAACCCACAATTATTGATTTCATAATTCAATATTTTGGCCCTCCTCCCCACCAGGCGTTTGATGATTCACTTTTTTTATTTTCATCCATTTTTCTATTTGTTACACTTTCAGCTGTATTCATTATCACGATGCATTATCAATGCACAGCTGTTTTAAGTTTGCAACCAAACCATATTAGTTTACTGCCAACTTCATTCTTCGTTCAAATATAAGATTTTTATGGAAATTGAAGGTCAATCTACTTTCTTCATAGTAATTTCGATAGCTACTATAAGGATATTCTTCAGTACTACAAATCCTGCTCTTACAGGATTATAGTGAATATCTTTGTTTCTTTTCTAGTAAATACATCTACCTCATCCACAAATTGTAAAAGTCAAATATAACCGATTGATCTGATATTTTGACCCACCATCGCTCATTATTTTTGTAGTAAAAATGGGGTTTTGCAGAAAAAATAATAGAGATTTTGTTGAAAACTTAAATGGCAGTAGTTGGGGCATAGCTTGGATCGCCGGGGCCTTCTATAAACATACAATAAACATCCTAATAGTAAAGTATTTATAGAAAGAACTAATTTCAACGTATCATTGAATTCAGGAAAATTTATAAAATAAAGAAGGATGCCTGCTGCCCCGATTATCAATGTAAAATTGATAATTAGTTTTTACATCATTTGGTTTGTAGTTTTCCGGATTGTATATTGCTTGAGCCACCACAAAAAATAAGGCGCCAACACCAATTAACTCACTTTTACCTGTATCGTAGTATATATAAAAAGTAAGCAATAAAGCTACAGAAACTAAAATGTATATTAAAATTTTTAAGTTCACTTTCAAGTATTTTAATGTACGAATATTAAAACTATGGCTATTATCGATGATGACATGTAAACATAGATTTTTGAGTTCATCCAAGGCAATCCTACGTTTTCTGGTTTATAAAAGTCTTTATCTTTTACAGTAAAAATAATCTTATAAATAGATAAAATTGCCACCAAATATTTGATGGGATATAAGACCCAAGTCACAGGGTTTTCATACAAGAAATAGAGCACCAAACCTGTTCCAATCAGTTCATTAATATCCAATATCGTTCTCCAATTCACAAGTCTAATTTTTTAAGGATTTCCTGAATTATTTTCAATTGGTTTTATTGCTTTATCATTTATTGCATCTAACATTAAGCCAGAGGCTGCTTTGATGGAGTTCCGACATGGCACTGTTTAAGTATTAAATTTTCCCCTACTTCAAAACATCTGCTGCATAACCAATACCAATTTTGCCCTTTTAAGCCTTGCATAAAGTATTCAACAGCCCACCAGCTACAGCAGCAGGACTTTTGTTTCTAAAAACGTTTGAAAGATTATCTTCAGAAAAATATTGCTGCATTGTAGGCAAACTACCACCATTTTTTCTCCATTATCTTTGTAGAAATCTTATTACACAACAAGATTTTCTCAAAAATAATGTATTTATTTTGATCTTTTTTAAATTCATAGTTGTCAAGGGAAGTAAAAACTGTTTTATAAATGGGATCAAACTGATTATATGATGTTTCCAAATAATCAAGTTTACCATCGGAATTAAAATCTCCAAAATTACGCTCAGATCCATAGATTGAAGTCAATGGGAAGTACTTTATTCCATTCGAATTCAAAAGAAAAAGATTATTAAAGACTCTTCTTGATGCTGACCGCTTACATTAGCAATGGAATTTAACAATATAAATTCATCTGAATTTAGATTTAACTTATAAACAGAAAATGATCCATAATCCAAATCACATGCTAATTTGTTTTAGTATAAAATATCTGTTCATTTATTTCAAAATAACCACAATCAATTTCTTTCTGTATTGGAATATAGGCCAAGGCTAAATGCGATGAATTAAACTCATAGCACTCATACTTGGCATCATTCTGAGTGGCATATTTTTTTGTAAAATTCCCTTCAATTTTTGTAAACAAAACTGCTGATCGTAAGTCTAAAGATTCGATTAGTTGGCTATGTGCATAGCTACTATACCTAGCAATAATATTGATGTTATAATATTTTCATTTTTTAAATTTTCAATATGCCCGCCAGCTGTTTTAAGTTTGCAACTTAAAACCCATATTAGTTTAACTGCCAACATCATTCTTCGTTCAAATATAAGATTTCTATGGGTAAATTGAAGGTCAATCTACTTTCTTCATAGTAATTTCGATAGCTACTATAAGGATATTCTTCAGGGTAATCTACAAATCCTGCCCTTACAGGATTATAGTGAATTTGCTTTGTTTCTTTTCTAGTAAATACATCTACCCATCCACAAATTGTAAAAGTCAAGAAGTATAATCCGTATTGATCTGATATTTTGTATTCACCATCGCTCATTAAATAGCAATAGTTGGAAGACTTACAGACTTAGGACAGCAGGATCTCGAAGACATTGCAAAGCTTAATTCTGATGATAAAATTCATATCTTTTATGCTCTGGATAATCTAATCAAGGACGCTCAGTTGAAGGCGATTTAGTTAAATCATTTTTAGAGTTATAAAATAAATTTCTATTTTTAAATAGAACTGCGGCAAGAAAAACAAAAACTAAAGCTAGTAAATTTCCTGTATATGATATCTTATTACCGTTTCCAGATATTAAATATAGTATAGAGCTTAAGAGTATAAGAATTCCGCTAATAAACAACAAGCTGCACCAAACTTTTAAAATTATTATATAATATTTAGACGAATACTTGAATGATATTAATAATGCTAAGCAGCAAATTACATGTAAATATGAAAAAACTCTTGCTTCATTCAAAACTTGTAATATAGACAGAATCAATACATAAAAAATTGATAAAAACGAAATAATTCTGTATGTAAACGAAGACATCATACTTAACAAAAAATTCCAAATATTTCACAAAGTGATTTAGAAGACAATAATAATGCTATGCCGCCAATAAACAGTAAAATCGCTGACCCAATTAATTTAATGTTCATCAAATGACCACTATCTGAATCTTCATATTTTAATCCAATTTTAAAGAGGTAAGCTCCAAATGCAATTAATAATAACCCAAATACCTTAGTTGCCATTTAAATTATTTATTATCTTCAATTTCTTTTTTAACTACAAATTCAGTCGTTTGTGTCACTTTACCTATTTCAGATCTTATTATTTTTTTTGAAACATCATCTAAATTAGATTTTTTTACTAGATTTTCCAATGGAAGTGGTGCAAGTACTGTTACTAAATCTACACCTAAGTTTACCATGTTTTTAGTGGTAGCACCACTTTCTTCAAAATTCGCTGAATTTGTTATTGCCTTACCACCAAGTGAAACACCTTCACCAACACCAGCTACAACCAATGACGCACCCTCAGTAAATGGTGCAGCTACATACCCAATGGCTGCTATCCCATCACCAACATTATTAATCACCTCTCCAGTTTTTCTAACAACTGATCTAGTTTTTTCTTTTCTATCTGCAATAGCTTTGTCTATCTGGCCAGGTTTAATTGTTACAAATGTATTTTCTTTTTGGTTGAAATAATGAGTATTTCCATTTCTGTCATTGTATGTATGAAATGTTGAACCTCCATCATTAGAAGCTCCTTCCCTTTTTTTGTAAGAACCATCTTTTAGTTGATCATAAATCCAATCAGGTGCTCTCCCATCTGGATCAATCATATTTATCGGGTTATTTAATGTGTAAACATATGCAGAAGTTGCGTTGAATGCACTTGCCAACGGATCTACCCCCGTAAACCTCCCAATCGCAGGATCATACCACCTGGCCCCATAATCCAATAAATTCAATCCCAAATCACTATTAAATTCCTTTCCATTATATTGATACTTTGTATCAGGAGTACTCGTATTATTAGGATAACTATAGTTCCCCATCACCATTCCAAATGGATAATAAGAAAATGCATTGACAACTTCGTGTGTCGCATTATTGCCCGTAAAGTCCAAGATTTTATCGT
>JADKBO010000029.1 GCA_016715105.1 Saprospiraceae bacterium | reverse complement strand
GGGCTAATGTGAGTGCATTTTATAAAACTAGTACCACAGATATAGGCAAATTGAAGTCTTAAGTCCATTTCAGAAAATGTAAACAAAGGTGCTTCCTATCGTTACACTTTTCAAACATGCTTCATTGGAGCCTGAATTCAACTCCTAGTCAATCCATACAACTATGTAAATGAAGATGTAATACTCCTTCATATTCTCACTTGGGTGTATTCGGAAACATTCATAGTCCTTCAAGAGGCATAAGGAAGACTTTTATTCGCAAAGACAGAGGAGCAATTGCATTTATAGCTCCAGTTGGAACTGCGTATTTATTAACACAGGCATTGATGGCACTAAGTTTTATGCTAAATTGACTAGTGATTTCTATAATCAGCGATTAGAGTTATGTTAAATTACTTTAGTGAAAGAGAAAGATGTGTTCACAACTGCAGAACATGATGGTACTCAACAATGACTTTTCACCGAGATCCAGCAGAAGATGCATGGATTTGAAAGCCTCGACTATTTAATAGACTTTAGTAGCTTGAAAATTAGTCCAAATATTTTACAAATAAACCAGGATTCGTTTAGCCTAAGTTTTAATGTTTTAAATACTGGGAAAACAATAAGGATTCTATAAATTTAAAAATTGAAAACCTTTCCGAAACAGGATCAACATTATTTTCAATAAAATTAAATATACAATCTCCTACATACGAAGATACGATTAAGGTAAAACTGCCAATATTATTAGGTTCAGAGGGCAAGAGCAAAATCTTTATTACAATAGATGAAGAAGATAAAATTGAAGAATTATCAGAAAACAATAATGAACTGATTGATGGAAACGGCAATAAAGGATTTGAAATTTATGTTGGTTCAAGTGAGATAAAACCAACATTCCCTTATCAACAGTTCACACCTATAGTGTTAGAACCCCTTGAGTTAAATAAGGCATCAAGAAACCCTTCTAATCAATCTCTCACTAAACATGGAAATTGATACAACCGCCGAATTTAATAGCCCTTTATTAATTAATGAAGAATTTACAGAACACAGACCTATGCTAATATGGAAACCTAATATTCTACTAATACCAAACACAACATATTACTGGAGAACTAAAGTCAAAAATTCAAGTTCTGTATGGAATTCAAGCAACTTTACATACATTCCAGGTGAAGAAGAAGGGTTCATTCAAAGGCATCATTATCAATGGCTCGAGGGGAATAACCAAGGAATAAAACATACAAATAAAAATTCATGGGAGTTTGAAACAAATATTCTACCAATTCAAGTAACAAGTGAAAAATATACCGGAGAAACACCGTTTACAACAGTAGCGGCTAGCAAATGGGGTTCATTAACACCTTATGAAGGAAATATTAATGCTTTAAATGTTTTTATATGGGAACGTACCAAAATTCTCCCTAATTCCGAGACTGACTTTGGTTCTATGAAGTGGTCTAATAACGTTTTTTCCTACGATATGTCTTCTGTAGAATCTAGAAGTGGGTTAATTAACTTATTGGAACAGGCGCCCGAAGACGCTATGATAGTCTTATATTTATACATGAAACAAAATACAAATGACTTTAATGTTAATGAATGGAAAAATGATCCCTCATCAATGAATATATTTAAATTACTAGAAGAAGAAGGTGCAGAATATTTTAGTTTGATAAAGGATGAAGGAATAAAACCTTATATTTTTGTATATCAGAAAGGAAAAGGAAAAGTATCAGAAATAATTGGTGAGTCAGAAAATTCTTCTGTTTCATTAGTTATTAATGTTCCTACAAATAAAAATTTTGGAACATATGTGTCACCATTGATTGGACCAATTGCTAGAATCTCAAAAATTACAATTGATAGAGAAAGTCCAACTGGGGAGAATGTTGATACATATATTCAAGTATATGGGGTTGATAAAAAAGTAAATGAATATATAAGTATTGACAGTACAAGCCAAATGTATTTGACCTCTTCCAGATTTATATTCTTAGTGAGAATACTTATTTTTTAAAATTAAATTTACACTAAAATACTGGACCAAAAACTGGGGACAAACTCCTGCTCACTATTAATCTTATGGAAGGTAATTTATAAAACACAACTGATTACTATTAAGCTCGCTAAAATTTATTCAGAAGGTTTGAGGTGGTGAAATTAACTAAAAATGGATCTTGAAATTCTAAATCTAAGCAGTGACACTCTAAATGAAATAGAATATACCATTGAAATAAATAATGAGAAAAATAAGAAACAAATTGTTAATAAGTTGTGGAATAATTTAGCCCCAAAAGTTAATTCTCATTCCTCTTATTTGTCTTTACTAAAAGAGAGCACTGGGCTGGTCAAAGTAAGTATTGATATTAATAAAGATAAAAAGTTAATTGAAAAAAGTTTCGAAAATAATTCAGCAACAAAAATTATAAACATTAAAAGACATTACAAATCCAAATATTAAAGTTTTATTTGATGGTAATCCAATTTTAAATAATGATTTTATAAGAGAAGATCCTACCATAAAAATTGAGGTTAAGGATGATAATAAATATTTTCTACTTGATGAGGAAACAAAAATAAATATATCATTAAAGAACTTGAAAACTGGAGTAATTACAAACTACAACAATCAAAGTGGCGATGTTAAATTTACTCCAGCAAAAGATTTAATAAAATATTGCAAACTTGAAACAAACTATTCTTCTTTGAAATGGCGAATATATTTTTTAGAAGCCTCGTTATAAATTTGAGAATATTGCTGGTAATAATGCGTTAGAAATTAGGTTTATAGTTGATTCTAAACCCAAAATTGGTAAAGTTTCAAATTACCCTAACCCATTTTCAACCTCAACCAATTTTATTTTTGAATTAACCGGAGGAATTCCAGAGCATTTGAAGTTACAAATATTTACAATAAGTGGTAAATTAGTAAGAGAATTTGATAAAATGGAATTGGGCAACATTAAAATAGGTAAAAATTATACTGAACTAACTTGGGATGGGTCAGATTCATTCGGCAATAAACTAGCCAATGGTGTATATCTAATGAAATATGTGTGTAGTGATTCAAGTATAAAATTTGACGATAGGATATCAGATAATTTAACCACGAATGGCTTTGGTAAAATTGTCTTAATAAGGTAATGGTTTTAAATTATTTTATAATGATCAAAAACTATTTTAAGTTAAAGTTTCAGGTTTGGCCAATTCGATGGCTCAGCATGTTATTTACTTTTCCTATAGAATTAAAAAGTAAAGAGACAGAGTCTATAACTAAATGATTTAAAGAATATCCTTTCTTTAAAAATAAGTTTTTGCTGGCAATCAGGAAGGATGCCGGGAATAAATAAAATGTTTGATATCCAATATTTTTAAATTTGGTAGTAAAATCACTTTTATAAAAATTCGAATCGCTTCCATGTTTATATGCAGCATGTAGATGCCATTTTAATGAAAATTTATGTTTAGAAACCAAATGCAAGACTTTAATCAATGGGTTATATCCAATTATAAATCCTAATGACCTTGCCCTTTCTTGAAAATCATCTTCTTCTCCATACCCAACATATTTTCCTTTCATTCCAAGTTCAGAATTAAAACTACCTACTTTTTCAAAAACATCCCTTCTAATTATCATTATACATCCACTTATAAATTCTTTATCTAAGTTTGTAGGATTTTCAAACTTAAAAGAAAATTTTCCAAAATCTTGAGGTAGCCAATCTGGCTTCCGTTCTAAATAATATGGATCATATGAACCTCCAAAAATATCGAAGGAAAAATTATCAATTGTTCTAAATACTTCTGTCAGGGTATCTTTTGTAAACAAAGCATCATCATCCAAATACATAATATATGATTCAGAGGATTCAACCATTGCTCGATTCCTGGCATTGGATAATCCTACTTTTTTTTCTTCAAAATAGAGTATATCTAATACTAATTCATATTCATTCGATTTGTTTCTGTTGCGTCACAAGCATTATCAATCACATAAATACAAATCTGGTTTATAAGGCTATTATGATTTTCAGCAATTGATAATAAACATGATTTTAAATATTCAGGTCTATTATATGTACAAATTGCAATTGCTAATTTTTTCATTTAAAAAAATATTACTTCTACCTTAAATAATGTTTAAGTAGTCCCTTGTTGGCCCAGCATACAACAATTTTCCTTTGTGCAAATAAACAATTGAATCACAAACAGTATCAATTAAAGTCTGGTTATGAGATACCAAAATAATGGTCCGCCCTTGATCTTTTAAATGCTTAATGTGAGACAAGCATTTTTGTTGAAAGGTACTATCACCTACCTCAAGAACTTCGTCGATGATTAAAATTTCACTTTCCAGAAAAGCACCAACTGCAAAAGCCAATCGAGTATACATACCTGAAGAATATTTCTTTACTGGCATATGGATAAAATCTCCAATTTCACTAAATTCCAAAATCTGATCATATTTAGATTGAATTTCCAACTTGGTCATTCCTAAGAGAGATCCATTAAAGAAAATATTCTCTTTCCCTGATAAATCCGGATGAAAACCTGTTCCAACCTCCAATAAAGAAGCGACTCTGCCCCAAATTCGTAGCTGACCTTTAGTTGGGTTAGTAATCCTTGAAATAATTTTTAACAATGTACTTTTTCCTGACCCATTTCGACCTACTAACCCAACCGTTGTCCCTACCTCTATATTAAAACTTACATTTTCCAAGGCCCAAAATGCTCCATCCTCAAAATTCTCCATTACTTTCCTTTGCTTAAACAAATGTCTTAGGTTCTTTTCACTCGAATCATATTTATAATATTTCTTAGAAACCTTATCAACTTCAATAGCATTCATATTCTCAAATTTATAATCTGTCCGCAAGTCTATTATCTACTTTAAAGAAAATAAGAAGGCCTGTGCCAAATAGTAACAAAGATAGAACAATAGAAATTAGTATAAGAGGGTTAAATTCATAGCCTTTCAGCAATGTCCAACGTAAAAATTCAACAAGACCTGTAATTGGATTAAGGAAATATAAATTCATAGTAAATTTATCCAAATGATTAATTTCATACCCTATTGGGGATAAGAAAATTCCAACTCGTAACAAAACCGGAACAATGTGCACAAAGTCTCTGTAAATTATACTTATTGAAGCTATCCATAAACTACTTCCTAAAACAAAAATTAAAGAAATTAAAAGAGCTGGCAAAAAAAATAGAAAATTGGGTGATACTTCAGCATGAGCATAAAGAAAAGCAATAACCACAAAACCTAAACTGGAAGCAAGTTCAAAACTACCAACTAGCATTCTGGAAAATACCAATGCAATTCTTGGAAAATAAATTTTTTGAATAAGAAACCTTGAATTAATAATTAAATTAGAAACATCTGCAACAACCGAAGAAAAATAGTTCCAAACTACCAATCCTATACTCACAAAGAGCAAATAATTATAATTCTGAATTTCTGCGTTTACTATATTTTTAAAGACAAAAACCAAAATACATAAATTGATCAAGGGATTAATTATAACCCATATTTTTCCCAGAATTGTTTCTACATATCTAATTGTTATATCACGTTTTGCTAGAGCTACAGATAATCCAGCACTTAATTTGACATCCCGAAGGTTTTCATAAATATTCTTCTGAGGATTTATAAATGTTACATAAGTTTTAGACATATTTTAGGATGTTTAAATATTAAAAATGTTAAAACTATAAACTTACTTACGTAACCTCCAATGTACCTTAAAAACCTGTAATCTAAAAGATCATAACAGATTTTTCTATAAACTAAGTATCTTGCTTGCTTGGGTGTAAAATTTTCGGTTAATAATATTTTAAACCATTTATCAATTAGTTTTTTTCTAGGATTAAATATTTGAATGCCAATAGATGAGGTTACATTAGAATTATGAATCCTCCTTAAAATTTTTATTTCTTTTACATTTGCATTCTTTAATATCAAATTTCTTGTTACATTATAAAGATAATCTATATCCTGGCCATACTTAAAATCTTCATCAAAGTAAATTTTTCCCTTAATTGATTCCGACCTTAATATCAGTGATATTATAGAAAAATGGTTTATTATCTTTTATAAGATAGTCAAAAAGTTGAGTTTCTTTAACATCTCCTGTAAAAAACACAATATTCGCTTCCGCTTCCTAGAATATTTATAATTCTTCTCAAAAAATTTTTATGGGTTCATACGTGCCTTGTATTTCTGGGTATTTCTTCAAACAATTAATTCCTTTTGCAAATCTATTTGGTAAAAAATAGTCATCTGCATCCAGAAAACTTATCAATTCACAATTTGACAAATCTATACCAATATTTCTAGCCTTTGAAGATCCATAATTTTTATCTAATTTTTTTAAAATTATTCTTTGGTCCAAGTTCCCAAGTTTTTGAACAATTTCACAGGTACTATCTAACGATCCGTCGTCAATTACAATTATTTCACCTACTTCATCTTGGATCAGACAAGATTTTATGGAATGATCGATATAATTTTCCCCATTAAATACAGGTATAACAACACTAACTTTCATCAGAATTTGAAAAAATTTATAACAAACATACCATAATGCTTCAAATTTCTAAGATATATTCCCCGATTGAAGCTTTTCAGAATTAGTTTTATTGCTTGTTTGTATTCCTTAAGACCCATGGCATTTACAGCATATTCAGCAAATTTTTCAGATGTGATCTTATTTTTGGCATCTAAGGTGAAAATTTGAGGATTTCTTCCGCCATAAAGGAGAAAAAAATTATCCATGTATCCAACATGCTTTATACAGTTCTCAATTAAAATATTTTTATCCATAACTAATTTACTACCCATTTTATCATGTATGCGATAAAAATAATTATAAGAAGGAAGTTGTATCAGATCTCCATAAGCCAAAATTCTTAATAAAAAATGACTATCCTCCCAATTATCAACATCAATTGGAAAATCCTCTTTTACTGACAAATTTTTAGATAAACAAACTGAACAACTACTACAAAATTCATACAAGGCAAAATTTACCCCTGATCCATACTTATTGGCATCATAGCTTGATTTTGAGTCAGAAAAAACTCCATCTCTGTCATAAACAAAGTGGGTTCTTAAAATTATATTATTTCGAAAATCGTAAATTTTTAGACCTTCGTAAAAATCTGAAAGAAAATTAGTTGATACATAGTCATCATCATCAATAAAACAAATAAACTCTCCATTAGCAAATTCTTTACCAATATTTCTGCCGTTGCTTCTCCCGCCAAACTTATTTTTTAAAACTATGAATCTATCTCCAGATCTTTTGTATAACCATTCCCATGTTCCATCAATACTATTATCATCTACAACTATGACTTCAAAATTCAAGTATTTTTGTGCAGATACTGAGTTAAGGCATTGCTGAAGTAAGTTTAATCTATCTTTAGTAGGTATAATTATGGAAAACAATATAGGAAACTCATTTTCATTCATGGCAATAATAGATAGGGAAATAAATATTTAGAATAATTTTGATTTTAAAACAAGCCATCTCATAAAAATTGGTCTATTTTCATTATATAATTCATTGTACCAAAATGCTCTACTCCGTGCAAATTGTCTATTTCTCACAAAATTATAACGATCTTCATATATCGTTTCTATATTATGAGTTTGATAAAATAATTTTACTAAAAAATCATATATTTCAATGTCTACATGGTCATGTATTTCAATGATGAGATCGGCATTCTTAAATAAATAAATGTTCTGATCTGTAAAAACATTAACTTCGTCACCTTCAATATCACAAAATATTAAACTTTTCTCTAATTCATTAAAGGTATATAAAGTATCAGCATTCACTTTTTCCTTTAAAATACTTATTTCCTTAATATTATTGATTTCAGCATTAACATTACAAGCAATAATATTTTCCTCCAAAATATCATACAAGATTGTATTATTCTTTGGCTTTAATAATTTATAAAGTCCTAACCCATAATATCCTTCACCAACACCGAATACAATTAGATTATCATATTCATTTAGAGCTAAACCATAAATTGTTTGATGAAGGCATTCTTCATAAGTACCAAACAATTTCGGGAAATAAGCACTTCCTAGACCACGATTGTGCAAAATCAACCCACTAAATGGTCCATCGACAACAATTTTATTCTTGATCACTTTCGCATTTCTTGGTCCATAAAGTATAAAATTTAGAATTGTTTCAGGACATCTTCTAAAAAAAATAGACTTTGCTAATTCATAATAATTAAGTTTTTTTGATTTCCAACTTCCTGCATATTCATGAACTCCAATAGTTTCTGGAAACTCCTTGTATTTTATATGTCCATCCCATTGGACAGGATGAAATACATTCACCCCAAACACCACTATATCCAATATAATTTGTCTATTTTCATCTTTTATAGCTTTGAATTTTAATAATTTTTTTGTAGTAAGAATAGGGCCACTTAGGTTGGAATATTCTAATCCATCAAATTCATGCATAATACCCTCTAAAAGTAACCTAATAAACCAATGCTTCTTTTTTGCTCCCATAACTGCATTGTTTACCTGAATAACACCTTTTGAGTTTTTTTCCTTAGAAAAAAAACATTCATTATTTAGAACCACATCAAGAGATCTGATTAACTTAACATCAACATCAAGATAAATGCCTCCAAAATTATACACAGCCCATAATCTTATGAAATTAGAAAGATTAGAATAATTCTTTGAATTGAATGAATTTCTTACGTAGGAGAAGCGTAAAGGCAAATTGGATTCATCCCATAAAATGAGCTCATAATCGGGATTCAGTTTTTTCCAACCTACAACATTTTTTTTAAATTCGCCAAAATCATTTTGACCAAACCAACAATAATGTATTATTTTAGGTATCAATTCTTACTTATTATTATTTAAAAAAACCCAATATCCTTTCTTACTTAACACTATATCTTCCTTTTCTAGAATTATTACAACAAAATTGACTTTTTTTGAGCTATGATTCAAAGAGTTCTAAATATTTTTAGAAAATCAAAGTTTTACTTAGCGCTCAGATATTCCTGGCTACATGACCTTTACACCCAATTGAAGTATCATGCGTTTTTCAAACACAAGGTTGCAGAGTCAGAAATGTACACTCAAATTATCAAAACATATTTGCCAGAAAATCCGCTAATTTTTGATATTGGAGCGAATATAGGAGATTTGTCGATTGCATTTAAGAAAGCTGGAGCCCGCGTAGTTTCAGTAGAACCCGACCCAATCAACTTAACACATTTAAGATTTAGGAATAAAAAGGCCCTATTTACCATTGAGCCAATAGCTATTGGTAATATCGACGGGCAAATTCCATTCTACGTCCATTTGCGAGACAATGCTTTGAGTACAGCAAAAACCTTAAACCTATCAGATTTTGAAACAACAACGGTTGAATCTCAAAAAATGCAAACACTGATCGCCAAATATGGCATACCTGATTTTATCAAGATTGATGCAGAAGGATTTGAGTGGCCAATTTTGCAATCACTTTCCCTACCCATTCAAATGCTCTGTTTTGAAATAAATTTTCCGGAATTCCAAGAAGAGGCAATACATATTATAAATCATTTACATACGCTATCGCCTGATTACAAATTCAATATCTCCAGCAATGATGAAAATCTAAGTTTTGAAAAACTCATCGATATGCAAGTTATGTTGAGTTTGATCAACAACTATAAAGGCAAGTATGCCATGATATTTTGCCTTTTAGAAAAATAATTGATTAGTATTTTAAACTATTGTCGTATCAATATTCGTCTTTCACAACATAAAACACTTCCATAAAAGGTGATATATTTACAAATCATACACAACAATAAAATGAAAGTTAAAGGATTTGATATCTTTTTAAGGATAGGGATTGTAGTTACTATTTTTTCAGTGACCACATGTCGGACTACTAAAACTGAAGTCCTATCAGAATCTTCAGAATTTATAGACATTGAACCAACTATCCTATTCATCAACCTCCGATTTTTTAACCCAGAAAACGTACAAGCTCAAATTTTGAAAGTAACCCACTCCAAAGGGACGCTCAAAAAAGGACCAGAAAAACAGGTAGATGTTCCAGTGGATGGTTATCGTTGCAGCTTTACAGATAAAAATGGTCAAATTTATGGGCAGTACTCCATCGTTTCGCCATTGGAAGAATATATGGAAAAAGTAAATCAAGATGGTTCATTAGAAAAAGTACTTGTAAAGAAGGAAGAAACCTTTATACCCTTAAGAATCACAGATGAAGGACAAATTACTCACCTTTTGATCGAGCAAAATATAAACGGAAGTTTTAAAGAATTTGCAAAGTTTGATCTCAAAGCAAAACAATAAAAATGAAAGCATACTTATCACTTATATGTTTGTTTTTAGTCGTAAATGTGCTAATTGCGCAGACATTTCCTGTATCAAAAATAATGAATAATGGCCCAGATGACAAACGCATCAATTTTGTACTGATGGGAGATGGTTACCAAACAGCTGAGATGAAAAAGTATAAAGACGACGCCCAAGCGCTTTCCAATTATTTCTTTACAAAAAGTCCATTCAAGGAATACCGCAACTTCTTTAATTTTCACATCATCGAGGTCCCTTCCAAAGAAAGTGGTGCAGACCATCCGGGAAATGCCAGTGATGAGGGAAGTAATCCTCCACCTATCAAAAACGTCGACACCTACTTGGGATCTACTTTTGATTTTGCCGGTATACACAGGCTTTTGGTGCCTACTAGTCCAAATACCATCAATGTTTTAGCTTCAAATTTTCCAGATTATGATCAAGCATTGGTTTTGGTAAATTCCAATATTTATGGTGGTTCTGGTGGATTTTTGGCAACTGCCTCTACCGATTTATCATCCTCCGAGGTAATGATTCATGAAGTCGGGCACTCCTTTGCAAATTTGGGTGATGAATATTGGTTTAACTGTGAAGAAAGGCCCAATAGAACCGCGATGAATGATCCTGCTTCCATCAAGTGGAAAAACTGGCTCGTCAACAGTGACATTGGCATTCACAATATGGAAGGAAATAATTGTTACAGACCACATAATGACTGTGAAATGCGCTACCTCAATCGTGAATTTTGCTCGGTTTGCAAAGAGGCAATTGTCACCCAAATTTATCGGCTCATATCTCCAATTGAAAGCAGCCTACCCAAACCAAATATCATCAACTTTACAAATAATCCAATTGAATTCACGCTAAATCTTGTTTTACCCCAACCCAACACCTTAAAGATAGAATGGAAGCTGGATGAAACCTTGGTAAGTACCGGAAATGCTCAATTTACATTGAATAAGAATATCTTGACAAATGAAAAACACACTTTGACTGCGGTTGTTACGGATACTACCTCCTTATCCAGGACACATCTTTCAACAGGGAAAGGGCTCAGTTTCCAACGTTCTTGGACCATCAATAATGAATCCACCGTAGCAACTATTCCCATCGAAAATTTTTCGTACAATGTTTATCCAAATCCTGCATATGATGAATTGAATATTGATGTAAACGTAAGTGGAAAACTCAGTTATTCCATTAGCAATGCGACAGGTCAAATTTTAAAAAATGCCAATATATCAGAAGGTGCAGTTGAAAAATCATTTCAAATAGATATTAAGGATCTTCCTAAAGGCTGGTATCAACTAAACTTAAAAACACCACTGTATAACAAAAACGTTGGCTTTATAAAATTGTAAAAAGCAAAACAGAAATTGCAATGTATTTTCAAGCATCCCAATTTGCCGAATAATAACTATATTTGAAAAAGTTCAAATCAAAAAGGAAAGAAAGTAACTAAAGAATAGGCAAAATTGCCCCTTCAAAGTTATTGCGGAAGCTTCATTTAAGTAAAACCACGACCGCGATGGAAATATGGGAATGGATACAATTGCACATCATACAACTGCTCGTTGTATTTATCATTTTATATGTTATGATTTCAATATTGGTCTTCTTTTTCCAGGACAGGCTACTATTCAGACCAGAAAAACTTCCCGAAGAATTTAAGTTTGTCTATGATAATCTGACCTTTGATGAGTATAAAGTAAAGGTAAAAGATGGAGTCGAATTATCAGGCTTACACTTCAAATCTGTAAAACCCAAAGGTGTCGTTTTTTACCTCAAGGGAAACAGCCGCAGCATAAAAGGTTGGGGAAAGTTTGCTATAGATTTTATAAGGTACCAGTATGACGTCATCATGGTTGATTATCGAGGTTTTGGTAAAAGCAACGGGAAGAGAAATCAGGAAGAAATCAAAAAAGACCTGCAATTTATCTACGATGCCATCAAGGAAAGAGTGGATGAGTCACACATCATTTTATATGGCAGATCTATGGGTTCGGGTTTTGCAACCAAACTTGCATCCACCAATAATCCCAGAATGCTAATTTTAGACGCACCATATTACAGTATGAAACAGGTTGCCAAAAGATACATGCCCTTTATGCCACTTTCTTGGTTGCTTCGATTCCCCATACCAACGTATAAATGGATAAAATACGTAAAGTGTCCCATTCACATCATACATGGCACCAGTGACAGGCTCATTCCTTTTCAATCAAGTATCAAGCTTTCAAAAATTAATGCACCACTCAGCAGATTGCATAGCATCATAGGAGGGGGACATAATAATTTGCACACTTTTGAGTCCTATCATGAAATTCTAGATCAAATCCTTACTAAAGACAAGATTGATTTTGACAAAGAACAAAGCAGCATTGGTTTTACTAAGAAACAAAGAAAAGCTTGATGAAGCGGCAGCTAAAATGGATTTTGGCAATTTTGGTAGCCCTTTTCATTTTGCTTTGGATAAATTTAGCGAGCGTGATTCGTTTATTTGTGCTGCAACCGGAGGTTCTGGAAAAAGACTATACTTTCAATTTACCATATCCATTTCAAGAAATAAACCTGCTTACCCCTGATGGAGCCGAATTAAACGGACTGTGGTTGCCTGTTAAAGAAGCAAAAGCTACAATTTTATACTTTCACGGCAATCGTGATAATTTAGTAAGGTGGGTAGAAATTGCACAACAATATAAAAAGTATGGCACCAATGTTATGGTTGTAGATTACCGAAGTTATGGCAAAAGTACAGGAAAGGTTACAGAAGAAAACCTCCTTCAAGACGCCATACTCTGGTATGAAAAAGCGGTGGAATTGAGTAAAGGTCAGAAGATTATACTCTTTGGTAGGTCTTTAGGGTCAGGATTTGCAATTTATGTGGCGAATCAAAAAAAAGTAGAGGCTTTGATTTTGGAAACGCCATACACCTCCATGGTAGCAGTAATAGACACACATGTACCCTACTTCATCGCCCAAAGGACTGATTTGAAGCTAGAAAACGAAGATTTTCTTACAAAAATTAAAGTTCCAACAATTATTTTTCATGGTACAGCAGATGAGGTAATACCTTACGAAATAGGTAGGAAAGTGTATACATCAATGGAGCCACAAACCACAAAACTTGTAACCCTTGATAGTGGTGGTCATAATAATTTGAGCTCTTTTTCTACTTATTGGAATGAATTGGATGATTGGATGGCCAAGTTGATTGAGAAGTAAATCATGATTAAAAACTGGTGCTTCACTTCGGACTGATTGAATATGTTAAATCTTAAAGAAAACTCGAGTCATTGCCCGATTGATTGAATATGTTAAATCTTAAAGAAGATTCCCAATCTTCGATCGTTTGATTGAATATGTTAAATCTTAAAGTAAAATTACCCAGACTTCGATCGATTGATTGAATATGTTAAATCTTAAAGCAAAATTACCCAGACTTCGCCCAATTGATTGAATATGTTAAATCTTAAAGCAATTTCCCAGTCTTCGATCGATTGATTGAATATGTTAAATCTTAAAGCAAATGCGTAGTCTTCGCCCAATTGATTGAATATTTTAAATCTTAAGCAATTCCTAGTTTTCGTCCGATTGATTGAATATGTTAAATCTTAAAGCAAAACCTGAGCCTTCGCCCGATTGATTAAATATGTTAAATCTTAAAGCAATTTCCAATTTATTTTCAACCGTTAGTTGTTAAAAAAATAATTTTCCTTTGGATACTTAATTCTCCATACTATTTTTACAAATATTATTCACCCTCAAATTCTATGAAAAATGGCTTTTTCTAAAGCAAATCAGTTTTTACCTCAAGAATATCACTTTGCACTTATGGGCAAAATACTTAGTCACCCTGTCAGAATCAGAATTCTGAGAAAAATTTTGGAAGGCGGTGCAGAAGGAGCAACCTTTAACCAAATAAACACAGGTATCCCTTTGGATGATAGTACTCTTTCTCATCATTTCGAATATTTAAGAAAAATGAAAATCATTACGTCATCAGATTTTAAACGCACTACCAAACATTTTATAAATCCCGAATTAGATTTCACCCTTTATCGCATCGTCCAACTCATCCTCAGTGTTCCTGTTGTACCCGATGAAGATGAAGCCTATGATCTCCACCTGCTTTCAAAATAGCTTTTCCACAAATGGTGAACTCAGTTTATTTAGTAAATTCACCCTTCTTTTAAAATGATGGTTTTTGCCAAATAACAGTATATCTACTCCAGTGAATGCTTTCAAGTGGAATGTTGCAGATCAATTTCTGTCGCAAGCCCTTGGATTTGCATTCAATATCATCATGGTGAGACTTTTATTACCTGCTGATTTTGGATTATTTGCAGTCCCAATGGTAATATTCCTGCTTGCTCGCACCTTACAGGATGGTGCCACCACCAACATCATATTTAAGGAACAAACACCCTCTATGCCTTTGTTGAAAAGCATTTATGGATTCACTACCATATTGACCATCATCATTGGCGTCTTAATGTTCACCTTGGTTGCTCCTATTGCAGCTTGGTGGACAAACCTTCCAGAGGCAGATATCATCACCAAATACCTCAGCATCGGTTTTCTTTTTTCAATACCAATGATCTTTCATGAAACGATTTTTAAGAAAAGATTGGACTTCAAATCGTTATTTGTGATCAGTATTTTCACCACAACTTTATCTGGAATTATAGGTGTAATCTTGGCATATAAAGGTCTAGGAGTTTGGAGTTTGGTCATTAAACAATTGGCTTTCATTGGGTCATCTTTTATTGCTTACACTTTTAAATTAAAATGGAAGGAAGGAATTTCTTTTAATTTTCAAGAAGTCTGGAAACATAAGTCATTTACCATTCCTTTACTTGCTGACCAGACATTCTCTTATGCTGTAAGAAATATTGACAGTCTTTTGGTGAGCAGGTACTTAGGTGGTAATGCTTTGGGAATTTATGATAGAGCTTATAAATTTCTCACTTTACCCATACAGCAAGTTGGTGGAGCCTTCTCTAGAGTTATGCTACCTTCTATGTCAAATATCCAGGATAAAATTCGCCTCCAAAAAATGTTTCTGACAATAACTGGAGTAGTTTCGCTCATACTCTTTCCTTTGATGGCTGGATTATTCATTCTTTCAGATCATTTCGTGCTTTTAATTTTAACTCCAAAATGGAGTGAACTCATCCCTCTTTTAAAGGTTTTTGCAATTTTAGCATGCTTTCAGACCATTTCAACTCTTGCAGGAAATCTTTTCGTAATCGGAGGACATACCAAAGAAATGCTGAGATTCAGTTTGTTTACTAAGCCGATTTATATATTGGTTTTCATTGTCACCACAGTTTATTATCGAGACTTATATTCTACTAGCTTTATTTTATGCCATCTCCTCCATTCTGTTTTCTTTACCACTTTGGCACCTGGCAGGTAAAGGAATTGATTTGAAAGTATCCTCCATTATAAAGGCTATTTCACCTCAAGCAATTGCAGCAATAATGATGGCTTCTATAATCTACTTATTTAAATATTATATGCTTAATGAGATCACATATTTAAATTTCATACTCTTAGTTTTAAGTGGAATACTTTGTTATTTCATTATGATATATTTTACAAATAACACAGCTTTTAAAGAGGTAAAACATTTTTTGAAACTTAAGTGAAGCCAGATGTGATCAGCAATTCATTTTGGTGGGCATCCAGCTGGAAATTGTAAAAAAGAGTGATATAATCCCCAAATATTTAGTATTTATAATATTGTTATTCAATATATAATACATTACGTTTTATTCCATATTAGAAAATTGGAAAACGACTTGAGAATTGTATTAAAGTGAAAAAAAACGACTTAATACATCATAATTTCACACTTTTTACTGTTGAATAATAATCTAAACAAGACACTTTGTAGCGAGTATTGTATAATTTTGCGTTTCTATAAAAAAGAATTGATATAATGAGTGAATCAAAAAGTTTATTTGATAAGGTGTGGGATGCCCACGTAGTGAAAAGCATCGAGGATGGGCCAGATGTATTATTTATTGACAGACATTTTATCCATGAGGTAACTAGCCCTGTGGCTTTTTTGAGTATGGAACAAAGAGGTCTTAATGTTTTACACCCTAATCGTACTTTCGCAACAGCTGACCACAACACCCCTACTATCAATCAACATTTACCGGTTGCAGATGCTTTATCTGCCAACCAACTTTCTGCACTTGAAAAAAATACTGGCAAGTATGGTATCTCTCATTGGGGACTTGGTCATTACAAAAACGGTATTGTACACGTCGTAGGTCCTGAAAACGGAATCACATTGCCTGGCATGACCATTGTTTGTGGCGACTCTCATACTTCAACTCATGGTGCTTTTGGAGCAATTGCCTTTGGTATCGGAACTTCTGAGGTTGAGATGGTCTTAACTTCTCAGTGTATCATGCAGCAGAAAGCTAAAAAGATGCGCATTGTCATCAATGGAAAAGTCAGTG
This sequence comes from Saprospiraceae bacterium, assembly GCA_016715105.1. Lineage (GTDB taxonomy): Bacteria > Bacteroidota > Bacteroidia > Chitinophagales > Saprospiraceae > JADKBO01. The sequence continues at coordinate 47,230 of JADKBO010000029.1, read as the reverse complement.
AAGGTGTTTTACCCAAAGATGTCATTCTTTATGTAATTGCAAAAATTTCAGCAAGTGGTGCTACAGGATATTTTGTAGAATATGCTGGTGAAGTTTTTGAAAACATGTCTATGGAGGGCAGAATGACTGTCTGCAATATGAGCATCGAAATGGGCGCTCGTGGGGGTATGATTGCTCCAGATCAAAAAACGTTTGATTATATTCAAGGTAAAGAATTGGCTCCAAAAGGAGCTGATTTTGATAGATTGGTTGAATACTGGAAAACTTTGAAAACGGACGAAGGTGCTCAGTTTGACATAGAATACGTTTATGATGCTTCCGATATCGAACCTATGATTACCTACGGAACGAATCCTGGGATGGGAATAGCGATTTCAAAACCAATTCCAAGGCCAGATGATGTATTGGATGGCAAGGCTTCTTATGCAAAATCTTTGGATTATATGGGATTTAATGTTGGTGAATCCATGATCGGCAAAAAGGTGGATTATGTATTTTTGGGAAGTTGCACCAATGGTCGAATTGAAGATTTTAGGCAATTCGCGTCTGTCGTAAAAGGTAGGAAAAAAGCTGATAATGTGATTGCTTGGCTAGTGCCAGGTTCTCACGTAGTTGAAGACCAAATCAAAGCAGAAGGAATATATGATATCCTCATCAATGCAGGGTTTGAATTGAGACAACCTGGTTGTTCTGCTTGTTTGGCAATGAACGATGACAAAGTTCCTGCAGGCAAATATGCAGTTTCTACTTCCAATAGGAATTTCGAAGGTCGCCAAGGTCCAGGAGCTAGAACAATGCTAGCAAGTCCATTGGTTGCAGCAGCTGCAGCGGTAACAGGTGAGGTAACCGATCCTCGCATATTTTTAAATTAATCTTTATTCAATCAGAAAAAGACCAGCAAATGGCATACGATAAATTTACAGTTTTAAAAAGTAGCGCAGTTCCACTTCCTATCGAAAACGTGGATACTGATCAGATTATACCAGCAAGATTTTTGAAAGCTACAGAAAGAAAAGGTTTTGGTGACAATCTTTTTAGAGATTGGAGATACAACAATGATGATAGTCCAAAAGAAGATTTTGTACTCAATAATGACAAATACTCTGGCAAAATCCTGGTTGCAGGTAAAAATTTTGGTTCAGGGTCAAGTCGGGAGCATGCTGCTTGGGCGATTTATGATTATGGTTTTAGATGTGTAGTTTCTAGCTTTTTTGCCGATATCTTCAGAAACAACTGCCTCAATATTGGTATTTTACCTGTGCAAGTTTCAGGTGAATTTCTCAATAGTATCTTTGAAGCCATTGAAGCTGATCCAACAACTGAGTTGGAAATTGACTTGAATACACAAAAGATAACTTTACTGGTTACTGGTCAATCAGAAGGGTTTGCGATCAATGGCTATAAAAAGAACAACATGCTCAATGGTTATGATGATATTGACTTTCTCCAATCTCTAAAAGAAGAAATTGGGGTGTATGCTGAAACAAGCCCATACTAAATTCATTTTCAGGAAAGAAACGAAATGGGAAGATACCTAGAGGTAATGGATACGACTTTACGCGATGGCGAACAAACCAACAGCGTATCGTTTTCAGTAATCGAAAAACTTACTTTGGCGCAAATTCTGCTACAGGAAGTAAAAGTAGATAGAATTGAAGTGGCTTCAGCAAGAGTTTCTGAAGGTGAGTTAAATGCCGTTACAGCTATTACTTCATGGGCCAAAGATGCTGGGTTTATTGATAAGGTCGAAGTTTTGACCTTTGTAGATGGAGGCGTTTCTATCGAATGGATGAAAAAAGCAGGGGCCAAGGTGATGAATTTGTTGACCAAAGGCTCTCTCAATCACTTGACTCATCAGTTAAAAAAGAGTCCCGAGGAACATTTTGAAGATATACAATTGGTATTGGATAAGGCGCAAGAAGCCGACATTACGGTAAATGTTTATTTAGAAGACTGGAGCAATGGTATGAGAAACTCTCCAGATTATGTTTTTCAATCACTTGATTTTCTGACTGGAAGCAAGGTGGTAAGTAAAATTCTCCTTCCTGATACTTTGGGCATATTGACACCTCAAGAAACTTCCAAATTTATCAGACAAACACTAGATAAATATCCCAACCATCACTTTGAGTTTCACGCCCACAATGATTATGATCTCGGCACTGCAAATGTTTTAGCTGCTGTTTATGAGGGTATTCATGGCATACATCTCACTGTAAATGGCATGGGCGAAAGGGCTGGAAATGCCTCTCTCGCAAGCGCAATTGCAGTCATAAAAGACTTTGCAAAGGATGTAGAAACCTCTGTTAATGAGGAGTCTTTGTATTCTGCGAGTAAAATTGTCGAGTCATTCTCAGGCCTCAGAATTCCTGAAAATAAACCCATTGTTGGTGAAAATGTGTTTACACAGACTGCTGGTATTCATGCAGATGGGGATAAAAAGAACAATTTGTATTTCAGCGAATTGATGCCAGAAAGATTTGGCAGAAAACGCGTTTATGCCCTTGGTAAAACCAGCGGTAAAGCCAACATTGAAAATAATTTGAGGGATCTGGGCATCCGTTTGAGTGATGAAGATTTAAAGAAGGTAACGAGCCACATCATACAATTGGGAGATAAAAAAGAAATCGTTACCAAAGAAGATCTTCCCTTCATCATTTCCGACGTCCTTGATAGCAATACTCTCAAACAAGATATTCAAATCAAAGGTTATGTGCTCACACATGCTGCTAACTTAAAACCATCTGCTACCCTTCAAGTGGCCTTTGGAACCGATATTTATGAAGAGCACGCACAAGGAGACGGACAATATGATGCCTTTATGAATGCCTTGAAAAAAATCTATTCCAAGAAAAAATTGAATTTACCTAGATTAGTAGACTACATGGTCAGAATACCTCCAGGTGGAAATTCAGATGCACTTTGTGAAACCATCATCACGTGGCAACACGACGGCAAGGAGTTCAAAACAAGAGGATTGGATTCAGATCAAACGGTATCAGCAATCAAAGCAACTCAGAAAGTTTTGAATATCATTCATTAATACATTAATATATTTTATAATTAAAAACTAAAGATAGAGTATGAATCTCAATATAGCGGTATTAGCAGGCGACGGTATAGGCCCAGAAGTAATCGAACAAGCCATCAAAGTAGTCGATGCTGTTTGTGCTAAATTCAATCATGAAATCCATTATACACCAGGACTTACTGGGGCAGCTGCCATAGATGCAGTCGGTAACCCTTATCCGGATGAAACACATGAAATTTGCATGGCCGCTGATGCTGTTTTGTTTGGTGCTATTGGTCATCCTAGATTTGACAATGATCCTAGTGCTAAAGTAAGACCTGAGCAAGGTTTGTTGGCTATGAGAAAAAAGCTTGGACTATATGCCAACATCAGACCAACTTTGGTTTTCCCTTCTTTGTTGCACAAATCTCCACTTAGGACTGATTTGATTGAAAATGCAGATTTTGTTTGTATCAGAGAGCTTACAGGCGGGATTTATTTTGGCGAAAAAGGAAGAAACGAAGCAAGAGACAAAGCTTGGGATGTTTGCGAATACACCAAGGAAGAGGTTGAGCGCATCATCAGACTTGCTTACCAATATGCAATGGCTAGAAAAAAGAAATTGACCATTGTTGATAAAGCCAATGTTTTGGAAACTTCTCGTTTGTGGAGAGAGGTGGGTCAATCATTAGAAAAAGAATTCCCGGAAGTAACTACAGAATACTTATTTGTGGATGCAGCTGCCATGAGGATCATTCAATGGCCTGAAGGATTTGATGTGATGGTAACTGAAAATATGTTTGGTGATATTTTAACTGACGAAGCGTCTGTCATCTCTGGTTCTATGGGACTGATGCCTTCAGCTTCTATTGGTTTACATACTTCTGTATTTGAACCCATTCACGGAAGTTATCCTCAAGCTGCTGGAAAAAATATTGCAAATCCGCTGGGAACGGTATTATCTGCCGCTATGATGTTTGAATATGCATTTAAACTATACGACGAAGCCGCTGCCATCAGAAAAGTTGTTGACCAATCATTGGAAGAAGGATATGTGACTGTAGATATTGCCGGCACTGCTCCCTCCTACTCTACCACACAAGTTGGAGACTGGTTGGCTTCTAGAATATAAAGCATTAAAAAGCCTAAGTTTCGATTTTATAACACATAAGACCATTCTAGGCTAAAATAATATTTTAAAAATTAAAAACGCCATTTAAACTATTCTGGTTTAAATGGCGTTTTAATTATTACAAATCAGGTACTTAATGCATTATGCTATCTATTTATAAACTGCTAGGCCTAAATTTTATTCATTTAAACAAATTTTATTCAAGTTTTTGTCTAAAAATATTTCAAAATATAAAATATATTATAATTTTAAACCATATTATAAAAATCGATTGCGTAAATCAATTTTTGGCATATTTCTTGAAACAAAATAAAAGAGCATAAAGCTTTAAAATAAATTTTTGGATACTGTATTAGAAAAAGGGCAAGTAAAAGTACTGCCCTTTTTTATTTTATATCATGCTGATTTCACTTCATAAATCAATCTCTTGTAATAAAGCATCTACGCCAGCATTCAACCCACTAATTTCCTTGCCACCAGCCGTAGCAAAATTAGCTTGTCCACCTCCACCACCACCAATGTGTTTGGCTGCGTTTCTGACCAAATTGCCCGCATGCAATCCAGGATTTTTGGTTAAATCTTCAGAGATGGTGACCATGAGTTGACATTTTTCACCTTCCTCAATCCCAAAAATAATAACCCCCGATCCGATTTGCTCCAAAACATGGTGAGCTAAAGTCTTTGCAATTTTTGAATCGACATCTTTTAAGATGGTTTTGACCACCTTACCGTATTTAAACTCCACCGCAGATGCAACCAAATCTTTTTGTTTGGCCATCGCTTGTTGTCCTTGCAATTGCTCTAATTCCTTTCTCAAAGCTTTCACTTCTTCTTGAAGGGTTTCAACTTGTTTGACCGTATGTAAAGGAGTTTTAAATAACGATTTGATAGCAGAAAGTTCTTTGATTTGGGCATTTACATATTCTTCAGCAGCAGCTGCTGTCAAAACTTCAATTCTCCTCACACCAGCTGCAATGGCAGATTCACTTTTGATTTTGAATAAACCAATTTTACCAGTAGCATCAACGTGACAACCTCCGCACAATTCTCTGCTGTATGAAGGATCAAAGGTGATCATCCTCACTTTGTCTCCGTATTTCTCACCGAAAAGCATCATAGCACCAGCTTCTTTAGCTTTTGCTATGTCTAAGCTACGATCTTCTTGCAATGGAATATTCTGTCTGATTTTTTCATTAACGATGCGTTCTACTTCATCTATCTCTTCATCTGTCATTTTACTAAAATGCGCAAAATCAAAACGCATATAGTCATCCTTGACCAACGATCCTTTCTGAGAAACGTGAGTGCCCAAAACCTTTCTGAGTGCAGCATGCATTAAGTGTGTTACCGAGTGATTATTTTCGATGAGTGCTCTTCGTTTTGCATCCACTACCGCCTTTACTTCTGCTTCAGGATTATCTGGTAATCGGTCAACATAATGTATGGCCAAATCATTTTCTTTTTTAGTATCAATGACACGATAGGTTTCCCCATCAATGACCAAAAAGCCAGTATCACCAACTTGTCCACCACCTTCCGGGTAAAAAGGTGTGGTATTTAAAACCAATTGATAAAAATCTTCACCCTTTTGTTTGATGGTTCTGTATTTCAATACTTTAGCCCCCTCAACCTCGAGTTGATCATAACCAACAAATTGTACATCTTCGTCGGCAAAAATTACCCAATCACCAGTTTCTTTTTTTGCGTCTGTTCTGGATCTATTTTTTTGAGCTTGGAGCGCTTCGTTAAAACCAACCTCGTCAACGGTCCAATTCCTTTCCTCACCGATCAAACGGGTCAAATCTATAGGAAAACCAAAAGTGTCATATAATTCAAATGCAGTATGTCCGTCGAGAATTCCTGAAGAAATTTGTAATGTTTCAATCCTTTTCAAACCGCCTTCAAGGGTTTTTAAAAATGATTTTTCTTCCTCAAGGATGACTCTTTCTACAAAAGTCTTCTGAGCAAATAACTCTGGAAAAACATCTTTAAACTTCTCAGCTAGCATGGGTACAAGGCTATAGATATAAGGTTCTTTTTGATTCAAAAAAGAATAATTATACCTGATGGCTCTTCGCAAAATCCTTCTGATCACGTAGGCAGCTCCATTGTTTCCTGGCATTTCCCCATCAGCAATGGCAAAACTCACAGCTCGCAAGTGATCTGCTATGACCCTCATCGCAATGTCTGTCATAGAGCTATTGTCATATTTACCAGTGTATGAAATGCCAGTGTCATTTGACATTTTAGCAATAAAGTCAGAGAAAATATCGGTATCATAATTTGAAGCTTTACCCTGCAGCGCGCGGCAAAGTCTTTCAAAACCCATACCAGTATCCACGTGTTTTTCTGGCAGTTCTTCCAAAGAACCATCAGCCTTTCTATTGAATTGAATAAAAACTAAGTTCCAAATTTCAACTACCATAGGGTCACCGACATTGACCAATTTTTCTCCTGGTAAAGCTAGTCTTTCTTCATCAGAGCGCATATCATAATGAAGTTCCGAGCAAGGTCCACATGGACCAGTATCGCCCATTTCCCAGAAATTATCCTTTCTATCAAAGTAAAGAATGTGATTTTCTGGTAAATGTTTTTTCCACAAATTAGCGGCTTCGACATCTGCTGCTAAACCTTCAGATTCGTCACCTTCAAAAACTGAAGCGTATATTCTATCGGGATTGAGCCCGTAAACTTTAGTTAATAATTCCCATGCCCAGTCAATCGCCTCTTGTTTGAAATAATCCCCAAAAGACCAATTACCCAACATTTCAAACATGGTGTGGTGATAAGCATCTCTTCCCACCTCTTCCAAATCATTGTGTTTACCCGATACTCGGAGACACTTTTGCGTGTCAGCAATTCTTCTTATTTCAGGCTTTTTATATCCAAGAAATAATTCTTTAAATTGATTCATACCCGCATTGGTAAACATCAAAGTAGGGTCATCCTTCAAAACAATGGGTGCCGAAGCTACAATTTTATGATTCTTAGATTCAAAGAATTCAAAAAAAGCCTTTCTTATTTCGTTTGCTGTCATTTGCTTAGCCATAAACTAAATTTCATTAACTATTTAAACATTACAATTAATTAAAATATGTATTTATACATATTTATTTGCTTATTTGTATGATATACAGTGTTTAATGCATGTTATTAATATATATTCAATATTTATAAATTACAAAGGGAACTTTTAGTTGTTATTTTAAAATCAAACCTTATATTTGCACAACTCCCAAGTAATATTTAATAATGAACATATTTTAAAGTGCATTCAATATCCAAGTGCATTTAAAAACAAAGTGTATCGATAAGCGGTGCAAAAGTATTAATTTATTAAATAAACAAAGTAAGATTGCTAATGAGAAAAGCAAAATATGTTTTCAACGATAAAACCCTACAATATGAAAGACATAAACTCACTTACAGACAAATAGCTTATAGGGTTGTTTCTCAGATGTGTGCCATCATGGTAACTGGAATTTTATTTTATTTTTTAGTAGCCAAGTTTTTGCCTTCACCTAAAGAAAAGGCCCTTGCCCAAGAACTGAATAATTTACAATATCAGCTCAAATCTATCTCTTCTGAGTACGATAAATTGGTAGTAGGCATCAATGAAATTCATAAAAAAGATAATGATGTGCACCGTTTGATCTTTGGTGTGAGTCCTATTGACGATGGCGTTTGGGAAGGTGGTACTGGAGGTCATGATAAATATGCATATCTTGAAAGTTACAGCAGCACAGGTCCTTTGATCAAATCTACTTTAGAAAAGATAGATAAGATCAAAAGTAAAATGGAAATTCAAGAAAAATCCCTCGCAGAAATGTATAGCCTAGCTTACAAAAGAGAAAAGAAATTGAGTTCCGTTCCATCAATAAAGCCTGTCAGAGAAGATAAGTTGAATAAAGGTGTAGAAATGCTTTCTGGGTTTGGAATCAGATTGCACCCACTTCACAAGGTGAAAAAATTACACAAAGGTATTGATTTCACTGCACCATCCGGAACTCCCATCCAAGCAACTGGCGACGGAAGAGTAGTGAAAGTGGAAAGTGCCGGTCGTGGTTATGGAAATAACGTGACAATTGATCATGGTTTTGGTTATAAGACTTTATATGCCCATATGAAAACTATTGCAGTCAAAAACGGAGCGGTTGTTAAAAAAGGTCAAACAATCGGCACAGTAGGTAGTACGGGAACCAGTACAGCACCACACTGTCATTATGAAGTACACATCAATGGATCTGCAGTAAATCCTTTGGATTATGTTTTAGATGGCCTTTCTCCAAAGGAATATTTAGAACTAGTCAAAAAAGCAAGTCAAGAAAATCAATCATGGGATTAATTAAAATTTCCCTGTAAGAATAAGTTTTTAATATTTCTAGATTCTTTGGCCCGGAAGTGCAAACTACCGGGCCTTTTTTCATTTTATCAGTTTGATCTTAGCTAAAAATTTTGTAACTTGAACTCATGTAAAACCACCAAAACACAAAAGAATGTTTGACAATTCAAACATTCTTACCTAATAAAGATATTATTTAATGAAATAAAAAATCAAGCCATGGCAGTACACTTAGTAACAATCAAATCCTTTGAAAATGAATTTAAAGCTAATTTGGCCATTGCCAGATTATCCCAATTCGGAATCCCAGCCTTCATTGATATGACCAATGATGTGTTGGTTCAGCCAAGTACTTCACTTAGCAATACGGTTGACTTAAAAATAGAAGAACACTTTGTTGAGGAAGCCGCTAAAATATTAGCCGAAGCTGAAGTTTGAAACCGATAAGGTAAAACTAAAAAAGGCTTTGTTGATCTTTATGACCAACAAAGCCTTTTGTCATTTATTTATCTGGTTTACTGAGCCTTTATTCTGCTGTTAGCACTTTGTCAGCCATGTCATCATCATACCATACTTTCCATGAGTTTTCGTCAGGCAGTGCTACTTTTACATCTTTGGGAACATATAATGTGTAATGCACATCTTCACCTCGATAACCTGTAGACTTATCAAAGTTTTTGTAAAGTGGAAAAGTGAGGACTCCATTTTCAAATTTGAAGTCATGGATCAACTTGGTTGCCTTAGTTTTCGCTTCTGTTTGGTTTTTACCTCTCGAAGAAACGAATTCTACCAATTTAAGTTTGTCATCTTCAGCGTTCAATAAACGAATGTTTCTGGTTTCCATTTGCATTTTGTCACCATCAAAATTCATGTGATCTCCCAATGATATCAGACCATCATATCTTGCGCCTTCAAAATTGATATCAATCTTTTTGTTTTTGATAAAAGAAAGATCGTATGCATTTTCTTCTTTATAAGCGGAATTGTACTCTTTGATGGTAAACATTGCCGAACCAAAAAGTATGATAACACAGGCAGTCCAGGCAGCTCCCATCCACATTCCATATTTTTTAGAGTTATGTGGATAGTACCATTTTGATAAATATAGAATGAATGACACCAATGGAATGAGCACTAAAAATATAATTGCCAACGGTGCTAAAATCGTAAAACCGTTTGATTTTGGTATGAAAAAATCCAAAATGGAATGTCCCATGATTCCTGATGCCAACCAACCAACGGTAAGAATGGTCAAGAAAAGCATGGCGAAACCTACGATCACAGAAATAATAGGTTTCGCTATTTGAGTGATGATTTTAAAAATCGACAACAATGTGGTGCCTACTGTAGAAAAAAGTACATTGATTCCTGCACTTATGTGATTACCACTTACCTTTTTTTTTTCGTAATTGTACTCAGAACTTTGCTCAGCCTCACCATCATCATATTGATAACGATAGTCGTACTTATAATTCTTGTTTTTGTACTTTTTGCTATACTTATCGCTGTACTTATTGATTCTCTCAGAAAGATCATTGATCTCAGTTTCAATAGTTTTGGCAATGTTATCAATATTGATCGGTTCGCCCCTCATTGCCAACTTATCAGCTGAAGTTTTAGCCGCAGGCACAATCGCCCAAAGGATAATATATGGAACTATACCCACACCAAAAGTGATAGAAATCGCAAAAAGAATTCTCAACCAAAGTGGATCGTCAATTCCTAAGTATGCTGTAAGACCAGACACAACACCACCCAGCATTTTATTTTCTTCATCACGGTAAAGTCTTTTACCGGTACGATGAATTCTATGTCCTGATGTTGATGAGCTGGCAGCATCTTGCTGAAAACTTGCATCATCTACAGCTTCTGCCCCAAAGTCTTCAGGTTTACCCATGATCTCAATCACACCAGTTAATTCATGCATGGTGATGATTTGTTTTGATTTGAGCTGCTCTTGGAAAAGTTCACTCATTCTCAATTCAATATCATAGATGATCTCATCGCATCCTTCAGATGCACTAAAATGTCTTCTCAATGAATCGAAATAATAATTGAGATATTCATATGCATCTTCATCAATGATGTATGGAAGCCCACCTAAATTTATATTGATTACTTTTTTCATTTTTAGTATCTATTTAAGTTGATTGTCTTTGTTAATTTAATTTTCTTCATTTATGTCGACCAAACTTTTGCCAGTTGATCTATGAACAGCTGCGTTTAATTCATCCCAGGTATGCATCAATTCATCCAGTACAGTTTTTCCTATTTCTGTAATGGTATAATACTTCCTAGGAGGACCGCTGTTTGATTCTCTCCAAGAATAATCCAAAAGCTCAGCGTTTTTCAACCTATTGAGCAAAGGGTATAAAGTTCCTTCCACGACTATCAATTTAGACTCTTTGAGTTTATTGATGATGTCAGATGGATAAGCCTCAGCCTCCGCTATAATGGATAAAACGCAAAGCTCAAGTACGCCTTTTCGCATTTGTGCCTTTGTGTTTTCTAATTTCATGTCCTTATTTACTTCTACTTCTATCATGTCTTTTAAAATTTTTGAGCGATCATTTAGAAAGCTTTTCACATAATTGATAACACAAAGATAAGTGTTGACATAGTACCATGCAATACATAGTACTATGATAAACCTATTATTAAGATTAACACATATTTTTTATCGACGAAATCGTAAAATATATAGCTGTTTGTATGCCTACTTACTATATGAACACGATAATTTTTTAATTCCAAAACCGAAAAAGCAATACTGTATTATAAAGAACGGCCTAACAGACAAGCAGAATTTCTAAATATGAATGGATATATGAAGCGAACCAAACAAAACAACTAAATGGCCACTTTTTACATGTATTATATTTGCCATAATATATATGTAAAATTTGGTTTTGTACTTTTCACTAATAAATGTAGTTTTGCGCGTCGTTAAAAATTGCTTAAAATAAAAATTAACAAACTAGTATAATGGGACAAACAATTACTTATGCAATACCTGTATTTGGAATACTGGCATTATTGTATACCTTTTGGAAATCAGCCTGGGTCACAAAACAAGATCCTGGTAATGCAAAAATGCAAGGCATTGCAAAAGCCATTAGTGATGGCGCTTTAGCTTTCTTAAAAGCAGAGTACAAAATATTATCTATTTTTATTGTGGTAGTTGCTATACTTCTCGGTATAAGTGGCAGCACGCAAGAAGGATCTTCTCCACTTATTGCAGTGTCTTTTATTGTTGGCGCACTTTGTTCAGCATTAGCTGGATACATTGGTATGCAAGTTGCTACAAAAGCCAATGTAAGAACTACGAATGCAGCAAGAGTAAGTCTAGGAAAGGCTTTGGAAATTGCATTTGCAGGCGGTAGCGTTATGGGTCTTGGTGTAGTTGGTCTCGGTGTATTAGGAATTGGAACTTTATTTTTGATTTTCAATAATATGGCTTGGGATATCGTAAAAGTTATCAATGTCCTCACAGGTTTTTCTTTTGGAGCTTCTTCTATTGCTCTTTTTGCAAGAGTTGGAGGTGGTATTTACACCAAAGCTGCCGATGTAGGAGCAGACTTAGTTGGAAAGGTTGAAGCAGGAATTCCTGAGGATCACCCATTAAACCCAGCAACTATTGCGGATAACGTTGGAGATAACGTAGGAGATGTTGCAGGGATGGGAGCAGACCTTTTTGAATCATATGTAGGTGCAATCATTGGTACAATGGTACTTGGTGCTGCATTTATCGGTTTAGGTGGTTTTGAAATCACCAATGACTTTAATGGTTTAAATGCCGTGCTTTTGCCTTTGGTATTGTCTGGCGTGGGTATTCTTACTTCTATCTTGGGTACTTTTTTTGTAAAAGTGAAGGAAGGAGGCGATCCACAGAAGGCATTGAATGCAGGTGAATTGATCTCTTCTGTTGTAATGCTGATTGCCACTTACGTAATTGCTCAATGGATGCTTCCTGAAACGTGGATTGCAAATGACATTGCTACAAGCTCAGAAATTACTTTTACCAACAATGGTGTTTTTTATGCCGTTATCATTGGTTTGGTTTCTGGTCTTGGAATTGGCTATGTAACTGAATATTACACAGGAACTGGTACTGGTCCAGTAAAGAGAGTGGCTCAACAATCTATTACTGGTGCAGCAACCAATATCATTGCTGGTTTGGGTGTAGGTATGATGTCTACAGCAATTCCTACACTTATCCTTGCTGGTGCCATCATTGGTGCTTATCATTTTGCAGGTCTTTATGGTATTGCAATTGCAGCGGTAGGTATGCTTTCCAATACTGGAATACAATTGGCTGTAGATGCTTACGGTCCTATTTCTGATAATGCTGGTGGTATTGCTGAAATGGCTGACCTTCCTAAAGAAGTAAGACAACGTACTGATAAATTGGATGCAGTTGGTAACACAACCGCAGCAATTGGTAAAGGTTTTGCTATTGGTTCTGCGGCTTTGACAGCTTTAGCATTATTTGCAGCATTTATGACTACTGCAAAACTAAATGTGATCGATGTATCTAAGCCAGTTGTGATGGCTGGACTTTTGATTGGTGGTATGCTTCCATTTTTGTTTTCTGCGCTTTCAATGGGTGCAGTTGGTAGAGCAGCAATGGATATGATCAAAGAAGTAAGAAGACAATTTGCAGACATTCCTGAATTGAAGGCTGCCTTAAATGTCATGAGAATAAATGATGGTAAGGAATATGCAGAATGGTCAAAAGCAGATCAAGGAACTTTTGATGCTGCAGAAGGTAAAGCTGAATATAGCAAATGTGTAGAAATATCTACTAAGGCTTCTATCAGAGAAATGGTTGTTCCTGGACTTTTAGCAGTGATCTCTCCTATCTTCATCGGTTTTGTTGGAGGTAAAGAAATGCTTGGTGGTTTACTTGCAGGTGTTACTGTAACAGGTGTATTGATGGCCATCTTCCAATCCAATGCTGGCGGAGCTTGGGATAATGCGAAGAAAATGTTTGAAGAAGGTGTAGACATCGACGGTAAAATGTATTATAAAGGTAGTGAACCTCACAAAGCAGCAGTTGTTGGTGATACAGTAGGTGATCCGTTTAAAGATACTTCTGGACCATCACTCAACATTTTGTTGAAATTGATGTCTGTTGTTGCATTGGTTATCGCTTCAATGCTTGCGTAAGCAATAAATAATTTAATAAGTAATATTGAGAGGTGTAAATCAAATTGGTTTACACCTCTTTTTTTATGTTGAATTTGGGTAAATTAAAAAAATAACTATCTTCAAGTCTCAAATTCAAATCAATACATTGAAAAATTATACGTATACCATTTCAATTTTGGTGGCGGTTACCGTTGCCTACTTATTTCCAAGTTACTTCATCTCAATTGGTGATTTCAAACTAAATAAGCTCATCTTACCTTTATTGCAGATCATCATGTTTGGTGTTGGAGCAACTTTGACGTTAGGTGATTTTATTGAAGTGGTAAAAAGTCCTAAAAAAGTAATAGTCGGTATTGTTTGTCAATTTACGATCATGCCCCTACTTGCATTCAGCATCGCTAAAATGCTCAATCTGCCTGCTGAAATTGCTGCTGGATTAATTTTAATTGGTTGTTGTCCAAGTGGCCTTGCATCAAATGTAATGTGTGTGATTGCTAAAGCAAATGTGGCTTTGTCCGTTACACTTACAACTTGTGCAACATTGTTGGCTCCTATTGCAACACCGTTACTAATGAAATGGCTTGGTGGAAGTTTTGTTGATATAAATGCGCTTGATATGTTTTGGAGTATCATCAAAACCATCATTTTACCGATTGTAGCGGGATTTGCGCTCAATTATTTTCTTCCAAAATTTGCTAAGAGTATTCACGGCATTTTACCGATATTCTCCATGGTAGGAATAGCTATGATTTTGGTAATCATCATTGCTAGCGGGCAGGAAGCACTTCAAAAGGTAGGAGGAATACTTATCATTGCAGTATTACTACACAATTGTCTTGGATACTTATTGGGTTATTATAGTGCGAGAATGATCGGAATGGAGGAAATAGATTGCCGTACTATAGCCATTGAGGTTGGCATGCAGAATGGTGGTTTGGGTACTGCCTTGGCGAGTGAAATGGGAAAAGCTGCAACCATGGGATTGGCTCCTGCAATATTTGGCAGTATGATGAATGTCACCGCTTCTGTATTGGCCGCTTTTTGGAAAAACAAACCCGTTGAAGCAGAAGCAGCAAGCAAATAAGTTTGATAATAAAGTTCGGATTGTATATCAATAATTGTAAGCACCAAATACAACAAAGTCAGGATTGTATAAACTTTCCTTATTGTAAGTCAATGGACGCATCGTGTTTTTATCCAATACTTTTCCACCGGCTTCCTCCACAATGATGTGCGGTGCCGCTGTATCCCACTCCATTGTTGGACCCAACCTAGGATAGAAGTCTGCTTCTCCACCTGCTATCATCACAAATTTCATCGAGCTGCCTTTTGGCATCCAATTTACTTTGCCAAATCTTTCGGCGTAAGCCACAGTATCTTTATCCAAGTGCGAACGCGAGCATACCACATTGAATGAAGATTGTGTCCGCAAGATTTCCTTACACTGCAATCTGCAAACCATGCCATCTTTCTCCAAAAAAGCACCATATCCTTTTACTGCCCAACTCACTTGATTTACAGCAGGTAAACCAACTACCCCTAGAATCGGTTTACCATCTTCTAGTAAGGCAATATTAATGGCGAATTCACCATTTTTATTGACAAATTCCTTAGTACCGTCCAACGGATCAACGCACCACAAATAGCGATGATTTTTACGAATTTCAAAATCAATCTCATCACTCTCTTCAGAGATGATTGGAAACTCAGGAGTTAAGCCTTTAAGACCTGCAACAATAATCTTATTGGACGCTAGATCTGCCTGTGTCAATGGAGAAGTATCTGACTTGATGGTGACATCAAAATCTTGAATATATACCTCCATTACAGCTAAAGCTGCCTTACGAGCAATAACAATGGTTTCATTCACCAACTCAATCAAATGATATTTATCCTCTGAGATCAACATAAAAAAGTAATTTTGCGCCAAAGTTATAAAAACTATGAGTAAAAAGGTGCTTGTTACCGGTGGTACTGGATATATTGGTAGCCATACCATCATTGATTTGATCGAAAATGGCTTTACTCCAATTTCTGTAGACAATGGAGTAAACTCTATGGCCTCAATCTTGGACCAAGTAAGTTCAATTACAGGAATTACTGTTGAACATTACAACATCGATTTATGTGATTTTGCAAAGACAGAACAGATATTCAAAGAACATGAAATTACAGGGGTCATTCACTTTGCAGCATTAAAAGCTGTGGGAGAATCTGTAGAGCAACCCTTGAGATATTTCAAAAACAACATTGACAGTTTGTTGACAGTTCTGGAATTATCTCAAAAATACCAAGTAAAAGCATTTATATTTAGCTCAAGCTGTACTGTTTACGGAGATGTTTTATCAAGCCCTGTCACAGAAGAAACTCCAATGCAAGAAGCAGCTTCGCCATATGGTCGAACCAAACAAATTGGCGAACAAATTATCAGTGATACACTAGCTCATCAAAATAAATTGAAAGCAGTCTTGTTGAGGTATTTTAACCCAGCTGGAGCACACACTTCCGGATTGCTTGGTGAGGCACCCTCTACTCCTGCTGCCAATTTAGTGCCAGTGATTACTGAGACAGCCATTGGAAAACGGGAATCCATGAGCATTTTTGGGACTGATTATGACACACGAGATGGAAGTTGTATTAGAGACTACATTCATGTCATGGATCTTGCTCACGCCCATACCTTAGCTTTACAACATATATTATCTGGCAAGCAAGATCAACCTGTAGATATTTACAACTTGGGAATTGGCCAGGGAGCCACTGTATTGGAAGTGATAAAAGCATTCGAAGAAACCACCCAAATAAAACTCAACTATCAAATAGCCCCCCGCAGACCAGGCGATATAATGGCTATTTTTGCTAATTATGACAAAGCAAAAGAAAAACTGGGTTGGAATCCAAAATACAAAATTCAAGACATTATGCGCACCGCTTGGGTTTGGGAACAGAAAAGAACTAAACTTTGAGTTAAAAAAATGCGGGGTTTCATTAAATTTTTTCAAGAAAGGCATCCAGTTATCCCTTACTTTATAGATAAAATATAATGAAATTGAGTATTTGATGGATGTAATCTATATTTTTATCATTTTTTGTGAATATATTTTACCATTTAGTGCAAAATGATATATATTTGCATCATCAAACTCTAAAGAGAGTTTTTTACAAAATTGATAAAATAACATTGTGAGGTGTTGAAATTGATGAGCGAGTGGTCCCTACAATTTTGTAGGGAAAATTGACGAAAGTCAATTTAACAAGTGAACCGCGCTTGGCGAGGATGGGCTGCATGGCTGCCAATTTCTCTCCGATCATTTCATCAAGATCTACAACTCAAATTTGACATACTAATAACATTGTGAGGTGTTGAAATTGATGAGCGAGTGGTCCCTACAATTTTGTAGGGAAAATTGACGAAAGTCAATTTAACAAGTGAACCGCGCTTGGCGAGGATGGGCTGCATGGCTGCCAATTTCTCTCCGATCATTTCATCAAGATCTACACTTCAAATTTGACATACTAATAACATTGTGAGGTGTTGAAATTGGCAGCCATGCCCTCCTGTCTCGGGGGTAGGGAGTTCGAAAAAAAGTAAAGATAAGCCGGGCAGTTCCGACTGGGGTTGACCACCAAATTTGTCTTTCACCTAATTGCCCTGTGGAGGTTCGAATCCTTCTCTCACAGCATTTGCTTTTGCTTTAATCATTGTTTTGATGTTAAAGCAAAAGCAATTTTTTTTTGACATACTAATAACATTGTGAGGTGTTGAAATTGATCATTTCATCAAAATCTACACTTCAAATTTGACATACTAATAACATTGTGAGGTGTTGAAACTGGCAGCCAAGCCCTCTTGTCTCGGGGGTGAGGAAACCGCAACAAACTCAAAGTTTTTACTTTAATATCTTGCTGATCTAAAGAAAAAAACTTTGAGCTAAGTGCCTCGTGGAGGTTCGAATCCTTCTCTCACAGCTTCATAAAAAAGCCTCATAATTAGCTTTATGGGGATTTTTTTTGCCTGTTTGGGACCTACTTAATGTAAATTCTATCCATTACATCCGTCATCAACATTCTACAAAAAAGCAATTTGATCCATGCAACTTTAGAAAATACTGTGCAAAAAACTAATATTATTGGTGAAATCAAATGAGAAATGATTTCTACCATTCACGTTTTCAATATTATTTATAAAGGAAAGAATTGAAAAATTGGCTTGAATTCTAGTTCTGAAATTGATGAAATAACTGGTTGATAAACCAGAATGTACGCTTAATTTGGACAAGGCTGGTCTCTTATAATTCATCATTGCTCAATGAATAATTTTCATATCTATAAGACCCTTCTACAAAACTCTGATAAGTTTGTTCGGGAACTTGGAAAAAGTCAAATTGGTATTTCCCAATTGCAAAGGTAAATGATGTCCATTCCATTATCCAAACTCTTGGAATTGTAACCAGTTCCCAATTGAAATTCGAACTTTGCTGGGCGTTTAAACTTGTATTTCTTGACCTTATATTTCCCTAAATTCCACACCCATTCCACTCCGATTAAAATTTTCCTGGTTAGGAATAAATTCTGTGTTTGATGCCAAGAATGGTCTTACAGCAAGAGCTCTTCTACTCCCTTCAAATCGATTGCCAACGAATGCTCTGGTATAATTGTCAAAAACAATCCCATAAAGGTCAAGTTGGTCTGTAATTCCATTTACCTTATCATTTAAAGCTAATGTAATATCCTTTATTTGGGATTTCAACTGCCTTCTATTGTCAAAAATCCTATAATTATTAATGACATTGAGCCTGTTTGCGATTTCAAAAACATCTTCTTGAGACCAGTCTGGAAATTCAGTTCCGTTCTCTTCCAATTTCTTTGAGCATCCATCTTACCATAAATACATCTGAAACTGGTTCAATTCTTCCAACGCCCTTTTTAAAGCAAGCCGCTCTAAGGAATAAATTTTTCATCCTTGTGATATGCAAGATTGAAATCAGGATTAATCTCTAAAACTCTTATCTTTGTAAAAGCGTGACTGAGCATTAAACCCTATATTCTCCTTAAAAACCATGGTCGCTTTTTTCCTTTGTGCTAAATTTCTGAGTAGAAAAATCTCCAAATAGAGCTCTGGAATGTTGAATTTTTCTGCTGTTTTTGTATTGTCTCGTTACGAATGACCCATTGAATCGAAAATTATTATTGGTTGATTGAATGTCTTGCCCATAATCATAATAAGAAAATTGCGATACTTGATTCAAACCTAAATCAAATGTCCTTATCTGTGCATCTGCGTATTGAAATTGTTTGATATCGAGGTCCTTAAACGGGGTCTGACCAAATAGATTGAAACACAATAAGCATGTTAGAAAAAGGGTAATTCTGTTTTTCATAAAAAATCATTTTGTATGTGGGGAATTAAATATTCTCAAACAAAACGATTGGGGCCATAAATTTTTATTATAAAAAAGTTAATAGACAGGCATAAAACAATTATAGTATCGTTAAAACTTCTTCAATTTATATCTCTCAACTGATTATGAAAGGCCAAATTTTCTTAAGCCAATACATACTGCAATGATCATTGTCATGGTGAGCAAACAAAAGCGTCAGCTTTTATGAAAAATATCATGAGTACATTGTATTTATTTAAAACCACATAAATAATTGTAATATGGATACAACAACAGCACACATCGACTCACTGCATTTTGAACACGTATTATGGACCAGACAACTAGAGTTTGAGAGGGACGAGATCAAATTTTTCAATAAGAAATTGGAAGAAGTGGTAAGTCGATGGACAGATGTCATTATTTTGGGCAAGGTGGAGCAATTTCAAAATCAGTTCATTCGCAACAATGAAGTCATCGATTCCTTGAGGCACGAGATCAAACTTCATGAACAATATTTAGCAGGAAAAGCCGTGGAACAACCTACAATTGTAGGACGTATCTTGTTTGATAATCATGATGACCTCAAGTTAAAAGTTGAAACGCAAAGCAAAATGTTCACAAGTCTTCGCACAGACTTTTTGGATTTCCTAAGACAGACAATGTAGTAAATTAAAAATCAGTATCGGCCTTTTTCAGATCTAGTGGCACCAACCAAATGTTGCGGTACATCACATTATGGCCCTCAGCCTGAAGTTTGATGCCACCAGGTCTGTCTGTTATACCTTTTCCCCCTTCGTTTCCGCCGTCCTGTCCTGAGTTGGGTCCTCCCCAAACTTGACTTATCATTTGATTGGTATGTGCTTTTTTACCATTGAAATACATGGAAACCATCGGGCTTTCTACCTTTTTGCCGTCCGTAAATCTAGCAGCCCTGAAAACGATGTCGTATGCATTCCACTTACCTACACCATTGTAGTGGACATATGGCGATTTGCTTTCATTGATGACAGCGCCCATGCCATGACTGGTAGAATCACCATCCAAAACCTGAATTTCATAGCGATTTTGTAAATACACACCACTATTTCCCCCTGGTTCAGCTATAAAAAACTCCACATGTAATCTGAAATCTTTAAACTCCTCTTTTGTTACAATATCAGCTGCGCCATATTTACCTCCTGCTCCTGCAGGGTCATTACTGTTGACAACGGTGCCTTTGTCAACTGGGTCTTTTTGTATGTTCCACTTGATGGGCAGGCTTGCAGCAAGTCTTGGACCATTCCAATAAGTCCAATTTTGATCCAGCATGGCTTGTGTGCCGTCAAAAAGTATTTTGGCATTTTTTGGCGCTTTAGCCCCCACACCCAACTGTGCTTGTGTTAAAACAACAAAACAAAATAGACCTATAGCTGTAAAGATGCTTTTCATGATTTGAATTTTTAGTCCTACAAAGCTAAACGAAAATCAATACAACCATTAAATAAAAACGGATTCGAATTATTTTAAGGATATAAAAATATCAACTACTGCATTGGTCATGTCAGTATTATTTTGTGCGTATACCTCATAGTCAGTTGTAAATTTCCTATCTAAATTTGCATTCCAAATAGAGGTCCAGGCATTGTAAACCAAGCCGTTTAATAAATTTCCTTGAAGGTTTATCTCTCCATAATGTCCTCCTTCAATGTGTTTGGCTACCATTCCGTCAGGCACATTTTCTATTGTTGCTACTTTGCAGCCGAGTATTGTTGTATATGGTTTGGTATGATCACTTTCATAGTCCGTATAGAGACAATAAATGGTAGCATCTATTTTATTGGGAATTTTATCAATAATACCCTCAACCATAAATCGCTCCCATAATGCTGGTATGTCTATTGCAACTTGATTATTTTCATTGGTGGTTCTCACAGATATACCAATGATGTAAAATTCATTCATTATTGATGTATTCATTTCTATTGATTTTAATGAATGACAAATATGATTAGTAGGAATGACAACTGTTTGTCAGTAGATCAGGGCCTCCAATAAATTTATTAGAAATGAGCTTTCCAAAATATCAAAAACCCAGCTGAAAGTAGGTTAAAAATGATCGATTCAGCTGGATAATTGATCTATTTAAAACTGACAACCAGCGATCAACTCATTTTCTTACTTCATAAATAAATCCGCAGCGCCGATGTTGTGGGCAAGTAAACCATTGCTATATTGATTATCTACGATGCCATAAACACTAACCAACGAAATAAAAATCTGGCTTTTGGTTTTCGTTGCTGCCCTAAATATTGCCATTTTGGTTCTCAAGTTTTGGGCCATGTCTTTCGTGATGATGAGCGGTTCTTTATAGAATTTGATTTCAAAAAGATTGATCACTTGGTCGGCTCTATCTAAAACCATATCTATTTGTGCACCAGGTAGTTCTTTGGTTGCTGAATGATAAAATGAAGAAAACTCAGTTTGAATAGCCTCAAGTTTGGTGGCCAATATAATTTGATGCTGATGTCGAAAACATATGTTTTCAAAAGCATACCCAGCCCATATTTTATATTCACTGGTCGTCATTGTACGCGTCCAGTAATTTTTTGTTGTAGTATTTTTGCCTTGAATGAATCTGAGATAGAAAAGTGAAAATTCGTCAATCAGTCTATATACCGTAAACCGTTTTTTCTGATTGAATGGGTTTTGTTCCAATATAAAATCGCATTGTACCAAATCTTTGAGCATTTGAGTAAGTGTCCCTCCATCAGGAATACCAGACGATTGGATTATTTCTTGCCTACTCAGTCCTTTTTTGGAATTTGCCAATGCCTTTATGATTTCAACATACTGCTCATGATTCAAAAATAAAGCTTCGTAGAGATTATCAAATTCATTGTGAAGCAAACCTGTATTATTAAAACATATTTCTGTAAGATTTTCTGCAATGCTTTTGTTGCTTTCCATTTGATTGAGATAATGAGGAATCCCACCCAATGCCATGTAAAGTTGCAGTGTGCTATGCTCATCTACGAAGATGTTCTTTTTAATCAGAAATTTATTGGTTTCGTAAAGAGTGAAGGGTTTCAAAAATATTTTCTTGGTAACTCTGTTGTATAAACCACCTTTGGCGTTGATGATGTGTTTTACAATCCAAGAGGCTGCGGAACCACATATGACTATTACTACTTTATTCTTAACCGCCCAATTATTCCAAAAATGACCTAGAGCTTCTATGAACTTTGTTTTTGATGTTTCAGCAATCCAAGGTAGTTCATCAAAAAAGATCACTTTTTTGTTTTTTGATTTTGACTGCTCCATACAACTACTTAGTAAAGCAAAAGCACCCAACCATGAAGTAGGTCGTTTAGTCTTTGGATTTAAATTGAAATAAGCAACTAGTTGGTTACTGAAATTTTGAAACTGCTCTCTTTTGGTTCCATTTTGAATGCCTGTGATTTCAAAAGCCATATTTTTGGAATAAACATTTCTGATGAGAAATGTCTTTCCTACTCTACGCCGACCAAGAATAGCGATAAGTTCAGACTGACTAGAATCCAAACATTGCAGCATAACATCTCTTTCTCGCTCTCTACCAACCATTTATGCATCATTTTTACTTTTACAAAGGTAAAATATTTATCAATATTCCAGCTGAATGTGCTATATTTTATATACTTTCAGCTGGATTTTGATCAATTTACTGGAATTTAAAGTCAAATTTGGTCAAAAATAGGGTATAAAAAAGCAACTTGTATAGCACATTATTATAAAAACTACTAAATAATGCAATAATCCAGCTGAATGTACTTTAAAAAAGATACTTTCAGCTGGATTATTGAATATAAAAATTTGCATATGATTAAAAAATATGAGAAAATCTACTTTAAAAATTCCTATTTAGTAGCGTGGGAGCGTTAAAGCCATTGATCATAAAAAGTCATGATTATTTAAAGCTACACATTTCAAAGCCTCTTGTATGCCGTTACAATTATGAAATATTTGACAAGTAACGAAGACATATATTTGTAATTTTCACCACAAACCTTAAATATAATTCAACATTTCTCATTCACATGTATTTATATTTGGAAAGTCGAAGAACTAAAACCCTTTCCTATTGTATAATTTATTGCAAGGCTTTAATAACCACATTAAAAAACTCGAATACCATGAAAATAGAACATAATTTAATCGCACTCTTGTTTGCTATCGCGTTGGCTGCTTGCTCCACATCGAAAAAAACGACGAATGACCAACTTTTTGATAAAACATGGGAATTAGAGTATTTATCTGGTCCTAGGATTGCATTCGAAGGTTTGTATCCAGAAAAAAAACCAACCATTACATTCAGCAAAGCAAGTAAAAGAGTTGCAGGCAATAACAGCTGTAATGGATATGCTACAAATTTCACATTAGATGGCAAAAGTATATCATTTGGCAAACCAATGGCTACAACAATGATGTATTGTGGAGAAGGCGAAAACTTTTTTCTGAGCACGATTGAAAAAGTAGATAATTACCATATTGACGAAGATGGTAAGCTCAATTTAAGTATTGCTGAAGTGCCAATGATGAGATTCAAAGCAGTGGATAAAAAATGAACACCTATACCATCACACTTGCTTTATTTTATTGCCTGACAATTTACGCTTGTCAAAAAAAAGTAGTGTCAAAAAATACAGAGGCACCTCTAGAAAATAATCAAACTTATTTCATTGGTCAAGGAACAGAGCCGTTTTGGAAATTAGAAATATCTGATCATTTGATCATCCTCCAAACGCCAGAAGATTCTATCACAATGCCACATACCCCTCCTATTGTGGCAATGGATGCAAATGTAAAACACTATCAATCTACCACGAGTACCGATGAGTATTTGATTCAACTAAATCAAAGTACTTGTAGTAACGAAATGTCGGGTTTGACATCTCCATATACAGTTAACATAGATTACAAAAAATTGAGTGGCTCTGATTTTAAAAGTTTGAAAGGCTGTGGGTCTTATATTACCGATTACAGACTTCACGACATCTGGGTTTTGGATGTATTCAATGGTAAAAAAATTACGAAAACAGATTTCCCCAATGAATTCCCTACATTGGAAATAAACAGTAACAGCAATACTTTTCTGGGTTTTGCAGGTTGTAATCGCATGAATGGCAGCATTTTCTACGAAAAAGATCTTTTGAAATTCCAAAATATAGCTACCACCAAAATGATGTGTAACCCTCCAAATCAGGAATTTGGTTTTTTAAATGCTTTACGATCAACTATCCATTATCAAATAGGAAATAATCAATTGATTTTGACAAACCCAGGAAATGACACTTTGATTTTTAAAAAAATAGATTGATTAAAACAACGTTTTTCAAAAATATGTCGACTCCACAATCAAATTTAATTTTATTACCTCCTTAAATACCAAATGAATATGAAAACGCATTTAATTTTATTAAGCTTGCTTTTGTGTATTACATTGTCTGCCCAACAATTAAAACCAGGTTTTGACAAAGAAGAGTATCGCGATTTGATGCACATCTCTGCGAGAACCACTGCAAATCCAAATTACTTTAAAGACTTTCCTGAATCGACCTCATTCAAAATGCTTTATCAGTCCGAAGCTATTGGTCTTGATAATTTATGGGATTTATGGAAGAATGATAAACAGGTCGCAGTCATCAGCATTAGAGGCACTACACTCAAACCGGAAAGCTGGTTGGCCAATTTTTATGCAGCCATGGTGCCAGCAAAAGGTAGTTTGAAACTCAATGATGATGAAATTTTTAATTATCAATTGGCCAAGAATCCCAAAGCAGCTGTGCACATTGGTTGGTTGGTGAGCACTGCTTTCTTATCAAAGGAAATTGTGCCAAAAATTGATTCCCTTTACAAAACTGGCACTAAGGAATTTTTGATCATGGGTCACAGTCAAGGGGGAGCAATTGCCTATTTAATGACTTCCTATTTATATAATCTGCAACAGCTTGGGCAATTGCCAATAGATATTAAATTCAAAACTTATTGCAGTGCAGCACCCAAACCAGGTAATTTATATTACGCCTACGAATACGAAGCGATGACACAAGGAGGTTGGGCCTACAATGTAGTCAATGCAGCTGACTGGGTCCCCGAAGTGCCCATGTCCATACAAACTTTGAAGGATTTTAATAATGTCAATCCTTTTACCAACGCAAAGGAAATGATCAAAAAGCAAAAATTTCCAAAAAACTTAGTGCTTAAATATGTTTACAATCAACTGGACAAACCAACCAGTAAAGCACAAAGAAACTATGAAAAATACTTGGGTGGGGTTGCTTCCAAAATCATCAAAGAAAACATCAGTGGATTTGATGTTCCTCTTTATTACAGCAGTAACCACTACGTAAGAACCGGAGCCACCATTGTTTTACAACCAGATGATGAATATGCTTTAAAATTTCCTGAAGCTGAAAATGACCTTTTCCCCCATCACCTACACGCTCAATATTTAATGTTACTGGATAAATTACCTGCTGCAAATCAAGGTGAGGGCATCAGAGGGACCATTTATACCCCATCGGCGGAAGAGATTGCAAAAGCTGAAGCTAATACCAAGCCTATTACGCCTAAAAGGGTTTTTCTGCACAGTCTACTTGGCGTGCAACTCCCACAATTTAATGCGTTAAATACGGACTTGGTCAGTAACGATTTTATGAAACTTGGTGGAGCTTACTTTTCAAGAGGAGGTGGTTTTTATACCATTTTTCCCGCTGTCAAACTTGCAAGTTTGTTTAATTATTCTACTTATTCGGGCAATAAGACGGAAGGCGGAAATACAAATTCACTTCGAGGTACAGCTGCGGGTACGTCTTTGGGGTTGGTTTTATTAAACAATACCAAACACCAGCTCATTCCATTTGGAGGTATTGTTTATTCCTGGTTTGGTGTCAGGCTTTCAAAAAACAATACTACCGGACAAACTTTCAGTAATTATTTAAGTAATGGACTGAATCAGCAGCACATCGGAACCCAAGGATTTACGGGAAATGTTGGTTTACATTATGCAATGACGCCATTCAAAAATAGGACATTGGGCAGGAATACCAATATTGGATTAAGGGCTGGATATTACATTCCATTCGGCAAAAACACCAATTGGAAAACCAATAATTTACCTCTTTCAGGAGGACCTAAAATCAATGCTCAAGGCTTGTATTGCAATCTTATATTTGGCATTGAACTTTAGGTTATAATGGGTAGATTTAAATCTTCATTCGGACTTAAATCTACCCAATAAATTATCTTTATATATTTAGAAGATCTCTAACTTTCAAATTTTTCAATGAAGTTTGGATTTCTTCTCATATCAACAATGCCTAAGACAGTCAAAATTTTTTCATCAAAACTGTAATACACAAAATAGTCTTTTAACGTTTTTTTTCGGATCGAAGTATTATTAGTTTTAGCCCCAGAATCAGGAAACCTGGACAACACCATCAAACCATTCTGAAATAATTTGTAAAGTTTCTTCGAATATATATTTGAACCGTTTCTTTTATCCCAATAACTGAGTATGTCTTCTAAATGTTTGTACGCATTTTCTGTCCAGACTATCTCGAGAGCCATTTTTGAACTTTTAAATTGACAAGATCATTAGATATTGTTTTGCCACTTTTCATTTGCTCTACGCTTTTATCTAATTCTTGCAAGTGTTCATTTGGAATAACAAATATTTCATTATCCTCAGACTCAAAGTCTAGTAGATTCAGAATTTCTTCAAGCAAATAAGTGTTATTTACTAAGTCAATTCGTTCCTTAACCTGGTTTTTTAATTCAAGATTTGTCATATCCTAACCTTTTCACTAGCTAAACAACAAAATTAAATAAAAAATTCATTTACTCTTTGAAGTTTCAATTCTCCAAGTTCCAACTCACTCATTTTGTATTGAATTTTAGACATTTTAAGTTTCTGTTACCCAAGAAGTAAATCTCATATTTCTATCAAAAAACTTATTTATTATAAAAAGTATCATGAAAATGGTACCTTTTTTCAATGGTTGAAGTTGCCCCTTTAGTTTCTACATCAATGATTTGATAATCAGGATTTGCAGATCCCTTTTCCATTTTTTTCCAAGTTGGAACACCCGTGCCATTTGGATCTCCCGTTTTAATGAAATTGGCAAAGTAGTTCAACATAGTCTTTGAAACCAAGTAATCATCTGCAGTCCAATTAAATTCTTTGATTCTATCCAAGTTGCCCATTGCATATTCAATCTCGCATGCATGGGGTGCACCAATCGCTTTAGGAGCTGCTGTAGGAGTCTCTGTTCTTGATGTCCCACCTGCAAGACCTGCAACCAAGTTTTTGTCTACCAATTCTGGTCTCAATTTACTGTAAACGTATCTGTACACTGGTTTATCACTGTTCTGATTTTGTAGATCCAACCACTTCCAAGTACTGTAAACAATGAAACGATCTGCTGCCAGATCAGTGGCTGATTGCTCGACTTCTGTAACGGTATTGTGCGGGTACATTGCAAGCACTTCGTCAGCATTAGTTGGATAAGTTTGCTTCACCTTCGAGATGAAATTTTCTTTTGTGTAAGGCATTCCTTGCATAAAAGCCATTCCAGGAATTTCAGCTGAATTCCAACCCGCCAAAAGAGGAACCATGGCCTGCTCTTTAGCTTTAAAAACTTCGATTAATGGTTTTTTCAAGAAATAACCATCAATCACCAAAGGAAAACCAAACCGTCCACTGGCGTTATACATTTCATATATGTCTTTGGTAGATTTTGTCCTCAACTCAGCTATACTTTTGATTTCATATTTTGCAAGGAAGTCCACGCCATTTTTTTCTGCCTCTTCCAAAGTTACAGGAGCCATTGTTGGAGGTATGGCTGCACCACTTTCGCCAATAGCACCGGCTATCAATCCTTTAGACAATGGTGATGCCATATGTGTGCTCACGCCAATAGATCCAGCCGATTCACCTGCAATGGTTACTTTTGATGGATCCCCGCCAAAAGCTTTGATGTTGTCTTTTACCCATTGCAAAGCTGCAAGCTGATCTAAAGCACCATAGTTTCCAGAAGCCCGATAAGGTGCTTCTGCAGTTAATTGTGGGTGAGCCATATAACCGAAAATATTCAACCTATAATTACAAGTGACTACCACAATGTCTTTTTGGGCCATTGCTTCACCATCATATCGTGGTTCAGAACCATCGCCTGCTACGTTTCCACCACCATAATAATAAACTAAAACTGGAAGATCCTTCTTGAGTCTGGTAGTAGGCGTCCAGACATTCAAATAAAGACAATCTTCACTTACTCCACTTGAGCGGGAATTCATATCACCATAAACTAATCGTTGGATAGGACGAGGACCAAATTCCTTGGTCATTTTCACTCCAGCCCAAGGAGCCATTTTTTGTGGAGCTTTCCACCTCAAATTACCCACAGGGGGTTTTGCAAATGGAATACCAAAATATTTTTGAACACCAGTCTTGGTGTCATAATTACCTTCTATTGTCCCTGCAGCTATTTTTGCTCTGACAGGAAAGCCATCCTTATTTTGTGCAAAACAAAGGAAGGATAATAAGGTACAAAATGTAGCAATTGCTGTTTTTCTGATCATTTGAATTTCTTTAATGTCTCATAATGCGACAATAATCGGAAATTTTTAATTAAAATCCTATTTTTGCAGAAAATAATAACAATTGGGCTTTTTAAAAGGTGTTGAATATCTGGATCATCTGGCATACGACTCTGTCATTTTTGGATTTGCAGGTGATAATTTGAAAATTCTCTTGATGGAATACCACGATACGGCTTTGTTTGCCTTACCTGGTGGCTTTGTGCAGGTGGATGAAGATTTGAATGAAGCTGTGAGCAGAGGATTGGCAGAACGAACGGGCATCCAAAATGTCTACCTGGAGCAGTTTTATACTTTTGGGGATGCCAAAAGAAACCTCACCGGAGAAATGAATAAAATCCTGAATGCCAATAATTTAGGTGATGATTCTCTCAAATGGATTTTGAATCGATTTGTTTCTGTTGCCTATTTGGCCCTTATCAATTATAAAAATGTAAATCCCAGACCAGATGAAATCTCGGATTCTTGCACTTGGTATGATGTCAATAATTTGCCACCACTAATTCAAGACCATTCTACCATCGTAGAAAAAGCTTTGATTACCCTGCAATCTCAACTTGATCATAAACTACCCATTTATGAATTATTAGAAGAGCAATTTACAATGGCTGAGCTTCAACGAGTCTACGAAGTTATACTGAATGAATCACTCCACAGAGGTTCTTTCCAAAGAAAAATGTTGAGTTTGGGCATCTTAAAACGCCATGAAAAGCAATTCAATGGTGGAGCCAACAAAGCACCTTATTTGTATAGTTTTCTGAAATAACAGTACTACATATTAGATATTTTAGGAAAGGATATAACTGTAGCAATCTGAAAAGCGAAAGCTGGATGCTCGTGTTTCGAAGCTCGCAGCTTTTCGATTTCCGTCCTCCGATTTCCGTCCTCCGTTTTCCGGTTTCCTGTCTCCCGTTTCCGGTCTCCCCTATTTTCCCATCCAATTACGAAACTCCTCTACCCTATCCCGACTGACGATTACTTCTTCTTCATTGTCTGCCTTATCCAGTTCAATTTTCAACCTCGAATTACTGTAAACATACACCTCTTTGATGGCTTTGAATGCAGCTAAATATGACCTATTAATCCGGAAAAAATGATTGGGATCTAGCAATTGTTGCAAATCATCCATTTTATAATCTACTGGATATCTCCGTCCACTTGCCAATCGCATCCAAACTGTTTTGTTATCTGCCATAAAATACATGATTTCGTTTATGTCAAAGGATAATAGACGCTCTCCTACCTTGACCAGAAATCTTTGCTTGTATGTTTGCTGTTGCGATGTACTTAAAAAACTTTGCACCAACTCATCTGGAATAGAATTTTTGCTGTTTTCCCGCAGGAATTCCAATTTATTCAATGCACGTTGTATTGCTTCCTTGTCCACTGGTTTGAGCAAATAATCCACTGAATAAACCTCAAAAGCTCGCAAAGCGTATTGATCATAAGCCGTGGTAAAAATGACAGGACAATTAATTTTAACCTGTTTGAAAATTTCAAAACTCAGTCCGTCAGCAAGGTGTATATCAAAAAAAGCAAGGTCCGCCTCATTGCCTGCATTAAACCAAGCGACTGCTTCTTTCACAGAAGGAATGATGGCCAAAACTTTGGCTTCTGGTCTCAGGGACATGATTTTAAAAGCAAGACCTTCCCCTGTTATTTGTTCGTCTTCAAGAATTAAAATCTTCATGAAATGATGGGAATTTTGACGGTGAAAAACTCACCATCATTTTCTAAAATGATGGGCTGATCTGTGAGGTGGCGATATCTCTCTTTGATGTTTTCTAATCCAATGCCAGAAACTTCCACATTATTTCTTTTATATATTTTGTTTTGTACAACCAAGTAATTATCATGCTGCATCAAATGAATATTCAATGGCTCCAATTTAGAGACATTATTGTGTTTGAAGACATTTTCTATGAGCATTTGTAAGGTCATTGGCAAGATCATTCCATTTTCATTATTCACACTATTCTCAAAATTAAATCCATCACCAAATCTTATTTTCATAAGAAATAAATAATCAGCCAAATGATTTAATTCTTCTTGAATACTTACAGATTCCTTCATCCTGCTATCCAAAACATAACGATAAACATTGGCGAATTTAGCAATGAAAGCTTCGGCTAAATCTGCATCTTTATGCACCAGGTTTGATAACACACTTAAATTATTAAATAAAAAATGTGGATTGACTTGATTGCGCAACATTTCATATTGGTACAACAATTTCTCTTCCTTATGTTTTTCCGATTCTTGAAATTTGGCTTTCCACTCCAAGAAAAAACCACGACCATACAGAAATGAACTGATCATGATGGTAATCAAAAATGTAAAAATATAATCGCGGAAGTTTAAATTCCTAAATACCTTTCCTATGCTATAATTTGGATAGGCCAAAAGCCAAAGAAAATTTGTCAAAAGGTACACAAATAAAACCCAAATTGCTGTGGCTGTAACTGACAAACCCAAACGCAGATATGGCTTTTCTGTCCACGGTATCTCATCCTTATAAGCTTCTGAAACAAAAGCACAACCGTACCAAATCATCATACTGGTCACTGTCGACACCATCAGAAAATAAACATCTTTTAGCGATACAACTTCCATTCCTCTCGTAAAGAAATTGATTATTAAACAAGCTAAAAATACTTGGATAATTCCTTTCAATTGATTTTGTTTTCTCTCATCTATGGCTGCTGAGTTCATATTTTTAATGAATTAAAATCAAACATAAGCTCGACTTTGTTATTGTAACTGAACAATATTACAATGGTATTCGAAGATAAACTTTAAATTGCTTTTAGCCATAAAAAGAATAATTGCACCGTAACTAAATTCAATTTAAAACCCTAATCTGACTGACCTGCTATCAGATTAGGGTTTTGTAAATTTATTTTGCAGCCTTCACTTGAGTCAACAAATTTGCACTTTCATTTTCACCCCAATTGATGATCAAAGGAGTAGATTCTGTTGTCGAAAACAATTGTTGTGCGCCTTCCAAAAAGGGCAAAGCTGGTCCCGCTCCACCACCATAAAAAGTCGGAGTATTATAGAGGTACATGCCCTTTAAATACAAAGAGCGGGCATTGTTTTTATTTAAAGCCAAAGCACTGTCAAGTAATTCATGAATGGTCGCGGTATATTTGGCACCATTGGCCATTGGATCTTCACTGACCTTGCCCACTAAACAATAAGCTTCCAATACATTCAATTCGCTTTTTGCCACATTGTCCAACTCTAAGGTTTTCATTTTTTCAATGTATTCCATCGCTTGTTTTACCTTACTTTGGGCCAACACCATATCGGGTTGCATTGACATAAAACCACTGATCAATTGAGTATAAGCTGCATTGTAATAAGCCTGCCATTTATTGCCTTCAGCTGCTGCAATTCTGGCAAAGCCATTTGAAATTTCACCAAACTGCTCAGGTGATTGAGCTGTACTTAATTTTTGCATTGTTTGCCCCATGGCCTTTTCGTATTTTCCATCCTGAGCAAAAGTGACAGTAGCCACAAAAGAAATAAATGCAATCGTAAGAATTATTGACTTTTTCATATTATAATAATTTTTAATTTGAATGAATAATTTTATTTGAATGTTTGTTTGTTTTTTAATAATCATCGCTGGTTACTTCGGTTTTTTTGTACTGTTCGCCGATGGTCATGACCACTGCAAGTACAGCAAATCTCTTGGCTGGAGGGCCCAATTCAAATCTTTGGTATGCACCACTGACAGCATCTTGGTTGTATCTGTAAGAATATATTTGTTTAGTACCTAATAGATTCTGTACACTCAGATAAACTACTGTGAAATTGCCCTTGATATTTGTCAGGTAAGTCATGGTGGCACTGACATCATGGTAAGCTGGGGTCCGATCTTTCATAAAACCTGCCTCCGATGTTGTCGGATTATAATAAGGTCGTCCGGAATTATAAGAGTAAGAACCACTCAATGCGATATTGAGGTCTGGGAAAAATTTCTTCCCTACCAATGAGAGGCTGTGCTTCATGGCAAAATCTGGTCGTGCAGCAATTGGGAAATTTCGCCAATCTCTTTTGGTATCCAAATAGGAATAAGAGACCCAATAATCTCCATTTTTTATTGACTTGTTATCTCTAAAAAAGACGTCAACACCTTGAGCATAGCCACTACCATTGTTATTTATTTCTGAAGTAAAATCGGGCGTTTTTACCAAGCCAGTGTACCATTTTTTGTAAGCTTCCACTCTGAAAATCAAGCCATTTTTAATTTTTTGATAATTGAAAATGAGGTGGTTGGCAGATTCTTGATTTAATGTCGAATTATTTACCAAATGTTGGAATTCAGGGTTTTGGTAGAAACTCCCTGCTGCCAGAGAAACTTGTTCACCTTTTGAAATGGTATATGCAAAAGTAGCCCTTGGAGCGAAATTCATTTTCTGTAAAAGCTGAGAATATTCTCCCCTTAAGCCTACCCTTCCTGAAAACTTGCGAGCGATGACAAATTCAGATTCTCCAAAAGCAGCCATCATATTTTCTGTTGCTGGTAAGGTAAAACCTTGTTGCCCATTGAAATAGGCTTCTTTGTATTGAATACGTTGTAAGTCCAAACCCGTTTTGATGTTCAAAAATGTACTCAAAGGTTTAGAAACAGTAGCTCTTGCCTGACCAGCCGACAACGTGGTTGTTTTAGACTGATTATGTTGCATTTTATCTTTATTATAATTGATACCAAGAGCAGCATACAAGGTCCAATCATTGGGCAAACCATGTTGTAAAGTAAGATTTGTAAAGTGATTGTCGGCACGCAATCCAATGGTCCCATCAGAAAGTCCATTGAATACGAAATCTGATTGCATGAGCATGTCCGATGTATTTGTGTATGAATACAACTTGATCATGGAACCCTTTTCATTGAGTTTGTGTCTGAATACAATATTTCCTTCCCACGTTTGTGGAGCTTTATCAAATTTGACTTTTTGTGGAATGAAGGCAAAGTATGGTTTGAGATTGGTGTGGTCCAATCCAGCTGTGAGTGAAGTATTTTTCCATCTTTGAGTGTGGGAAACACCTGCACCTACGGAAAGTAATTGTACGCCTGTGACCGTTTTTTCCGCAAGGTCTTCTGTTTGCAACATCAAAGCTGAAGACATAGCTTGGCCATATTCTGCGCTATATCCGCCAGTAGAAAAACTGGTCCCTTTGAATAAAAATGGAGAAAATCTATTTCTTGCTGGTAAGTTACCAATGGTACTGTTATACGGCTTTTGCACTAAAATGCCATCTATGAAGGTTTTCGTTTCATAAGCTGCTCCACCTCTGACCAACAGTTGTCCACTTTCACCATTTCTCGTTGTACCTGGCAAAGTATTGATAGCACCAGCAATGTCTGCAGAAGCACTGGCTGTAAGCACAATGTCGAGAGGATTTAATACTGCAGCTCTTTTTTTATCCGTCACTGCTTCAAAACTTCCTGCACTGATGACCACTTCTGTGAGCATCTCTCTTGCCTCTTCCAACTTAATGGAAAAGTTTAGGGTATCACCTTTGAGTAAGATACCTCTGCTGATTGCCTCTTTTCCAAGATAAGTAAAAGTAATTACAGCGCTATCAGTTGACTCTGTTTGAAACTCAAACTTCCCATCTAAGTCAGAACTAGTACCATCGTAAGTGCCCTCAAGTACAATATTGGCTCCTATGATGGGCTGTTTATCTTCATCCACAACTATGCCCCTTAAAACAGAAATCTCTTGTCCGAAAACAGTGGTAGATAATAACACGAGTACAAATAACAAATAAGTTGAAATCCTCATTACTTTATGAATTATGACTCAAATGTCAAGGATTCATAGTTTTGCTACAAGTGAAAGTGCGTGAGTTGTAGAAAATGGGGTGTGAATTGGAGAAAACGGGTATAGTTTGAAAAAATGGGATGTTTTTTATTGTGATGGAAAATTATTTTTATCCTTTCAAATTGTCTCTTCCCCAGTTGCTTGGATTGTTTTTGATGTAATTTTGAATGTTGTAATATTCAAAATCATCCCTGATGATGTGGTCATGATAATTCGGTTGAAAAAAATGATTCGTCCTATTGAATTTACGAATATCCAAATTTTGTTTGTCAATAAAATCATCAATTTTGGAATTTACGGCAGATTTAAATCCCGCAATAAATGATGAAATGGATTTTGGCAATCGAATTGGTGGGTTTCGTTTTATGGATGGAAAATCAAAATAATCGTCTGGTAACCAATTGGATGGCGAATGACCAATGGATGTCGTTGGCGAATGGGGATGTAGAGACGCACGGCCGTGCGTCTCTACATCCCCATCTGGCATTTCTGTTGATATTTGGATATCGAATTTTTCGTTTTCGTTTTTAATTTCCACAATTGCATGAATATGATTTGGCATCAATATATATTCATGCAATGCCAATTCATTCCTGATTTTAAATGATTTCAACCATTCATTTTCAACAATTTTGCCAAAATCCGACAATTGCATTTCGCCATTTTCAATTTCCCCCAGGTAACAAACCCGGTATTGGGTTATAATTGTTAAAAAATATAACGAATTCGAAGAATAATCCCAATTGGGTCTTCTCACCGATTCTATCCGATATTTATTCCTAAATTTTGACATTGGGCAAATGTGCTGTTTCTTAATTTTATTCTAGACCAGAATTACATATGTCTAATCAAAAAATTATTTCCTAACCAAAATATAGAAATAAAATTATATTCCTTATGCTTTTTAAAAAAACTATCTTTTAAAAACTTATGGTTTTCTGTTTATCAGCATTTTGGGCAAAAGAAGTCCAGGCCAGCAAAAAAATTGGCAATTTTTTCATTGTTATTTTATTTTAAATTGAAAATGGTTTGTTCTAATGATGAAAGATAAATGGGGCCAATAGGTAATTCCGTTTGATTGATCCAAACACTTTTTTTATCAAATTTTTGGATGTTTTTTTTCGAAACTATAAAAGAGCGATGGATGCGCACAAAGCCATAAGAAGTAAGTAAAGTTTCAACTTCGGTCATCGTCAACCTAGTTACTATTTTTTTATTTTCTAATACTAGCTGTACATAATTGCCAAGAGCCTCCGCGTAAAGAATTTCCTCGAATGCTATTCTTACGTTTTCAAGACCACTTTTTACAAACATATGCGACTCAACGTTTGGTTTTGCGAGCACTTGAGTGTTGAGCGCTTGCCGTTCATAAGCCTTGTTACATGCCTTGAGAAAACGTGTTAATGAAAAAGGTTTAAGCAAATAATCCACTGCATCCATTTCAAAACCTTGTACGGCATGTTCTGAATAAGCAGTAGTAAAAATGATCATTGGAGGAATGGGTAATGTCTTTATAAATTCAAACCCAGTGATATCTGGCATCATGATGTCCAAAAAAATCAAATCAATTTGGTTGTGTTTCATGAATTCCAGCGCTTCAAAAGCATCGGTGAAATATCTCAAAACATCCACAAATGTCACTTTATCAATCAAACTTTTGATTACATCCAAGGCTATTGGTTCGTCATCTATGGCAATTGCTTTCAACATTTTATCATCAATTTTATATTGTATTCATTTTCACTCTCCTGAATTTCTAATGTATGATTATCAGGATATTGAAGGTCCAGTCTACCTTTCACGTTTTTTAATCCGATACCTGATTTTCCATTTTCAAGGATATGGCTACTTTTATGTAAACTGTTACTCACTTCAAAAGTAACAATGTCCTCGCTACAAACAAGATTGATTTTAATCCAAGATTTTTCTTTTAAACTAATGCCATGTTTAAAAGCATTTTCAACAAAGGGGATAAATAACATCGGAGCAATTTGATTATTGCAAACAGCCTCATCGATGTTGTCTTCCACCACTATATCAGGCGATGATTGTATTCTAAGTTTTTGAAGCGTTATAAAGTTATTCAAATAAGCTATTTCCTTTTCCATGGGAATGAATTCAAGGGTATTTTCATGAAGCATGAATCGCATCATATCTCCCAATTTCTGTATACCTTCTGCTGTCTGATCTGTATCTCCTTTTAATGCTGTGCCGTAAAGCGTGTTTAAAGCATTGAATAAAAAATGTGGATTAATCTGTGATTTTAAGAGTTGCAAATTAGCTTCTGAATTAGCCAATGCAGTTTCCATGTGTATGTATTGTAAGATTTTATCTTTTCGCTGTAGATAAATAAACCAAAATAAAGGTGTAGCAACAAAAAGTAATAATAATAAAAACAGAAAGGGTACAAGAGGTCGACCAAAGCCAAAAAGCAAAAATATACTTGGAACAATAGCTATAAAGGCGGCAGGTATTAAGCGAGTCAACACCGATTTATCAAAAAATGATCTTTCTGACTTGAAAGGGAAAAGCCAAAACATCAAGTACAAATAGTATCCAAGTAATGGCGTTACAAAAAACAAATATTCTACAAAATCAGAATGTAAGGGATTGATCAAAATGAGTATGAAAAAATACAGAAATATCAAAGGAATGATATTGTTCAAAACCATAATTCTAAAAGATCTATTTGGATTCGTCTTTTCAAAAAACCAAATGATCAATTCTCGGATCATGCAAAAAAGTGTAACCAAGGTGACGAATGCCAAAGTCCTATCAAATCCAAAAAATATATTTTCCAATGGCTGGTCATTGTAACCACCTATAGAGAGCAATTGATAATTGCCATAATTAAATAAATGCGGTCTGGCAAAGTAGGACAATCCATTCAGCCCCAGCGCAAACAAAAAACTTACGAAGACAATTGATAGAACAACTTTTGCTATTTGTTTTGAAAAAATACGCTCGATATCATCACCTGTTACTTTTGTAAAAAATGGAATGATGATGAGATTGATCCATAAATAAACGCCAAAAGTCAATAAGACCGCACCAATTTGAGGAAATAATACATTTCTCCAATAAATGAATGCTAGTCCATTTGCCTTAAATACTGTCTCATAATTTGTCTGACCTGCCCCGATTACATATTCATATGCCTCTATTAAGATAACGACCAACGCCCAAACCACTAGAAGGGTAATCATGATCATTTCATCTGTTCTCCACCTTACTTTCATTGTGCTAATTTGATACAAGATTAAGGCATAAAAAACGTACTTTTTTTCAGATGTGATGAAAGCCGTGAAAAATGTGATCAATCTGAATTGTTAGCTATCAATAAAGCATTATAGATTTAAAAGGTTCATGATTACCAATTTCCCTGCATCTGATTTTGGTTAATTCATTTTAAAATGTGTTGGAATAATAAATGGTTATCCTTTCAATTTGTCTTTTGCCCAGTTGCTTGGATTGTTTTTGATGTAATTTTGAATATTTTCAAACGATTTGGCATTGCGAATAATGTGGTCATAAAAACTGGATTGCCAGGCAAAACCTGGATCAATTTTTCTCATTTCATATGCACATCTTCCTTTATACCACCGAATAATTCTGGAAATATTTTGGCAATCATTGGATTTTTTATGCTGAACAAAAACCGTTTATTTGGTCTATGGTGTGATCCGAGATTAAGCGCGTTTCTACCGGATCGTTTTTATCAATTTTCAAAATTCCATAGCATGATATGGTCTGGCATAACGACTATAATTATCCAATTGCATTCATCGGAATTTATGATTTCAACCAATATTTTTCAAAATTTTGCCAAATCCGAGTTGCATAATTCTGATTCTCTAATTTCACCAAAAAAAATGCTGTCTGTTGTTTGTACAAATGGTTATAAAATAGGCACCATTTCGTCCATAATCATAACCTTCAATCTCACAGATTCTATCCGATATTTATTCCTAAATTTTGACATTGGGTAAATATTAGATTACAAATATATGCATATTTTTCATTAGCCTATATCAAATTCATTTTGGAAGATATGTTTGCATGTCACCCGCCCATTCATAAAGTGTTGGTATGCTTTCCATATTGCAATTTAAATGTTCATTGGTTTTTAATAGTCAATTTAAAAAGCAAAATTATCGAATAATTGTATTTTCAACGTTTAATTTTCCGTGTAAGAATTTGGATAAATTTTCGTGAGGGAGGAAAGAATCTCTTTAATTTTGTATCGATGATCACTTTGATATTATAAATATGAGAACATTACAACTTTTAATATTTTTTTTATTGTTCTTTCAAATTGATTTAAAATCACAATCAATAGAATCCAATAAGAGTAATTATTGGTTTTACTTTGATATGGGTATTGTGAAATCAATGTATTATCAATCAATAGATAATAAGAGAAATAAGTTTGGTGTCATAACTTTAGGTGGGGGTTTACTCAAAACCACCAAAAAGGGAAAATCTTATTATTTTTCCTCCGTCATATCGTTAAATGGTCCTTTTGGAGAATGTTTTGATGATTGCGACAATTGGGAGCATTTATCTTCAGTAAATTTTTCAGTAAGGGGAGAATATATCAAAAAGATAAAAGTAGATTCAGATTGGGGAATTGGCCCAAGTATAAACTATTATAATTTTAATAACTCAGGGATTTATAATGAATCAACTAATTTGTATGAGGGGGGGTATTTATGAACAGCAACTAGGCATAGGAATAAATTTATCATCTTATTTTCTATTAAATGAAAAAGTATATTTAGGAATTGACTATAACCCCAATTTTTTTGATTTTATGGGAAATAGGTTTAGTTATTTGCATACTTGCATGGCAGGTTTTAAGTTTAGAATTTTATAAACTGGATATTCATAAGTACTAAGCTAACCTTCTTTTTTGAAATGAATGTACTTAATGGAGAAAACCACATAACCAATTTATGACAAGGAATAAAGCCCTTTTTAGCGTTTTTGCGCTACTCTTGCTTATTTACTTATTGCTCTATGCCTTTGAATTTGAAATTCGAACAAGAACTGAGTTTTGGATCATTCCAACAGAAATGGCTATTGCATTGATAATGATTATTCTCTTACTATTTTTCAAGGCAAAATGGTGGATTAAAACATTGAGTTTCTTTATGTTCATCTGGTTTTTATTAGACGGACTATCCCAAACCGGACTTTGGAAATATTCTCTATATAGATATGTTGAAAAGGAAAAAGGCAGAATATTTAAAAGTTTGCAAGCGAGATAGACAAAATAGCAAACAAAAATTTGGATTACATCTCTCAATACTTCGGAAGAAAAAAGATGAAAGAAATAAGATAAAAGATGAATGCGTTAATTAGCAGAGCCAATCTGAACAATCATCTAGCACATGATTATTCTACGCATTCATCAAAGCCAATTGCCTCATAGATGCAATTTTATTAAAAATGTCTGGTATTGGTGTAATTCAAAGTAGATTTATTTCTCATATCTTACTATTAATTCTAAGCATTAAGGGTAAGATCAATTTTCTTCAGTTAGAACGACATGGTTCTTACTCAGAGCGTAGTTACAGAAGTAACTTTTCGAAGGAGTTTGATTGGCTGGATTTCAACTCGAAGTTTGTTAGTGATCAATGCAGTGACGAACTTATAATTGGGTTTGACCCAAAAGTTTCATCAGTAAATCAGGAAAGTGTACACCTGGGCTTGTTATTTTTATTCCGGATGCAGCAGCAGATATGAAAAAGGTTAGAGATAGGCTGTTATAGCGTAATTGATGTAAAGCAAAATACAGCTTATCATCTGTATGCAGCTCAATAAAAACACAACAAAAAGAATAATGATAAAACGATGATGGGCCAATATATTGAACAATTTTAAGAATTGGCAAAGGATTTAAAAGCTATCCCCTGTATTGGTAGCGGATGCGTACTAGTAAGTAAGTTGAATATACACATTCTGTAGTTAGTCAAGGAATGGAATTTATATCAAGGCTACAGTGGACGCTAACCTTAGATATCTTTATAATGGATCTCAAAATCAGGAAGAGGGAAAAAGAAATTTGCTGGCAAAGTGAATACTAAAAAATTGATAAAAGGAGGGTTAAACAAATGTATGAGGATGAGGAGA
The DNA here is from genome assembly GCA_016715105.1 of Saprospiraceae bacterium. Taxonomy (GTDB): domain Bacteria; phylum Bacteroidota; class Bacteroidia; order Chitinophagales; family Saprospiraceae; genus JADKBO01. Next base: position 6,621 of record JADKBO010000029.1, on the reverse strand, counting down.
GATTCGTGTTTGGTTTGATTGTTAATTCGGTGAATCTAAAAGGAACATCTTGCTGGTTTGTGTGGAATATTTAAACAGTCTTGGGAATGTGACAAATATGTCAATGTATTTTTCAACAAATCTTGAAAGGGATGCGATGCAAGTGGTTAGATGCTACAAGCAAGATTTCAAAGGAATTCAATTTCAGAGATGCTAAACAATTTACAGGTCTAACAAATTGCCAAGCTGACGAGAAAAATTACATTTCATTTCAATGCTACTTTGACAGCTGTAAACATAGGTAAGGGTATAGTAAGAAAAGGAATCGATAAAATAGATCAATTCCAATTTCAATATGGGATGTAAAGACCGAATTATCAAACCATTTATTGCTCAATTTTATTTTTTAAAGTTCGAATTGACCTAACTTGCAAAAATAAATCGTCTATCAATGAAATATTGGATTTTGGCAAAATTGCGGCTTAAATTACTTCCGAACCATTGTCTCTTGTTTCAACAATGAAATAAATTCCAGGCCATCACTGGATTCTTCTGAAGAGGAATCGATCAAGGAGCCAATATGTAATTATTTTAAAATGCTTGATTGTGTTGAGGTTTCATTGGATAGATCAGAAGGTAAATATTTGTTCGTAATGAGTAGATTTATGGACAATGGCTATGGTTTGCTTTATTGCAAGGATGAAATAGATATTGATAGCATCTATGACAAAAGAATAAATGGATTGGAGGTAAGAAGTGTGGTGAAAGTTGATAAACATTGGTATTATATAGGGTTTACGTAAAAATAGAAATGAGATCAATATTAGGTAATTATGGGTAAGTTGAAATAGAACCAAGTAAATGCATGCTCAGAACGAAAATTTTTAGATTTTGCGGACGAAGATTGTTGTGGTTGAATGAAAAGCTATTATTACTGTGTTAATTTTGCCCCTAAAGAAGCCTACAATATATATTTTACTGAATCATGGCAAGTATGGGTGGTATTACTTATATTTGTGAGGCCATACTTATCAAGCCTTCGTCTTCTGATCAAAAATAACTATTATCCCAAATTAGTAAATCTTGAGGATAGTTATTTAATAGGTTTTAGGCAAATTATTACTTGATAACCACTTTAATGTAGAAATGAGTATAGTTAAGATTGGCAGTAATAATTGAGTTAGAATCTATAAAATTAATAACGTGCAAAAAACAATGCTTCATTATAATGCCAATTGGAAACAAGGAGGGCTATAAAGATTTGGTCATTTTAAAAGAGTACACTCACCTAATAAAACCTGCAGTAATAAAGGCAGGATTTGACCCACTAAGAGCTGATGATATCAAGACAACAAACCATATTGTTCTAGATATTATAAGAAAAATAATTGATTCAGATATGGCCCTTTGCGATTTAAGTTCTCAAAACCCAAATGTTTTGTACGAATTAGGAATCAGACAGTCCCTTCGATAAGCCAGTTACTTTAATTAAAGATGATATTACTTCAAGAATCTTTGATATTCAGGGTATTAGAGATTTAGAATATGATTCGGAATTGCGAATTGATAAGGTTGAAGAGCAGGTTGAAATATTGGCGGACTTAATAAAAAATACTTATGATAATAGAAGTAAAGAGGTAAATTCCCTTGTAAAACTTTTGTCGATCGAGGCTGCAGAATTGAATGAAAACACTAAAATTAGTTTAGATACTGAACTTATTTTAAATTCCATAAGGAATTAAATTCAAGGATAGGAAGATGAATATAGGAAAATATTTAGAGAAAAAATTGGGAAATTCCTCGTCATAATCACATATAGAAAACATAGAGATTTTTTAGAACGGTTTACTCTTGAAGAGTTGCGAGAATTAAAAAACGGTTCCACTGTGGTTCATCCCAAGTTTGGGGTTGGAGTTTTTAGTGATATTGATCAAAGAGATGTTATGAATATAACCTTCCCAACAGATAGTAAACGACTAATGGCACATTATGTTAAACTTTATAAACCAGATCCAGCGTAAAAGCTGGTAAAACTGCTTGATCAATTCACATTTTCTTTGGCTAGATTTTCTGATAACTAGGACCTTAAAATAAATTTGAATATTTTTTGCATTTTTGAACGGTTGTAAATTCAGAAATTCGATGCTCAAATGTCTCAGAACTCGTAAAAGGAAACTTAAAATTAATAAGACAATTCTATGATAATTTGTGATACAAACATTTGGTACAGATTAGGAGATGGGCAACTGTCAGAATCTGATTTTGGAGGTGATGAATTAGTCGTAACAGGAGTTAACGTTGAAGAATTATGCACTACTGAGACAATGTTGACTGATCCAACATCTTTTAAAAATGCTATCAAAGCAATCAATAAATATGCAACTCAATATATTGATTATGACCCAATTGAATTTGTTCTAATGCAAATCTCTGATACTTTTATCCCTAATCGGAAGGCTTATAAAGATATGATGGATTCATTGCAGATTTACCTTTCTATTGACTTAGAAGAATTGATGAAAGACGAAGTCAAAATTGCGAAATTAAAAAAAGACATAGTGTATTGGAATGAGCCAAGTGAAAAACTTGTGAAACAACTCAATTCTAAAATCCATGATATTAGTAAAGGTGTAAAGAAAAAATACCATAAAAAGCAATTCAGAAAAAAATAATTTAACAGAAATTATTGAAATGTTCTTGGATATATTTCAAACCCGATTGAACACAGATGAAGTAATCGATCCAAAGAGTATTGACTGGGAAATTTTTAAACTATTGCTACTTGGTTGGGATACTTATTTCAAAGAAAAGAGTCTATATCCAAACAATAAATTTAAAATAAATGATCTTTACGATCTAATGAATCTATCCTTTGTACAAAAAAACACGATAAATATTGGACTGTTGACCAAAAAGAACCATACAGTTCTTTAAAATAATATTGATGCAAAAGTTATTTTTTATTAAAGTGAACTGTATTTTATATTCAAACCCTGACCAAACAAATTCCATATCCCATCACGTTTAATCCAAATCATTAGCATTAAAAAATGGAAAATACTCAAAAAAGCAATTTTGCAAGGTTAATCGGTTTATGGAAAACCACTGGAATTATCAAAACAGAACACGAAAATTTAAACCTAGTCGGAGTCGATAGTTATGAATGGATGCTCAATGGTCAATACATACTGCATAAGGCTGACGTGAAAATGGGCAAAGAAAAAAGTGAAACTTTTGAAATCATTAAGATGGATGAAAAAAATGAATTGGCAACGATGCATTACTTTAATTCAAATGGCGAGGATGGTACGATGAGCAGTAAAATATCCAATGGTATTTTTGAAATAAGCGGAGATGGCTTAAAATTTCATGGAAGCATCGATACAGAGAATACAAGTATTGTGGGTAAATGGTACAGTAAAAACGATAAAGATGAATGGGTGGAATTCATAGAATTAAATCTTGAAAAAAAGCAAATCAAACGTCTTTAAAGGCAAGGTATTTAAGCCATGGTTTGATTAATTTTATCAATATTCAAACTATTGGTCATGGCAGTAAATATCTGAAAATAGGTGCCTTTCAAATCGTATAAAGATTCATGATCTCCTATTTCTACACATCTTCCTTTTTCCAAAACGACAATGTTTTTTGCGTCAATGATTTGAGAAATGCTGTGAGAAATGATGATTACGGTTCTGCCCTCTTTTATTGCATCCAATGACTTTTTTATTTGTTCGGTGGCTATGGCATCAAGGCTGGCTGTTGGCTCATCCAAAAAAATGATTGGCGGATTCTTTAAAAATAATCTGGCAATGGCAATTCGCTGTTGTTGTCCACCTGAAAGCAAATTTGCATCTGATTCGTATCCCTGAGGAAGTGCAGATATTTGTTCATGGATGTATGCTTTAGTGGCAGCCTCTGTAATTTCCTGCTCAGTTGCGTCGGGTTTGCCATACATGATATTTTCTTTGATGGTGCCCTTGAAAATGTGATTTTTTTGCAATACCAAACCAATGTTATTCCTGATAAAATTGGTGTCATACAAATTCAGATCAATGCCGTCTAAGAAAATACTTCCCTTCGTCGGTTGGTAAAACTTATCCAACAAATTGATGATCGTACTTTTTCCAGCACCACTTAAACCGACTAGCGCTGAGGTCTCATTCGGTTTAATTGAAAAACTCACATCATATAAGGCATTTGTACCATTAGGATACGTAAAGTCCACATTCCTCACCTCAATGAAACCTTTGATTTTGTCAGGTTTATATGTGCCACTGGATTCCTTTTGGTGATCAGATTCAATGATGTCAAAAAATCCCTCTGAATATATGAGTGCATCATTCACCTCATCATAAATCCTGTGCAATTGCCTTATCGGTGCAGAAACATTGTTGAAAAGCATGATGTGAAACATGATGGCCCCGATAGTCATAGATCCATTCAAAACAAAATAGGCTGTCAAAATAATGATGATCACCACTCCGATTTGTTCCACAAAACTTTTGATGCTTTCAAATATGAAACTGGTTTTTCGAGTGACTAATTGATTTTCCGTCATTTCGAATTGGATATCTTGGTGTCTTTTGGCCTCCAATTTTTCACGCACAAATGATTTGATCACAGTAATCGATTCAATCAATGTAATGATGCCATTGTTTTTAGTTTCTCTGTAGTTGCGCATCCGTCTTCTAAAACCACTGAGCTTATCGGCTTGCAATTGGCTGATATAAAAATAGATGGGGATGATTGTAAGACTGACCATGCCGACATAAAAATTGGCATAAAACATCAAAATCAAAGCCATGATGGCATTGGCAAATAAAGGTAATATATCGATGAAAAAATTCTGTACCAGTCTTGTCAAACTACTGATTCCCAAGTCTATACGGGTCTGAAGTTTACCACTTTCATTTTCCTTTGAAGTATAAAACTCCATGCGGTAGGTGAGAATTCTTTCAACTATGGACTGGGAAATATCGCGTGTTATAAAAATTCTGAGCTTTTCTCCATAAAACTTCTGACCGAATTGGACCACAGAATTGATCAATTCTTTAGAGAGCAAAATAATGGTGATGGTACCAAGTAGATAAAATCCTTTTGACAAAGGTTCTCTTGCCACCATCAAAACGCTGATCGAGTCTACGGTATATTTTAGAATTAAGGCATTGACCTGAGCTGCAAATGAACCTACAAAAGTAAGAGCCAAGGTTGCAACGACCATTCTTTTATAGGGCAGAATGTAGGGCAACATTTTTTTATATAGTTCTAAAAGCTGCACGGTCTGTTTTTTTAAATGAATGATGTTTTCAAAAGTAGAATTTTAAAATTCAATGCTGACGAAATTTTTGATCATAAGCTATTAATTAGGTAGAAATGCTTTTTTTAAAAAATGGGTTTAATAAAAAAACGTTACCCTTTCAAAATGTCTTTTCCCCAGTTGCTTGGATTGTTTTTGATGTAATTTTGAATGTTGTAATATTCAAAATCGTCCCTGATGATGTGGTCGTGGTAATTCGGTTGAAAAAAATGGTTCGTCCTATTGAATTTACGAATATCAAATTTTGTTTGTCAATAAAATCATCAATTTTGGAATTTACGGCAGATTTAAATCCGCAATAAATGATGAAATGGATTTTGGCAAACGAATTGGTGGATTTCGTTTTATGGATGGAAAATCAAAATAATCGTCTGGTAACCAATTGGATGGCGAATGACCAATGAAAGGCATTGGCGGATGGGGGTGTAGAGACGCACGGCCGTGCGTCTCTACACCCCCATCCATCATTTCTGGCGATTTTTGGATATCGCATTTTTCGTTTTTAATTTCCACAATTGCATGAATATGATTTGGCATCAATATATATTCATGCAATGCCAATTCATTCCTGATTTTGAATGATTTCAACCATTCATTTTCGACAATTTTGCCAAAATCCGACAATTGCATTTCGTCATTTTCAATTTCCCCTAGGTAACAAACCCGGTATTGGGTTATAATGGTTAAAAAATACAACGAATTCGAAGCATAATCCCAATTGGGTCTTCTAACAGATTCTATTCGATATTTATTCCTAAATTTTGACACAGGGGAATGTTGATTTACAAAAATAATCAAATATTTTTGATTGGTAAATAGGATTTCGAATCACCCTCTTCCATTTTTCAAAGTTAATTGTTTGATAATTCCCTTCAACATTACTGGTACAATTATTTTGTGAAATGGCCTCACAGGTAAGAAATAGAGTTTTCCAAACCAATTATTAAACTGGACAACCGTTGAAATGGTGAGTTGTTTTTTCGCGGGATCACCTGGTTTTTCATTCAAAAACATCGATACTCTGAAATTCAAGTGTTTATCATCTTCGCCCATGACGACTTCACGATCATTAATGCCATACACTTTAAATAAGCCCAATTGTTCGCCAACTTGCCATTTGAAGTTTTCCAATTGACTTACTCTATCCTTGTGATCTCCAGCGGTTTTAAGGCCGAAAATCGAGACAATTTATTTCACGAGGTCAAATAACTTTCCCACCCATTTTGGACCACTCGAGAAAAACGCTTTGCGGCATCAATTGCATGGATTTTATTTTGGACATCAATAAGCTCAGCTTGAAAACTATCAACATAATCGATATT
>JADKBO010000028.1 GCA_016715105.1 Saprospiraceae bacterium | reverse complement strand
AGCTCCAATCTCTACATTATCCTCAGCCAACCGGCATTACCAATTTGGGCAATTTTGGAAAAGTGCCATCTTCCTTTAATACAAATCCGGAACCGTCACTTCCTATGACAGTATTGGCGTGAATGATGCAATCATTACCAATGGCACTTTTGGTATATTTTTACGCCAGGATATATCAATGCGTTATTACAATCCTCACTTGTTGTCTATAAAGACTTGGTCTCCAATTGTGCAATTATCTCCAGTGGTTGTAAATTTTCCCTACTGATGTAAACTTACCGATTCCACTATTTTTCCAATTTTGTGCCATTTGGTCTACAAAAGCCAATTCGGAAATCTCTGATCCTGAGTTGATATCATCTTGAAATGTCAACAAAACACTCGAGAGTTCATAGACATTGTCTACTCTGATCAGAGTGCATAGAGCATCTTCCAGCAAAACCATCTCTTTTGAAATCAATACAGCACTTGCCTTAGTACTGTATAAAAGTGTTCATATTTTGGATTAGACAGAAACGCAATCGGGCCTTCAAAACCCTCTTCAATCTTGGAAGAGGGCATGTATTTTAAAGCAGGATTTCCTTCTACACGGTTCCATCGAGCAACTGTGCTATGTGTTCTACGTGTAATATTCCATTGATGCAAGATAAAGGGGCCTAGAGATTTGAAAAAATAGGGTTTGTTCGGTTATTTTTGACGTTTATATAACAAAAAAACGTTGAGTTTTCTCAGTCTTTTTAACAGATGTTTTGTTTGTAGTGGTACAAATGGCCGTAAAGAAATGTTTATGTACAAAAATCTAAGAAAACAATGTAATAGATTTGGAGAAACACCAAATGCTCATTCGGGTCAAATCTGAGGTAGATGGTGACTTAGAAGTTGCAGAAATTCATCGAAGGATTTTTGATAAAAAAGGTCCGGCTATCCTATTCGAAAAAGTGAAAGGAAGCCCTTTTCAAGCGGTGTCCAATATTTATGGTACTTACGAAAGAACGGATTTTTTATTTAGGAAAACCTATGATAAAATTAAAAAGGTCATAGAATTGAAGGCTGACCCATCCCGTTTTTTTAGGAGTCTCGCCACTCAAATATTTGGGTGCTCCTTTTTACAGCCCTGACAGCTTTACCCATCCGTTCCTACTTTTAATAAGCCAGGTGCTTATGGAACAACACAAATCAATAAAGCTTCCTTTGAGTCAAGTCTTGGCCAATGGATGGTGGTGCTTTTGTAACCATGCTCCAAATATTCTAATAGCATAGGAGTACAAGCCTATCATGCAAAACAATCTGGGTATATACCGCATACAACTGAGCGGCAATGATTATCAATTGGATGAAGAAATTGGCCTTCATTATCAAACACATCGAGTAATGGCAATCACCGCACTTTATATAATGAGTGACGAACCATTCAGGTGTGCATTTTTGTCAGGTGGTCCTGCTCATGCATTTTCGGCCATCATGCCTATGCCAGAAACTATAACAGGTTGACCTTTGCTGGTATGTTGTGGCAGGTCGTAGATTAGATATTTCAAGGACGATCAGGCACATTGTTTTCGTCAGACGCAGTGTTCTGTCATCACTGGTACCATTCAAAGGGACCGAAAAATGCTGAAGGTCCATTTGGTGACCATATTTTCTATTACAGTTTTGCAACATGAATTTCCAGTGATGAAGGTCGATGGAGTTTGCCACAGAAGGGATGCGCTTGCTGGCGTTTTAGGTTGTAGGAAGACCGCCTCAGGAAAACGGTTGTTTTGGATATCTCATCCATAATTTGGTTGATGATTTGTCCTGAGCGGGGTTTCCTTGGTTTAGTATCCATCAATGCAGTAGACGCAGCCGGCGTTCACCCGTAGTGTGGCGGTAGGAAAGAAAGATGTATGCCTTTCAGAAAGGGGCCCTGGAGAAATCTTGACCGTACCCGACCGTCTGTTTTGTGGTTCAGGACAAACATCACTTGCAAAGTACTTATTTATGGCAGCGAAGAACGACGATCCCAAAATCAGTGCACACCATCAACCCATTTTTTCAGCACTTTTGCAAAGGGTAGATTAGCGCAGAGATTTACACTTTCAAGCCAAAACCGCCATTGATACTTTGGATTATTCTGGCTCGGGTTGAGATACGGGGTCAAATTGGTTGTTAGCTTGCCGAGGAGCAATTAAAAGATCATTGTGGAAGGAGATTAATTTAGAGCGTAGTCTACCAGAAGTAAAGCTGCCTTTTTCCCATCTTGGGTTTGGATGTTTTATCTTACAAAAAATGGGTAAGCCAACAGCAAGCCGAATTTGAAATTCTAAGAAACTTGTTGAGCACTTATCAACCATATCACTCGAGGATTCCAATTCGATTCTGATTATGCGATGATGCGGGTTTGGTGCAGCAACCCTCAATAACTTTTGTGGGTTACTTTTACTAGGAGCAATCCTTCACATGATATTTATGGCGTAGGAGCTTTCTCAGAACATAAACACTGGGGATGCACTGGTTCTTTAATCATCGATGCAAGAATCAAGAATCACCATGCACCAGAATTGATTCCAGATCCCAAAGTAGCAAGTAAAGTCGACAAGATGTTTGCCAAAAGTGGAGACCTTTATGGATTCGGTCTTAGTGGGTTAAAGATTATTTGAGAAGCAAGTTTTTTTGATCAGTGAAAGCAGCAATCACTTCCTTTTTAAATCTCCCGAAGAGGCCATTTCCCTAAATGAGCATCAACCATTTTTAATTTGAGGTCTTCTATTTGTTTATTGGATGCAAGAATCCCATTTGCAATTTTACCGGTGATCGTTATGACCAAATGTGCTAAAAGTGCACCTGAGACCATGGAAGACAACATCTTTAATTGAGGTACTTTTTCAAAAAAAGCATCAAAAACGGTTTTTACTGTAACATAAACCAAGCACCTGCAATACTGAAAAAACGATGATCTTGATTTATCGTCCGTTTTCTTTGTAAAAGTTATTGAGTCATCCACCATTTTATAAACCACTAAGCCCAATGAGGCGAAGAAAGAATATTCTGAGGAAAATTCCTAGTCCAGAAGAGTAAATTGCATATTTACTTATGATTTCTTGTGGTTGATCTTCCTTATTTACCAAAATTTCATTTTCTACATATGTTTTGGCATCATCAATTATATTGCTCATTGTTTATTTTTTTTGAATGATGATTGAAATATTATAATGCTTTTAAAATGTTTTTCTCTCCATTTTTTTGTTCATATAAATAGAGCGTTCATTCTGAAGTGAAATTGATCAATATTATGAGAAATCGAATCGAACAAATATATCAGATAAGCCTTCTACTTTCGAATTGATTATTAAAAATGAAAATTTATATCATGAAAAAGAATATTTTAGGAATAGCTGTCGGAGTTGCAGCAGAGCAGTAGCAGGATACTATTTGAATTCTGATAAAGGGAAGAGGAAACAAGGAAAATACTAGCCGCAAAGCAAAAGAATTGAATGAAAAACTTGAAGGCAACAACAGGATATGCTGATCTTGCAAAAGGAGAAGTTGGACACAGCCAAGGATAATTTTGCCTCTGTAAAAGAGTCTGCAAAAACAAAGTGTTGCTGATTTCGCTTCTAATCATAAAATCTACCATTAATTCAAAAGTTTCTTGAGGCTTCTGGATGAAATCAAAGGGAATGCAGGAAGCGGAAGCAGCTTTGAAAAACATGCAGGTAAAAATGCAAAATGTCTTAATTTAATTGGCTTTTGTCAATTTGAGGATAATTCTATTTCAATTTGGCAATAATTAATTAATTTTAAATTTTGCAGTTTTTCACTTGCTATCAACAACTGACTTAATGACTTGGTTCACCAATATTGGAAAGATTTATCAATACGCCGATGAATTACATCGATAATAGAATTGGGTTGACCAGAACTAGAACTCTCGCTAATAATGCGAATGTTATCAGCAGATCACTAACACTTGGTCTTTATCTTTTCATGGTTGCAATCATATATGTCTTAATGCTGATGATAGCAGTGATTTTCTCAATTCATATATCACTCCTCATTGATTACCCTATTGTGCGTTTGGGTTTTCACATTCTCTTGCTCATTGGAGCGCTATTCTGGCAAAAACTTTTTTCAATGGATTCATTACGAATTATTTAGCCATTTCATTTACGGATGTGAGGATGGAGTGACCCAAGTCTCTTTGAGTGAATATAAAGCCAATCTTCAATCAAAAAATAAATTTATTGTTGATCAACTAAAGGTGATCTCAAATCACTTTTCTTTTTGGATAAGCTAGAAGGTGTTGTGGAAGACCAAGTGACTGGAGAGTCTCACTGGGATGAAAAGCAAAACGAAGCTTTTGAGCAAATAAAAGATATTTTTGTGGATGTATTCAATGATAAAGAAGTTGCTGAAGCCGCAGAAAAAGTTTCTTCTACAAATGCTCAATAATCTAAAAATTCCATTTCTTAATTTTAATAAATAATGCCAGCAAGGAAACCTACCATTTTTTGTTGCAAATTCAATCTATAACTTCGCCGATTAACATTGCGGAGCTTGGGTTGTACCTCGATGTCGCTCTATTATATCAATCAAGTTTTCTTTATAACAATGCTCATCAATCAAATTTCCTTTGGATCACACGACACACTGCCTAAGATAGCGATCTCTGTAGGGTGGTTAAAAGGTTTTGGTTTTTATTAAAGGAGTGGTAAACTTTGCCTAGTTTTCATCTTCTTCTTGATTTATAAATTTAATCAGTTCTTCAAAAAACCAATCGAGTTTTCTTTCTACTTGATAAATCAATAGATTTTTGTCCCTTTGTGAGTGCATATGGTGAAGTATTCATTTTATTTATTTTAAAATCATATATGCGATATTCATGCCAAGATTTAATCATTTGATAATCAATTATTTATGCTAAATATAAAAAATAATATTGATTAAATATCAGAAAAACTGAAATAGCAGAAAACATTTTATGATCTTACACCTTCAGAAGAAATACCAATACACAAAGTGATAAAACAAGTCATAAAAACCAATGTTGATGCTTTAATGGCTACATTGAGTGCTACATCACCAGATTATTATTGTGTGGTAGATCAAAATGGAGGCATTGTATACTTGAGCAGTTATTTCTTGCAGAAATGAAAACACAACCACCCTCTGTTTTCTACATCAACCCAGAATTTTCCATGATGACTTGGAAAAAATTTGGAATGAAGTTCAGGATTCGGGCATAAGAAAATAGATTGCCAAACAGATGAAGGCAATACGCTAGATTGTAATAAAGTCTTCTTATTTAAACTTGATCTTAACTTGTGTTTGTATGTCATTACGGATGCTGCCAAAAGGGATGCGATAAATATCAATCCAACAAAGATTGATGACGCAGAAGAAAATAAAAGAAAAATTTATTCCTATGATATCAATACTAACAATGCAGTTGCCTATTTGAATGAGGCAGGAAAAACTATTTTTATGAATGAAGGCATGAAAACTTATCTCCATGATCTAGTGATGATAGAATGTCAAAGTGGATGATTTATTTTTAGAAACTGACCTGGGACCCGTTATGGAATCTTTATAAAACTTGGAGAAAGGACCCTAAGAAGCAGTTCTTCAAATGATTATGAAATCTCCAAAGGAAGGATTTATCAAAGGATATTTGCGGCTTACTTTCCATGTCACTCGGTATGCACCTGCCAGGTATAGAATTGAATTTTATGGTGAAAATACCAGTGCTCTTTATGGAGAGCCGGTTCAGAATGCGTTACTAAAATATGAAAAACTGACAGAAGATGTTGAAAGCCAAAAGAACAATTGGTTGAAAAGCATTGAAAACTTCAAATTTGAAGACATCATCACTCAATCCAAGGCCTATAAAGAGATACTTGCACAGGTAGCTCAGGTTGCCGACACCACCTCCACCGTTTTAATTTTAGGAGAGACAGGGACTGGTAAAGAATTACTTTGCAACTCTATTTATAAGTTGAGTGATCGTTCTGATAAAATTCTTGTGAAGGTAAATTGTGGTTCAATTCCGGCAGAATTAATAGAAAGTATGCTATTCGGACATGAAAAGGGAGCATTTACTGGGGCAGACAAGCAGAAAATTGGTAAATTTGAACTGGCAGATCAAGGTACAATCTTCCTAGATGAAATTGGTGAGTTGCCATTAGCTTTGCAAGCAAGACTATTGAGAGTATTGCAAGAAGGTGAAATTGAGAGAATTGGAAATGCCAACACCATCAAAGTTGATGTGAGGGTTATTGCAGCAACTAACAGAGATTTGCAGAAAATGGTTACCGAAGGTACATTCAGATCAGACTTATATTATAGGCTCAACGTATTCAATATCTCAACATTTCCTCTCAGAGAGCGAAAGGAAGACATTCCACCCGTAATCAAACATTTTTGAATAAAACGAACAAGAAGACGGGCGAAACGTCATCAATATATCTAAGAAGGATTATGGTTTTTTGACAAGGTACCATTATCCAGGAAATATTCGTAGTTAGAAACATCGATAGAAAGAGGGTTATTTTATCTAAGGATGATGCTATTGATCTCTTGGTTCCTTCATAAAGCTGAAGGGGTGATTAATGAAGATGAAGAACAATATGTTTCATTAGATGAAATGCAAAAAGATACATCATGAAAGTACTTAAAGCTACCAAAGGAAAGTATCAGGAGAGGGTTCTGCATCTGAAATTTTGGAAATCAATAACAAAACGCTTTTTCTAGAATGAAAAAGCTTGGCATTGATCCAAAACAATATTAATCAGATGGGAAAATTTTACTACGAAAACACAACACCGTCTGATTTGATTTCAAAAGAAATCTCCAATAGTGAGAAATGCCCACTTGTATTGGTATTTACTGCAGATTGGGTGAGTTCTTCAACAATTGTTGATATTGTAAGTCAAAAGATTGTGGACGATCGGGAAGATATTTCTTTGATAACTATTGATGCAGACAACAATAAAGAACTCTTTTCAAAGTACAGGATAAGAAAAGTGCCTTCATGCATCATTATAAAAAATCAAGAAATTGTTAATCGTATCGAAGGTACATTTTCAAAAAAAGAAGTTCTTGATAGTATCGACAAAGACTAGATCATAGTTTCTTTAAAAAATGCTATTATTTCAAAAAGAGCTTCCATTAATCCGATTTGTATAATGACGTAGCTTTATTAGTCCGTAATTTGTCTTTTATAGACGTAGATCTTTATTCACCAAAGAAAAGATAGTCTTTTACCTAACTAAATTTTCTAAAGACCTTTATGTTTAGTAATCCTACTTTTTTAATAGCTGACCAAAATCAAGAAGATATCTTAGCCATTAAAGGAGCAATTGTTGTCTGAATTTAAAAATTCTATTTTTTTGGTTTGTAGATCAAAAGAAGAATTTGATGAAAAGTTAAAATGGACAAGACCAGATATCATTTTTTGTGACTATGCGCTACCAAAGATCAACGCTATCCAGTTTTGTATCCAGACCACAAATAAACTTGCCATTCCTTTTGTATTTGTCGCCCATTCGTTAAAACATGAATTCATAGAGTCTGCTGCTATTTTCAATACAGCTTCTGGTTTTGTTCTGAAAAACAACCTAAAGACCATTACCAATTTAACACATAAATTGCTGGCATCCAAAAAAAATGAAGCTGAAAAACAAAAAAAAGAAGAAGCTAATAAAGACGATTTCTTTTTACTCAATGATAAAATGGGCCATTTACTCGAGTCTAAGGCCCACAATAATATATAAAGGACTGTTATTCAGGAGATTTATAGTCAGTTGCATCTCCTGTATTGAAAGTAATTATATTTTTATAAAAAATTTGTTTTTTGAGATCCAAAACTTTATTTCATCTCGTATATAGATTTGTGTAAAGGACTTTTAATTGGTGTTTCTAGGACCGAGAGAAGAAGAAATTGTTTTTTTTTTATTTCGTTTCGAACAATTTGCCTAATGAAAGGTCTTTAGCACAGAGCCTTATATAAGAGTTTTGGTTAAACAATCAAAAAACAAGTTCATGAAAATAGACTTATTAATGAAAACAACAGATTGGCAAGAGGGGTTGAGCAATTGAGCCAGGCATTCAAGCAAAAGTTTGAAATAGCTTGCGGAGAAGTTATAATCAATCTTGAGCATGAAAATGCAATTGGTAAAATGACAGGCATCGATTTAGAACATGGAGTCAGTGCGATTGTCATGAATTGTACGCTTAAAGATGATGTAGAACTTCATTTTAGTAACGATGGAGTGCCACCAATCTACTTTTTTTTCAATTGTAGTAATAGTGTAATAGTCGAAGATGAGAAAATTTACAAAGAAGTTTCAGCTGCTACATCTGCTATTTTTGCACCTATATCTGATACACCTCACAAAATCAACATTGCTAGGAATAGTGTGATGAAGATGGTGATCATAGCCGTAAATAGAGTGGATTTTATTGAAAAAGTTTTGTGTGACATCAATTCATTTCCTCAACAAATAGTGTCGCTTTTCAAAGACACTAAAGCCAAAGAAACGCTCTATTTCCAAAGTGCGTTGATACCTGAAATGATCTCAATCCATATTAAACTTGGTGGAAGATTCAAAATGGGTTTGGAGCGCAAAATGGAACTCGAATCAAAAACACTTGCCATGATCAACGACCTTTTAAAATCATATAGAGAGAAGAAAAATTGGAAAATACAAGTAATTACAAATTCATTGCTGAAGACTATGAAAGGGTTAAAGACGCCAAAGATATCATCATTGATAACTTGAATAACACACCAACTGTGCAAAAAATAGCTAGGAAGGTAGGTCTTAATCCCACAAAATTGCAAATAGGTTTTAAATTGATGTTTTCAAAATCTATCAAGCAATTTGCAATCAGTGCTAAGATGAATCATGCATTGAAACTGTTGCAAAATGGAAAAATGAGCTGTGGCCAAGTAGCAGATATGCTTGGCTATACCAATAAAGGACATTTTAGTAAAAAGTTTAAGGAAGAGTTTGGCATATTGCCAAGTGATACTTATGTGACAAAATAGAAACAATAAATTACAATATAAAAAGGAGTCATTTGATAAAATGGCTCCTTTTTTTAATAATAATCCCTATTGCTGGATTGCACAACTGTTGAATTGTAAAATTGTGAGATTGCTGAATATGCATATCACCCCTGCCGCAGAGGAATGTATTGATATAATAGCGGTTGATTCTAGAAACCAGTTAATTTTTCATAATATGAGCTTAACAAACTGATCGCAGAAAACTGTTAGCTGAAAGCAAAAATCTCGTTTATCAGTACCAGATCATCAGTTTTATTTAATCTCTATCAGGAAGCTCACATGAATACAAGCCACAAATTTATTGAAGCCAATGTGAATATAATCTAATTGGATTTGCACATTTTTTAAAGTGCATAGTTATTATGCTTTATTTTGATTAACATGGAGAAAAATATTGCATAAATAATTTATGGCAATTCATTTTCACCTCTTAATTTATTTTGAGCTTTAAAATTATTATTTACAGTATTCTAAATATGATTAAACTATTCAATGTATAAAATGCAGTATATTAATTAGATACAACGATATAAAATTGCAGCAAATTGAGCTCCTGAAAATTTATATTATTTCATAGAACATATTTCTCTTCTCAAGCTATTAATTAGAAAATACAAAATTATGAACAAGCTGATTTTTAAGTTACCAATTTTTATTTTCTCAATGCTCGCATCCGTGATGCTTGTAGCTCAGAAAGGTCTTGACATTGATGTAGATCTCGATGGCAATGATTCACCTGCAATATTTGAAAACCCTTTATTTTGGGTAGGAGTGGCAGTTGTTTTGATCATTGTTGCCGTCATATTCAGAAAGAAATAATCTATTTATAAACAAATCAAATTTTTATTATTATGAGAGATATCGTATCAATAATCATTGTTTTACTCATCGTTGGATGGTTGTTTGGATTCATAGGATTCGGCGCTGTTGTGGGTAATTTAATTCCTTTATTGCTAATTGTAGCAGTAGTATTAATCGTCTTAAACTATTAAATAAGCTGTAATCATGAGAAATTTAAAAATCAAAACAGTAATACTTCTTTTTGTTATGGCTTTTACTACCATCACTGCATGGGCTCAGCCATCCATCAAAATAGGAGCAACTTACGCTGATTTAAACCTCAATGACAATGCGCTTTTTGATGTAACTTCCAAGCCAAATTTATATCTTGGATTACATTACCAATTATTTTTTACTGATGTCATAGGGATTGAGCCAGGTATTACTTATCAGAGATTGACATCAGTGTTGGAAACTCCAATTGCTGACTTTAAGCTCAATAGAGATTACATTGGTATTCCAGTATTAATCAAAATTTTGCCAAACTCAGTATTTTCATTTGGAGGGGGTGTGCAAGCAGGATTTTTGATGAAAGACAATTTAAGTGATAATTTTGAAAATAAAAATTTCACTATGTCTGGTCAAGTCCAAGCAACTATAAACCCAGTAAAGCAATTCGGCATAGAATTGGGTTATAATTTTGGGTTCACCCCATATATTGAATTTACAAATAAAGAAGTTGGCAATTTCCAATTTCAAAATGGAGATGGGAGCAATAGATATTTTTATACGACATTCTTAATCAATCTTAGATAGTCCATATCAGAATCAATCTAGAAAGAGGTGGATTCCCATCTTGACACAATATAAAATATTGTATTCACTTCTTTTTTTTCTTATTTTATTTAACATTTAAATTACAAAGTGATGAAGTCATTGTTTGTTTATTGCTTGGCTGCAATTTTATTTTTCAGTTCATGCAATACAAGTAAAAAAACTCAAGGTGCCATTATTGGTGGCGCAGTAGGAGCAACTGCGGGAGGATTATTAACTAAGAAAAATAGAGCTGTTGGCATTATTCTTGGGGCCGCAGTTGGTGGACTTTCTGGTGGCATCATCGGCAGTTACATGGACAAAGCTGCTCGTGATATATCTGATGATCTCGGCAATGATGCTACAGTTGTCAGAGTAGGAGAGGGCATAGTGGTCAGTTTTGACTCAGGCTTGCTATTTGATTTTGATAGTTATGCTTTAAAGTCCACTACCAAAGTTAATCTTTCTAAACTAGCAGCATCGCTTACCGAATATAAAGATACCCACGTCAATATTTTGGGACATACAGATAGTGATGGCGATAGCGCCTACAACCAGAAACTGTCCGTAAAATCGTTCCAATGCTGTTTTTATCCTTTTTAAATGAAAATAATGTTTCTTCCGCTAGATTGAAATCTATGGGATCTGGAGAAAGTGACCCCGTTGCAACAAATAAAACGGACCATGGCAAAGAACTCAACAGAATAGTGGAGATTGTACTAGTTGCAAACGATCAATTGAAAAAAGACTCGACCACAAAATAACCAATTACATTGATTGAGGTGATTTATCACCAACCATTACCATTAATTTCATTTAATCAAATTATTATGAAACAACTATTTTTTGCTTGCATAATTGCATTTTGTGGATTGAGTTTAAGCGCACAATCCAATGATAATTTTTCTTTAGGCCCTAAAATTGGGATCAATTTTGCAAATGTTAATAATGAATTTACAGACATAAATCCAGGTTTGGTTTTTGGACTTACCTCAACTTATAGTCTCAATGAAACGTCTGGTATTGGAGTAGACTTGTTGTATTCGCAACAGGGATTCAAAGCTCAAAATGTGTCGAATTCTTATGTCAACCTTAATTATCTCAAGGTTCCAATTTTGTACAAATTCTTCTTCAATAAATTGGGCGATGCATTCAGACCTCGCTTAGAATTGGGATTTTCTCCTGGGTATTTATTGAGTGCTAATACAAGAGACCAAGATATCAAATCTAGTTATAGGAGTTTTGAAATTGGTGCCATGGGAGGTTTGGGGTTTAATTATCGAGTAGGTACTAGACTTTGGTTGAATGTGGATTTAAGAGCAGATCTAGGTTTGACAAATTTGGCAGATATCAATACTTTGGGTATCAATGATCTTAAAAATAGAACCGTAGGATTCAATATTGGTTTGGCTTATGGGATTTAAATAAATTGCGAAAAGAAATAAATGGCAAATAATTCCATTATTTCTAAAGTTTAAATATTTAACAATTGAGCGAATTTGGGAGGTTTACACCTTGCAGGTTCGCTTTCTTATTAGACTATTTATACTCTTCTTGCTTTATGCAAATGAACAAAATCAATCTTTTAATCGCTCTAATAATAAATAAAAGCGCAAAATATGAACGCACAACATGATAAAGTGAAAAACATCATTGATAAAATGAGGACCTGTATGTTTATAACTAAATCTGACGAAGGTGAAATAAAAATAAGACCAATGGCCACCAATTCTTATGATGAAAATGGGAACATTTGGTTTTTTACAGACAATAAATCGACTAAAGTAGATGAATTAAATAAAGATTCTGAGGTGACGTTATCCTATTCTATCCCTAGCGATGATACTTTTGTAAACATAAAGGGACACGCTTATGAAGTGCTTGATCCTATAAAAAAGGAGGAATTATTCAATTTTTTTTCCAAGGCTTGGTTTCCAGATGGGCCTAATAGTTCGAATTTAGCGCTAATAAAATTTGTCCCTACAGAAGCAGAATATTGGGATAGCCCCGACTGGAAAGTTGTACAATTAATTAAAATGGCAAAGGCAGTAGTGACTGGAGAGGCTTATGAAGAGAGTAAAGATGAACATGGGAAAGTAAGTCTTTAATTGATATAAACTTTTTTTGAAGTGTGGGATAAATGATTGTGTTTGTCTCACACTTTTTATTTTATTTTGAAGGTAATGACAATCTTATTTACGTTGGTCAATTTCATAAACTCATTCTACCTTTACCCAATTATCATTTATTTTCGTCCACAAACCGTTCAGGAAAAAATTTCTCCAGAATATTCCAAAGTTTTTTTCTGTCAATGGTTTTGTTTTTCATAGGCATTGATGTCACTACGTTTCAAAGCTAGTTCTTTATCGGAGTCTGCGATAGAAGTAGTGAGCATGGTTATGACAACATTTGCTTTCATTTTTTCTTCTATTTGGTCGTAAGCTTCCATAAATTCCCAACCATTCATACCAGGCATATTGATGTCTAGAAAAATCAATTCTGGTCTGGGATAATCTTCTTCGCTATTTTTATTACAAAGGTAATTCAATGCTTCTATCCCGCTATATTTTACAATGATTTCATCAGTCACATCAGCTTTTGCAATCTTTCTTGCATGAATATAATTATCTGATTCTGAATCATCTACAAGCAATATTTTTTGTAATTTTTTAAACATGCTCCACATTTTTGGATATGGTTATATAAAATGTAGTTCCTTTATTCAATTGACTTTCTACGCTGATTTTACCTCCATGAAGCTCTGCAATTTTTTTGCAAAATGCTAAACCAATACCTTGCCCTGCGTATTCCTTCTCATTGTGGAGCCTTGCAAACATATTAAATATTTTTTGTATATCTTTTTGATCCATTCCTATACCATTATCGGAAACAAAAAATTCATACTCATTTGGTAATTCCTTATAACCAATTTGAATGAGCGGTTGTTTGTTTGGACAAAACTTTATTGCATTTTGTATAAGATTTTGGAAAAGTTGCACCATTTCGATTTTGTAAACATCAATAGTGGGTAAATCTGCAACCTCAATAATGACATTTCTTTCTTCCAAAAGCGAATTTAAATTCTCTTTAGCTTCTTCTAATAATTGGTTGATGTCATTTTTTGAAAAGGAAGCTGATGAACCAATCTTGGAATACAACAACAATCCATGGATAAGTGTGGACATTCTATTACTGGCCTTGATGATAAAATCAAAATAGGATTTTGCCTCCTCGTTGAGATTGTCTCCATACTCCTCTTCATATAGTTGAATGAAGTTTTTGATAGTCCGTAATGGCTCCTGTAAATCATGACTCGCGATATAGGCAAAGTGATTGAGCTCTTGATTTTTTTGATTTAAATGAGTAAGCAATTTGGAATTTTCAGCTTCTACTCTAGCTCTTTCTTGTATTTCTGCTTCTTTTTCAGTAATGGTTTGTTGGAGGTTACCATTTACATATTTTAAATGGCTAATTAATGGAGTAATTTGTCCTCTTAAATTATAATAATTATACCCAGTGACAATCAATGCTACCACAAATAGTATGTAAATAATATTTTTATATAAATAATAGTTTTCTCTTAACTGAGATGTTATCAATATTTCATCTGCTCTGAAATCACCAACGAGAGATCGAAGTCGCGTCATATATGCTAAACCTAAATTGTTATCAATGGTATCTAAAGCTTCTTTTATTTTACCGACTTTTACTAAAGAAACTGTGTGAACTAGCTCCTGCATTTTTAATTCTTTCAAAGCAAGTATTTCTTTGAATTCCAGGGTTCTTGCATTATTGTTTTGGATTGCCAATATTATCTCTTGTTCCTTTTGTTCAATTTTTGCTAAGGCATTATAATAATCAACTAAATAAGCTTCGTCGCTAGTTAAGGCATAACCCCTTTGCCCAAGCTCCGCATCTTTGATAAAGGCAAAATAATCGTATACATCATAATGAATATCATTTGATAATTTCAATTTATTGACATAATGATTTTCAACAAGGGATAATAATAGAATGGCTGATAGAAGAACTATTAGGGAAAAAATAGTGATAAAGGTGGAGTTGAGTATTTTTTTTTCTTTTGCTAAAGTTTCTTTCACAATGATTAAAAGTTACAATTGACTAAAATTTTAAAAACTTGATTTCTGTTTCCAACTCAGCAACAATCTCTAAAAGCTTTGATTGTTCTTTTTGTCAAAATGTATTTTTGGACCTACGGTGCTTACGTTTTGTTTTAAAATGTAACCATTAGCGCCATTTAAGATTACTTCGGCAGTTTTTTCTTCATCATTGAGCATGCCAGTGATAAATACAAAAGGTACAGAGGGATAATGTTGTTTGGTATACAAAAGCAGATCCAATCCTGTACAATCAGGTAAGTTGTAATCGCTTATCACAATGTGAGGCTCCATCCATTGTATTTTTCCAAAAATGCTTTTTGGAGTCAGCTGTCACAAAAGCCGCATTTGGAAAATATTTTTGTAAGTGCTTTTTTATGATGATGATATCACCTTCATTATCATCAATGATTGCAATATTTAAAGATTCATTTTCTTCCATGAATAATTTAATTTTTTGAGTTATTCCATAGTCGTTAAACATTCATATTATATTAGCCATTGTCTAGAAATCCTGGATAGCATGACATTCCTCCATCAACAAAGATTGTGGTGCCTGTCACATAATCACTTTCATCAGATGCAAGCCACACAGCTGCATTTGCTACATCTTCAACTTGGCCTATTCGACCATATGGAATCAATTTCAATAAGTTTTCCATTCCTTTTTTAGACGACCAAACCTCTTCATTGATGGCCGTTTGAATGGCCCCTGGTGCAATACTATTGACCCTAATCTTGTCTTTACCATATTCCAATGCCAAAGATTTCATCAACATCAACAGGCCACCTTTGGAGGATGCATAATTCAAATGCCCAGCCCAGGGTATGATTTCATGAACACTGCTCATGTGGATGATTTTTCCCATTGCTTTGGATATATTCGGTCTGATCCCTTGATGGAGAAAACATTTGATTGCAGCCTGAGCACAAAGGAATTGCCCCGTGAGATTCACGTCTATTACTCGATTCCACTGCTCGAGCGTTAATTCGTGTGAGGGTGCATCTATTTGTATTCCTGAATTGGAAACTAGAATATCTAAAGCGCCAAATTTGTCAATCGTTTTTCTGAGTATATTATCTACGTCTTTTTGTTTGGAAACATCACCCTTCACAACCATCATTTCATTATCCACGGAAATTTCTTCCAAATCATGAGCCAGTTCTTCAGCGGAAGTTTTATCGCTGTAGTAATTGATGATCACATTAGCACCTTCCATGGCCATTTTTCGTGCGATGGCCTTTCCTATGCCAGAACTCGATCCTGTTACCAAACAAGTTTGATTGAGTAGTCTCATGGTTTATTGTTTTCTATATAGTTTATCAAGGACAATTCTTTAAAGTTGTTCTAAAACTAATGGCTTTTATGTAAGGAAATTGAGATTTTGCTCATAAATGTGTTGCAAGGAATAGATTTTATTTTTTTACTGCCAATATCTGGCAATCAAAAGGACTTAAGTGAAAATTTATCCTTCGGCCATCTTGATCTTCTATGATTTCAAAGTAGTGAGGGTCCTTTTCAGGTTGTAATTCTTTGTGATATTTTTTATTCCCTAAACAAAAAACTTGTTCAACTTCTGTGTTCACCGGACTTTGGAAGCTATAATTGTCAAAACTTTTACTTGAAAAATTAAAAACGACTAAAACTCCGTCTTGGTCGGCTTCTTCGTAAAATCGTTGGAAAACAATCACTTTATCCTCAATACTTGAGTGTATGATCTGGAAATGTCCACCAGTCAATCCTTTTGTATTTCCATGTCTATTGGCCCTCAAGTCTGTGAGATGTTTGGTCATATTGCCAAACCCAGCATTCAATTTTGATAGCCTCCAGTCTAAAGGGTCTTGATCATCAAACCATTGGTCTTCCAACATTTCTTGCCCTTGAAACAACATGGGTATTCCAGGAGCAGTGAGAGTCAGGCATATTCCTAAGGCCGCTTTATTGACAGCATAATAATTTTGAGGATCATCTGGCCAAACTTCCGTAGTTATTCTTGCGCTACCATTGGCAACTTCGTCGTGTGACTCTGTATATATTATTCGCTTAAAAGTATCATCACTGTATTTTTTGGATAGCGTGGCAAAAATATTTTCGAATTCGATTTCTTCATCATTTCCAGCAATTAACATTTGCCGTACAGGATGTACATAATCTGCGTCCCACTGGGCGCTAAATCCACAACCTCCATCAGCAGTACTGCTTGTAATAAAATCATTACCGTGTAAGTCCTCTGCAATGGTGATTTTATGAGGAAATTCAGCATGAATAGAGTCATTGATCCACTTTAATAAAGTAAAACCCTCTTCCAGGGAAGCATCTGGAGATTCGTCACCATGTACATTTCTGATGTATGGAACCATGTCCATCCTCAATCCATCACATCTGAAAGAACGTAACCACATCATGGCATTATCATGGATGTAAGACCTTACTTCGGGTCTACCATAATCGGGCCTACTGTCACCCCATGGAGTAGTTGATTTCCAATCATTGTAAAAATAAATGCCTCCTTTATCATTTTCAGACCAGCCGTCAAATTGCCAAAGGTCCATATCTGAGGGGCCAAAATGATTATAAACCACATCAAGGATAACACCAATTCCCTTTTGATGACAGGCTTTTACAAATGCTTTGAAAGCATCGGGTCCACCATATGCTGATTCTATTGCAAATGGATGCGCTGGATTATATCCCCAAGAATAGTCACCTGCAAATTCATTTACAGGCATGATTTCTACACAGTTGATCCCAATTTTCACTAAATGATCTATTTTTTCAATGGCAGAATAAAAATCACCTGGCTGACCATCTGTTTTTGCATGAAAAGTGCCAATATGCATTTCATAAATGATCAACTCATTCATAGGTGGTAATTGGAATTGGTCATCTTCCCAGTCAAATTTATCATCATAAACAATAGAATTGCCAGAGCTGTTGGTCAATAAAATAGCTCTAGGATCATTTCTGTATAAAATTTCACCGGTTTTTGTCTTGATAGCATATTTGTATTCAGTTCCAGCTTGTAATTGTTCTACCAGAGTGCTCCAATACTGACCATCTTCAGTAAACAACTCATTGGCTTCGATATTCCAGTCATTGAAATCACCAACTACAGATACATTTTCGGCATTTGGTGCCCAAACTCGAAAGTAAACTCCATTGTCATTAATTGACGCACCAAGTTCCAGATTATTATTTGTGAGGGTGTTTTGTTCCATTTTATTTTAATTTTTTTTGAAAAGGTCTATGCAAACCACTTTGTTTGAATAAAACCAAAAGAAAATTAAATTTTAGGGATAAAAAATATTGATCACTATAAACCAAATTCTACATAGATGGGTAAATGATCAGAACCATTGGCCTCCAAAGTTTTGATTTCTTTTACAGAGAAGTCAGCGGAGCAATAAATATGGTCCAAGGGTATCATAACAGGGAAGTAAGAAGGGAAAGTACCAAATAACCCTCTTCCAATTCTGGGGTCTTTGAGTTTGGTGGTTTTTTTAAATTTTTTGGAACTGGCGCTCCAGGGCACGTCATTCATATCACCTACTACTAAGATGTGATCATGAGGCAGTGACTTTAATGAGTTTGCAAGGTGGCTCAGCTCCAATTCTTTTGGTATGGATGAATCGCTTTCAGGTGGAACCGGAGGTCTGGGATGCGCAGTGTAAAAATGAACTACTTTTTCACCTATCCTTATATCAGCCACAATAGAAGGTCCATCCTCCTCTACTCTGTACAAAATTTCACTTTTAATGATAGGATATTTTGAAAGTAAGATCATGCCATAGGTATTGTCCAATGGAACGTTTACCCCATATGAATAATCTAGGGTTTTAATTTTTGTGCCCAAACATCATCTACTTCCATCAATAATAAAATATCGGAATTTACAGATTTCAGATAGGCCACCACTACGTCATATTTTTCATTGTCCTGATAGACATTGTAAGAAATCAATGAAAAGGTATTGGATGAAAATTTTAAAGGATCATAATCCGGTACTTGTCTTTTGAAGTCTAAAGCAAAGCCCAAAATCCTCTTGAGTTGTATAACTAATACAAATAGAAGGATTACCAAATAAAACCAGTCATAATAATCAGATAAAGTAATGATACAATAAACTAAGTAAATTAAGGAGATAACTAGCACTTGAAGACTCAGATAAAGTGGCATTCTGAAAACCCAACTTCTGTTTTTACTAAAAGGAAGGATGGTCAAAATTAATAAGAAAACAGTAATAATTATTTTCAAAAAATAATTGCTTTAAGTGTTTACGAAATGATTTTGAGAAGCCTATATCCAAATCTAGTAGCCTCGTAAGTTATAACCCTTGCACCTTCCACAATGTTTTGCAATTTTAATTATATAGATAAGTATTGTCTTAGCAATCTTAAGTATGTCATGACATCTTTTTAGTTTCATTAGGACTATATAATACAAATAAACGTAAAAGAAAGAAAAATACAAATAAACTGAAATTGAACAATTGAATGATTTGAGACTATTTAATATAAAGAATTTAATAATTTAAAATATATAATCATGTTACGATTAGCTCTTTGGTTCTTTATAATTGCGATCATTGCTGCAATTTTTGGATTTGGTGGAATTGCCGCTGGTGCCGCGGGCATAGCAAAAATTGTATTTTTCCTATTTGCAGTATTGCTGGTCATTTCCTTGGTAGCTTCTTTATTTAAGCGCGCTTAGGGAAATTTTAAAATTCATATTTCTGATAAACATAAAAGAGCTTTGTCTTAGGGCGGGCTCTTTTTTTTATTTAGCTATCTACAAAAACCAGTTCGATTTACTCAGGTAGTGTGAGGTGGGTGCATTTCATCACTTCTTAAATTTGTAGTTGGGATTTTGTCATGATTTTTGGAAGCTTCGCCAAAAATCATGACAAAATCATATTCACTTTTCATTTTTCGCCATGGACTTCATCCATGGTTATTAATATTTAACCCCTCTGGGGTATTTTAAACGAAGTGATGAAATGCACCCTGTGAGGTTTTACAAATTGGTTTGAAAAGGCATTTGACTATTTTGCACCAAGCTGGAAGTATTGAAATTTTGGTTTATTTGTAAAAGTGGTAGGAAAAGATGCATGACCAAACAATCCAAAAGTAATGGGTAGGAGGGCGAGGTGGTTAAATAAGCAAGTTTATCCTCCTCACTTTTTTTGATCTTTCGCCACTTCGACCAGTTTATTACTTCCCTGGCTGATGGTTATGGATGCGAAGGGACTATTTTCTGCACTTACTAGATAAGAAATCTGACCAATATTTAAAACATAGGTCATAAAAAACTGCTTCACAGTCCTCACAGAAGCAATGACTTTATTTTGTTCATTGAGGAAATTTATCGTTGAGGGTTCATTACCCTGATACCCTTTGATAAATTCTCATTAGAACCGAAAAAAATTGCTTTCAAACTCAGATTGTATGGTAACAATTTCCATATGGCATTCTTTGCCCAATGTACTGACGAGTTCAAAAGAATCATCATTTAGCTTTTGCCAAACTTTATAGAAAGGTGCGGTTGTCATGATTTGAATTTTTTATTTTTATAGGATTGGCATTGTAGCTCCACCAATACGTTTTTGAAATCAAGAAAGTTTTAATAGTCCGAGACAAAAAATCTTAAGTCCATCTAAATGCCATTGGCCAGTCAATTTTCGGTCAAGAAATGTAGAAGTGCAATTCTGATATAAAAGAATTTCTTAAATATCAGAAATAAATTTATCGAAAATATCTCTCAAGTAATTGATAATCAGACATATACATATTTGGCATGCCTATTGCCTTATAGGAAGTGTTACTAACCATAAAATTTAGAAAGATGAATACAATAGAATTTGCAAAAAGATATGAAAGCTTCAAGCCACTATTTCTAGGATTTTCCATGAAGTTGACAAGGGATGTGAACAATGCTGCGGATTTGATGCAGGAGTCATTTTTAAAAGCGTTTGAATGTATGGAAAGGTTTGAAGAAGGTACCAACTTTAAGGCATGGGATGAGTACCATTATCAGGAATACATTTATCAATGGTTATAGAAAAGCCAAAGTTAGGATCAACAATGCCGACAGGGTTTACAATTTATCACCATCACACTCAGAAAACAGCGGTTACTCGTCATTAGAAATGGAAAGAATATCAAAATATATCGACCAACTTCCCGAAGATCGAAGCAAAACCTTTCATGATGTACTTTGAAGGATATCAATATGATGAAATTGCTGAACTTATGGAAGTTCCTATTGGTACGATCAAAAGTAGAATATTTTACGCCAGAAGATTCCTAAAAGGTGTTTTGGGTGGAGAAATTTTGAATGCTTAATATTTGAATAATTAACGTAAAAGACTTTTATCATGGGCAGTTACAGTAATTTTAAAAGTTTGTGGATCACGATCAATTATGTGCAACTATTTTCTATTTTCAAATTCATTAATTGATGAAGAAATAGATAGGTTGAAAAGTATTAAATAAGACATTTCCTTATCCTAGTTTTAATTGCCAACGTATCGTGATGTAACCTTACCTCAAAAATAGTACATTACAATTGAGAGTTGGATCAATAAAAAAGGCGTTTTCAAAAGTGAAAACGCCTTTTTTATGTTTGAGTGAATTTATTTTGTATTGTTCGAAAACAAATATTCCTTTTTTTATTACAAGAATTACAACATTAATAGGACTTAAACTGTCAATTTAGCAATCTGTTTTTAGTTTTAGCATCTGAAAAATCAATCTATGACCATCGACCTTCAAATTATTGAGCTCATAAAGTCCGGAAACGAGCAGGGACTTAGGCTATTGTACAAACATTATGCTCCTGCACTGCATGGTGTAGCTTTGAGACAATTGCGTAATGAGATGTACGCTGAAGAAGCCTTACAGAACACTTTTATGAAAGTTTGGAGTAAGATTGACCAATATGATGCAACAAAATCCACATTATATACTTGGATGATCAATATTTTACGCAATTCTTCTATTGACATCTCCAGAACGCAAAAATTCCAAGTTGAGAAAAAAACCATTTCAATAGATAATAACGTACATAGTAGTAGTTTTACTGAATCCAGAGAGTTTTCGATGGATGCAAAAAAGCTCCTCGAAGGAATGGAAGACAAGTACTCCATAGTGTTGGACTATCTTTACCTGCGTGGTTATTCCCAAAGTGAACTATCAGAAGAGTTGGATCTACCCCTTGGTACCATTAAAACCAGGGTGAAGAAGGCTATTGATATATTAAGGGAAAAACTCGATAAGGAGTCATCTTTGCTGTTTGGATTCATAATCCTGCTTTTATTATTGTTGAAAGGACTTTTTTAAAGTATTGAATATGACTATTGAGGAAATAAGGTTATCGGGTTTACTGGAATATTATATTCTAGACCTCTTGTCTGAGAGTGAAAAACAAGAAGTCGAAGGTTATCTCCAGGAATTTCCTGAACTTAGAAAAGATAAAATTGATATTGAAAATGCCCTGCATAAATATGCAAGTGCCATGGGTATAGAACCAAGGTAAGGTGTGGAACAAACTTTTTGGATTCTATCAGACAAATGGGTGGAATCAAAACTCCATCTGCTCCGCCGGCTACAAGTACAGGTTTAGGTTCATTACTTCCTTGGTTGACGGGTATACTCGCGCTTTCATTGATCATCGCTGCATATAGCTTCTTTAATTTACGAGGTGAGTTAAATCAAATGAAAGCGAATTATGCTGACGCTCAAGCCAAGTGTGATTCATTGAGAGATGAGCAAAACAAAATCATTGAAATATTACGCAAAGTAAATGATCCAGATAGCAGAAAATTGATCATGAGTCCAACACCGATTCCAGGAAACACAACTATTCTTCCACATCAATGAAAATAGTCAGGGAAAACTACATTCAAATCAGAAAACTGCCTTTGATTGCAGACAATGAAGTGTTCCAGCTTTGGTCACTAAAAGATGGCGTTAACCCGATTCCTTTGTCAACTTTCAGAGGAGATGGAACGGATATTATTCCAGTTGATTTTGAAAATGGTACTGGAACTTATGCAATAACCATTGAGCCAAGTGGAGGAAGTCTTACACCCAATCTCACCAAGCTGATTTGCACAGTAGGGGTATAGTCTTGAAAGACGAAAGTAGAAAGTAGAGAGACGAGAGGACGAAAGACGAAAGAAAGTGACTTTTGGCTCTAATCAAGGGCAGTATTTAAAATTACATCATCACAATTTAGTGATTTAACTTTTGTTTTCAATATAAAACAGATACCAATAGAAGTTTTACAGATAGTATGACTTCTATTTTTGTTTTATAGCTAGTTTATCCGCGATTATCATACTCTTCAAAATTTTTTCACACATCTTTTTATTTCTGAAATCAAACGATTGATCCTTCATTCGAAATTAAAATTGTGACAGATTTGGTCGTAAAACAAATAAAGAAGCCTCATTTTTTAATTGAGCAAACAAGCTTAGATCCCCACGTGTTGCACTCATTGATAGCGTCAAGGTGTAGTAAACTTTGAACCAAGCTATTAAAACCATAAAATCAGCTAAATAACGCTCATTTCTTAAAACGCTGATTCCTTTTGCCAATACCTACATGGCTAACCAAATTTTCCCAATTGGATAAGTTAGCTGAAATGTCCAAGATCCTTTCCGAAAAAGTTTTAATGATGCCATTTTATCATTTGCAAGAACTTCAAAACACGCTCACATCTAGCTGAAACAAGCCTACTTATAGAAAATAAAATATTTTTTTAAAAAACATTTAAAAAATAAATCCAAATCGGCAATGGACCTCGTAAGTACTAACAACCGATCTCAGAATTTCTTTTAACATTAAAAAATTTATTAAGTTAAGAAGTTTAGAATTATACTATTTTCCGTGTGCCGCACTGCTGATGGGCATCAGCTTGCAGGCATCATCACACTGAGAGGCACTACTGATTGCCAGTGATCCGCTTGCAGACAATACAGATTTATATGCATTCAGAAGCCCTGACGATCCGTCCACTATTACCATTATTGCCAATTATATCCCGGCAGAAGTCGCTTATGGTGGACCAAATTACTATTCCTTTGGTGAAAACATCCGTTATGAAATTCACATTGACAACGATGCATCAAAACCAGGAGATGAAATTACGTACAGATTCACATTTAAAGTAATTAATGAAGATCCAACAACTTTTTTCAATATCAGATTGGGAAAACAAATTGAAAACAACTTATACTTTACAAAGAAGTGTTGATGGCGGCATGACATTCCAAACCATTGTAACAGATGGTGTGGTTCCACCAAACAACATTGGTCCAAGATCCATTGAAAGTGGTGTGGATTGAATGCATCCTATGCAAGCATTTGAATTCGGCACTCATGACTGCAAGTTCTGGTGAACAAGTTTTTTGCAGGTCCAGTGGACGATCCATTTTATGTAGATTTGGGTGCTAATTTTTTGACTTAGGCAATGCTCCAAGACAAGGTGGAGAGCCTGTGGGAGACGGTTTAGCAAAATTTGACGTCCACACTTGTCTTGAAAATTCCTATCAGTGTTTTATTGAAAGCAGATGCTGCTAGCACTCCATCTAACTATCCTTGACAGTGATTATATCATTGGTGTTTGGGCTTCGCAAGCAGACCAGCAGTAAAAACTTTCACGACTTCTGACAGTAGTGCTTACCTGGCGAATGGGTACAAGTTTCTAGATTGGGTATGCCATTGGACCAATGAAGCAGTTATTCCTATTGGTTTCAAAGATATGTGAATTAGAATGACTCTATACATGGAAATTGCTGATACAACCATGGACAACTTTTTCACAATCCAGAATTGGCATTGTATATGGATGATGCACAGTTTGGGGTGCAGTTCCAGCATTTTCAGCTTTGAGAATTCAGAAAAATCATTAGGTGCATTTGATTTCAGTACTGGTGCTGATGGCGTTTCAGCTTTGAAAAATGGAGATGTTGCTGAAACAGCTTTCGAACCATTTGGAGATTTGTTATTGATCCCAGAAAACCTAGATCGGTGGATCCAGGCCAATATTCCATACCGGAGTTCCAAATTTGAGACCTTATCAATTGGCAACTGGGGAAAATGGTGATCCTGTCAAGGTTTTGCCAACTACTTATCAACAACTTCCTACCAAACGGTGTAGAGGAGCATGTTTAGATTAAATATGGCAGTACCTGTAACTCCAAGAAACAGTCCAGATTTCAACAGATCAGGGTCTTGTTTATGCTGCGTGGTTGTGGGTCTTACTGACAATAGATACACTTTGAATAATTACTCTGATTCTATTCCAAACATGGATGGATTTCCTGATGGAAGAAGATTGAAGACGACGTTACAGCTATTGAACTTCAAGTCAGTGGAGTTGTGCTTGCAGCAATTGGACTTTTGGTATGATGATTATGATCCTACAAATTTGGTTGGTCCTGCTACCCCGGCTTTGGTTGGTGTATTGAGCTAAAGCACAGGAGTTGACAAAATGACGCGCCTTTTTCGAACAACTTTCCCTTATATGGCTATGCCTTTGAGAGGAACGTAATTAAATAAATCCTATTTATCAAAAGATATTCAATTAATACAAACGAAGAAATTATATAATATATTTACTCAGCTGCAGTCTTTATTGACTTGCAACGTATTGATGGTTTGTTCCACAGGAGGCACCTTTGATTGCCAATGATCCACGCAATAGATAATGACTTTGTGCTTTCAGAAGTCCTGACAACCCAAATACAGTGACCTTAATCGCAACTTATGTACACCTTTTGCTAACTGCTACAAGGAGGTCCAAATTATTACACTTTTTGTGAAAACATCAGATATGAAATACACGGGTACTGATACCTCTCAAACCAGGTGATGAAATTACTTATAGATTCAATCTAAAAATTGCAATTGAATAATCACTTGACTTTTCTTTACATCAGACTTGGAAAACAAAACTAAAAGCAACCTACACTTTAGAGCGTAGTATGGACGGCGGTATGACTTTTAAACTATAGTTGCAACGGCATTGTACCAACAAATAACATATTTAAACAGATCGATCATGGGCGGTGCAGGTTTGAATGGAGCTGATATGCAGCCGTTTTGGAATTCGGGAAAGGCAACAGCTACTACAGGTGAAACAGTTTTTGCCGGACCTACTGATGATCCTTTTTCGTTGACTTTAGGTGGAATTTTGATCTTGGAGATGCTCCTAGACAAGAAGGAAAGCCATAAGGTTGATTGGCTTGTTATAATGTAAGTGCATTGGCTATTCAAGTTCCAATTACTACTTTATTAAAAGCTGGAGCATCTGCAACACCAGCAAATATCCTTGATGGAGAGTCATGTGATTGGTGTATGGGCATCTGCCAGCGGGACCTGCCATTACAACCCTTAGTGCCACAACAAACTTACTTTTTTGGTGGAGATTGGG
>JADKBO010000027.1 GCA_016715105.1 Saprospiraceae bacterium | reverse complement strand
AAATGAAAAGTATCCAAATCCGGTCGGCAAAATTGCCTATCACAGTTTATGGGCTCTCAAATTCCTATCTTGGGACCAAATACGGAAAGTTGTCCCATTTGAAAATGCCATTGAAGGAGCAGAAAGTTTCGGAGTTCACTGGGAAAAACCTGAGAGGTATTAAAGCTAAGGATTTGTAAGGCAACCGAAATACTTACATTCATAGAAAACATTAAAAGTGAACTTCAAACAACATTGAATCTATTCCAATAGATAGTCTCTTCAGGTTTTGATGTTATTCATACTCGTTTAGAGCTGCATATCAATAACATAAGGCATATTCGATATCACACCGTACAAATCATTTGAGCGACTTAAAGCTTAGAAATTCGGATTTCCATGGTGGGCAGATCAAAATCAACCACAAGAATGGTAGTACATAAGTGATTGGTTTACCGAAATAATCATTTCTTCTAGTACTTTGAATTAGCTAATTTACATTTGAGTGCATTTTATAATCTCCCTTTAAATACCCCAGAGGGTTATAAACTGACGGATTAGAAAAATCCTCAGCTTGTCTTTGGATGAATTGATGCTTTCAAAAAAACTGGCAAATAGTACATAGCAAATAACAAAGTTTTCCAAATACTTTGGAAAAAGTATTTAATATTGCGAAGTCTGCTTTTACAACACCTTCTAAATTACTTCTTCTATGAAGTATCTTTTTTTTCGATCCATTTTACCTTAGTTGGTCACTCTATTTGGAACGCTTTACAGGCAAGGTGCCCAAACTCCAATAGATTCTTCTGTAATTAAATAGTATCAAAACTAGGATGTTGCGCAAAAGCACAAGCTTAATGAAAAAGACCTGGCTGGTTATTTACTAGTCTATTTTAAAGATCAAAATCAATCAGCTTTCATATTTTTGCCACTCAGTAGTGATGGGTATATCTTTACTGGATATTAATGACGGGCAAACTAATTGTCAGGTTCTTTATTAGCTCAAGTCGAGCACGCACCCACACATTACCTGCGACCTGATGGTGCTTTTACTT
This sequence comes from Saprospiraceae bacterium, assembly GCA_016715105.1. GTDB lineage: Bacteria > Bacteroidota > Bacteroidia > Chitinophagales > Saprospiraceae > JADKBO01. The sequence goes on along the minus strand of JADKBO010000027.1, from coordinate 143,517 downwards.
TCAGCCATGACTGACTTTCATATATTTGGGTGGAAAGAGCAGGTTTTCGAGATACAGAATGGTTTGACTACTTGAAAAATATGGCTGGAGCAACAATCGCTACCTTAGTATTGATGAAGTCTTATGATTTGATCCATTGGACTCACGCTGATTTCAGAGTAGACAGCATATCCAGAACTTGGAGACATTGATTGCCTTGCACCACAAACTATTTACGAACCTAATTGAAGAAAAAATGACGTTTATTTCACCATTCGATCATATAACTAAATAAAGACGCCCACATTTACTATGTTTATGCAAACGATGATTTCTCCAAACTCGAAACCAAACCTGAGTGTACCAGCAAACATCGGGGAATCGATTCGAATCACCAAAGTTGGCGATAAATACCAATGTTTTATGTAGGCGGTGCCAAAATCAAACACGCCGTTTCAGATAAAATCAACTAGAAACTCTTCAGTGGTGCACACCACCCGAATTAATCCAGAAAAAGTAAATACAGGAGCACCAAATGCCCTCCAACGATTAGGAACCGACACCCATGCTTTGATGTATGACATTTATGGCCTAAGCACCAAGTAACATGGGTTTCCAGGGAAACAAAAGACTTTGTGGACTGTTCAATGACATGGACATTTCAATGAAGGCACTTGGTGAAAACTACCAAACTTCGAAAGCTCGAAACATGGAGCCTTACTTCACCTCACAAAAAGAGCCATAAAGCCATCGTCGACCACTGAAAATTGAATTAAAATAGATATTTCTTTAAATAAGTCTCAGAAATTTCAGTCCTATCCGTAAACTTGGAATAAACAATCTGTGGAATTTCTGTAAATCCGTGTAATCTGGATCAATTAACAATCAGAATTTTGCTAAGACAGAAATCTGTGAGTACTAAAAAGTCCCAGGTACTTCTGTGCCAATCCGTGTAATCCATGAGCACCAAAACAACAACCCTAAGTTGTCTGTTCACCTAAAGACACCCTCTAAAACTCCAAGTGGCTTTTCCATCTAATAATCCCATTTTGATCAAGGTCAATCTCTGCCGATGTATCACAGGCACCATGTATCTGGAAATAGCTTAAATTAAGTAAAATAAAATCATACATTTGAAAACAAGCGGTCACCAAACTGGCAGCATCAGGAATCCGAAAAGCAACCGCAGAATTGCTTACTAAACATGGCGCAAGTGTCGTAATCTCTGACATCCAAGAAGCAGCAGGAAAGCGACTACAGAAAACATTATCACTTATGTCGGCAAGCTTCCTTTATCAAAAATAGACGTTTGAGACAGAAGAAATGGAAGCCCTGGTTTACAATTCCTCCGCAACAAAACCCTATGGAAAGGGGACATTGCTACCAATGCAGGTAGTAGGTGGCGAACCCAATCCAACCGCCGATATGAGCACCGAAGGCTGGAAGAAGGTCACGAAGTGAACTTAAACAGCTTCTTCTATGGTATAAATACCAAACTAAGTCATGCTCAACATGGTGATGGAAGCAATCAAGATAGCCTCTATTTTAGTAGGTTGGTTTTGCTGGTTCCTACATACACAGCAGCCAAACATGGCGTTTAGGACTTTGTTAGCAGCTATTTGAATATTCCGCCCACGGACGTCCGCATAAAATGTAGGCCCAGGTTTTATTGAGACGCCCTTAAAAACATTGATCTGAATGAAAGCACCTTGCACTCACTTCGCTCCTATTGGAGACTAGGAACAAGTGAAGAAGTTACTGAATTAATTTTTTGGCTTGCAAGTGATAAAGCTTCGTTTGTGATCTTCGGAAGTCCTTATCCTGTTGATGGAGGTTATTAGCAGATTAATTGAGCCCCAATTTTTCTTGAAAATATGACGAGAATGGGACTTCAATCAAATAGATATTGGAGTCCCATTTTACTTTTTGGAATGTATCATACTTATATGTTCATTTCTTAAAGTTGATTAAAAAAATTGTTTATTCAAGCTACTATTTACCCTCAAAGAATTAAGAATTATAAATCATTGTTGTAAGGCAAATTTATTTATGTTTGTTTTTTATAATTTTGTTTTATATATCAGAAAATGAACAGGGCGGACATATTTAGACGAGATAAAGCTGGAGAAATCATAAAACTTGATGACCCAGAATACCCCGAACTTTTTAAAGTGATCAAGAAAGCAATTTACACTACCTCAAAGCTAAACAACTTAATCACAAATGATGCGCAGGAAATCAATGCCATTTTCAGTGAACTAATTGGTCAAAAAGTAGATGAGACTTTTTTCCTGATTCCTCCATTTTACAGCGATTTTGGCGAAAATATCCAAATAGGCAAAAATGTATTTGTTAACCACGCCTGCACTTTTATGGATAGAGGGGCATAACGATTGAAGACAATGTTTTGATCGGCCCCAAAGTGAATTTGATTACGACCAACCACCCTTCAAATCCGTTAGAAAGAAAAGCAACCATATCCAATCCAATTTTAATTAAAAAAGGAGCATGGATAGGCGTTGGGGCTACTATTTTGCCGGGAGTAACCATAGGTGAAAATGCCATTATTGCTGGGTTGGTGCTGTTGTTTCAAAAGATGTTCCAAATGATGTAATTGTAGGTGGAATTCCTGCCAAAGTCATCAAAAAAATTCAATAAAACTTAAAATTTACTTCCAAAAGGATAATTAATCAAACAAGGTTTTTTAAAAGAAAAAACCAGGGATACATGAACCAAGAAGACACCTTCAAAATAAAAAATAACAATATGAGATACCTCTTCATAACATTGGCCATATTTGTTTCACTATCCATTTCCTTTGCCTCATGCAGTAAAAAAGATAAACAAATTCAAAATACTGTAAACACGCTCAGTGAACCACATAACAAAAAAGATAAAAATTTGAAGATCACAATCGGCACATCTGTCTTTATAGCAACACTTGTTGACAATCAAACAACCTCAGCATTTAAAGCACTGTTACCAATAACCATTCAAATGAGTGAGTTAAACGGTAATGAAAAATTCTTTTATTTAAAAAAGTCCCTGCCCACAAATGCTTCCACAGCCCGACAGATTCAATCTGGAGATTTAATGCTGTATGGAGACAACTGTTTAGTACTTTTCTATGAAAATTTCAATACTTCCTACAGTTATACACGTTTAGGAAAAATAGAAAATGTGTCAGGTCTTACTGCTGCATTGGGGTCCGGAAATGTGACTGTGAAGTTTGAATTGGAATAACTTCATTTTAAATAATCCTTTTCAAACCTAAGAATCTCATAAAATAATTGAGCAAATGTTATTCTTTTCGCAATCTTTGCCTTCCAATAATAGCCATTTTTAGAAAAAGAAGACATCCATTTTTTCAGACAAAAGAGCTTTATTGATCCCTAAGCCCCAATTTTTTGAATTTCTGAATAATTGGTTTTTGCCAAAGGATTTATAATTATGACAATAAAAAAACAACCATTTGCCGACGCAGCCAGTCTAATCAGAATCTTTCGCAAAATTCATAGGCAAATAGCCATCGTATTGTTTGTTTTCTTTCTGATCATTTCCATCACGGGTTTACTATTGGGTTGGAAAAAAATTCCTTTGGTCTCATTTTGCCTCCCACAGCTAAAGGCGTTTCGGCAGATCTAAAGACTTGGTTACCTTTCGACAGTTTGCAAACCATTGCAGTCAAGGTGTTGCACGACTCCATTTCACCCACATTATCACCGGACTTGGAACGCATCGACGCTCGGCCATCCAAAGGAATTGTAAAATTTGTCTTTGAAGATGACTACTGGGAAATTCAGTTAGATGGCACAAGTGGTAAGACCTTACAAATCAATAGAAGAACATCAGACATCATCGAAAACATTCACGATGGCACCATTTTGGACGTTTTGTTCAACACGAAAAATGATCAATTCAAATTGTCATACACGAGTATCATGGGACTTGCTTTACTTCTTTTGACGGCTTCCGGATTTTGGCTTTGGTATGGCCCAAAGAGAATGAGGAAACTCAAACAACAGCCTCAAAACAAGGAAATCTAAATCTGGTCAGCCCTTTGACGGAATAATAACCTTATACAGAATGGGTATTTCGAGAATTTATGTTACTAAGTGCGGGAATTCTTTATATTTGGCGATTGAATATTGGAATCGCACATTTATAACAAAATTAACGGATAAACATGAATAAGCATTGACCGGAGCATCCAACCTGGACAAAAAAGATTCCGGAAAGAAATGTTATCCCAACTATCCCATGCAAAATGGCGGCTATGAACTGGTTGAAACCAATGAGCTGATAACAACCATTCTATTCATGAGAAACTTCTATTCTTTACCTTTCTGCTAATTTCAACACCATAAAAGAGGAAATGAAAACAATCAAATTCATTGGCAACGATGATCATCAAAAAGCTTTTGCATCGGCAGTAAGGAAAAATGTCCATGATTATTTTACCGACAATGGGTTGTCCACAAAAGGGAATTTGCGACTTGCCATCCAAACAGTGGTCATGTTATTGCTTTACATCATTCCATTTGTTTTCATTTTGACAATACCAATGAACGGATGGGTGGGAATGTTAATGGCTATTATTATGGGAACGGGAGTTGCTGGAATTGGCATGTGTGTCATGCATGATGCGGCTCATGATTCCTATTCACATAAAAAATGGGTCAATCAATTGTTTGGCAGTACTTTGTATTTATTGGGCAGCAATGTCTTGAATTGGAAAATCCAACACAATTTATTGCACCATACGTACACAAATATCGAAGGATACGATCAAGACATCGAATCAAAAGGTCCACTTCGTTTATCTGAAAATGCGCCACTTAAAAAAATACACTACTATCAACACATTCATGCTTTCTTTTTTTATGGCTTGATGACGATTTCTAGATTATTTCGAGAGTTCAGCCAACTTCTCGAATTCAATAAAGCAGGTATAATCAAACATTTACGATTAAATGGCACCTATGAGTACACCAAAATGGTTGTTATAAAAATCATCTATGTTTTAGTTATAATAGGATTGCCAATTTTATATACACCTTTCGCTTGGTGGGAGGTCCTTATTGGTTTTATGATCATGCATTTTGTTGGAGGGTGTATCTTAGGCACTATTTTTCAAATGGCTCATGTAGTTGAAGGCTCTGAACAAATGTTGGCCAACGAAGATGGAGTTATTGATTGCGAATGGGCTGTTCATGAATTGAGAACATCTGCAAATTTTGCCCCAAACAATAAATTTCTGGAGTATTATGCAGGTGGTTTGAATTTTCAGATTGAACATCATTTATTCCCAAACATCAGTCATATTCATTACAGAAAAATAGCACCAATTGTAGAAAGAACCGCCAAAGAATTTGGTTACCCATACAACCTAAAACCCAATTTCCGTGCTGCGCTTCAATCTCACGTTGTGAGGTTGAAAGAGCTTGGTCAGACTGATATTAGAATCGCTGAGGCAACTTCTGCATTTTGACTTTGTTGGGCAAAAAAAATTAATGAAACTCCAATAACAGCCTCAAAGGAATGACCAATAAAGGTCTTCAATGTAACCTACATCACCTACCATGTTTGAAAATATCCTGAACTTTATTTTTCAGAATAAATCAAACTAAGTGATCATATCCATAAGACACATTGCCACCATATTAGGTCTTCTTTTTATCTATACCGCTTATTCTCAAAAAGATCCATTCGACATAAGTCTCGAACCCTTAGAAATTCCAGGACTTGGAGGATTACAATCATATGCTTATGGTCAATCTGAAGGAAAGTGGCTCATCATAGGTGGCAGGCTCGATGGACTTCATCGCAGGCAACCCTTTGCTTCATTTGATCAAGCTGGTCACAACAACCAACTTATTGTAGTTGATCCAATTTCTAAAAAAAAATGGACGGCATCCATTGCTTCATTGTCAATTCCTTTGCAAGAGCAGTTGAAATCAACCAACATGGAATTTTACCAAAAAGGTAAATATTTGTACCTATTGGGTGGATATGGATACAGTGCAACCTTAGGTGATCATACGACTTTCAGCAATTTGACAGCAATTGACGTCCCAGGTACCATAGATGCAGTAATCAATAACGCCAATCTCGAATCCTATTCTCGTCAAATTACGGACCCACAATTTCAAGTAACCGGCGGAAGACTCGAAAAAATAAACAATACCTTTTATTTGGTTGGTGGGCAAAAATTTCTTGGTCGATATAATCCTATGGGTCCCAATCATGGTCCTGGATTTGTCCAAACCTACACCGACCAAATAAGAAAATTCAACTTAATAGATGATGGAAAAACGATCACTGTTGAACATCTCCCCAGTCTTACAGATTCCGATCATTTGCATAGAAGAGATTATAACGTAAGTCCTCAAATAATGCCAAATGGTAAAGAAGGCATCACGGCATTTTCGGGAGTTTTTCAAAAAACGGTCAATTTACCATTTCTGAATTGTGTAAACATAGACAGTGTAGACTTCCAAGTTAATGATGCATTTACACAATATTATAACCATTATCACTGTGCCAATTTCCCCATTTACTCAGAAAGTCAAAACGAAATGCATACTGTATTCTTTGGTGGTATTGCCCAATATTTTGATAGCTTGGGAATCTTGACACAAAACAACGACGTACCTTTTGTAAAAACCATTGCCCGTGTCTCAAGAAATTCAAATGGTGTAATGGCTGAATATAAATTGCCCATAGAAATGCCAACATTCCTGGGTGCTGGGTCTGAACTCATTATCAATGAAAATCTACCTCGGTATCCAAATGGTGTAATAAAATATGACGAACTAACCAATGACACAAGTTTAATTGGATACATCTATGGTGGCATTAGTAGCACAGCTCCAAATATTTTCTGGACCAACGAAGGCAAACAAAGTAACGCAAGTAGCCAAATTTTCAAAGTTTTACTATCTAAAACTGGGGTGACGGGCACTCATGATATAAATGAACACAGCATAGGAACCTTACAATTAAAAGTTTATCCAAATCCAAATGATGGCAACTTTATAGTGAAATATCATTTGATAAAAACAACTGATGTAAAAATATCTCTATTCGACATCGAAGGAAAACTCATTGAAAGCCAAATATTTAAAAACCAGCAAATGGGTGATAATACCTTTTCAAAAATCGTAAAAAGTATCATGAAAGGTGGAAATATCATTGTAAACATCGAGACTGAATACGAAAAAGCTAAACAACAAATCATTATTAAATATTAAATTTAAAAACATGCAGACAATAAAATCAATCTTAACAATGTCAGTATTGCTCGCCACCACCCTTTTGGTATCCGCTCAAAATAAATCAGAATGGAAAGAGAAAGATGATTTCCACGTGGTGATGAGTCAAACCTTTCATCCAGCAGAAGAAGGAAATTTTAATCCCATTCGCGAAAGGAGTGGTGAGATGGTTAAACAGGCAATTCTTTGGCAGAAATCAGCAATTCCTGCGGATTTTAAAGAAGTAAAGAGCATCAAAAAAAACTTAAAAAGATTAGTAAAGGATAGCAAAAAGCTTGATAAAAAGATCAAAAAGGATGCTACCAATGAAGTTATTTTGGCTGATTTGACTGGTCTTCACGATGTATTCCATAGTTTGGTGGGGCTGTGCAAAATGACCGAACATTAAGCTTCAATATCAAAATTGAGGGTTTCAAAACCAATACCCTTTGGGTTCAAAAGGTGCAAAATATACTTAAGAACTCAACAGAATAAATAAAAACCATTACACGTGCTCTTTAAAGACTTTTATCCAAAAATTACATAAATTTGTCATCTTACTTTTGGTCAAAAGTTTAAATTATATTCAAATGGCACAAAAAACAAAAACTGCAGAAACGGAAGTCAAAGTTGTTGACTTCATTCACTCCTATGTTGATAGTGAACAAAAGAAACAGGATAGTTTCCAGCTCATTGAGCTCATGCAAAAATGGTCGGGATTTGAACCCAAAATGTGGGGACCTACGATCATTGGGTTTGATAGTTATCATTATAAATATGCAAGCGGTCATGAAGGGGACTCTTTGATCATTGGATTTTCACCTCGAAAAGCTGAATTTTCACTTTATGCGGTTGCCCCTGGTCATGAAAATACAGAATTGATTGAAAAATTGGGCAAATTCAAAATGGGCAAAGCATGTATTTATTTTAAAAAATTGTCTGATTTAAACATTGACGTTCTTGAAAAACTTTGTCTTGCAACTATCAAACACATCAATGAGCATCATGAATGTGGATGTCGTGACTAAACTATAAAAGTCTTCCTTCTCACTAATTGAACAAATGAAAAAAACTATCATTTTATTTCTGTGCTATACTTGCTCAACTTGGACATTTGCCCAAGCTAGTTATTTCCCCGATACCAATTGGAGTATAAAAAGTCCATCTGAGTTGGACATGAACCCAATGATGGTAGACAGCGCAATCCAGTTTGCTTTAAACCATGAAAATAGTGTTGAAAGGGACTTGAGAATCGCCAATTTAAAAGCCTACGTCAGAGAACCAAATTATGAAATCGCTGGTCCAATGAAAGAAAGAGGCGGCCCGGCTGGACTCATCATCAAAAATGGCTATATAGTTGCTCAATGGGGAGACATCAACCGCGTGGATATGACCTTCAGTGTGACAAAGAGTTTTTTATCAACAACTGCTGGTTTGGCATTGGATCACAAACTCATTCACCATGTAGATGACTATGTAAAAAATTATGTTTGGGACGGTATGTTTGATGGCAAACATAATTCAAAAATAAAATGGGAACATCTCTTGACACAATCCTCTGACTGGAGCGGAACGTTATTTGGAATGCACGATTGGGCTGACCGACCGCCAAGAGAAGGAGGAATCGATGATTGGAAAAATAGGAAACTCAATGAACCCGGTACCGTCTATGAATACAACGATGTGCGCGTCAACCTCCTTGCTTACTCTTTACTACAGGTATGGAGAAAACCATTGCCAGTTGTGCTCAAAGAAAAAATTATGGATCCCATCGGTGCATCAAACACTTGGCGCTGGTTTGGTTACGAAAACTCCTTTGTCAATATGGATGGATACATGATACAATCAGTCAGTGGTGGCGGGCATCACGGAGGAGGTATCTTTATCAGTGCCATTGACCAAGCCAGGTTTGGATTACTATTCCTGAGAAAAGGAAAATGGAAAACCCAACAATTAATCTCAGAAACTTGGGTTAACAAAGTCCACCAACCTTCCGGTGCGAATAATGAATATGGTTATTTATGGTGGCTCAATACTTCCAAAAATTGGGAAAAAGTTTCAAACGACATTTATTATGCAGTTGGTTTCGGTGGAAACTACATCGTCATTGATGAAGCAAACGACTTAGTGGTAGTTACCCGTTGGATGGATGACAATAAAATGGGCGATTTTATGCACTTGGTAGCACAATCGATTTTGAAAAAATAACTCATCTAGAAGAATTAACATACACTTATATCAGAGAAAAATCTCGAATGAAAAAACTGCTTTTATTCATTTTCCTGACTTGCAATTCAGTAATTTTTGGTCAAAATTGCAATTGTGACTCTCTATTTACTGAATCTCAAAAAATAGTTGAGGACAATTACGCTGGATGGTTTGACAAAGTAAATTCCAGCAATCAATTAGCATATGATGAATGGACCACACAAAAATATTTGCAAACACAAAAAATTACTGAAGATAGTCTTTGTTCAAATCAAATCAAGGAATGGCTTTCTTTCTTTAAAGATAAACATTTAAGAATCAGATATAATAAACCCAAGTCAAATTCAAATGATCAATTAGAGTCCAAGGAAATTAAAATTCTTTCGACTAATTTTTCTGAAAGTCAAATAATTGATTATTTATCAACAACTAAAAAACTTGATCCCATAGAAGGAATTTATGAAAGCTCAAGTTATAAATTAGGTATTACACAAGTAGAACCAAATGTCTTTTATGCTACGATCATTACTACTCAAAACGAAAATTGGAAAGTAGGAGAAGTTAAACTGGTGATCAAAAAGAATGGGGAAAATTATGAGGGCACATTCTATGAAGGGGATAAATCAGACTTGTCCCTACATAAGGTGCAACTCGTAGATAATCTGCTTGATTTTGATATTTTGTTTTTTGAAAAAATACTTCCAGCACCTTCTGCCAAAATAGATGTTACAGAATATGAAATGTCAAAAGATAGATATGCCCCAAGTCTATCGTTTAGGGATAGTATTGCCATTTGGAAATTCCCTTCCTTTGAAAATAATTCCTACGAACAAACCGCCTATCTTCTCGAAAAATCCAAAGATACTTTGAAAAATATTCCATATTGGGTCTTGGATTTGACCAATAATAGTGGTGGAGATTACAGCATTGGACTACAGCTATTAGATTACATTTATACGGATCCATTAGTGTTTTATAATTCTGAAATGCGTTTGACAAAAAGCAATTATGAAATTTGGTACAACAGTTACATTTCCAATTATTATGAAAATTTGGATAGCATTGGCAAAAGCAAATTGGATGTGAGATTGAATAAAATGAAGGCAAATTATGGTACGATGTATAATGATGGTGACAAACTTACCGATACTTTAAAAATGGAAGTCATAAAACCCTATCCTAAGAAAATTGCACTTTTGATCAACGAAAATACGGTAAGTAGTGGTGAATTATTTACAATGATAGCAAGACAAAGTGCCAAAGTAAAAGTAATGGGTACCAATTCGGGTGGAATGATGGATTATGGTAACATCGTCAACTATAAAACAATTTGTTCGACAATGCGCTTACAAATACCAACAGATAGACAACTTTGGTTGGAAACAGGATTTTCTGTCGACAAAGAAGGGCTTAAGCCCGATTTCTATCTGACAGGCGAAAATTGGGTAGATCAAGCAATCAAAATCATCAAAAAATGAGCCAGGTTAATAGATACTGCTATTTGAAATTTCTCAAGCATGCGCAAAAACTAAAACATGAAGTACATCCAAATGCTCTTATTATCAACCATTCTGGGCATTTCATGTAGTGAACCAAAAGAGCAAAAAACTCCAGTTGTAGATGAATCTGCAATCGTTTATTCCATTTCAGAAATTACAATTGAAGATTCCACGCCTACTGTTGAGATTAAAAAATATACATTAATCATTGATGCTGAGCAGAATCGTACCAATGATGCTGAACAAATCATAAATTTGAAAAGAAGATGGCCACTTGCCATGCAATCTCAAAACCTGGAAGAGTTTGAAGCTATTTTAGCCAAAGAATTTACATTTAAAGGCATTGGAGAATTTTTTAATCGGACAGATTACATGAAGAATAGAATAAAACCTGATGATTGGAAAATAACTTTTGTAAAATATGACAATCTATGTCTTCAATTCATCAATGACCTTGCGATCCTGACCTACAAAAATAAAATCACCAATGAAAATGTCAAAACCAAAGAAATTGAAATCGAAAACATCACTTGGACAGACATTTTTTTAGTGGAGGATGAGCAGTGGAAAATCAAATCAAGCCATGCCATTGATTATCGTATGGAATAATTGTTAAGTATTATTTTATAAATTTCTTTACTGATGCATAACTTAAAGTTTTAATTGTGTAACAGGTAACAAGCAAAAATCTACATCTTTATGGGGAATAGACTCTAGCATCATTTTTCCACATTGAAAAAGACAATTTACATGACCATAATAATTTCCATCCTCGTTTTGATTTTGGGTATCTGGCTTATCGGCAAAATCAATTTATCCATCAAATTTAGCAATCAAGTAAAAACCCTGTTTGCCCAATCAAAAAGTATTTCTGACAAAATCTTTCATAAAAGCCAATTAGACACCTTGCCTCTTCCCGTCCAAAAGTATTTCAATTACGTTTTAAAGGAAGGCCAACCATACACCAGTTATGCTAGAATCAAACACGACGGAAAGTTTAAAGCAGACTTAAAAAAGGACTGGATGGACATCAAGGGCGAGCAATACGCAACGACAGAAAAACCTGGGTTTATCTGGAAAGGTACAACAACCATGTTTGTCGCCAGAGATATGTATATTTCCAAAAAAGGCAGGCTGATAGTTTCACTCTTTTCTATTTACAATATTGTTGACGCAAAGGACAACGAAAAATATGATTTAGGAGAACTGCTAAGATGGTTGGGCGAGAGTCTGCTTTATCCCACCAATTTATTACCAAGCGATGAACTAAATTGGCAAGCCATTGACGACCATACAGCAAAATTTACCTTTGATTACAGTGGGCTTTCTCTATACTTTATAGTACGATTTAATGAAGTTGGCGAAATCATAGAGTTGGAAACCAAACGATACATGGGAGAAGATAATTTGGAGACTTGGATCATCAAAGCATCTGATTATCAATTAATAAATGAAGTCATGATTCCCACTTTATTTGATGTTATCTGGAGACTTGAAACAGGGGATTTTAGTTATGCTAGATTTCATATTACTGATGTTGAATATGATGTGCCAGAAAAGTTTTGAACCTATCATTTTCCAAAACTCTCAGCAGTTATTTAGACAATGCAGAGTTAAATCAAAAATAAAATAAACAACATTTGTAAGATCTTTTGCTTTCAGAACAACTAATGAGAGCATTATGTAAATATTTACTCTTTCTAAAGGCTGTTGGAGAGGGATAAATAGTCTCACTTTCAAAAAAGAGCACAAATAGTGGATAAGTTATTTTTAAAAATTATAGAAGAAAATCAAGGGATTATCTACAAGGTTTGCAAAATGTATAGGGACGGGCCACAAGACCAAGAAGACCTTTTCCAAGAAATTGCACTTCAGTTGTGGAAGGCCTTTCCAAAATTTAGAGCAGAATCCAAAGTAAGTACGTGGATGTATCGCATCGCCCTGAATACAGCCATCGCAACCTTTAGAAAAAATACGATCTCAATGTCTCAAAATGATGTTTTACCTGATCATATTCCTGTTTCCACTATTCAGGAAACTTCAGAAAATGAAGAAAAATTGTTCGAAGCTATCAGAAAGTTGAATCAAGCAGAAAGGGCATTGATTGCACTGTTCTTAGAAGATTATTCTTATAAAGAAATTGCCAATCTGGCAGGCATTACAGAAAATAATGTGGGCGTGAAAATCAGTAGAATAAAAGAAAAACTCAAAATCATATTAAATTAAAAATCATGGAATTGGAAAACTTAAAATCAAATTGGAAAAATATTGGTACTGGGAAGAAAAATCAATCTGAGTTATTGACAATGACTCAAATCAATAATCATCCCAGAATCAAACAAATTAGATTGAAATTCATCATTGAAGTCATTCTCATCACTGGTTTTTTAGCAGTATATTATAACGGATTTGATGGCGACACCAAGCCACTTTGGGCAAACCTGTTTTTGATTTCTGCTACTGTATTGTATATATTAAACCGTTTCATTGGTTTGGTTGTATTGCACAATCCAGTCAGTGAGACTAATTTAAATGGATCATTGCATTCCTTTAAGAATAACCTACAAAAAATTGCATTCCTTACTGTAATCACTTCCTTTTTGTTTGGAATAGCCATCATTGTTTACTTCTCTACAAGCATAACATTCACTTCTGGAAAGCGTATTGTTGTGGCAGGAATGTTAGTAACGCTGACAGTATTAGTTTATATTTCATACAGAAATTGGATCAATAGGGTGCAGAAAATTGAAGGCTCTTTGCAAGAACTTAGTGGTCCTACAACTTAAAATAAAGAAAACTGATATTAGGTTGTATAAACGAATGTCATTCCTATAAATTTTGATTAAAACAATCCATAATTGTATTTTTGGGCATTCATTCAGGTTTTAAATCAAGGTGCTCTAAAAGCATAGGTTCTGAAACTAATGGTGAACCAATTACAAGAAAATGATTGAAATAATCGATATCCATTCAAATCTCATTCCTCACAAAGGAATAAGGCTAAAAAAGTTTATTCTCATATACTGTTCGGAGGGCTTTTTAGAGGTAGAAATTGATGGAACAAAATTTGTCATACCCGCAAAACACCTGATAACCATTACTTCAGGGCAATTCCATAAATGTTTTCCCGTAACATCCGGCAAAGGTCTGATCCTACGATTCACCTATGACTTTTTTTGCAAAAATGATAATGACATTGAATTAATTTTTGAAAATGGCTTGTTTTGCCATTTTGATAGGAATGAAGTTATAGACGTCTCTAGTCAACCACACATACAATCATATCTGGAGTCTATTGAAGAGGAGTTGCAAAACCAACCCTATCAATATTTAATTTCCATACATTCCAAAATAGCGCTCATACTTGTATCCATCAACCGGGCCAAAATTGAACATGGAGATGAGATTTGGAAACCAAATGCATTATTTCTAAAATTTCTCGAGCTAATCAGAGCTGAATTTCAACATGGCCAGTCAGTCAAATATTATGCAGAAAAATTGACTACCAACAGAAGCAAAACTCAATGAACTTTCCAAAATTCACGCAGGTAAAACTGCTCAGCAGATCATATTTGGTTTGATAATCTCGGAAGCTCAAAGACTTTTTCTTTATGAAGAACTGTCTGTCAAAGAAACTGCATTTGCCTTGGGCTTTACTGATCCATTTTATTTTTCCAACTTTTTTAAGAAACACACCAAATTGTCTCCTCATGAGTACAAAGCAAAAATTGGATTAAGATAAAATTCAAAATTTACATGCTTTACTCAGGATTTTCTATTTGATCTGAAGAGGTCTTGCCTCACTTTTGTGCCATTGTTTTCATTGAATAAAAATTAAATAAAATGAAGAGTACAAATATTGAGGATTACATTGTCCAAACAGAAACAGCGGAGTGGAAGCCATTACTAGAACAGGGTGTTGATACTTCAGGCATAAGCATTAAAGTATTAAGACGAGATGAGAATGGCAGACCTCCAAGTTTTTTAGCCAAATTTGAAAAAGGCGCCAAATACCCCTACCATAATCATCCAGAAGGAGAGGAATTAATGGTTTTGGAAGGCAGTTGCATCATCGAAGGCGCGACCCTTCATAAAGGCGACTATCTATATACTCCACCCTCTTATAAACACAGTGTCAAGACAGATACTGGGTGTATTATATTCTTTATGGTTCCTGCAGAAGTGGAAATTTTGGAATAATTGGACCATATGTCATAAAAACTCATTTCCAATTGGTTTTATCATTCAAAATATTACCTTTGTGGCTAAGATATTTAGTTGAAAAGATAATTATGATTTCCGAAAATTCCCTCAAGCGCTTCAGAGAAACAAGTCGAATGTATTCAGACGCTTCTATATTTATGCACGAGGCCATTGCTCGCAAAGCCGGACTTACAGGTGCTGATCATAAATATTTGGGGCTTATTCTACAACATAAAGCACTTACAGCAGGTGAACTTTCAAGTTTAACAGGATTAACTACCGGAGCAGTGACAGGATTAGTTGATCGCTTGGAAAAAATGCAATTACTCAAAAGGCAGTATACAAAAGAGGATCGTCGAAAAGTAATCATTGTGCCTCTCGAGGCGAATATTATGAAATTAATGCAGCCGCTTTTTCAAGAACTACAACAAAAAACTACAGAATTAATTACGTCTTTTTCAGAGGCCGAAATAAACATTATTGAAAAGTACTTTTCGCAAGCGACAAAAATAATGAAAGAAACCACTCAAAATTTAAACTCAGATAAATAAAAAATGGAGATCATAACGGCAGATTATTTAACCAGGGCTGAGGTATGGCTTTGCATCACTACACTTATCTATTTTCTAATGAATGGTGCTCAGATTTTTGAAACCTTGGTTTTTGTTCCAAAATGGGCCAAGTCGCCGCCCCAAAATTTTGGTCTCTTACTTGATGGAACAGGAGCAAGTCTTAAATCCTTTTGGATAATATTTCATTCCATACACGAAATCACATTCATCATTTCCATCGTTTTTAGTTGGAAAATAGCGCCCATTAGAGATTGGCTTTTGATACTGTTTAGCATCCATTTTGCAGTAAGAATTTGGACAATCCTCTATTTTGCACCCAATATCATTGATTTTCAAAAAATGGCTCAGACTGCTAATTTTTCAACAAACCTGGTAGAAAGAATTGCAAGGTGGCAAAAACTGAATTATGTCAGGGTCGGAATTTTTGTTGCTATTTCTATTGGCCTTTTGCCGTTGTGTATAAAACTCTTCACTCTATGAATTTGACTTAAAAGGATGACCAGTTTCTTCAAATGTAGACCAAACCTCTATATTCGAACTAAATTTTGAAAAATTATGAATAAACCAAAAACGATAACTTTGACTCCCTTCTTGACCGTAGGTAGCGGCAAAAAAGCAATAGATTTTTACGTCAATGCCTGGAAAGCCACAATACTGACACAACACGATCGAGAAAACAATGGCATAATGGCCAAAATCAGCATTGCAGGCGCTGATTTCTGGATTGGTGACCAAGAACCTGAATTTGGTAATATTTGCCCTAATGGAACAACCAATAGCCCAGTGCGTATCATTTTGGAAACAAAAAATGCTGATGAACTTTTTGAGCAAGCTTTACTTTTCGGTGCAACAACTATTTGCCCAATGACAACGGAGGATTCATGGAGAATAGGCAAATTAATAGATCCGTTTGGACACATTTGGGAATTGGGCTATGAGTTGGATTGATATTTCAATTAAAAAAGATTTTGCTCCCGACGATTATTAGAGTTACTAGATGATTAACTTGCTGTGGATCAATGGAGTATCAAAGAAATACTAAATGAATGGCTTTTCCTCCACACTAAAGAGAATTATCATAGTTTTGCATTTCAAATACCATAAAATATCTTGAGAAAGGTCTTAATCATAGATGACGAAGAAAAGCTTAGAACACTCTTGGCTAGAATCATAGGTCTTGAGGGTTTTGAAGTCATAGAGTCGGCTGACTGCAAATCTGCCCTAAAAAAATTGGAACAAAATGATTTTGATGTCATACTGTGCGATGTAAAGTTACCCGATGGAAATGGTGTTGACTTAGCCAGACAAATCAAAGAAAAATATCCCATTTCTGAAGTTATCCTTTTGACAGCTTACGGAAATATACCTGATGGCGTTCAAGCTATTAAAAATGGAGCATTTGATTATATTACAAAAGGTGACGACAACAATAAAATCATTCCCCTACTCTACCGCGCTATGGAAAAAGTGGATCTTACCAGAAGGGTCCAACAGCTTGAGAAACAATTGGGAAACCAACATTCTTTTGACAAAATAATAGGACAATCAAAGGCCATACAAACAGCCATTGATTTGGCGCAAAAAGTGGCCGTTACAGACACAACCGTATTACTTACTGGAGAAACTGGAACAGGCAAAGAGGTTTTCGCACAGGCCATTCATCAAGCCAGTCAGAGAAATAAACAGCATTTTGTAGCAATAAACTGTTCGGCTTTCAGCAAAGAACTCCTTGAAAATGAAATGTTTGGACACAAAGCTGGTGCATTTACAGGAGCAAATAAAGACCAGAAAGGTCTATTAGAAGAGGCCAATAATGGAACACTTTTTTTAGATGAAGTAGGCGAAATGGCCCTTGATCTACAAGCCAAATTACTTAGAGTTTTGGAAACAGGGGAATTTATTCGGGTTGGTGACTCAAAACCCTCTAAAGTAAATGTCAGAATCATTGCTGCAACCAATCGAGATTTACAAAAAGAAATTGAACTTGGACATTTTAGAGAAGACTTGTTTTATAGAATATCTGTATTTCAAATTCAGCTGCCACCCCTCAGAGAAAGAATCATAGATATAGAACCTTTGACAAATCATTTTTTAAAAATCTCCGCTTTCAAAACAAATAAAAAAATAGGTTCGGTTTCCAAGGAATATATGGAAGCTATGAAGCATCATCCATGGAATGGAAATATCCGCGAGCTCAAAAATGTTATTGAAAGAAGTGTCATTCTCTGTGATTCTGAATTAACTATTGAAAATTTACCCCTTGAATTCCAAAATCAAACCCGACAAATAGGAAAAACACTTTCTGCTTTTGAGTTGGCCAGTGCAGAAAAATTACACATTCAGAAAGTACTCAACTACACCAACGGAAATAAAACCAAAACTGCCGAACTCCTCGGCATTGCCCTCACCACACTTTATCGTAAAATTACGGAGTACGGATTGGAATAATTTCCAATTACATTTTTTGTAGAAGAGTACCATCAAATTTGATCAGGACTATTCATTCCGACAAGATAGCTGTCACTTTTTCAAAACGCTAGGATTGACCCTATCAAAACGATAGGGTTTTCCTTTTTGGCATACTCCGAAATTAATCTATCTTATTGTATTACAGCAACTTGCAGCTATTCTCCCTTTTAGGGAACGGCATTTGGCTTATATCGATTGAATCAAAAATTAAATAAATGATGATATTCTTAATGTACTTGGTTGGATTAGCTGCATATACTTTCTTCTTTAAGTTGGTAAATGTCTTTGAAAAAATGTAAGCATTCATTTATTCATTTTTTATCAAAATTGGATAGAGGAAAAAATAATAAAAATGCAAACTAAGATAATTAAAACAGTAAAGGAATGGCTGCCATGGTTTTCTGACAATGAAGCAGAAATCTCAGAATATGAACTCCTAAATAACATGGCAAATTTTTGTCGCCAGCAAATGGAAGCTGGTGAAATTGATAAGGTCGGTCAAGTGATTAAAATTGTTAATTTAATTTATTCCAATGGCACATTACATGAAAAAAATGCCATTGAAAATGAGTTCCTGGAGGTGCTTGCTTTATTCGAAGCTCCAGCCAGCTTGAAATCACATTTACACATTTTCCCTGTGAAACTCAAAGAAGCTTATTTAAAAACAATTTTAGAAAATTAATTCAAAATGACAATACTATTTGTAATTGCAATTGGGGTTTTTGGATACTTATGTTATGTATTATTCAACCCAGAAAAATTTTAATCAATGTACAATACACAATTCATAGTCATCTATTGTCAATTGTTTTCTTTTAACTATCAATCAACTTAATATGAACACAGAAATACTTGGTGTAATTTTAATGTATGCGACAGTACTTGTTCTGGCAATTCCACTTGGTCGCTATATTGGAAAAATATTTAATTATGAAAACACTTGGCTTGATAAAATTTTCAACCCAATAGACCATATTTTTTACAAACTCAGTGGCATAAATCCATCGATAGAAATGAACTGGAAGCAACACTTGTTGGCTTTGTTGATTATCAATGCATTTTGGTTTGTCATTGCGCTATTTGTTTTGAGTAATATGAGTTGGTTGCCATTAAATCCAGACGGCAATCCCTCCATGTCTTGGGATTTAGCATTCAATACTGCAGTAAGTTTTGTCAGTAATACCAATTTGCAACACTATTCCGGAGAAACGGGAATGTCTTATTTTGGGCAATTTATTCTGATGTTGTGGCAGTTCATCAGTGCTGCTACAGGAATAGCTATATGTGCGGTAGTTTTCAATGCAATGAAAGAAAGGACGACCGATAAATTAGGCAATTTCTACAGTTATTTTGTCCGCACTTGCACGAGAATTTTATTGCCAATTGCTTTCATCGGAGCAATAATACTCGTATTCAATGGAACACCAATGACCTTTGAAGGAAAAGATACAATAACTACTTTGGAAGGAAAAGAGCAACAAATTAGTACAGGACCAGCAGCAGCATTTATTGCAATAAAACAATTGGGAACTAATGGCGGAGGTTATTATGGTCCCAATTCATCAAATCCAATGGAAAATCCAAATTATATAACCAACATATTGGAGACAGTGTTCATCTTTTTAATTCCGATTGCAATGATATTTGCAATGGGTTATGTATTAAAAAGGAGAAAACTCGCGATCATGATATACACTGTCATGACAATAGGATTTCTAAGTTTAGTAATTCCCTCAATCTATTTTGAAATGAATGGAAATCCAGCAATAGATCAACTCGGCATTTCACAAAACATGGGAAATATGGAAGGTAAGGAAGTTCGATTTGGATCGGCTGCCTCTGCATATTGGGCTATCAATACAACTTGTACGAGTAATGGGTCTGTCAATGCCATGCATGATAGTATGACCCCACTTACTGGAATGTTTGCCATGCTCGGAATGATGGTCAATAGCTTTTATGGCGGAGTTGGGGTTGGCTTTTTAAATTTTTATATTTTCATCATACTTGCAGTTTTTATCGGTGGTTTAATGGTAGGAAGAACTCCTGAATTTTTGGGCAAAAAGGTGGAAGCCAAAGAAGTGAAAATTGCAATGATCATCGCCCTACTCCACCCTTTGATGATCTTGGGCGCCACAGCACTTACGAGTTTTCTTTATTCAGGAAACCCTGAAATATATGCTGGATGGTTGAAAAACCCAAGTCATCATGGCTTCAGTGAATTTCTTTATGAATTTAGTTCTGCATCTGCAAATAACGGTAGCGGTTTTGAAGGACTAGGCGACAATACACCTTTTTGGAATATAACAACTGGTTTGGTGATGTTGATTTGTAGGTATTTGCCAATCATAGGTCCTGTAGCTATTGCAGGAATGCTGGCTTCAAAAAAATACATCCCAGAAAGTGTTGGAACGCTAAAAACGGACACTTCCACTTTTGGAATCTTGGTTATTGCAGTTATTGGTATTGTGGCGGCTTTGGCTTTTTTTCCTGCTTTGACGTTGGGTCCGTTGGCGGAATATTTTGTGATGAATGGAATGTGAAATGTGAAATGTGAGATGTGAGATGTAAGATGTAAGATGTAAGATGTAAGATGTGAAATATGGATTGCGAAATACGAAAGTATCTAAGATTTTGCATCCAAGCTTTTAATTAAACCAAAAATAATTTTTCCTATGGTTTCTAATTTATCTATTAATATTTCGCAATCAGTAGATTCCAAGAATCCAAGCTCCTTACTTAGTAAGATAAGTGTATCGAGTTCAGTCAAAGATCCTAAAGATATGTGTAAAAATTGTATGAATTCTTTATTACTTTTTCGAGCTGCACCTTCCGCAATATTAACTGGAACCGAAATGGCAGACCTCCGCATTTGCGATATTAATCCAAATTTTTCTTCGGTCGGAAAACGCTCAGTTACTAGGTATATATCCTTCACAAATTCAAAACTTTTAATCCAAGCATTCAGATTTTTATGTGGTTTCATCTTACTTTTTACATTTTACATTTCACAAAATACAATATACTAAACTAAAATCCATCTAAACCAATCAAGATAATTAAAAATAAAAAATGAATACAAATACAAATTTATTTCAGAAAACAATGGTGCAAAAAGCACTCAAAGAATCATTTATAAAATTAAATCCAAAAATAATGTTTCGAAATCCAGTGATGTTTGCTGTCGAAATTGGAACATTTATAATGCTAATTGTAACCATATATTCAATTATAAGTAATTCACAAGGATCATTTGGATATAATTTAGCAGTATTTATATTGCTATTAATGACATTATTATTTGCAAATTTTGCAGAAGCACTGGCAGAAGCTAGAGGAAAGGCACAAGCTGATAGTTTAAGAAAAACAAGAGAAGAAACACCTGCAAAAAAATTAATTATTGAAAATGGTCAATTTGATAGATCAGTGAGTTCAAATTATCAATCTTTAATAGTCAATTCTTCTCTATTGAAAAAGGGCGATATTTTTGTTTGCGAGACAGGCGACTTAATACCTGCAGATGGAGAAATAATTGAAGGCTTGGCAACAATAGATGAAAGTGCCATTACAGGAGAATCTGCCCCAGTAATAAGAGAAGCAGGAGGTGACAAAAGCTCTGTAACTGGTGGAACAAAAGTATTATCTGACAAAATAATTGTCGAAGTTACCACTGAACAAGGTGAAAGTTTTTTGGATAAAATGATTGCATTGGTAGAAGGAGCTAGTAGACAAAAAACACCAAATGAAATAGCTTTAACTATTTTATTAGCAGGATTTACATTGGTATTTATCATCGTCACTGTCACCTTAAAGCCCTTTGCTGATTATGCCAATGCCCCAATTACCATAGCTGCATTTATTTCTCTCTTTGTTTGTCTAATTCCTACCACCATTGGCGGTTTACTTTCAGCTATTGGCATTGCGGGTATGGACAGAGCGTTGAGAGCGAATGTAATTACTAAAAGCGGCAAAGCAGTTGAAACTGCTGGAGACATCGATGTTTTATTACTTGATAAAACCGGTACCATTACCATTGGAAATAGAAAAGCAACAAACTTTTATCCTGCCAATGGAATTGATGAAAAGCATTTTATCAAATCAGTAATATTGAGTTCAATGACTGATGAAACACCAGAAGGAAAATCAATTATAGAACTCGCTTCAACACTCGACAATGGGCAATTGGTTATGGACAAAACGAAGGTATTTTATACAGTAGATGGAAAGGAGATATTCAATTATCCATTGAATATTTTGAATTTCAAAAAATTTACTGCAGAAACTAGAAGTTCAGGAATAGACATTGAGCATATACGAATCCGGAAAGGAGCGGCAGATGCTATTAAATTACTTTGTAATGAAGCCGGTCATTCATTTCCCCAAGAGATCGGTGAAAAAGTTACACAAATTTCTAGCAATGGAGGAACGCCGCTAGTTGTTTCAGAAAATGAACAGGTAATTGGTGTTATTGAACTGCAAGACATTATCAAACCAGGCATTCAAGAGCGGTTTGAAAGATTGAGAAAAATGGGAATTAAAACCGTGATGGTCACTGGAGATAATCCATTAACTGCAAAGTTTATTGCCGAGAAAGCAGGTGTTGATGATTTTATTGCGGAAGCCAAACCAGAAGATAAAATGAATTACATCAAAAAAGAACAAATGGAAGGTCGTTTGGTAGCAATGATGGGTGATGGAACCAATGATGCGCCTGCCCTTGCTCAAGCGGATGTTGGAGTTGCAATGAATAGCGGAACACAAGCTGCTAAAGAAGCTGGAAATATGGTTGACTTAGATAATGACCCAACTAAATTAATTGAAATTGTTGAAATTGGTAAACAACTATTAATGACTAGAGGAACATTGACTACGTTTAGCATTGCCAATGACGTTGCCAAATACTTTGCCATCATACCTGCTTTATTCATCATAGCAATCCCTTCACTACAAGGGTTAAATATAATGAACTTGCATAGCCCAGAAAGTGCCATTCTTTCAGCGGTTATTTTCAATGCCATCATCATTCCAATGTTAATTCCTCTTGCATTAAAAGGAGTTGCTTATAAGGCAATTGGTGCAAGTGCTTTGCTTCGCAGGAATTTGTTTATTTATGGTTTAGGAGGTGTGATTGTTCCTTTCATTGGTATAAAGTTGATTGATCTTTTTGTTTCCCTATTTGTGTGAAATGGTGAATAGTAAATGGTGAATGGTAAATGGTAAATGGTAAATGGTAAATGGTAAATGGTGTGAAATGTGAAATGTGAAATGTTGGGATGTTTGGAACCTTGCTTGTTGAGCCAAGGCAAGCCTTGGCTTCTCAGCTCAAATTTGAAATGGAACGACATGAAGGGGAAGGCCTGCGTGCCTTCCCAGTACATTTGGTTTTTTGTGAATGGTGTGAGATGTAAGATAGCAGATGTGAAACGCCCCTTTCTTTTCAAAAGCAATATTGTAATTGTAAAACTCAAAAAAAATAAAAATGATAAATAATATAATGCCAGCAATTAGATTAACACTAGTTTGTTTAGTGTTTTTCTGTGGAATTTATACCATGGCAGTTTGGTCAATTGCTCAATTAGCGCCTGGTCAAGGAAACGGAATTATTGTTTCAGATTCTGGAAATACCCAATACATCAACATTGGGCAATCTTTTATTTCAGACAAATATTTTTGGCCACGTCCTTCTGCTGTTGAGTACAATGGTGCAGGATCTGGAGGTAGTAATTATGGACCCTCAAATCCACAACATTTAGAGGAAGTTCAAGCTAGAATTGACACTTTTCTAATTCATAATCCAGGAGTGCAAAAATCAGAAATACCATCCGATTTGGTTACCGCAAGTGGAAGTGGAATTGATCCTCATATTTCTGTGCAAGCTGCAAAAATTCAAGTTAAGCGAATTGCAAGAATTAGGAATATTTCCGAAAATGATTTAGCACATATGATTGAAAAGTATACTGAAAAGCCATTGTTAGGATTATTTGGAACAGAGCGAATCAATGTTTTGAAACTTAATTTGGAATTGGATAGTGAATAGTAAATAGTGAATGGTAAATGGTAAATGGTAAATGGTAAATGGTAAATGGTGAATGGTAAATGGTGAATGGTGTGAAATGTGAAATGTAAGATGTGAAATGTAAGATGTGAAATGTAAGATGCGAAATGGAACGATATGGAGGGGAAGGCCTACGTGCCTTCCCAGAACATTTGGTTTTTTGTAAATGGTGAATGGTGCGATATGGAAAATGCGATATGAAACGATATGAAGGGGAAGGCTTGCGTGCCTTCCCAGAACATTTGGTTTTTTGTAAATGGTGAATGGTGCGATATGGAAGATTCGATATGAAACGACGTGAAGGAGAAGGCCTGCGTGCTTTCCCAGAACAAATGTTTTTTGTGAATGATGTGAAATGTAAGATATGAAATGTGAGATGTTTGAAACCTGGCTGGTTGAGCCAAGGCGTGCCTTGGCTGCTCAGGTCAAATCTGAGATGGTACCACTGGTAAAGAAAGGGCTTGCCCCATTCCATTTCGTAATCACCGGTAAATTGTCAAAATAAAAAAGTGGAAGAAACAAGAAAGTCGGCAGAAGATTTTCTCAACTTGATAAAAAAATCAAGGAAGGGAAAATTAAAAGTTTACATCGGTATGAGTGCAGGCGTAGGTAAAACCTATCGCATGTTGCAAGAAGCGCACACCCTGCTCAAAAATGGCATTGATGTAAAAATTGGCTTTGTGGAAACTCACAATCGCGAAGAAACCGAGGCTTTTCTTGCTGGTCTTCCAATAATACCACTGCGCAAGCTTTTTTACAAAGGAAAGGAACTAGAAGAAATGGATTTACAAGCCATCATCAATTTACGACCAGAGGTTGTAATTGTTGATGAATTGGCCCACACCAATATCGATGGAAGTAAAAATGAAAAGCGGTGGCAAGATGTTTTAGACATTATTGATGCTGGTATCAATGTAATTACTGCAGTAAACATTCAACACATTGAAAGTCTTCACACGGAGATTAAAGAAATTACAGGCATTGAAGTACGTGAACGCATTCCTGATAAAGTGCTTGCGCTGGCTGATGAGGTGGTAAATTTAGACCTCACAGCGGATGAATTGATACGGCGATTGAAAGATGGTAAAATTTATAAAGAAGATAAAATTGAAACTGCTTTAAAAAACTTTTTCCAAAGTGAACATATCCTACAACTCAGAGAGCTTGCTTTAAAAGAGGTAGCTTCTCAGGTTGAAAGAAAAGTTGAGACTGAAATTACAAAGCCCAATGTTCTAAGACATGAGCGTTTTTTGGCTTGCATCAGTAGCAACGAGAAAACTGCCAAAACTGTTATTAGAAAAACTGCCAGATTAGCCAATTATTATCATAGCAAATGGTATGTTTTGTATGTACAAACACCCAAAGAAAGTGCTGAAAGGATTCCATTGGATAAACAACGTCATTTGATTAATAATTTCAAACTTGCCATGGAATTGGGTGCAGAAATTATAAAAATTGAGAGCTCAACCGTAGCGAAAGCCATTACTGAACAAGCTGAGCATCGTAAAATAACAACGATTTGTCTTGGAAAACCGCATTTCAATTTGTGGAAAATAATTATAGCAACCAATGTGTTTAATGAACTTTTGAAAAAATTATCTTCCAGTAATGTTGATTTAGTTATTTTGAGTTGAATTGAGTGAATGGTAAATAGTGAATAGTAAATAGTGAATAGTGTGAAATGTGAGATGTTTGGAACCTTGCTAGTTGAGCCAAGGCACGCCTTGGTTTCTCAGGTCAAATCTGAGATGGTACGACATGTAAAGAAAGGGCTTGCCCCTTTCTATTTAGCTCGAATAATTGGTAAATAATGAATGGTGTGAAATGTGAAATGTTTGAGACCTTGCTGGTTGAGCCAAGGCACGCCTTTGCTTCTCAGGTCAAATCTGAGATGGTACCATTGGTAAAGAAAGGGCTTGCCCCTTTCTATTTGGCTCGAATAATTGGTGATTGGTGAATGGTGTGAGATGTGAAATGTGAGATGTTTTAAATACCCCAGAGGGGTTAAATATTTTTAGCCATGGATGAAATCCATGGTTATAATGAAACCAGAATATGATTTTGGCGGGATTTTTGGCCAAGGTTCCAAAAATCATGACAAAATCCCACGACCAAAATAAGAAGAGGTGATATGCATTTATTGTGAATGGCGAGTGGTGAATGGTGTGAAATGTGAGATGTCAGATGTGAAATGTGAAATGTTTGAGACCTGGCTAGTTGAGCCAAGGCACGCCTTGGCTTCTCAGGTCAAATGTCAGATGGAACCACAATTAAGGAAAGGGCTTGGCCCCTTCTATTTTGTGAATGACTAGATTTTTATAAAAAAGAATGAAGTGAAAATAAAAACAAAATTAACGCTTGGAGTAGGTCTCCTTTTCTTTCTTATCCTACTTTTGAGTACCGTGAGTGCAAGATATTTGATAGCATTGAAATCGGATACTGAAAATGTATTGGTGGATAATTATCGGACATTAGAATATTCAAGGAATATGCTGAACTCTTTGGAGAACGGCACAGAAGAGGATCTTAAAAAACTGGAAGAAAATTTAATAAAACAAGAAAACAATACAACGGAAATTAACGAAAATGATGTCACGCAAGAATTAAGAAAACACTTCAATTTATTTAAGCAAAATCAAAAGGACGAAGTCATCAAATCAGAAATACGCAAGGATATATTTGAACTGATGGATATGAACATGCAATCCATTCAACGAAAAAGTGAAATGGCAAAACAAACAGCCAATAAAGCAGTTTTTTGGATCGCAATAACTGGGGCATTGTGTTTTTTAATAGCATTCGTATTACTCATCAACCTGCCATCAAATATTGCCAATCCAATTAAAGAGCTTACAGAAAGTATCAAACAAATAGCAGATAAAAATTATTCTGAACGTGTAAATTTCGAAAAAAATAACGAGTTCGGTGCCTTGGCAAAATCATTTAACGTGATGGCCCAAAAACTCGAAACTTACAATAATAGTAATCTTGCAAAATTGATGATGGAAAAGAAACGGGTTGAAACGCTCATTGATAAAATGCACGACCCAGTTATAGGTTTGGATGAAAAAATGAGAATAATCTTTGCAAATGAAGAAGCAAATCAAATCTTAGGTTTGACTGATTCAGAACTTATTGGTTTTCAATCAAAAGATCTGGCTTTAAAAAATGACCTTTTAAGAGCTTTAATCACAGATATTGACGAATCAAATGCACATAAAAATGGAAGTAAACCAATGAAAATTTTCGCCAACGGAAAAGAAAGTTACTTTGAAAAAGATATTCAACACATTACCATTACCCCCACAGGTGAAAATCTACCAAAAGTTGTCGGCCACGTTATTCTGCTGAGGAATGTGACTGAATATAAAGAACTAGACTTTGCAAAAACAAATTTTATTGCCACAGTATCGCATGAATTTAAAACTCCAATTTCGTCTATTAAAATGAGTTTGCAGCTTTTAGAAAATGAACAAATTGGTAAACTGAATGATGAACAAAGAAACCTTGTAGAAAGTATCAAAGATGATGCATATCGCCTACTAAAAATTACAGGAGAACTTCTGAACATGACTCAATTGGAAAGTGGCAATATCCAACTGTCAATCCTTCCGTCTGATCCAAGAGAAATACTACAATATGCCATCAATGCTACCAAAACTCAAGCAGATCAAAAGCAAATACAACTAAAGGTGGATTGTCCTGAACAAATTTCATTAGTCCAAGCTGACAATGAAAAAACTGCTTGGGTGTTGACCAACTTGATTTCCAACGCCATTCGTTACTCATATGATAATTCGACCATTAACTTGTCCATCCAAGAACATTCTACAAAGATACTTATCTCAGTAAAAGATTCTGGACAAGGAATATCACCACAATACAAAGACAAAATTTTCGATCGCTATTTTAGAGTACCTGGCACAAAAAAAGAAGGAACCGGACTTGGGCTCGCCATTAGCAAAGAATTTATGGAAGCGCAAGGAGGCCAAATTTCGGTTGAAAGTGAATTTGGTGCTGGAAGTACATTTGTTTTGACCTTAAATAAATCTATTTAAAATAGTAGGTAGCATTGTATTTAAATATAATAGGTTATACTTTTATTTCTAATCATTTCTTTCCTGACAAACCTCCCTTAAAAAGTCGAGGTAGGTAAGAAGTTTCGACTAATCACCGCGATCTAATTGTTATGTACTAGTCGATCTAAAATACTAGTCAATTACCTTTTCTGTTAGAGAAACTTCTGCAAAACGTCATCTCAATTAACTCATAACGGTTCATCATTCTTAAAAAAAACAAAAAGCCACCATGATTCATTAATGGAAGAGAAACCTTAACTTTGAAAATAATGATCAATTGTAAAAGAAAGTAATGAATTTAACCATTGAGAATATCTTGTTGGTAGGATCTATCCTACTTTTTATCAGCATCATTGTTGGTAAAACTTCTTATAAATTT
Source organism: Saprospiraceae bacterium (assembly GCA_016715105.1). Lineage (GTDB taxonomy): Bacteria > Bacteroidota > Bacteroidia > Chitinophagales > Saprospiraceae > JADKBO01. The sequence continues at coordinate 114,821 of JADKBO010000027.1, read as the reverse complement.
GGAGTACCTACGTTGATCCTCTTTTTAGCCATTGGCATGTTGGCAGGCTCAGATGGCATAGGGGGCATAAAATTTGATGATCCCAAACTGGCGCAATTTATTGGTATTGTTTCACTCAACTTCATATTATTTTCAGGAGGTCTCGATACCAACTGGACATCCGTAAAACCGATTTTGAAAGAAGGTATGGTTTTATCAACTTTGGGTGTTTTTCTGACAGCAGTATCTCTTGGTACCTTTGTATGGCTAGTAACCGACTTTACCATTTATGAAGCAATGTTATTGGGTTCCATTGTGTCATCGACAGATGCAGCTGCCGTATTTTCCATTTTACGCTCAAAAAGTTTGGCGTTAAAAACCAATCTGAGACCGACTTTAGAACTTGAAAGCGGGAGTAATGACCCGATGGCTTATGTTTTAACGATTGCTTTCTTGACTTTGGTTATCAACCAAGATCAAAGTATAGTATCTGTTATTCCATTATTTTTTAGACAGATGATCTTAGGCGCTATCAGTGGCTTTGCTTTAGGAAAATTGAGTAAGTACATCATCAATAACATCAAGCTTGATTTCGAAGGGTTATATCCTGTACTAGTCATTGCCTTGATGTTTATCACTTTTGCAGCAACTGATTTCATCGGTGGAAATGGCTTTCTCGCAATCTATGTGTGCGCGGTGTATTTGGGCAATCAGGACCTCATACATAAGAAAACCATTTTCAAAATGTACGATGGTCTGGCATGGTTGATGCAAATTGTTTTATTCCTCACATTGGGTTTATTGGTTTACCCAACTGAGATTATCCCGTATTTTGGAATAGGCATTCTTGTATCTTTATTTTTAATTTTAGTGGCTAGACCGATAGCTGTTTTCATTAGTTTGGCTTTTTTCAAAATGAAAATGAGGCGTAGGTTTTATATTTCCTGGGTTGGATTGAGAGGGGCTGTTCCAATCGTATTTGCAACTTATCCATTATTGGCCGGAATCGACAAAGCCAATATGATATTCAATATCGTGTTTTTTATTTCTGTTACATCGGTCCTCATCCAGGGTACTACCCTATCGATTGTTGCCAAATGGCTTCACGTGGCGTTACCTGAAAAGGTAAAACCAATCTCAGAAGTGGACAAACTTATTTTAGATCTACCAAAATCTTCACTACAAGAATTTGAAATATTGCCTCACTTTTATGCAGTTCATAAACGTATAGTAGACTTGCACTTTCCGAAATCTGTGTTTATTGTGATGATCAAAAGAAATGGCAAATTTATAAGACCAGGTGGGTCTACGGAATTGGAGACCGATGATGTATTGATGGTACTAGCTGATTCAGAAAAAGACTTTGCATTGGTGCAAGACGTGTTGGATAAATCACCAAAGGATTTCCAATCGATTTAAAAATTTCTTGTGACTCTATAAAATACAGCAACAAATTCATTTCAAAATATATACAAATAACTAAAAGCCAAGTCAATTATAACATACCTATTAAATCAATCAAATGACTCATTTAAGACCAATCCATCCAGATTTCCAATATTATTTGGACTTTAAGCAACCAGAGGTTATTGAACTCTTCAAAGATTTGCGGGAATATTTATTAGAAATGTATCCAGATAGCAATGAGCTTTTATACCATACACATGCGTTGACAGCAGTATTTTCTATTTCAGATAAACTTTCAGATGCTTTTTGTATGATTCCGATTTACACCAATCACATGAATTTGGGCTTTAATAAAGGAACCCTATTAAAGGATGCCAATAAATTATTAACAGGGTCAGGAAATTTAATCCGGCACATTGATGTAAAAAATATAAATGATTATAGAAACCCAGAAGTAAAAGCACTCATCCTGGAAGCCATAGAATTTGCCAAGACTGATATGGATAAACCAACAAAATCGATAGGCAAAACTATTTCTAAAATCAAAGTCAACTAAAACGTAGTGCCCCTAGAATATTTTGACTAATTTGAGCAGAATAATTTAGGGTTGCATTTCATCACTTCGTTTTAAATACCCCAGAGGGGTTAAATATTAATAACCATGGATGAAGTCCATGGCGAAAAATGAAAAGTGAATATGATTTTGGCGGGATTTTTGGCGAAGCTTCCAAAAATCATGACAAAATCCCAACTACAAATTTAAGAAGTGATGAAGTGCACACTAATTTAGCAATCATCTAAAAAAATAATATGCATCTAAATCAAGATACTGTACCAAACAAAGCCTTACAAACTAAAAAAATCTTCAGTCCTACTGAAGGGTCTGTCATTTCCATCAAAATGTTGGCCAGTGCAGAAATGAAAGAACACCTCACCAAAACACCAGCAATGCTTTTTGGCATCATTGGTGAAGTTATTTTTGAAAATGAAAAAGGAATCAAAGAAACAATTGGTGCGGGTGATTACGTAGAAATAGAGGCAAATGTCAAACATTGGTTGGTGGCAATTACTGATTGCAATTTAATTTTAATAAAATGAAATCAAAAACTGAAACCTTGCTTGAATTATGGGTAGAAGCCAGAACAAGATTTTCCGACCAATTGCCAAATATTACATCTGAAGATTTAGCAAAGAAATTAGGTGGTTCGCCAAATTCTGTTGGCTTCCTCATCCGGCATATTGGTGAAGTGGAATTCCTTTTTGCCAAAAATGTTTTTGGCGCGGTTCACTTAAAAGTCTCCGCTAAAACTGTCATTGAAAAATGGGATACAGGTGAATGGACAGATATAGTCTCTTTGAAAAATTATGTCGCAGAATCTTTTGACTCACTGAAATCCATCCTTGAACAACAAAAGGATGAAGATTGGGAAAGCACTGTCACTACCAAAGAATTCGGAACAAAAACAAAGGCTGAGGCCTTTGGCCGAATTATTTCTCACACCGCATACCATGCAGGACAGCTTGCAATCGTTAAAAAATATGGAATAGCTTAAAATAGTTTCAAAAACAGTTATTGGTTGGTAATGATATTTCTAAAATTAGGCTTATTTTATACTTTGTGATGTTTATACTAAACAAAAATGAATTTGACCATTTTCTTGTTGCGAATTTATGTGTGATAAAAGGCATCATTAATTAAAAATGAAGTTTGAAAAACATTTCCCAGTTGAGCAACTAAAACCCTACATCAAATATTATGTAGTCTCAGAAAATGATGTAGAAAATGAATATAAAGTTTTCCCAATAACAGGCTTAGTGATTGGTTTTCAATTCAAGGGAAAACTTACCTCCCTCAATGATCAATCTGAAAATCAATTGGCCTCTGCCGGAGTAACTGGAATGACAGATGGTTTTAAAATATTTAAAAATTCCGCAGAAATCGGAACGGTTCTGATTTATTTCACAGAAACAGGTTATATACATTTTGCTACTCATCCTGCAAATGAATTATTCAATTTAAGCCTTTCACTAGAGGAGATTTTTCCCAAAAGTATCATATTATCAGTCGAGGAAAGGCTCGCAGGTGCAGACAACGATTTACATCGAATTAAAATCGTTGAGCAGTTTTTACTTTCTCAACTGAAGGACATTCAAACCGATAAAATGATTGTTGAGGCTGTAAAAATGATTTACCAAAGTAAAGGCAATATTCGCATCAAAGAGCTGACTGAAAAATTGCTAATCAGCCAAAGCCCGTTTGAAAAAAGGTTTAGAAAAGTTGTAGGTACCACAGCTAAAAAATTTGCTTCAATTGTACGTTTTAATGGAGTACTCGACCAATTCAACCAAACAAAAACACTTTCTGAAATCTGTTATGATAACAATTTTTTCGATCAATCCCACTTCATAAAAGACTTCAAACAATTTACCGGAAATACTCCAGATCATTTCAAAAAATGTTGTAGAAAAACGATTTTTTACAATGACCACATTTTGTAATGCTGCACTTTTGTCTTGTTAATCATTGTAAAAAATTCTAATATCTATTCAACAATTAAAAAATTAAAACATGTTTACAATAGAACAAATCAAAGCAGCACATAGCAAAGTAAAATCAGGTGCAGATTTTCCAGCCTACATTCAAGAAATCAAAAAATTGGGCGTCACACATTACGAGGCTTATGTAACAGATGGGCATATTGATTATCATGGAGCAAATAATTATACCGCAAACGTACCACCTAAATATGAGCCTTTGACCATTGCAGAAACTTGCCAGAGTGAGTCTTTTAAAGCTGAATTGGTTGCTCATCAACAAGGAAAAACAGATTTTTTAACTTTCATCAAAATGTGTGCAACTTATGGCATAGAAAAATGGGCCATTTGTATGGATGCAATGACTTGTATTTATTACGATAAATTAGGTAATGAAATTTTGGTTGAGGTGATACCTCATTGATTTTCCCCCTGAAGAATGAAAACTATTGATTTCCAAAATAGGACAATAGTTTTCATTCAAAATTAAATGGAAAATGTAGCTTTCTTTAGAATTCTGGTTATGATAGTATTCAAATTCAATATCAACTACGAACAATTTTAAATCCTATGGATCCATTTTTCAAAGTCATATAAGCACTCAACCATATTGGCATCATCATTTCGGTACTTCTTGCATTTCGGATATCACCTAAATCAAGAATATCTGTCCATCCAAATTGCTGCAATAGACTTTGGGTTATTTTTTTTGCGCCTGCATCATTGCCTGCTACGAACATTGTAGCATCACCACCACACTTTGAAGCGTCAACCATGACTTCACAATTCACAATATTAAGTGTTTTAATTACGTGTGTTTCAGGCAACATTTTCTGTAATTCTTCGCCTAATGAATTGGTATTTGCGAGCTCGGGTATCAAGATTGGCGGTATGCCTTTTGAGTAATCTAAGGGGTTACTGATGTCAATTAAAATCTTTTTGGCAAGATTTTGAATACCTTACAATTTCATTACTTCTAGGGAATGCTCTCCTTTGGTGCAATTAAAAACTAATTCGCCAAATGAGGCAGCTTCTGCAAAACTGCCTTGAGAAGCATTTTTTCCATTTTTTTGAACCCATTCTGCAGCCTTTGGATTATTGGTTGTCCTGGAGCCCATTTTTACTTCGTAACCTAACGCTATTAGTTTTGAACCGATGGTATTTCCAACCATTCCTGTTCCTAGTATTCCAATTTTTTTCATGATAATAAATTTTAAATTTAATAGTAATTGTTAAACTATACTTTTTACAGTAACAAAAATAATTATAGTATTTTTGTGTTGCAATAACTGTCAAGTTTGACAGGTTTAAATTTTTAACTATGATCATAAAAGGAAAAAATGTTGCTTTTGAGGTGCATGGCGAATTGTATCACTGCGCAATGGATGTAACCATGGAATTCATTGGTGGGAAGTGGAAGGCTGTGGTTCTTTGGTATTTAAAAGGTGGAACGCTTCGGTTTTCTGAAATCAAAAAAAGAATTCCTGATATTACTGAAAAAATGCTGAGCATTCAATTAAAAACATTGGAACAAGATGGCTTGATTGAGCGGAAAGTTTATGGTATAAAGCCTCCTGTGAGGGTAGAATACAGTCTTACTGAGTTTGGAAAAAGTCTGTCGGAAACGCTCAATGCAATTGCAAAATGGGGAAGAAATTATGCGGAAAAAGAGGGCAAAATGGTGGAGGTGGAAGAGAAAAAATAATATAAAGGATATCTAGTTAATGCAAGAACTGGTAGGTTCGACCCATATATTAACCATGGATTTTTAAAATATACTTACTAATTAGAGTTTCAGGGGACCTTCACATTTAATAGTGAGGTCTGTCCTTCGTGCGTAATATGGACCGTTCCTATGGAACTCGATGCGTTGTTTAGTTTTTTATCCCCAGGATTGAAATCCTGGGTTACCATATGGATCGAGGCGCTGCCTCTTTGTATCTGCTCGAGTTCTTTCAAGATGTGGAAAGCTTACTTTCCAAATTTTCAATGGTATTTATCAACAGAAATGCCCAGTGGATTGCGAACTTCAGTTCGCAGTAAAAGATAAATTATCAGATAAGTAAATTCCCACTTTAATAAATGGAATTCTTACAGAACCGCTAGGATCGACACATTTAATATTCATGGATTTTAATTCCTGGACAAAAAATGACTAGCTAATTAAAATTTCAAGGAACCTTCACACTTAATCGAGAGGTCTGTGCTCTCGAGGCGCTGCCTCTTTGTATCTCCTCGAGTCCTGTCAAGTTGTGGACTTGTGACACAGCAGATTTTTAGTTGTATATAATATCGGCAAAACTTAAAGATTGTAGACCTGAGTTCAGAGTGAAACAGTATTTATGTTCTCCCAATTTTGGTTTCTTATAGATTTAATTAGCAGATTGACAAGTTGTCAATAATGCCATATCTTTGCGAAAAATATTTTTCATGACACAAACCAAGCACATAGTTGATTTTAAGGCAAAATTTTCTGAGGTTGTCAAACTGCTTGAACAAGGGGTAACCATAAAAGTGATCAAAGGAAGAGCTGGTGAGGTTGTGGGCTATTTCAGTAAAAATGAAGAAGAAAAATCAAAAATAATTAGACCTGCAGGATTGCTTCAAAATAAAAAATTTCAACTTTCTGATGATTTCTTTACCATGGCGGCGGAAGAATTGGAAGAATGGGGCGTATTTACCAACAGAAATGCTCAGTGGATTGCGAACTTCAGTTCGCAGTAATAGATTAATTAGCAGATAAGGTAAATTCCCATTACTAAATAGAATTTCTTACAAAACCTCTAGGTTCAACACATATATTAACCATTGATTTTACTTTAGAACACGCTTTGATTAAGGTCGCCAATTTATTTTTTAGCACTTTTTAAATATTCCGACCATTGTGCTAAGGCTTTACCAGTGCTAAAAATGGGATTGGATTGATGGTCAGCATTTGCCACAAAATCACTCGAGTATACGAGTGACTTGGGTTTTGATTTTTCCAATACCGCATTCATGTGATGGAAACTCGCTTGTATATTTTCGTTTTCCTTGTTACCCACACTAAAATACAAAAAGCTTTGAGCTGCGGCTTTATGTTTTAGAAAACTCTTTTCCAATTTTTGAACAATTAGATTATCAAATCGCCATGCTGGAGTGCTGTAACAAAATCTGGCATCAAACAAATCTGGTTGTTGTATCAAAGTGTAAAGCACAAATAAACCAGCTCTGGAATGCCCTGATATCGTTTGAATACCAGATGTCCGATAAGTACTGTCAATTGAGGGAATTAATTCGTCTTTCATGAATTTGAAAAAATCATCTGCTTTACCCATCGGGCTCAGCGAATCATTGGTCTCTGTCTGCATAAATGGAGGTGTAAAATCCAATTCACGTTTTCCCTTATTGTTTAAAATCCCAACCACAATACACTCTGGCGAAATATCTGCTGATGATAAAGTAAATAATCTGTCAGAAATATCAAAATCCAACTTACTTGCATCCAACACATACATCACTGGGTACTTTTTCGAGGGTTCTATGTAATAATTTAAAGGTAAATGGATAACTATTTTTCTTTCTTCATGGAGCGTATTTGAATTGAATTTTAAAAAGACCAAACTGTCGGTTTTATTCTTTTCCTGTGCTTGCATGCTCAAGATTATGGTCAGTAAAAAGGTAATCGTTAAATATGCTCCTCTTAAATTCATGTGTTCTTTATTATTCATTTTGAAATACTGAAAGAAATCTAAAAAGGACCAATTTTTTACTACTTAATAGTCCTTCCATTTTCTGATTAGTTTATATGTTATATCGTATGGAAATAGATTATGTTTTCTTTTTATTTCTTCGTTCGTCGAAAAAGTGGTTACCTTTTAATCTTCACTCGAGGTAATCCACTCCAAAATATCTGAATCTTAAGGCTTTGGCCTTGCCATGGTATGTACGCTTCGTGTTAATATGGATCGTTCCTATGGAACTCGATACCTTGTTTGGTTTTATCCCCAGGATTGAAATCCTGGTTTACCATATGGATCGAGGCGCTTCCTCTGAGTGTTTACTTGATTTTTATATTTTGGTTCATCCTAAAAGTAGTTACCTTTTAATCCTCGTCCGACGCTACATACTCCAAAATATCTCCGGGTTGACAATCCAAGGCTTTACAAATAGATGCCAAAGTACTGAATCTTACGGCTTTTGCCTTTCCCGTCTTTAGTATAGAAAGATTGGATAATGTCAAATCAACCCTTTCAGAAAGTTCATTCAGAGAAATTTTTCTCTTGGCCATCATTACGTCTAAGTTTACAATTATCGGCATGGCTTATACAGTTAAATCGTTTTCATTTTGAATTTCCACACCCCTTTTGAAAATGGTAGCAATCACATAAACCACTGCTGCCATTAAAATAAAAGCTTCACTGTCACCCCAAAAACCATGGAGGTCATCAATTTCGTAACCCTTTCTTTGAAAGTTATGTGCTGATTGAGCGGCAATGTAACTCAAGAGTCCTATCGAAAAAGTGAGATAACTGATCAATGATATCTTTGACGCTACTGATTCATTGAAAGGTTTCGTTAAATCTAGTTTATCTAATAAGTCGATAAGCACGTAAAATAAATAAGTTTTTTGAAGCGCAATGATGAGGATAAACAAATACATCCCATAAAAAGCCCATTGGCTGCGATTGAACATGGCACTCAAGTCCAACTTCTGGTAGAGATTTTGGACAAATTCCGGCTTATAGATGCTAACGATGAAATTGACTATTAAGGCTCCAGCTTCTATACCTAAGCCAACAAAAATGATCCAGGCAACAATTTTCAGACCTGTGAAAATAAAGTTATTCGTGTTTGACATGATGTTATAAAATTAAATTTTATGCAATATTAATACATTTTTATTGATAATCAATAAAAATGTATTAATTATAGAAAATAAATTTATAACACAATGTTTTGTTAAACGATTTATTTAGGCCGTCACATTAATTGAAATCGCAATTTTTAAAAGCAATTACATGAAAAAATGGGTGGCAATTTCATCGAACTAAAGTTCAACTTCCAGAAGTGGTTTTCATTATTTTACGCGTTTCATGGCAAAAGTCTGCTTGCGCTCTTGCCCATTTTTCACGCCTGAGATTACCGCAACCAAAGAGTCTAAACCTAGTTTGGTGTAAGAGATGATTTGAGGAAAATCATGGTCTGGATTTTCAAAAGTGAGTTGGTTTTCTGTTATATTTTTACCAGCAAACCGAACGGGTAAATTGTTATTTTGATTTTTAACAGTCGGTATGTAAAACAGCCTGTTTTCTTCCTGGACAATTTGTATGGTTTCAAAAACGATGGTGTCTTTTTCATTAATGATATAGCTTTTGCCAGACAAAACCGAATCATTCAATTTATTCCATGATTCATACATACTTCCTCTTGAGGTCTTATTTTCCCAGGTGCCGATGAGCCATTCTGCTTTTTTAATTTCATAGGATTCCTTGATCGTCCATGCACAAAGTATGAGGAAGCAGAAAAATAAGCATGAATATTTTAATTTACTTTGCATTGTTTTTTGATTGAATGGATAGATAATTTGTTAAGCCAAATTGCAAAACTACCCTACTCGATTATTGCAAAATTGTAAATATGCGACAGGACTATTCCGTACCATAAAAAAGCGTAGACATTTTTAAGTTGTTTTTGTAGAACTCTTTTGGTGTAACGCCGGTGAGTTCTTTAAAATCCTTGATGAAATGTGCTTGGTCGTAATATTCTCCTTGATAGGCCAAATCTGTCAAATTGTTAAATTTTTTACTCAGCATCATTTTGAGTGTGGCTTGCAGTCTAATGGTTTTTGAAAGCTGCTTTGGACTGAGCCCTATTGCCGAAGCACATTTGCGTTCCAATTGCCTGCGATGGATGTTGGTTTGTTTTGAAAGTTCATCAATTGAAAGTTGTCCATTAGCAGCCAATATGGTTTCGACAGTGGATTTAACGATGCGATCAACAGTATCGGTTTCTGTGAGCTTACTCATTAAAAATGCTTCAATCAAATGTATCCTATCCTGTGTAGCATTTGCACTCAAGATCCTTTCTTCTAGTTGCGATGCATGGTTTCCAAATAGTTTTTCCAAAGGGACAGCTGTGTTTTCCATTTCTTTAATTGGAATAGTTGCAAATGGCCAAAATCCATTAGGATGAAAACGAGCGGAAAAAATTCCAGTAACACCTGTTGCTTCTATTTCAAGTGGTTGAGTCAATTGCCCGATGACAAAACATTTGGGCTGAATGATGTGGTCTCCGTTATTTGTATATTGTTTATAAAAATCTCCATAGTGGAAAATTAACTCTATACAGCCGTCGGGAACGATGGTTTGTTTTTCTGGCTGTGCTTCCTTAGGACTTTCTAATGTCCAATAACATTTGATAAATGGCGACAGGTCTGGACTGGGGTCAAAGGTTTGGTATTGCATTGGATTTATTTGTTATTTTGTCCATGTTTAGCTATTGCTTTAATATTAAAAATTATTGACATTATAAGTCAGAAACGGCACATTTTCAAAGTACTAATACCGCCTTATACTTCAATAATAGCCAAAGTATCAATTAAAGTAGAAAATTTTTAATCAAAATTGGATACAGCTGAAACATGTACAAAAAAATAAGATTTTATAATTCAATTTGAATTGACTTTCGTTTGATTAATGCTAAATATTCGTTCTTCAAATTATCTGGCAAAAAACTTTTAAGTATAAACATATCCCATTCAGGTAATAAGTTTTTATATTTTTTGAAAATGTTCTCAATCACTTTTATATCTATGCCTGCCCCTTTCATAGCAATTTCAAAATCTTTTCGCTGAATTTTTTTCTTTTTGCCATTTAAATTCAGTGCAAGATCCTCATCATCTCCCAGTACAACTAATTCTGAAGCAACTAAGTCATACGCAGGACACAAGTCATACTTCTGATTCCTTTTGATTAATGAAAAGTTTTTTAAATGCATATCATTATTACCTGTAAGAAAACAAAACAATACTAATTCATAAAAGTCTATTAGATCTAAACCTGGATTGGCTGTGTATTTTTTAATAACTTTGGCAATCTGCTCATATGATCCTTTGTATTTATGTTCTGTAAGCCGTTCTGTTAATTGACACATATCTTCCATGTGTAATTTTTTCCCATCATTGCGATCGATTCTTTTGGTAATGTAGGCTAATTGTCCTGATTTGAGTTTGATTAAAGTGTGTTTCACCGTGTTAATCTTGCTTATTTCTGCTAAGTGCATTGTTAAGTCTTCTATTTCAGGTAGGTTTGAATATAACTCAGTTTGAGGTTTTAGTATATACTCTCCCATTAATCCAATAATGGTAAAACGTTCTGAAGTTTCATTTTTGGCACTTAAGCTTAGTGACAGTTTTGGCTGAACTCCTGTAACAGTTTTTTGACTTTTAATTATGAGTTCTGCAAACTGAAGTATTTGAGCTTCCGTGAAATCTAAAATTGGAGGGTTAGCTTTCCCATAAAACTTTCTAATACATTTTGGATGATAGTCCTCCTCTGCGGCAGTAGTTAGTAAATCTGTCGATTCCATACGCTCGTAACAATATAGACACTTGTTTCCCATGGACTTTAAATTTCTACAATGGATACTGCACCAATACAATCTTGACAAGTCTTCAATAATATCTCCATCCTATCTCGTGGGTTGAATTTCCAATTTTTTTGTGCTATATCTAGCAACCAACCCTCAGGTATAAGTCCATCAAAAAAAGGAAACAACACTTTACTTTCATATTTCTTATCAGTAAGTGGGAGTGTCAAACTTACTGGCTCATTTTCATTCCTTTCTAAGTATGATTGATCATATTGAAAATGGAAACCATTTTCGTCTTCGGTAAGTATCCCTGCCATGTGCTCGTGCATGTATACTTTAGCCTTCTTCATTTCTTTCTGATTGTATCGGACCAAGTTCATGGCCAAATAATGATAAAATCTGATTGACCTTATCCATCCGTAAGGTTTGTTTTCCTTGCTCCAAATCTCTTACAAACCTTAGCCCAACCCCAGATTTGAAAGAAAGATCTTCCTGAGTCAGTTTAAGAGATTTTCGTCTGTTTTTTACGAATTGACTTAGTTTATTCATTAATAATATACCTTTAAGGGTATAAAGATACTAATTAATTTACATATTATACCTGTTCGGGTATATAATTGCTATTTTTGCACATTTTATACCCTTATGGGTATAATTATCGCAATTATGAATTTTGTTATACCTGATTGGGTATAATAATACTATTAAACACTAAACTTTAAAATTAAATCTCTGAGATGAAAAAATTTAAAATCACTTCATTCTTTGTGCTATTGGATGATCTGACTTTAAATTCCAATAAATCCCATAGGTTGCCATATAAATCTTTGAATACAGCAACAATTCCATATTCGGCTTCTTTGGGTGCTCTTACAAATTCAATACCTTTGGATGTCATTTCGTTGTAATCACGCCAGAAGTTATCAGTGCTTAGAAATAAGAAAACTCTTCCGCCTGCTTGATTTCCGATAAACGATTCTTGTTCTGGTTTGGAAGCTCTTGCCAATAAAATGGTTGTACCTGTAGAGTTTGGCGGTGCTATTGTCACCCATCTTTTGTCCTGTTCTGGTTGATAAATATCTTCAATCAAGTCAAAATTTAATTTTTGGGTATAAAAAGCAATTGCTTCGTCATAGTCTTGGACGACAAGTGCAATGTGGACGATGGATTGTTTCATTAATTGAGCTATTAATTTTGTAATTCTCAAAGTTAAATAGATTTCGGCTTTGCTTTGTGGACTGCCAAATTAATTTGAAAGCGTACTTCTTGCTGCGAACTGAAGTTCGCAGTCCTCTGGGCTTGGTCGTTGCGAAATAGATTTCGGCTGCGTTTTGTGGAGAGTCAAATTTAAAATTAGAGTTGCCTTATTTCTTTGTCAATTTATATCTCAAATGAGTGGTCAGGGCTGAAGGTATGACTTCTACAATTTGCAGGTCGTATTTGTCTTTGTCGATGCCGTCAAAAAGTCGGATACCGCTTCCTAAAAAGACTGGTGCAATGTGGATAAAAAATTCATCAACTAAACCTGCATTTAGAAATTGTTGTATGGTGTTGGCACCACCTTGTATTCTGATGTCTTTTTCTTTTGCAGACAGTCTCGCTTTATCCAAAGCACTTTCTATACCATCATTAATGAAGTAAAAAGTAGTTGTTCCCTGCTGAATCCAAGGCGATCGCTTTTCGTGCGTTAATACATAAACGTCCGCTTTGTACAGATCATTAGGCCAACTGGCTTCACCTTCTTCAAACATACGTTTTCCCATGATGAAGGCTCCTGTTCGGTCAATTGTGTCTCTTATCAATTTTCCTTCAGAGCCATCTTCTTTGCTGTTTTCCACGCCTAAGTATTCCCAAAAAGCTTTTTGGTTTAACATCCAAGTATGTATTTTTCCAGAAACACTGCCCATGGGATTACTGGGTCCCCTGTTTTCACCCGCGAAGAAACCGTCAAGTGATATTCCACTGTCAAAGATTATATTGCTCATCGTTTGTTATTTGAATTTTTTTAGTTAATGCCTGTCATTAATTGAAGGTAGTTTTCAAGTCGATTTAAAGTTTGTTTACCACCTTCAATGGCGTTTACTTTTCTATTTAATTCTTCGATAATTTCATTTGATTTGAATACTGATTGCATGGTCAATAATGTTTTACCACCCACTTCTTCAAAGAAAACCGAAACTGTGAAGTTATAATCTTCGTTTTCTGCACCTGAGTGTTTATAGGACAATAAAGCAGGCCTTTCTACCTTCACATACTCGATTTTGTTATCCCAATCTCTACCCATTCCATGCATGATGAAATCCCACGCTTCGCCAGTTTCCACAATCATAGATTTGGTCGTCAGTGAAAATCCATTTGGTCCCCACCATTCCTTGATGTGTTCAGGATTGGTCCATACTTCCCAAACTAATTCCCTGGGAGCATCGAGCATTCTAGTATGTGTAAGTACGTTGTCTTCAATTTTGAATGTGTTGTATGTTTCCATTTTTGTATGTCTACTTGTTTTGAATTTTTGCCAAATAACTTTCTAATGAGTCAAATTTGTTGTCCCAAAACTTGCGGTATTGATCAACCCAATCAGACACCTCTTTCATTTTCTCAGGCTTAAAGTGGTAATATATTTCCCGCCCTTTTTGCTCTTGCCACACCAATTGGCATTCTGTCAAAATTTGAATGTGTTTTGAAATGGTTTGCCTGGTAGCATCAAAATTTCCTGCAATAGCACCGGGTGTCATGGCCTGGAAAGCCAACAAACTCAATATTGCTCTGCGGGTTGGGTCTGCGATTGCTTGAAATATGTCTCTACGAACTTCCATGTTGTGCAGTTATTTGACTGCAAATATAGCGCAGTTATTTGGCTGCGCAAATTGAAACACGAAAAAATTAGAATTTATTCTTGGGAGCAAAAATTTCGGAGGCAATTCCCGTCGATTTTGTCTTAGTGTAAGAAAGTATCCATCTATAATGTATTCAAAAGTTTCTTTCAGATTAGTAAAATCCTGTTCTATGTCAAATTGGGGTTTAATTTTCACCTTTCAACACCAAATCTCAGAACAGTTTTCAATTTATCTGAGGGACCTTTCTAGCGTCGCTAAGATAGATTTCTCGGTGGATCTTTGATTTTCGATGAAAATTTTCGCGCGTTGCAAATTGCTCCATGAGCTGAAAACTTTCTGGTTCATTGTCATAACTGCCCAGATGTAACATTTGAACACTATCACCCTCTATAATTTCTTCAAATTTTACTTGATCTAATAATTCATGGGGTTTTTTCCTTTTGATATGTTCCAACATTTCTAAAGCATAATCCGGTTCCACAAAATCAGGTTGCCTTATCATCAATTTAAAAACTAAATCATTTTTATTTATGGTTCCATTAAATGATTTTTTGGCTTCATCACTGATGTCCCAAACTCCCTCTAACGGATAAACGGTATATTCAAAATATCCTTTGGGTTCCAATCCTTTTTTGGCACTCATTTTTATACCGTAGGATAAAGCATATAACACACCTATGTATTCCGCAAAAAAATCCTCATTTGGGTTTCCACTCCCTTCAATCGTATAAAATTTAAATTTAGGAATTGATATCCATTCAGGCCTATTCTTCGGCAAATAGTATTGTTTCTCGTTTTTCTTCCATTCGTGTCTCATGATTACCCTTTATCATTGTTTAAATACAAAATTAAATTTAAGCCATGACAACCCTATGTCAACTGCTCTTGCACTTTTTTTTAATTTCCGAAAATCTGATATTTGGTATGCTCTTCCAGCATTTGTTTTTGGAATGGTAAAGCTATGTGGCATCAACAATTTATTGGATAGTACTAGTTATCTGTCTGCGTTTTGACATTAATATCGGAAGAAGATATTTGGCAAACAACTTAAAATGATCTCAATTGAAACCATTTTTATAATTTTTTGATCTCATTTGTGATCATTTTTACCTATTTTTGGTTGCTATAAAGATCATTTTTATAAAAATATTCATGATGAATGAGCTATTTGAATTCCAAAACGCCTTGTTATCTCAGGTAAATAATTTCATCCATGGCTATAATATTTAAACCTTCTGAGGTTTTAAAAGTAAGTGTTGAAAGGCACCCGTTCAACTCTTATAATTACCAAACTAATTCTATTGATTCACCTTTTTTCAATGAGATCTGCTTTTGTTTATTTCCACAAATAAGGGTTGTGCTACCACCTACTTTTGAGTGAATTTTGATCTTTTTTAAAATGCCATTATCCCAAGTCATGGAGACTTCAAAACCCCCACGTGCACAAATACCACTTATGGATCCACTTTGCCAGGCATCAGGTAATGCAGGTAATAAATGGATTTTATTGTCTGATGATTGCATCAACATTTCAACAACGGCGGCTGCACCGCCAAAATTTCCATCAATTTGAAAAGGTGGATGGGCATCAAATAAATTTGGATAAGTCCCGCCCCCTCCTGAATAATTGGTTTGCGAGGCAATAGGATCAACGTACTTTAATAATTCGCGGAACATTTTATAGGAGTGGTTACCATCCCATAACCTGGCCCACAGATTAATCCGCCAGCCTTTTGACCAGCCTGTAGTTTCATCACCTTTTAATTCAAGCGTTTTGCGACATGCGTTTGCTAATTCAGGTGTTTTATCTGGAGCAATGTGATTTCCGGGATATAAACCAAACAAATGCGTTTGATGACGATGCAGTGGTTCAGCGTCTGCCCAGTCATAATACCACTCCTGTAAATGACCCTTTGCGCCAACTTGATATGGGTGCAACTGGTCAAGTACGTTTTTCATTTTTTGTCTGAATTCACTATCAATTTCAAGAATCTCTGATGCTTTAATGGTTTGTATAAGCAATTCCCTGATCATGGCCAAGTCTGCTGTACATCCGTAAAGTGTCGCTCCTTCATAACCTTGTGAATTTATATATTTTGCTTCTGGAGAGGTGGAGGTGAAGTGATCAATTTGCCATTTTTATCTGCTACCAACCATTCTATACAGAACTGTACAGCACCCTTCATCAATGGATATCCTTCTTCCTTTAAAAATTTCTTGTCTTGTGTAAAAACAAAGTGCTCCCATAAATGCGTACTAAGCCACGTGCCTCCCATGTACCAATTTGCCCAATTAGGGTCTCCACTGCCGAAATCACCGACTGGATTACTCATAGCCCATATGTCTGAATTATGGCAAGCTGCCCAACCATTTTGTACACCAAAAAATGTTTTAGCAGTTGCTGTACCAGTTGTTGCAATATTTTTGATAAAGCCCATCATTGGTACATGCATTTCTGAAAGATTCGTGTTTTCAGCCAACCAATAATTCTCCTCAACATTTATATTGGTTGTATAATTACTGCTCCATGGAGGTCGTAAATATGGATTCCAAATACCTTGCAAATTTGCGGGAACACCTGGAGTACGAGAACTGCTGATCAATAAATAGCGCCCATATTGAAAATATAATATTTCAAGATTTTTATCCTCTTTACCTTCTGCATAACGTTTCAACCTTTCATCGGTTGGTAAATCAGGAGCTTCTGTCTTTCCTAAATCAAGTTTTACCCTATTGAAAAAATGATGGTAATCGGCCAAGTGCTCCTTCTTTAACGTTGCGTAAGGTTTGGTCAATGCTTTTTTTAATTGCTGCTCTGCAATTGCCACATCATTGATGCCTTCTGTAGCGGGTTTTTATCAAAACCATTAAAACTGGTGGCAACAGAAATAAAGACCAATGCTTCTGTTCCTGCATTTAAACTAATGGTGCTATCCGAGGATGATATTACGCCGTCGGTATTTTTTACAGAAAATAGTGCTGTAAACCTCGTTCCCTTTTGCTCATCAAAAACAACCGCATTAGGCATATTTCCTCTATAGTTTGGCTCTGCCTTGATTGGGGCATAACCTTTAGCCTGTAGGGTATTATTTGAGTTTGAAAAATTATGTTTAAGCAAACTTTTAAAGTTTATCTCAAAACTCAAAGCCCCTTTTTTATTGCTACTCAATTTAATGACCATTACTTTTGCAGGATTAGAAACCAGATACTCCCGCGAATAAGTTACACCGTCTATTTCATAAGTAACTTTGGACATGGCATCAGCAATATTTAGCTCCCTATAGTATTTATGAAATGCACCTTTGTGTTTAAAGTCAATGGAAAAAGTGCCGAGCGGAGCAAATGATTCAGAGAATTTGCCTTGAACTTGTTTTTGCAACTGATCTGCAAGTTTATAATCTTCGTTTTTCAACGCTTCACGAATGGCTGGAATGTTTTTATATGCCTCAGGATTCATGTTTGGATCGACTGGTTCTCCGCTCCAAAGTGTGGCGTCATTCAGATAAATTTTATCCATTTCTACGCCCCCAAAAACCGATGCACCCATTTTACCATTACCCAAAACAAGGCTTTCTTCAAATTGTGTTGCGGCATGGTTATACCAAGTTTGTTTGCGCTTTGACTTGACAGTGTAAGTCCAAAACAAAAAAACTGGCTGACGAATAAAATCCTCCGCAATAATTTATACTTTACCATATTGATTGATTCCAAAAGTTGAAGAAATGTGATGCTTTAACCTTATATATAAGATTCGGAAAATTATCACAAAATAACGCTTAAATTATTTATAAAGACCAATTTTCGTAAAATCTCAATTCTGTGTTTCGAAACTTGACAGAAATTTATTTTTTTAATTCGTAAATTTTATACCAATAAAAAAATGCTTCGGGATTGGATCTTTTCAGCTTGTTTAATTTGTTACTGAGGGGTTCGCCTATTTGCCAATTTGCTAGTTGAAGCGGATTTTCATATTTCGCTATTGTAATTTCATTGAGACGTATCAATGTCGCAAGATACGCCGCTTTGGAAGCGTCGGCAATAGCCTTTTCAATATGATAGGTTTCAGAAAAAATAAAACTTCTGATTCGACCAATGCCGGTTTGTAATTCTTCAAAATTTCCATAACCATCTGTTCCTCTACTCACTATACAAAGAGCTGTTTGGTATATATCTTCCAAAACATCATTTTCGTTATTTCCTTCGGCATTGCGATATGCAATTTCAGTTTTGGCGAAAGAATAAAATGTAGTTTTAATAGTTTCTATGTCATTGACTACATTAAACAAATTCCCAATATCGTAAAGTTGTTTGATGATTTCCATACTCATGCTGTCGCTTTTTTTGAAATATGGAATACCTGTGGTGTTGGGTGCAAAAGCCGTGAGTTTATCGCCTAAAATATCCTCCAAACTTGGCACATTTACAGTTAATGGTTTGTCAATGATTGGCACAAAGTCCGATTGAATTGGCAAAGTGATGAGATTTACATAATTTACTTCTTCAAAAAGGATGTCCAAGAGAACATATTCCTGATCTTTATTGGTTTTGTACAAAGGCGAATAGAAAAATTTGTAATGTTCTTTTTTAATTTTTGAAGTTGTGCTTCGGTGCTGTAACTCCTTCCTGATGAATCCTTGTTCTAATACGATTGCATCTAAATAGCTTTCTAAATTTTTGATATTATAGATACTGGAATCTTGAGGTAAAATAATATCTATATCTATGGAAAGTCGTTTGGTTGAATTGAAATGCAACATTAAAGCAGTGCCCCCCCTTGAACACACAAAGGGTAGTTTTTGTTTTGACAAACCCTCCAACAGTAACAAAGCGCGAATAACTTTCTCAGCAAGGATTTTGTCAACATTACGGTGTTGTCTTGATACATTGCTAAGCCACTCATTTGAAATTTCACTTAAGTTAATCATACTATAAAGCGGCAATTAGTTATGAATGCTGCCATAAATTTGAAATTTTATTCACATACCGGTACACTTCTTCTTTTTTTCGTCTTCTGCTCGCATAACGAAGCATTTTACTTTGATTAATGGTGTATTTGGCAAATGCTTCTTTGTATATAGTCCTCATCTCCGCACCTTGTTGAGCCGAAAAAATTATTTCATCACAATATAGATCTACCAAGATTTTTTCTAAGGTTACTGTTTCAATTTCATTTGTTTTTTGCGTTGGTGCTTCTGAAAGAAGTGGTTTTATTAATACCACATCTTTGTTATCCAATACGTATTTTTCCATAATATCTTTAGTAGGATCAATAAACACTGATTTTTTTAAATCTCTCAAAAAATAAAAAACTGAATTAGTTATTTCTTTATCCGTTTCTACCATTAAAAAAAATCTGCTAGGTTGATGTTGCATAAATTCGTTGAAAACAGAGGTTTTCCAAACGCAAAAATTGGCATAAGGAAATGCTGTTTTCAACTTCTTGAAAATAGATTTTTCCAACGATGAAATTTCTGGCATATATTTTCTGACTTTGCCTAGTTTGAATTTCCCTCTTCCGATGCGTTGCAATACGCCTTTTTGAACCAATGCGTAAACACGCCAATTGATTGTTGTCGATTTGATGAACTTCTCGGTCAGCTTATAGAAATCAACAATATCCTTCGTTTCAAAAACTGCTTTGCCTTTGAAATGATGTATAAAACTGTCTGTATGTAGTTTGTCTGTTGCGATGATTTTGAAATTTAATAAACAAAGATACAATATTCTATGAAACGGCAGCAAAATAGAAATATTGCCAATAATTAGATATGTTCATTGTTAAAATACTGTTCAAATTATTTATAAACACTATGGTGCTCAAAATCTCACTTGTGTGTTTATCAAAGATTTGTACAATTTTCCGACGTTTCAAAAACAGCAGGATCGGATTTGATTAACTTGAAGCTAGCAAAATTGCTTACTAAAGGGCTTACTATTGAAGTACCTTAAGTACCTTATATTTCCACAATCATTTTTCCTTTGTTTTTCCCATCAAACAGATCAATAAATGCCTGAGGAATATTATCAAGGCCTTCACTATGGTTTCACTGAAAGCGATTTTATCATCTTTTAGCCATGCTGTTAGTTGTTTTATAGCGGCTGGAAATTTTTCCGCAAAATCACCGATTATGAAACCCCTCATTGTAGCGCTTTTAGTGAGCAGGATGGGTTGCAATCGCGGGCCCATTTGAATCTCCGTTTCATTGTAAAGCGATATAGCACCACATACGGGCAATCGCGCATACTTATTGATGTTTGACAAAACAGCGTCTGAAATTTCTCCCCCGACATTGTCGAAGTAGATGTCTACCCCATTCGGACAAGCAGTTCGGATGGCAGCTTTTAAATTTGGTGTTGTTTTATAATTGATGGCCTGATCGAAGTTGAATTGTGATGTAAGTAGTGATACTTTTTCATCCGAACCAGTGATTCCAACGACCGTGCAACCTTGCAATTTGCCAATTTGACCCACTACTGACCCAACAGCGCCTCCTGCACCTGAGACGACCAGGGTTTCGCCTTTTTTGGGCAATCCAACTTCCATTAAACCTAAATAGGCGGTCAATCCTGTCATCCCTAATATGCCCAAATAACTTGACAATTTGGCTTCATTTTCATCTACCTTAACCAATCCTTTGCCATTAGAAATTTGATATTCCTTCCATTCCAAATTACTTGATACGAAATCACCCTTTTTGAAATCAGCATGATGGCTATCGATGACTTCGGCTATTATTCCCGATTGAATGGCTTTGTTTAATTCAAATGCCGGAATATAGGATTTAGCGTCACTCATTCGGCCACGTAAATAAGGATCGACAGAAACATAAACGGTCTTTAAAAGTAGTTCGTTATCTTTTGGTGTTGGCATTTCTTCTGTACTGAATTCAAAATCATGAAGGGATGGTTTGCCAAATGGCTGTTTTTTTAACAGGATTATTTTGTTCATTATTTTTATTTTAATTAGCAACAATGCTTTTGTTTCGTGAAGATAACATTCTATTAAAAGGAGCTTCAGCTATTGTTGTTCAGTTGGCATAATATAAACTGAAATTCACATAGAGCTTGGCTCTTGCAAAATAAATACGGTGGTTTTTGGGGAGAGCCAAAGCCTTTTCTTCAGAGATATGTGGACTGCCAAATTTATGCTAGCATGCTTTTTCTGCGAACTGAAGTTCGCAGTCCACAGGGCTTTGTTGCTGCGAAATAGATTTCGGCGGTGTTTGGATGGGATTCAAAGCCATTTCTACGATGCTTTGTGGACTGCCAAATTTGTTTGGCGGTATATTTTCTGCGAACTGGTTCGCAGTCCACTGGACTTTGGGTGTTGAAAAAGGAATTTCGAAAGTACAATGGGATGAAATTCTTATCTATCTAATAAAGTCTTCAACTTTTTTTCTCCAATACGATTCACCATTTCGTTAAACTTTTGGTCCTTTACTGGAGTTTTAATCGTTTCTTGAATGTTATCCAATTTTGGATCATATGAGACTTTTTGAGTAAATATTTTCTTTGTTTTTATTTCCATTTTACTTTAGTTTAATGAAGAACCCTTCATATTTCCTATTTGATTCAAAACGCTCCCAACCCTTTGAGAGTTCCCCTAATATTTCAAATTTCTCTTCAAAAACTGGTAAATACTTAGCAATTGCTATTCGATAAAGTCTTGTCCTTGATGGGGAGCTCCCTGTAAGATAAACTAATGCATTTTGGATTTACTCTAAAAAATGATAAATAGTAGAAACTACAGTGGCAAGGACCTTCTCTCCGTCACCATTATCTGTTACAATTGAATCATCCAATTCACCCGAATTAGGATTAAGGTCTCCAAATGCTAAGTTATATAAATATGGGATAGAAGTCTCTTGATATAGTACAAGTTTTCGAATATCACCTTTTACTCCTTTACTTGTAAACCAAAAAGATTTACTGTTTCTACCTTCACTTATATCATATGTCTGTAATTCCATTTGCGCTTTCAAAAATAATTATTCATTGGTATCTAATGGCTAAGATAATTATTCCCGAATAAGATTAGGAAAAAATTATAATGATTATAAAATATTTATTACCTCTGATACTTTAACCACTTTTGATAATTTGAAAAGTAATCGGTTTTATGATTTTCAATAATAGATTCGTGTGTAATATCTTCCCAATACTTTACTTTCGCCTGTAATTTTTGAATTTTTACATTATCTACTTCGATCGACAAATGTTGGGCAAATGACAAATGCAGCTCTAATTTCAGTAAGCCTAAATTTGCCTTTCTAAAATTTTCAACAACCTTTTGCAATTGATCACCAATTTCACCTTTTGAAACTGCCAAATATAATTGAAAGCCAGCATAATCCAACTCCTGTTTCTTTTTGCTTGCATTGTCTCTTGGTGGATATATTGGCATGATTGTTTTGATTTGTGACCAGAATGACAAATAAAATTACTGGCGAAACGCGTTGAAATTTCTTTGATAATTGTTCAATTCCCTCATCTCCTTTAAAGATTCGACTTCAAAAGGAAAATTGGTTTCTTCATAAGTAGCAATCTCTTCAGATATATCGTCCAATTCTTTATTTAGGGCCATTGACAATTCTCCCTTTTCCGTAAGAAGTGTGAGTAACTCTTCCATTCTGGTGTGCTTTTCTTTATATTCTACCTTTGTCATATTCTTACTGTTCTTTTCCTAATGTATCCACCTCATAATTGTCGCTTTTTGCTTCCATTTTCCATCGACCAAGTTATAAATTTCTGTGGCTCCATTCGATGTCAAGTCATATGTGATTTCCGCTTCTGTCAAATCAGAATTAAACTTCAAACTAGTTATTTTATAAGGTACTAAACTTATGTCCATTTTACCCCAAGTCGCCGGTATTTCCAGGAATTGAGATATAAATTCTGATTTATTTTCATAGTCATTGATGAGTCTTTCAGCTTTTTTCAATTTTGATTTTCTCATCTTATCCTTATCTTTCTGATAGTTTCTGACTAATGGAATTTCATAAGGATCAGGACCAATAAATTCCAATATTACAGTTCTTAATGTGGGGTCATATGTTATTGGTTTTAATTGTGGACCCTTTGTTGATGCTAGAAAATTCTCATTAAAAACCCATCGCTTCTTGTCGATGAAAATATTTGGAAAGTATGGTTGTAAAAAGAAGTAACTTACATTTTCTGAATTTCCTTTGTCAGGAATGATCATATTAAAAAGCTCGTTTATTTTTGCTAATGTGTCGTTTTTTGTCCATTTGACAAACTCAGCTTTTGTCTGATCATGCAGGTAACTAAAAGTTTGTTCTAGCTCTTTAATTTGATTTGTCTTATAATAATTGTCAAGTTGTTTCTTGGTTACTTGAGAGAATCCTGAAATGCCGCTTAAAGCGAACATCAAAAATGTCAATGTTAAGTGTAGAAAAGTGTCTTTATGTTTCTTGGACTTTATCATTATTTTTGTGCTTGGTGTTAGGTTTAAAATTGCGTCGTACAACTCTCCTACAACCTCTGCATCACAGAAACAAAGTTATAACGATCTGTTTTATTGCCCAACAAAAATATTTACATTAGATAATTCCACTTGAAACTTTACTTTTGCTTTCAATGCCGTAAATACCCTCAATAAAGTGTCCATTCTAACATTGCCTGCATTGTTTTCAAGTCGTGATATTTGGGCTTTTTGGACACCAATGAGTTTGCCTAAATCTTCTTGCGTTAAATTACGTTCTTGTCGAGTTAGTTTAATAGCTTTTCCGATTAAGTCCATTTGAAGTTCGTATTCAAACATGTCTCTTTGAGGAGTTCCAACTTTCCCTAGAAGTTCATCTTGCACTTGATCTAAAGTGTATGTTTTCATTTTTTCTTATTTTTTAATTGTTTTTCTTCAAAATACATTGTCCGCTGTCTGATGGCTATTTGCACTTCGGCACCAGGAACTTTACTTCGCTTTTTTACAAATCCGTGTGTCGATATAACTAGAGTTTCTGTTGCTGAAGTTTTGTCCCAAAACGCAAGCAGCCTATATTGAATACCTTGGTATAAGGTTCTGAATTCCCAAATGTCATTGTAAAGTTTCTTGAATAAATCAGGATTATGTTCAGTTTGAGCTTTACGAATATTGTAAAGAATCTTTTCATAATGTTTGCGATCAAGCCCTTTTAAGAACTCAAAAGCATCGTTGGCAGCATGCTTCTGGTGGCGAACTGAAAGTTCACAGTCCACCGGGATTGGGAGTTATAAAGCCATTTCTACGATGTTTTGTGGACTGCCAAATTTATTTGGCGGTATGTTTTTTCTGCGAACTGAAGTTCGCAGTCCACAGGGCCTTGTTGTTGCGAAATAGATTTCGGCGGTGTTAGGATGGGATTCAAAGCCATTTCTACGATGCTTTGTGGAATGCCAAATTTATTTGGCGGCATGCTTCTAGCTGCGAACTGAAGTTTCTGGATAGCTTCTTTTATGTGAGTAACGTCTCAATATATTCAGGATCTCTTCTCATATCGCAAAAACCAACCACAATTAAATGTGTATTATCAAACGTATAAAATAAATAATAGTCCTTAATAATCTTTGCCTTAATAAGTGGATTTTCTGTCAACTTTCCAGATTCTGGATATTTTGAAAGTGTTATAAGAGCGTTTTTGACGATAAGGTAAAGCTTTTGTGAATAGGTTTTTGAACCATTTCTTTTACACCAATAATCAAGAATATCATTTAAATGCTTCTTAGCATCAACGGTCCAAATTATTTGTAAAGCCATTTTCGATACTTTTCTTCGACCTCAGCATTAGGAATTGTGTTTCCTGATTTAATTTGAGATATACTATTTTCTAGAGCTTCTTTATAATGATCTGGTATTTTAACAATCTCCTTTTTTTTCGATTCTATATCTATGAGACCTAAAATTTCTTCCAACAAATAATCATCCGCAGATTCCAATTCTTTGTAAACTTTATTTTTTAATTCTATGCTAGACATATTTGATTGTTTTAGGTTATAACAAACTAAAGGTTAAAAAAGTGCCACTTAACTTCTCATATACCTCATTTACTTAAACTTCAAATACAAAGATATGGACTCCGATTGTAAGTGGGGGTAACTTTAAGAAATTAAATAGATTTCGTTAGTTTTTTAGGGGAGAGCCAAAGCCATTTCTACGATGCTTTGTGGATTGCCAAATTTATTTGGCGGTATGTTTTTTCTGCGAACTGAAGTTCGCAGTCCACTGGTCTTTGGGTGTTGCGAAATAGATTTCGGCGGTGTTTGGATGGGATTCAAAGCCCTTTCTACGATGCTTTGTGGGAATGCCAAATTTATTTGGCTGCAAGTCTCTGGCTGCGAACTGAAGTTAGCAGTCCACTGGGATTGGGTGTTAAGAATTGATTTCGTAAATGATGCCTTCTATTTCAAACAATCTGTTTGATGGTATTCATCGGAAGGAACATCCTTCCACTATCAGGCAGATGAAGAAATCCATACTTTTCATAAAATTTCACAGCATATTCATTAATTGGATCAACAACAACTGCCATAGCGCCAATGCTTTCTTCTGAGAGGGTATAAGCTCTGAAGAGTGCATCCAATAAGAGGTATTCGCCAAGTCCTGTTCCTTTTTCTTTTTGATGTCTGGCTAAACGACCGAGTAAGATTACCGGGGCGTTATAAGTCTGAGGGACTTTTTTGATATACTTATCTGGTATCAGTTCTCGGCCAAGGCTTTCGCTGGTCAAGGTATAGTAGCCAATTACATTGTTGTCTTTGTCGGTTGCTACGAAACAAACAGCAAGTTTTTTCTTTATGTCCTGACTGACTTGATGTTGAATATAGTCTGTTAGCGTTTGCTCTTCGCATTCAAAACTCTTTCTGTTGTGCGTGTTATCTAGTATCGAAATATTCAACTTCAGGAATTAATTGCTTTGTATCTTTTCGCAGCTTCGGCCAAATTTCGATTTGGTTTTGTATTGCTGAATACGGCATCAAAAAACATCTGACGATCTTTTTCAGTAGCTATGATTTTATCATTTTTAGCGACGATTTCTTCAGCTTTTTCTTTAACTATTCGCACAATAAAACTGCTAAATGACTTGTCACCACTCAGTTTTTGGGCTTTTCTGAAAATTCTCTTATCGGTTGCAGAAACTCTCAACTCTATGCGCTCATCTTTATTTAATTGTGCTTCCATTATGAAGTTTATTTAGCACAAATCTACGGCAATTAACCGTACAATGCAAATTTAAATTTGTATAAGTGAACGAGGAGAGTCGAAGCCATTTCTAGAGTACTTTGTGGACTGCCAAATTAATTTGGCGGTATGTTTTTTTTTGCGAACTGAAGTTCGCAGTCCACAGGGCTTAGTTGTTGCGAAATAGATTTCGGCGGTGTTTGGATGGGATTCAAAGCCATTTCTACGATGCTTTGTAGACTGCCAAATTTATTTGGCAGCTTGGTTCTGACTGCGAACTGAAAGTTCACATTCCACCGAGATTGGGTTGCTACCCTACCCTCAACTTCGCGGCATCTTTCCACAAATAGTTGGGCAATGGCTCTTTGAGTTCCCATTGGATACTCATGGGTTTTGATGCATAGTGGCTTATTTTATAAATATCATATCTAAGTGAAATTCTAAGAATTCTTTTCTTGGAAGGTATTTTATGGGTTCAGTAATTTTAATATTTTCAATAGATGAAAAATAATTCCTATAAAATGAAGTATCCTTTTTAAATTTTAAAGATGGTGATAAAATGACTTCAAAGCTTTTATTAATACTTATCAACCCTTTATCAAAAGCTTTATCATAAAGTGCCGAAAGGCAAATCCCATTTTCTGGGTTTAATCTATGCTGTTCGTTTTTTGACCATGGGATAATGTGGCTCGCTAATAATAATTCTGGAACATCTATGCCTGTAATGGCACATTTTGCAGAGTAGTTTGCCAGAACCATTTGTCTAAATACTGATTGATTGACTCGTGTTTTAACTTGACGTATAATATCTTGTCCTTTCAAATCTTTTATATCAAAAAGTAAATCTTGGTATTTATTTTCAATACTAGAATTTTCCTTTTCTGCTAATATTTGTTCACTTAAGAATACTAATTCTTCTTGGTTATTAAAAAATTCATCCCAAATGGGTTTTACTTGACTCATACCTCCTTTTAAACCACCAATGCCTCTAGCTTGCAAAATAGGATCTACACTAGCAAAGTCCCCTAGCCTCATTCCAATTGAACTTGGCGTTCTACCCAAAAGGTTTGCCAAATTAATTATCTCGGGTGTATGCTTATGCATTTTACCAAAAGGGAGCTTTAAATAGAGATTGAAAGCTAAGATGAGTTCTTGTCTGGACCAAAGTTTCTTAACCATATATAATATTATTGAAATATCCAAATTTTTCATCAACCAAAACTCTTCTATCTAAACCTAAATTAATTTCTTCGCAAGCTGTTTCTGCTACTAAAGAACAAGAAAAACAAGCAGATAGATTCAAGTCAAAAATTCCTTGTCCATCAGATTCCCAACATAACGGATCAGAAGAACAGTTGACTGATCTTTCTAATCCTTTTTTAATGATTTCAAACACCTTTTCAGGTTCTCCTTGTGAAACTAAGCCCCCCATACTACCTTCTGAACCTTCCGCTGTGTAAATGAGTAAACCTGACATTTCCTTTTCAGGGCTTGTAGAGATGTAAAGCCTTTCTTTTAAACTAGCTGTTGGGTAGCCGCAAGAGAACTCTAGTTCTCTCATCATCATATGTGAGAATGAATGAATTAAAAAGTGCTTGTATTTATTGTTGAAAATTTTCATTTTGGAACTTAGTCCTTGACTATTAGGGTTCGGAACTTCCTTTAAATATTTTTCAAATCGATTTGCTAAAACAACAACATTTTCTGAAATCCATTTATCAATATGTTCATTAGAAAATTCAAAGAAAAGACCTTCTCCTAAAGACTCATTTGCAGGCAGGGTAAATAACTCTTTAGAATCAATTGAAAATATATTTTGACCACTCGAAGATTCTTTCACTTCGCCATTTACAACAATTCTTTCTTTAGGTTTAACCCTTGTGAAGTCCAATTGAACATTTGTTACTTTTAATTCTTCAACCTGCTGAATCTTTTTAAAAAGATTAATTAGTTCGTTTGGTAGTTGAATGTCATTAAATCGCAATCCTTTGTTTATCTCAATATCAGGCAATGTTGAATGATTTGAAAAACATCTGTATTCTTGCCATCTGTATTCTTCGTGCTTGTCACTAATTTCAACAGCATTTGCAATGTTTAAAAATTCTGATTCTAATTGGATTTTAAAGGCACCTTCATTTTCAGGATTAATATCGTTGTCAATCAAAAAGTCATTGAAATCAAATTTTGAACTCCAGTATTCTTCTCGAGTTATTGCTGTTCGTTCAAAATATTTACTATATTTTTTCTCCAGAAAGTTTAGAGCCTCAATTAGCTCTTTAGGTTTATTCTCTGCTAAGTGCATTGGAATAAATAGACTTGAAAATCCATTTGCATAGTAAACGTTATTTGCTGTTACCAATGCAATTCTCATTTTTTCACGACCATTTTTACTTTCGTTTCTAATGAAGCAATTTTCATATGGAGTAATTGAAGGATTCTCAATATCTAATTCCCAAGGTTTTTGACCAATGCAATATGGTTCTAAACTATTGATACCCTCAAGATTAATTTTAGGTTTTTCTTTATCTGAGCCAGACCCAATACCACAGCTATTACATTCAATATAGATACTTCCATATCCTTCAGATTTTGTTTTACTTTCTGTCCATATAAGTTTTGGATTACTGCAACAAGGGCCAACCATTTCATATGACATAAGATTTTCTCCTTTATCTTCATCGGGTCGAAGTCTAAGATACTTTTCTGTTTTCCACCTTAAATAATTAGCCCAAGGAATATCTGATAAGTGACCATTCGGACAAATCAATATTAGATTCGTCTGTTCAAGAGTTTTGTATTCTCTAATTTTGATAGGATTGCCATCTTCATTTTTTGAATTCAATTCTCGGATAAATGCCTTTCTGCTTAATGCATCTCTAGGCGGGGCAAAATTATCGAGTTTTAAAGTGTCAGGATATTTACGACATTCTTTTTCCCAAATTGCAAACCATTCTCGAACCAATTTTAATTCACCATCAGAATTTTTAAACCATTTTGGGAAGTGTGTGCCATTAATCATATAATGGCTTGAGACTCCTTCATATTGTTCTCCTGTATTTTGTAAAGCAGTTCTAATTGGATGATTTTTCCAGTTTGGAGTGTTGAAAGATTCATTCAAGGCCATATGGGGTATACCGACCAAACAGACTAAGTTTTCAAGATTCTTTTCTGATTTAACGAACTTAATAAATCTTTGATCATCTATAAACTCTAAGCCTCTATTCAAAATTTCATCTTTACTTAACTCATAAACTTTTCTGTCATCAGAGTTATTGGTTCTTATAATTTCGACTTTTGAATTTGCCCATTTAACAAATCTCCATTTATTGATATCTGAAATCAAGACATAAGAACCTAGTTTGGTCGTGATAATTGAGCCAACCCCTGATGTTGAAGAAAGTAGTTTGTTTTTCCCAACTCCTTGATTATATTGATTTTGCTTTAATACTTTCATTTTATAGTGAATTTATTTTGATAGCAGCTTCTGGTTCAATAACTCTCAAAGACATTGGTACTTGCCATTTTTTGCTATGAATGTTCCCTACATATTCCTCTATATCTACATAGAGTTGTTCCTGTGGTGGTGTTGTCCTTGCCGATTTGTTATTGAACACAAATGTTTTGTTGTCTGCAAAATTCTTATCTGATTCTTCTTTCCATTCTAAAAATGCATCTTCAATCCAATTTTTAATTTGAACAATATTCTCTTGTTTCAATAAGTTGCTTATTAAATTGTCATAACCAGACATTCTTATTTTTCTTTCTTCAAAATAACTAGTTAGATCTGAAACTATGTTTGAAATTTCAGTTTCAGAAATAGTTGAAATCTCACTTGCCGAAACCCTTTCCGTAAATATAGTAGTATGTCGAATCATTGTTGCTAAATACAAACCCATATACCTTTCCACAGCTTTTTGTGTAAATGGAGTTATAGAAATCGGTTCAACATAGCTATACATTTTTTCGTGGAACTCAATAAATTTCTCATAATGAGAAATATCTCTTGCCCTGAATGGATGATGAACTGTTAAAACAAGTCCATAATCATTTCTTGCCACACGGCTACTTGCCTGAATATATTCTGCAGTATTACGTGGCATTGAGTTCATAATTATAGTATTGAATCTTGAAACATCAATACCAACAGAAATCATATTGGTAGCAACAACGAATTCTGGAGGAACTTTACCTCTAAACAATTCATTATCTTGATTATTGGCAAAACGTTTTTTTGCATTCCACTTCGATTCAACACTTTTTAATTCATTTTTAACTTCTTCGCCTGACAGTCTTCCTGTTAATTCAGACTCTTGTATTGGGCCATAAGTGTAAATAGAATGCATTAATTTTTGAGGTCTTACAACTCTTGAAAACACTCTTCTTAATTCCTTCAAAATATATGTTTGAACTTGAGATTGAGTTTTTCCAACTTCTTTAAGACTGTTGAAATAGGAAATTGTGGTGTGATAATAATCCATTGCTTTTTCGAAGTCCTTGTAAGACTCATATTCAATCGGATGCTTTTCTCCCAACTCCTTCAACTCAAAAATGGCTCTATGAGTCATTATAATTGCAGCCAATCTCATCTGCATCCATATCTGTGTTCTTCCTGTAGGTAAAACACCAATGTATTTTCTTTTGGAAAGATATTCTGGTGTTTTGTCAGCGCTACTTTTAAACGTTCTTCGATAAAACGCAAAGAATGAGTCATCGCACTCAACCCCTTGCTTTGGGAATAGATTTACTTTTCTATCAAAAAGTGCTGCAATTTGCAATTGCGTATTTCTTGTCGTAGCTGTTGATGAAATAATTTTAGGCTTTGTTCCATCTTCTCTTGTACATAGTTGGTCTATAGCTGATTCAAATAATGCTACTGCTGAACCAAGAGGCCCCAAAAGTAAGTGTAGTTCATCTTGTATAATTAAATCAGGAGGAAAATAACCATCCTTCGGTTTTCCATTTTCCCAATTACCTGTTCCAAATATTCTTCTTGAATCAGCATTTCTACCATTATTTTGACCATTAACTTTATGAGCCAATTGAGCAAATTTATCAACTGTTCCAAAAAGGAGTGCTGGTGGATGTTGATAAATGGTTTCATCAGACAAGCAAACAGGAATAGGACCTTGATCTTGTCTTTTTCGAGTAATGCGACCAAGACCGAAAGAGAACGAACACTTTTGATTTGTGCACTTTAAGTGTACTTTGTTTTGATTATACACAGAAGAAGCTGTTTCAGTATCTTCTTTTGTTTCACCTTTTATCTCAGAATTACACCAAGGGCAATTACTAAATGGAATTCTGTTTTCTTTTTTTAGGTTTAGTTTATGTTCGAATTCATAGATCAAATCAATATTTGAATTCGGAATTGAATTTTTACCAACCCATAAACCTATATTGATTGGTTCATCACCTAATTTATAATCACCCCATCTTCTGATTAATTCTAAAGCCATTATTACTAAACTTGCTCTTTGAAACTGTTGCATAGTAAGTAAGCGAAGTGTATATCTCATAATGGCAGTTGTACCGCCACCTTTTTCTTTGAACTCCTTTCTTCGATTGATAATAGTAAGAGCAATTAAACCAAGATAAGCTTCAGTTTTTCCTCCACCCGTTGGAAACCAAACTAAATCGACCCAATTGTTTCTTTTATCCCAATTTTCATCTTCATTCGCTTTAAATATTCCATCTAAATTTAGAAGAATAAAGGCAAGCTGAAATGCTCTCCATCCCGCAGACTCTGTTTTTGAAAATAGTTTATCGTCTGCAATTATTTTATAAAAATTAAAATCAAAATGGCTAAATGAGTTGTCATTCATAAATGCGTTAACTTCACCAAGTCTTGCCTTTACAGAATGCCATAATTGCATAAACATTGATGCATTCATTAAACGAAAAGAATCAAGATTTTCCTTATTGCTTTTTCCTGTAAGAAAAGCAGCAATATTCTTTTTCATTCTTAAATAATCATCTTTACACTTATCTAACTCTTGTTTTGCAATGCCTGAATAATTATCCTGATATTTTTTGTCTTTCCTTTTGAGTTCAATCCAGATTCCGTAGGAATCGACAAATTCGTTTAGTCCGATTACAATATCATCATTCGAAGATTCTGAAAAAACTGATAGCCATTTAAATTCCTGAGATTGTGAATTTTCTAAAAACAATGGAGAAACAAAGCCTTCTTTTTCAATTGTTACAGCATCCTTGCTTTTATCTCTTGGGATTGGATCAATATCAGGGGTTTCACAAAAAGGTAAATATTCGGTTTCTACGATTCTTGTTTCATTGGTATGATTCCACTTTACAGAACAACCGTGACCAATAGCATAGTCTTTGAATTGATTATAAATAAATGACGTTGTTGTGTCTTCAGAATAAATATCATTTTTTTCAGACTTATATTCGTGATTGTTGTATGGCACCAAATATTCATTTTCAATTGAAAGATTAACCCCAAAGAATGATTTCTGATTAACTAATTCGTTAAATGTTGAGTAATATCTATTGTCATTTTGTTTTGCTTCATCAAATGCAATACTTGTATTTATCAATTGAATTTTAAGAAATACTTGATTACTCTCTTTTCTTGAATCTCTGCTCAGTTGAATGTTTGCGGAAAGAGAAGCATAATCTTCTTTTTTATCATCTAAATCAACTCGGAAAACATCTTTTAATCCATTAGTGATTTTTCCATCTTCTTGAATTGCTGAAATATTAACATCGTCATATGGTTTATTGTACAAATAGGATATTTTTCTTAGTTGCTCTGGAAAATGTAAGTTTTCTAATTTTATAATTCTTTCAATAGGTTTGGACTGCCATAAACCATATCCTCCTGAATAAATATCTAATAAGTTCCTTAAATGGTCTGTGATGTTTTCTGCAAGCTCTATTTTTTGTGTTACTTCATAAAGCTTCTCTCGAACATCATCATTTGTAATCGTATTCTTTAATTCGTAGTAAATTGACGACTTCAAATTACTTAAATAACAAGATGCTTTTGTTAGTTGTGGAATTATAGATATTGTATTTGCTTCATCAAAAAGAATTTCTGCAATTTGCTTTTGTATTTCTCTTATTCTTGTTTTTATATTAGTAATTTCTTCGGATGATAATTTTGATAATAAGAGAAAATGATTTTCATTAATGGACTTTATTCTAAAAGAATTAAGTTCATATTTAGTAATGATTTTCTGAATTTCTTCGTGATTAACTTCACATAAAAGCCCATATTTATTGTTGAATTTACCTTCTTTATCTTGTTTAAGCTTTTGATAATATCGAAAGCAAACCTTAAATTCTATTGTGCCTTTATCTAAAAAGCTATTATTTAGGCAACATGTCAAGCCCATTGTTCTTGGAAACATTTGATTTAACTCGACACCTTCTGTTGCTTCTATGTCTTCTGAACTATTATTTTGAGAGTCTTGTTCGTCAGCTTCATCTTTTTTATCTGTTTGCTCATTATTATCTAAAATATTTCCTTCTTTACAAGTACCACTTTTGTCTTCAGGAAACAAAATTCCAGTGCTGTATATTGCAGCAGGTACAATATCCAAAATTTCAGATGAATAGTTTATTGGAGCTTCACCAATAAGTTTTTGGTTAACAAGAGTTTCATTCTCGGTGTCTACATATCGATAGCCGTTTATTCCCGGACCTAAGGTCTGTTCTCGAATAAAACGTTCTAATGAATTTCTTTTATCTATAATTTTATTCATTGCTTAATTTTTCAATGGTTTCAAGTTCCACTAGTTTTAGTTCTGGTTGAATTAGTTCTGTTAGGGTAACCAAATTATCACCTAAATAATTTTCGTCAATCCCAAGTTCATCTAGTGGGTGGTTTGACTTGTAAAATGCTAGTCTATTATTTATTATCTCGCTTGCATTTTTTTCATTATCAAAACAACCGTCATTGAATAAATCTTTCAATAATTGATTCATTTGCCTAGTGCTTTGTCGACTTGATTGTTTAGAAGCGTTGCGAATTCTTTGTATGATGACAAAGTAAATTTTCGGAATTTTTAGATAGTCGCATAATTCAATAAAAACTCTCTTACTTAATGGAGCAATAGATTCGCTTAGAGGGTTAATCCAACTATTTTTAAAATGAAATTGAGAAACTATTTTTACTCCTTTGCTTTCAAAAATACTTTTTAATTCGTTGTATAGATTTTCCTCACCTTTTACATTTGCAATGTTTTTTAAAAGTATTTTCCATAGTCTTCCAGCACTTTCATCACCCAGATTGAATTGTTTTCTAATGATATCTAATTCTGCATCCTGTTGTTTTTTATCAACTATTTTTTCATAAATGTTTATGTTTTCCTGAATTTCGTCCAGATTTTGAACATATAGCTTGCCGTCATCCTTTTCAAGAGACAGCAAGAAATCTATTTTAACAACTTTTCGTGATATATTTTTATAGTCTGACATAATGAATAAATCAGAACTATTAAATGTTTTAGCTCTTTGATTTTTGAGTTTAATTTTGAATGTCTCTCTTTGCTCTGAATTTAAAAATTCGTTTTCTAAATTCCAATCAATATATAATTTTTGTTCAGGCTTTAGTGCTTGAATCTTATTTTTCAGTTTATTCCATTCAAAATTGTTCTCTCTAATTGGATGAATTAGGCATTTATGATATTCCTTTAAAAGATTGTATTTTGACCAATTATAGTGTTGACCAAAAAGGAAATTAGGCAATACTGCATTAATAGTCGCCTCATTATCGAATTCGATTTCAAGTAAATTAGGGTAATAATAATTCGGGTACTTACCTTGGTCCCTATAGGAAAGGATAAGAAGATAATTTGAACTAGGATTTAATAGATCTGACCAATTTTTTAATTTTATTGATTTTGCTAATCCAAGGCAATGAGTGATTTTGGACAACAACTTTACATTTCTAATTATCGCTTCATCAAAAATAATTGTTGGCGTATTTGATAAGCTTTCAATTATATTAGCTTTAATGTCAGAATTTATTATTAAGTCTAGAGTGTTAGAAAGGGCTTCTTTTAATGTTTCTATATCGTCATCTCTTAATTCAAGAATTGCCATTTTAGTGCTTGAAGAAATTAATTCGGATGATTCTTTTGTTGAGAATAGATTATCAATGATATAGCCCTTTATTTCATCATTATAGCAAATGGAATAGACATTCATTAACTTTATAGACCTCAATTCATATAATTCTCTAATGCTTGTTTCTAAAACGAATGTGTCCCAGAAACTTGATGATTCGAATTCAACAAAATCAATGGGTATTGAGGACTTTTCTTTTCTTTTCAGAAGAAAATCTATTTCTGACTTAATTATTGTATAAGAAGAATTAATTGGAATTTTAAATCTTTCCCTAATTAATTCTATTTTATTTCTAATATTATTTATTGATTGATATTCCCTGCCAAAAGTTATAATCAAATATTTCTTGAAACTAGTATCATAATCAGAGTTCCATTTGTTCATTTCCTCTAATGAAAAATTAGTCATCAGGCTTTTCGTTCACAATCGAAAAGTAAAATTGCATCCAAATTATCAATAATTTCATTATTAATGGCATCAATTTCATTTAGGGTTTTGGTTGCATTTAGTAAATTGTAACTTTTGTGCTTACTGTTTATTAATACACAATATGGTTTAAATTCAAATATTTGAGAAACGGAACTACAAATGTTTTTTTGTGTGTTAATAATTAATTTTAACTTTAGTGAAGAACTTTTATTCAGGCTCTTATAAAAATCTAAAGAGAACTATTTTCCTTTTCTCCTTTACCCAATTTTTCCAAATCCTATTTCCTCCATCTTTACCGCTCGCACCATCTGGACATCTCATTCCTACAACGTTTAGCTTTGTCTCCAATGCAGCTATTAGTTCAATTAGTGCTAAATTGGCCTCATTAGCATTATTATCAGTAGAATGATAGTGTGTGAATGTTTTGATACATAAAAATTCGGCAATAAGCAATTTTTGCAAATCGTTAAATTCCTCTTCAATATGAATATGTAAAGCAGCTATACTGTCCTTAGAGCCTAAAAATGCTTCATTAAGCAAGTTATCTAAATAACGAATTAATCCTACTAATTCAGTACTTAAATCATTTTGTATTTCATTAAAATTAGCTTCAAAAGTGCTTGATATTTTATTTGAAAACGAATACAAGCAAGGAGAAATATGTTGCTTTATCAATTCCATTACTCAACGATATTAATTTCAACATTCAATATAGCTCTTGTAATTCCAACAAAAAGTTCGTATTTATTGAATTCGCTTGGTTTGGAAATCACTAAAAAAACATTCTTCTTTTCAAGACCTTTGAATTTTAGAATGGAGGAATATCTTAACTTGTTCGCTGTATCTCCAACATTGGTTTCTATTAATTCTTCAATATCTCGTATAATTAATAATTCTCTTAAATCTTCTTTTCCTTTATAGCTTCCTCTTAGAAAAGTTGATTCAATTAGAATGATACAATCCTGTCCTTTTAATGATGAATCAGATTCCCTAATTGGCGTTAATACACTTTTTACGATATGGGACTTAACATCTTGTAAATTTCTATGTCGTTTGATTTCAATATTCGGAAACCATTCTTCAAATTTTTCATCTTGCATGATTTCGGGGTGATCTAAAATTTCAGATGAAAGCTTTCGAATATCGAGGTTTTGTGAACTCCTTTTAACTTCATTAATTTTAAAATGACAATAATATTCAGTCAACAAATCTGCAATTTCAGAAACATTCCTCCCGCTTGATGAATAGCTTTGATCAATATCAAATAATACTAATGAGTTACCATTCAATAAACCTTGTCCGTTAAACCCAGAAAATTTATTAATAAATAAATCCAAACCTCTATCTAGTAAATCTTGTGCTTCATCAATTACTATAAAATCATACGGCTTTAGATTATCATTTTTTTCAAGTTTTTGAATGGTATCTTTAACCATATCATAAAATTCATCCTCACTCATTGAGCTTAATTTTTTATAGTCAATTGAAGGATTATGCTTTTGAAAGAATCTAAAATAGGTGGTTACCTCTATATTACTGGAAAGCTCCCTATCGGTTAACAAAGATTTGGTGTAGTGCATCAAAAGGTTGTTCCAACACAAATAAATTCCATTTTTATTATGTTGCATATCAATGAATGCTTTAGCAATAGTAGTTTTTCCACAACCTGGTGGGCCTTCAATCATAATTCTAGGGTTCTTATACAAACCTTCGAGTATTTCAATATTTTGAACACCTAGCCACTCAAGCGTATTTATAGTGTTTATGTGATTCCTGTCTCCTATAATTGGACTTAGTATCTTTTTGATAGAAACATACTCCTTAGCCTTAATGTCTTCATAAATTCTAAAGTGTTTCTTGTGTTTGTTTTTAGAGTATTCAAACACATTTAAAAGGAACTTCTCGATTGATCCATCGTAATCCTTTGCAATAAATGAAGTCCATAATAACTTCTTATCAATTAACTTTGAATCAAAAGGGTAATCTACATGAGGGAAGGCAGTTGCTTCACAAAAAAAAGATCCTTTTAGATTATTTAGAATATTGTCTTTTAATGTGTATTTATATCCCTCAGCTTGTTTAAAAGGATTTTGTTTTATTGGTGTTTCAAAATTCTTCCCGTAAAAAAATGTGTTGTCCTTTGTTGAAATAGAACCTCCTTTTACTTCTAAGACTAATAGCCCATATTTACAGAGAATTACGAAATCTATTTGAGAGCTAGTTTTTTTGTAATAGTTAAAATTATCTGAATGTGCAGGTAATTTTAGATCGTGCCAAATATCCCATTCTAGACTACTTTTACCTAAATCTATCCAAAGTCGTCTGTAAATATCAATTTCCCCATGCAGTGGTGAACCATCCTCCTTTACTATTATGGTTTCTAAAGCATCTATCGGGTTATTTGGATGGAATCTTACCGGCATTGTCAATTACTATTTGCAATAGTTGAAATTTTATTAATGGCATATAATGCAAAAAATTGCTTTACTGGAACTTTTTCCTTGTGTATGAAAACTTTAAAATTCTTTTGTTCAACTTCAACATTTTCAATATTAAGTTTAGCAATTAATTCTTGTACTATATCTACTAACTCGGTAGGTTCTGTATATTTTCTACTTGATTTTTGAAGTTCATAAAGTTTTTGCAGTTCGTTCGCATCCCCAATTTTCTGCAAAAATCCATTATTGATATGTGTCAAAAACTCCTTTCCCCCTTTGAATTCACTTATCAATACTTCTAGCTTTTTATAATACTTATCATTAATTTTTTGAATAGGAAATCCTTTACCGTTTCCATATTGGATGGATGTAAACCATTTCCCTAAATAAGTTTTATCATTTTTTTCGATATCGTAATTTGATAACGTTACTGTTAAATTTCCATCTTTAAATGGGTGACGTCTAAATCTAGAATTTACGTTTTTTGTTGGAGGGTTATCAAAAGATTTTAAACAA
Source organism: Saprospiraceae bacterium (assembly GCA_016715105.1). Classification (GTDB taxonomy): domain Bacteria; phylum Bacteroidota; class Bacteroidia; order Chitinophagales; family Saprospiraceae; genus JADKBO01. The sequence goes on along the minus strand of JADKBO010000027.1, from coordinate 75,840 downwards.
AATGTATTGAGATTTATAATTGGTAGAATATTTTGTGGAAAATGGTTAAATAAAAAAGGTGAGTTAGCTTTCAACTTCAATTCATCGATTACTGTTTTTGCAAGTGCCCTGCTAACTGAACAGCATACTGCATTCCCAACTAATCTCCATTTGGTACTTTCAGCTCCTAAAAATTGATATGTTAAGGGAAATCCCATTATAATTGCTGCTTCACGAATAGTTGGTGTTCTGTATTCACCATCACCTTTTCTATCAATTTCAGACCTGTATAAAATGGATTCTCTAGAATTAGAAATTTGTGTCGCAGTTATGGTTCTACTAGGCTTGTTTTCATTCTCAGGAAATGACATTTTACCCATAAATGGATGATTAGTTTTCCAATAATTTGAAAATTTCCATTCAACCTCATAAATTCCTGTATCATAGAAGTGATCTGTCAATTGATCAAAAGATATTTTAAGAGGGTATTGTGGGTCAACAACTATTTTATTTGATTTTTTAGAGAAGGGGTGTGGAAAATTTTCCTTCATCTTTGCGATAGTCAAATATTTTACTTTACCATCAAGTCCATTCTCTGAGTGAGATGTCTCAGGAAGTACAAGTTTGCCCTTTTTGATAATTTCTCCTGAAATAATTCGCTTTCTTGCTTGAAAAGCGCCATAATCAGCTGAGTTAATGATAGCCGAGTTATCATACAAATCAATTGCAATTTTTAACGGACTTATTCTATTTTTATTTGCCCATTCTGATAAACCTAAATCTTTGAAAGTATATGCGGTTTGTAAATATCTCTTAGAATTAATTACATTTTCCATAAACCAAGCTTTAAGTATAGAATCTGGTTTATGTTTTTTAACTGCCACAATCCGCAAAAATGTTTCTGTAAGTGTTACCCCTAAAGATTTGTCAGCATTGCCTGATTTATTCGAACTAGAAAAGCTTACACAAGGAGGACTCCCAATTATTAATTCAGTGTCAGGTAAATTTTCGATTTCCTCGATAGAATTTTTAAAATCTAAGATATTTTTGGGTTCACACTTTAAATTAAAGTTATAGTTAAATGTATCAATTGCAGATTTCCAGTTATCGTAGCCATAAACAATTTGAAATCCCATTTGGTGGAATCCTTCTGAAAAACCTCCTGCACCACAAAAGAAATCAATAAATTTAAGTTTTTCCATATTTCAACTTTGTTGAAATTTGAATTATGATAATTTACATCTTACTTTATATTATAATTGTTATGGGATAATGGAGCTACCATAATTTATACATAAGTTTCGAGACGCGAATTCATAAAACAACATCACATACATTAATATTTTATTATAGCTCTTTAAAAGATGAATCGATATATAATCAAAAGCCTCTCAAAGCCAGATATACACCCCCTACTCATACAATCTATGTTTTACCAAAATTATTTTGTGAAAAATTATATTCTATTTATTCTAATTAAAAACCCTTTGAAAGATTAACCAAACCCCTAAACCAAATCATATCCGTCAGCAAACCTCCAGTCTACCCAACAATATTTTATTACCTCCTTTGAGGCATCTCCTTTTACCCTCAATCATTGATAGCCCCTCCAAGCCCAAAACAAAATCCCAACTCAAAAAAATATTTTCTAAATTAATTATTGTTTTACAATAATTATTTATACGTTTGCAGAAACAATTCAATAAAAAGTAAAATGAAAGGGGTAAAAACGATTTCGACCATCTTGTACTATATCACAATGGTGGCGGCCATTTTATACTTGACTACAACGGTTTATGCGCTGATCACGATGTTGACCGATTGGAGTTATGTGGTGTCGGCGGATGGGACAACTTTTGCGGTGTGTTATCCTTTTACGGAAACGCGCTTTTTGCTGGGGCAAAACAATTGGGGTTACAAAGTATTCAACTTTTTGTTGCCTCTGGGATTTTATGGCATCTTCTTTTGGCTGTTGAGCAAGGTATTTGGGGTGTTTAAAAGGCCCAAATTATTCACTCAGGATGGGGTCAATCAGTTGCAGTACTTTTATCTGGCCAATATTTTTATGCCGCCTATTACGATTTTGCTCGCTTCGATTTTTGCCGGAGAAATCGAAGAAGGTTTGGAATGGGTGGCGGTTATTCACTTCTTTTTGGGGGTTTTTGCGTACTTTTTGGCCGCGATTTTTAAGCAAGGTTTACACCTTCAAAATGAACAAGATTTATACATTTAACTATGGCCATTGTAATCAATATTGACGTCATGCTCGCTAAAAGAAAAATGCAGAGTAAGGAATTGGCAGAGATTCTGGACATTACGCCTGCGAATCTTTCTATTCTCAAAACGGGGAAGGCGAAGGGTTTGCGGTTTGACACTTTGGAGGCTATTTGTAAGGCGCTTGGCTGCCAGCCGGGGGATATTTTGGAATATGTTGCTACGGAGTAGTGCAATTTTAATTGCAAAATATAGAATTTGTACTCATAATTAAAATGGGAGCAAGAAATAACATTCTCCCTACTTTTTTGTCTTGATACAAAAAAGTAGCAAAAAAATCAAGGCTGAATTTTTTTCTTAACGCTCTCTCACTTCCAAAATGCTATGCAAAAAAAACTCGCTTTTGGCTTTGCTTCATTGGTATTAGCTGCATCTGCACCGCTTCATCAGTTTGGGGTCACTTATAGCTCGAACAGTTTTTTGCACTTAACGCTTTTTGAAAGTTCGCTAGCTAAAAAAAATAAGGCCGGCAAAAACTGAAATATTAGTTTAAATCTAAAACACAGGCAATTTTATATTAAATAAAAATAAACTCTAAAAAAAGGGTATGGCTTTGCCATGTCTGATTTTAAATGACAATTATAAAAGATAGAAGATGAATAGACCGGAGAGTAATTAAAAACTAGTACTCGGTTTTAGGAATTCTCTTTAACAGAACTGCCACTAGTCTCCGTACTTGAGTATTGAGCTACTCGATCAGTTTTGCATCGGCCTCTTTTTATTTGCCGATTTTTTTTCAAAAAACGCCTTAAAGGCGTGAGAATTAAACATAAAAATTAACTCAAACAATTGGGTGTGGCATTGCCATGCTCATTATTTAATGACAATAACAAATGATAAAAGATGAATAAATTGGTGATAGAAAATCTGTCGAAGACTTATGGGAATGGGGTGAGGTCCATATGTGATATTTCTTTGGAGATTGGGAATGGGATGTTTGGTTTATTGGGGCCGAATGGGGCTGGTAAATCGACTTTGATGAAGACGATTGTGGGTTTGCAGAAGCCGGATGCGGGGAGCATTGTGTTTAATGGGGTGAATATTGTGGAGGAGCCGGGTTTTTTGAAAAAACAATTGGGTTATTTGCCGCAGGATTTTGGGGTGTATCCGAGTCTTTCGGCTGTGGATTTGCTGGATCACCTGGCTATTCTGAAGGGAATCAATGATAAAAAGGTGAGGCGGGAACAGATTCTGGCATTGCTGGAGAAGACCAATTTGATCGAACATCAACACCAGGCGGTGATCACTTATAGTGGTGGTATGCGGCAGCGATTTGGTGTGGCGCAGGCACTTTGGGGAAGTCCCAATATGATCATTGTCGATGAACCGACGGCGGGGCTGGATCCCGAAGAACGCAATAGATTTAATAATTTATTGAGTGAAATAGGCGAAAACATCATCGTGATTTTGTCGACGCATTTGGTGGAAGATGTGCGCAATTTGTGTACGCGCATGGCCATCATCAATAAGGGCGAGGTATTGCTGTGCGATCGTCCGGAGGAGGCGATACAAAAGATCCAAGGGAAAATTTGGAAAAAACAAATTGATAAAACAAGGCTGAGTCATTATCAATCAGCGTACGAAATTATTTCAACGCAATTGCAAAGTGGTCAAATGAGTGTGAAGATCTATTCGGATGAAAATCCACACGACGGATTTGAAGCTACGGAAGCCGATTTGGAAGCAGTTTATTTCTCAACATTAATTCATGGTCAACTTTCAAAAATCTCCCAAAAATGATGCGACATTTGATTGTATTTGAATGGACTTTTTACATTCGAAAAATAAGTTTCTACGTGATGTTGTTGGGCTTTTTGGCCTTTGGTTTATTGGTTGGCACTTCAGCCGGCATTGGTTTTCCAAACATCACCTACAATTCGCCATATGCGATTAATTTCTTATTTGGCCTATTTTCGCTGGCCAGTTTATTTCCCATTGTGCTCATGGCCTCGCAGAGTTTGATGCGTGAACAAGACCATAAATTTGATCAAATATTATATACCACATCCATCACGAATCGCGACTATTTTGCGAGCAGATTTTCAGTGGTATTTGGTATTTCCATCTTGAGTTTTTTGCTATTCATGGTGGGATACATGATGGGTCATCTGATGAAAATGGACGGCAGCGAACAGTGGGGCATTTTCCACCTCCATTATTATCTTCACTCTTTTTTGGTCATCGTTTTGCCGAATATTTTCCTGTGTACGGTATTGATTTGTTGCGTGGCGTGGTTTAGCAAAAATAAAATGTTGGTTTATTTGAGTGGACTCGGCATTTACATCCTCTACATGGTCTTGACTATTTTTTCGAATAATCCACTGATGGCAGGCAGCGGACCGCTTTCAGAAACGGCGATGGATCTATCGGCCAAAATTGATCCATTTGGCATGGCGGCCTTTTTTCATCAGACGAATCACTGGACGGCAGAGCAAAGGAATACGGAGGTTTTGCACCTTGCGGGTAATGTATTATTCAATCGAATGATGGTGTTCGGTCTGGCATTTGGACTATTGATTTTGGCCTATCGATTATTTCGTTTCAACATAAAGAGCCGGCACAAATCCACCAAAAACAAACCAGTGCTTCAGGAAAGCACTCACACATTCAGCCCTGCATCGACCCAAACCAGCGGTAGTTTTTATTTCCTGTCGACCATTCGTTCATTTTTGAAAATAGACCTAAAGTCGACGATCAAAAGTATACCGTTTGTATTACTGGTGGTGATGACGCTTTTCATTTTGGCCATGGAAATATATGGAGCGATTGAAGGCGGCGTGCGGTTGCCCCAATATTTTGCGACGACGGCTTTGATGACCAATACCATTTTAGCAACCATGCCATTTATCTTGATTTTGGCCACGTTGTTTTACAGCAGCGAATTGGTGTGGAAAAGCAAAACATTTAATTTTTCATTTTTGGAGGAATCCACTCCTTTTTCGAATGTGGCTTTATTTATTTCTAAGGCCTTGACGTTGATGGTGATCATCCTGATTTTAATTGGTTTTTGCCTTGGAATGGGTGTAATTTTTCAAGTCATTTATCAACATCCGATATTTGAATGGAAGGTTTATTTATCGCTATTTTATTTCGTGGGAATTCCGGCGTTCATCTGTAGTCTGTTGATGATTTCATTGCAATTTTTATTTCCTAATAAATACCTTGCAATGGCCATTTCTGGTATCTTTTTATTGTTTACGAATACCCGTTTGGGAAAGTCATTTGGCTTCAGCCATCCACTGACGCGATTTGCCAATTTTATGCCCGATGCTTATAGTGATTTGAATGGATTTGGCTATTTGCCGAATGCTTTTATTTTGAATATGGCTTACGCATTTTCCTTTGCAATGTTGCTGAGTATTTTGACTATTTTGGTAATGAATAAAACCTTGAAAAAAATGGAGTGGCGGAAGGGTATGGCGTTGGCTCTGCCTATGATTTTAGTGGCAATTATGGGTTTTTATTTATCTAAAAATTATACTAAAAATTCGGAAGACGATGAATTAGATTGGTCACAAAACTATGAAGCCAATTATGGACATTTTAAAACCATTTCACAACCAACGATCACGGACGTGGAAACGACGATAGATTTATTTCCTGACCGGAATGCTTATCACGTAAAGGGGAAGTATATTTTGGTGAATAAAACGCCAGAAATGATTTCGGAAATACTGATTAATTCCGCTTTGGAAATTTCCATGTTAACTTTAAATTCAAATGATTTAATTTTAAAAAATAAAGACGTAAAATTTGGGCAGTATTTATTCAAAACCAAAGAGGAACTATTGCCAAATGATAGTCTGGAAATTAATTTTGAATTTGAATATCAAATAACTCCGATCAATGGCCATCAATCGTTTAATGCAATCGTGGATAATGGTGCTTTTATGCGCATTAGTAATTATGTCCCCTCTATTGGTTATCAATTAGATCAAGAAATTTCGGATGAAATAGAAAGGAAAAAACGAGCAATGGCGGCACTTCCAGCCTTAGATAGTGTAGATGCGCCGATTGAAAATCCATACAATTATCAATTTATAAATTTGAATGTTTTGGTTTCTACTTCGGCTGATCAAGCGCGATTTCCGTTGGGGAATTGACGGATCATTATTCAAAAATGATCGGAATTATTTTCATTATCGGGCAGAAAATATCCCTTTTAGATTTGCTGTCTCTTCAGCAAAATATGCCATACAAAAATCGAATTATGGTGATGTTTCTATTGAAATTTTTCATGACCCAAAACATCATCAAAACATCAGTCATTTGATCAAAAGCATTCAAAAAACGCTGGCCTATTGCGAAAATAATTTCGGAAAATACCCATATCAAACGATCCGGTTTGCAGAGATCAGCAGTTTTACGAGAGGTTTTGCAGCAACGGCTTATCCTGCCACGATTTATATCAATGAAAAACAATTTCATCTCAATTTGACTGGCGGAGAAGGTCAGGATGTGATCAATGAATTGGCTGGTCATGAGTTGTCACATCAGTGGTGGGGCAACGCACAATTGAAGCCCGTTTACAGGCAAGGCAGTGGCGTTTTGACGGAGACGTTGGCTCAATACACACAATTGATGTTGTACAAAAATGAGTATGGCGAGGCTAAGATGTTGGAAATGGTAGAGGTTTATCGGGAAATGTATGAGTCTAGTAAGGCTTTCAGCGGCGAGGAGGCTTTGTACAGTGCTGATCCGGATAATGCGAATGTGATTTACAATAAGGGTTTGGTGAAAATGTATGAATTGTATTTGCTGATTGGTGAGGCGAAAATCAATGCGGCTTTGCGGGCTTTGTTGGAGGGGCATCGGTTTCCGTTGGGGCCGGCGACTACGAGGGATTTGTTGGAGGAGTTGAGGAAGGTGTCGGGGGTTGAGCAGTATGGGGAGGTGGAAAGGATTTTTAAATTGTAACACGGGAGACCGGAAATCGGAAATCGGAAATCGGGAGAAAAATATGGTGGCGAGACTTCAGTCTCTGCCTGCTCATATTTTTTTTTAAAAACGGCTAATACCGGAAACCTGTTCCGATTCCGATAGCTATCGTAAATCGGAAATTGGAAGGAGGTCTGCAAAAGGGAGACTGGAAACCGGAAACGGGAAACCAGAGATCTTTCCTCATTAGCCATTGGCTTTAGCCTGTGGCTAATGGTCCATCACAATAACGTGGGCTTTAGCCCAAAATCGGAGACGGAGAAAGGAAATGGGAGATCGGAGGTCGGAAAAAGGAGATCGGAGATCGGAAATCGGAAACGGGAGAAAAATATGGTGGCGAGACTTCAGTCTCTGCCTGCTCATATTTTTTTTGAAACGGCTAATACCGGAGACCTGTTCCAATTCCAATAGCTATCGTAAATTGGAAATCGGAAGGAGGTCTGCTTTCCTCATTAGCCATTGGCTTTAGCCTGTGGCTAATGGTCCATCACAATGACGTGGGCTTTAGCCCAAAATCGGAGACGGAGAAAGGAAATGGGAGATCGGAGATCGGAAATCGGAAATCGGAAATCGGAAACGGGAGAAAAATATGGTGGCGAGACTTCAGTCTCTGCCTGCTCATATTTTTTTTGAAACGGTTAATACCGGAGACCTGTTCCAATTCCAATAGCTATCGTAAATCGGAAATTGGAAGGAAGTCTGCAAACGGGAGACTGGAAACCGGAAACGGGAAACCAGAGATCTTTCCTCATTAGCCATTGGCTTTAGCCCGCGGCTGATGGTCCATACCAAAAACGTGGGCTTTAGCCCAAAATCGGGTCCGATAGCAATCTCCATGTAAGGTTTTTATGCGAACTGAAGTTCGCAGTCCACTGGGATTTGTGGTAAATTGTGGGGATGATTTTGAAATCATTTTAAAAATCATGTAATTTTATTGGATTAAGGGAGGTAATCATGAAGACACTGACGGTAATTATGGCGATTTTTGTGCTGTTTTGTGCTTGTAGCACATCAAAGAAGGATATCCAATCTACGGAACCAACATTCAGCATAGCCTATAATGTGCATATGCCTGACACCATCAATGATGATTGGGAAATCATCAAAATGAAAGCGGATGGGTCTGGTAAGCAAAATATTCTGCAAAACGATGATGTTGCCTGGACGTATACTGCACATGAGGGTCGATTGTTTTTCATCAGCGATCGGGACACTTGTTATCGTTGTTTTTTTCTATACGAATCTGATGCGGATGGAAAAAATTTGAGAAAGGTGAGTGATTTGCGATTGGAAGATAGTTGGATGAGTAGTCGTAAAGATGGGAAGGAAATGATTGTGGCTGGTAGGATTGGGAAGGACGTTCGTTTCCAATTTTTCATTGTCAATACAGAAAATGGTGCTTTCAAACAAATAACCAATGATACGGCGGCACTTTTCCGAGACCCCTGTTTTTCTCCAGATGGCAAACAGATTGTGATCAGTTATCAAAAAAATAAAAGGGACAAAACAACACATGAGGAATTGTTTTTGATGGATGAAAATGGAAGAGTGGGTCAACAATTGACGGTTTATCCGGAGAACAATCCATCTGCAAAGGAATATGGATATCGGGCTGGTTCGGCTAGATGGCATCCGACGGAAAACTTTATTTCCTATGTTTCTCTACAAGATGGCAGACAAAGTATTTACGCGGTAAGTCCCGATGGTAAAAAACATTGGAAACTCCTAAACCGTACAGACTCTGAAAGCTGGCATGATTGGAGTGCCGATGGCAAATGGTTGGTGTTTAACAACAGTGATCGCGCGGAAACGCAGTACCATATTTCGTTGATGAATTGGCAAACCAAAGTGGAAAAAGCAATTGACAGATTTGACTTACAAATCACAATTATCACCCGTTATTATTGGGGATTGACATTCGAAACATTCATTCAATAAACATAAAGTGGTTATGAAAATTGTCTATTTATTCTTGGCCTTTTTTTCCATCCAAGGTTTGTGTCAATCCACCGTACCAGATCCTGATGATTTGTATCTGAATTTTGTGAAGGCTTATGATGTTTTGAGTGCGGAAAAATTGGCCAATTTATATATCAAGGATGCGGAGGCTTTAAACTTGTATGATCATAGTCCTTCCAATTCTATGAAGGGCAGGGCAAGTATAGAAAAATATTATGAAAGGTTTTTTCAAGCCATCAAGGATGAGAACCAGAAATTGCGCTTAACTTTTAAGGTTGTGGATAGGCAGAAGGTGGGTGATCTGATTTTGGATAATGGCTTTTATCAATTGGAGGTGTTATCGTCTGGTGGGTCTGGTCAGTCTTCTTATGGCAAATTTTCTACTGTTTTGATGGTTGAGGATGGTGTTTGGAAGTTCAAAACGGACGCTACTACTAATACGGATTTGGGTGAATACGAGGGGGCAAGTGGGGATTGGATTCCGAAGCGGGAATAGCTGCGAGCATCGAGCATCGAGCTGTTTGTGAAAAATATTATTAGCGTTAAAAAGTCTGTAGGTGCAGGAATCAATATTGTGGCAGATTCAAACCAATTCGGGGTCTGTCTGTATTGAGATTGAACCCTTCGGGTTTTGTTTTTCTCTAGGTTTCTATGGGAACCGATTTTGGGCTAAAGCCCAGTTTATCGTTATGGACAATTAGCCACAGGCTAAAGCCAATGGCTAATGAGTAAGGCAGATTACTTTACGAACTTCGATCTCCGTTAAAATTGGGTTGCCACGAATTCACGAAAAAAACGCTCATTTCACGAAAAAATCTTCAAATTTATGAAAGCTAGGCACTGCAAACTGAAATCAGAAAGTATTGGCTCTTTCTCGTGGCTCATGGCTCATGGCTCATGGCAAAATAACGGAATATGGAATAAAAGTTGTCAACCAAAATCATGAAACTTCTCGATTTCCGATCTCCGGTTCCCGGGTTCCAGTTTCCGTAAAAATTGGGTTGCCACGAATTCACGAAAAAAAACGCTCATTTCATGAATAAATCTTCAAATTTATGAAAGTGGAGCACTGAAAACTGAAATCAGAACAATTGGCTCGTAGCTCATGGCCTGAGGTTAGGACACATCTAAATATATATTATGAATAATTTATATATTTGTAATAAAAAAAGATGGAAGGAAAAAACTGCACTAGTCTGTACGGTGATGCACGACTAGAAAAAAGGGGCTGCTCTTGAAATTGCGTTTACTCAACAATTAACAAGCGTTGTCCACAAATTAAGATCTGGAAATGCTTTTGAAAAGGGTTCCTATAGATTTTGGAACAACAGAAAAGTTACAGAAAGTTGTCTTATTGGAAAGTTGAAAGAGCAGTGCTCAGAAAACTGTAAAGGGTTGGATTTGAACGTTTTAATTGATTCTTCTACATTTAATTTGAACAGTAAGAACAATCGGTTAAAGGATAATGAAGGGCTTGGTTTGGTGTTTAAGGATAGAAGAGCTAAGAGTTTTGGATTTTTACTGCATCCATGTTTAGTGTATTCTCATCTTCCCAGGAAAGTGATTGGAATAAGTGATGTTTCCTTTATTACAAGAGACCCTCAGAGGAAATATTCGATAGGAAGAGAGTGGGAATCACGAAGTGAGCCAATAGAAAATAAAGAAACAAACTGTTGGTTAAGTGCCTGTCAATCAAGTAAATCATGTTTAAAGGAATCTCAAAAAGTAACCTTTATCATGGATAGAGGGGGTGATATCACTGAAATATATGATAGGGTAAAGGATGAAAAACATGATGTATTAGCAAGGAGTAATCACAACAGGAAAATTTTAACTGAAGAAGGCGAAAAGACTAAACTATATGAATACTTAGATCAGTCAGAGCCAATAGGAGAAATTACATTAGTTTTAAATGATGGAAAACGTGTAAATCGATCCGTAAAGTTGACGGTGAGGAGGGTAAAGTGTATCTTTTTGTGGTCAAAACATAGAAGAGTAGATTATAAGAAAAATGAGGGAGGAGTACCGGTAACAGTCATACAGGTAAAGGAAGAAAGTCAAATAGGAGGCGAAGAACCAATATGTTGGACGTTAGTATCAACAAAAGAACTGATTGATTTAGAACAAGTTAAGGATGAAGTTAAAAGATATGAATCAAGATGGCTAATAGAAGAGTATTTTAAACTGTTAAAAACGGATGGCTATGACTTGGAAAATTGCCAGCTGGAAAGCGGATATTCAATAAGAAAACTAACACTGTTTGTGATGAAGACAAGTATAAAAGTTTTAAGATTAAAAGCAGCACGAGATGGTAAGGGAGACGATAAAGTGGAAGATGTATTTAATGCCCAGGAAATAGAATGCTTAGAAGAACTGAATGAACAAATGGAAGGAAGTACAGAAAAGCAACAAAACCCTTATCCAAAACAAAAACTAGCATGGGCTACCTGGATAATCGCAAGATTAGCAGGTTGGAAAGAGTTTTATAATGTCAAAAGACCTCCTGGAAATAAAACAATAATAGAGGGTTTGGATAAATTTGATGGCATAATGATAGGGTACAACATATTTAGAAAAAAAGATGTGTCCTAACCTCAGGCTCATGGCTCGTGGCTCATGGCATAATAATGGAATATGGAATAAAAGTTGTCAACCAAAATCATGAAACTTCTCGTTTTCCGTCCTCCGATTTCCATCCTCCGATTTCCGGTTTCCGATTTCCGGTGTTTCCGTTAAATAAACCCTATTGTCTCATTTTGTTACATTAATATTTTGAAATGATGAATAAGAATCTTTCTTTCGTTCTAAATTTTGGAATTTGTTAAAGCAGCCACCATCATTTGAGGAACATTTGCCTCACCTTTGCTTATGACTCTGTCATATTTGGATTCAATGGCAGTGAGCTCAAAATATTGGTATTGGAATACCATAATACAGGGTTATTCGCATTGCCAGGTGGTTTTGTAAAAAAGATACGAAGATGTGGATGCGGCGGCAAAAAGGGGATTGTGGGAAAGAACTGGACTTGACAATATCTTTCTGGAGCAATTTTACACTTTTGGTAATTTTAGCAGGTCAAGACCAGACATCATGCGCACCATTTTGGAGGCGAATGGTTTTGAAGTTCCAGACGATTACTGGATCCTGGACCGATTTATCTCGATTGCTTATTATGCCCTCATCAATTACTATGAGGTAATGCCCCAAACCAGATGAACTCTCTGACAATATCAATTGGTATCCCGTCGATAACCTACCAAAATTGATGATGGATCACCAATTAATTGTAGAGAAGGCTTTGTTGATATTGCGCGAAAATTTGGATAAAAAGTTGGTAGGCATGAATCTTTTGCCTCCCAAATTTACCATGCAAGTTTTGCAAAAAGTTTATGAAGCAATCCTTGGCGAAAAGCTCCGCCGCACCACTTTTCAACGTAAAATGCTGACTTTAGATATCCTTGTACGGCACGAAAAACTCTTTACAGGGGGTGCACATAAAGCCCCTTATTTGTACAGTTTTAAACACAAAATGGCAACGCAAACCGCGGAAGAAGCCATTCTATCAAATTAAATTTTATAAATTCACATTAATAAAAAATTCAAATCAATAAAAATGAACACAAGAATAATTAAATCTGTCATCGCCTTAGTGGTCATGATCTTTGCTTTCCAAGTACAAGCGCAAAAAAAATTTGGTGGATTGGCTCTTTACACCGTGAGAAATGACATGACTACCGATGCAAAAACGACGCTCAAAGCGGTAGCAGATGCGGGTTATAAAAACATTGAAGCTGCTGGATATGCTGACGGGAAATTTTACAAAATGACCCCTTTGGAATTCAAAACTTATGTAAAATCGTTGGGATTAAAACCTATCAGTACACACCAAAGTTCTGTGACTCTGGAAAATGCCGAGCAAATGATGAAGGATGTCAAAGCAGCTGGTTTTGAATACTTTGTTGTACCTGTCCCACCAATGGGTTTATTTAAATTTGACCAAGCTACGAGGTCAATGGGAATGACTGGCGGAGCTGCAAATCTTGCAAAAATCTTGGACGAACTTGGCATGAAGGCCAAAAAGCAGGCCTCAAACTTTTGTATCACAATCATGATTTTGAATTCAAAAAGGATGCAGCTGGCGTCGTTCCAATTGAATATTTATTGGAAAATTGCAATCCAAAATATGTGAATTTTCAAATGGATTTGTATTGGGTAGTCAAAGCTGGTGCTGATCCTGTTGCTTACTTCAAGAAATACCCCGGTCGTTTCAAAATCTGGCACGTAAAGGATATGGATAGTCAAGGTAGGTTTGCGCCAGTTGGTACTGGAACTATTGATTTTGCTAGAATCAGAGCAAATAAAAAGTTGGCTGGAATGAAGTATTATTTAGTGGAGCAGGATATGACTTTTGATAATCAAACTGCTTTGGAGGCCATCAAAATCAGTCATGAGGGGCTGAAGAAATTTGGTTTTGAATAATATAAGAGTTCATAAAGTTGAAAGTAGAAAGTTCATAAAGTTTGAATGGGTTTAACTGTTTATTTGTTTAATCGTTAAAATCATGAAATCTGATAGCTGATCTCTGAAAACTGATAGCTGAAAAGAGTTCATAAAGTAGACATGTTGTAATAAACGCAGAGACGCAGGGCCCTGCGTCTGTACTGAGTATTATAATATAAGGAGGGACGCAAGGCTCTGCGTCTGTACTGAATATTGTAAAATAGGTAGAGACGCAAGGCTCTGCGTCTGTACTTAGTATTATAAAATAGGGACAGTTGCAAGGCCTTGCGTCTGTACAAAGTAGAAAGTTCATAAAGTTTTTTGAGTTCATAAAGTTGAAAGTAAAAAGTTCATAAAGTTTTTTTGCTTTCAGTGCTAAAGTTAAACACTGCAAAACTGCAAAACTGCGAAAATGTTGAGATAAAGAGAATGGAGGGCGAATTGGCTTTAGCCTGTTCATTTTCTGGAATGCTCATAGATCATCAATGGAAGCCGATCCTGCTTCGGGCGGTTCAATTGCGGAATTGCAAAATTGCGACTGAGTTCATAAAGTTTTTTTGCTTCCCGTGCTAAAGCTAAAGTTAAACAATGCAAAACTGCGAAACTGCGAAAATGTTGAGATAAAGAGAATGGAGGGCGAATTGGCTTTAGCATGTTCAATTTCTGGAATGCTCAGAGATCATGAATGGAAGCCGACCCTGCTTCGGGCGGTTCAATTGCGGAATTGCAAAATTGCGACTGAGTTCATAAAGTTATTTTGAGTTCATAAAGTTGAAAGTAAAAAGTTCATAAAGTTTTTTTGAACCAAAGCCTATCCTAAATCGGGAAGACAAGGCTGGTGGCTCGTGGCTCGAAGCCTGAGGTTAGGACACATCTAAAAATAGTATATGTGTTGTTAATAAAAATTGGAGCAGGAAAATAGATTCTTCTACTTTTTTGTCCCTACACAGTGTAGGGATGACAACCCCAGGCACAGGCAGTGGACTCATGATTTAGTATGTTTTCTTTATTGTTTCCAAAGTGATTAGCCTTATAATATCTTTCTGAATGGGTTCTTAAATTTATTTCAGTTTGGTAAATAGATTCTTCATATTATAAAATAAAAAGATGTGTCCTAACTTGTGGCTCGAAGCTCGAGGCAAAAATTGCTGAACTGCTGAATTGCTCATTATAGACTTGGGAGAAAGCGGAGACTAAAGTCTCGCTACCAGAGGTACATTTTGAAATGGGGAAAAGCAAAAATCAGACTATTTTGACTTTGGATTTTCGTTGAGGGCATGCGTGAAAACAGAGACCAAAGTCTTGCCACCAGAGGTATTATCGCTATACGATTATTTATTTGTTGGTTAAAACAACTTTTGTGATTTTTCTAGGTTAAATATCTGGGATAAGGGTTGGTTTAATGGTGCTAAAAATGATTTAAAACATTGGAGAAAGGAATTTATATCCTTGTTTTAAACCACATTAAAGCCCTAGATTGCTAACTTTGCAGGCAGAATTTAAACAACATACACAAAATAACATACGAATGGATAACAATGGAACACATTCACATGCATCAGATCATGGCAATGCATTGGATGTCAACGAATCAATGGCAAAATGTCCGTTTTTGAGCGGATCATTGAATCAGACAGCAGGAGGTGGTACTACCAACAGAGATTGGTGGCCAAATTTATTAAAGCTTGGCATTCTCCGCCAACAATCCTCTCTTTCAAACCCAATGGAGCCAGACTTTGACTATGCGACTGAATTCAATTCACTTGACCTCACCGCAGTAAAAGCTGACCTTTTTGAATTGATGACCAACTCACAAGAATGGTGGCCGGCAGATTATGGTCATTATGGTCCTTTCTTTATCAGAATGGCTTGGCACAGCGCAGGAACTTATAGAATAGGCGATGGTCGTGGTGGTGCGGGTTCTGGATCACAAAGATTTGCTCCGCTCAACAGTTGGCCAGACAACGCCAACTTGGACAAAGCACGATTGCTTTTGTGGCCAATTAAACAAAAATATGGTAAGAAAATATCTTGGGCTGACCTCATGATTCTTGCAGGTAACTGCGCTTTGGAATCTATGGGTTTTGAGACCTTTGGTTTTGGCGGTGGCCGCGAAGACATTTGGGAACCAGAGCAAGATATTTACTGGGGAGCTGAAGCAGAATGGCTGGGTGATAAAAGATATACAGGCGATAGAGAATTGGAGAATCCACTAGCAGCAGTGCAAATGGGATTGATATACGTAAATCCAGAAGGTCCAAACGGTAATCCTGATCCAGTTGCTTCGGCAAGAGACATCAGAGAAACTTTTGGCCGTATGGCAATGAATGATTATGAAACCGTTGCATTAATAGCCGGTGGTCACAGTTTTGGTAAAACGCACGGAGCAGCAGACCCAAGTGTTTATGTTGACGTCGAACCAGCAGGAGCAGGAATTGCAGAGCAAAGTTTGGGTTGGAAAAATAGTTTTGGATCTGGACACGGAGTAGATACCATCACCAGTGGTTTGGAAGGTGCCTGGACAACAACCCCGACCAAGTGGAGTAATAATTATTTTGAAAACCTATTTGGTTTCGAATGGGAATTGACCAAAAGCCCAGCTGGAGCACAACAATGGACACCTAAAAATGGCGCTGGCGCTGGAACGGTTCCAGATGCTCACGACCCATCACGAAGTCATGCACCATTTATGCTGACAACTGATATTGCTTTGAGAATGGATCCGATTTATGAGAAAATTTCCAGAAACTTTTTGGAAAATCCTGATGAATTTGCAGACGCATTCGCAAAAGCATGGTTTAAATTGACCCACAGAGACATGGGACCAAAAGTGAGATACTTGGGGCCAGAAGTTCCAAAAAGAAGACTTGATTTGGCAAGATCCAGTTCCAGCTGTAACTCATCAATTGATTGACAATCAGGATATTGAAACATTGAAGGCTAGGATTTTAGATGCTGGCTTGTCTGTTTCACAATTGGTATCTACAGCTTGGGCATCAGCTTCTACATTCAGAGGATCTGATAAACGTGGTGGAGCAAATGGAGCTCGTGTAAGATTGGCTCCACAAAAATATTGGCAAGTAAATAACCCAAGTCAATTGGCAACAGTTTTGTCCACATTAGAGGGCATTCAGAAGGACTTCAATGAGTCACAAACGGGAAATAAATTGGTTTCAATTGCTGACTTGATTGTGTTGGCAGGTTGTGCAGGAGTAGAAAAAGCCGCAAAAGCTGCCGGACATTCAATAACAGTTCCTTTCAAAGCTGGTCGCACGGACGCGTCTGCAGAAATGACCGACGCCGAAGCATTTGAAGCATTGGAACCAAAAGCAGATGGATTTAGAAATTATTCAAAAGGTAAATATAAAGTTTCTGCTGAGGAGATGTTGGTGGATAGGGCTCAATTGCTCACTTTGACGGCTCCAGAAATGACTGTACTAGTTGGTGGTTTGAGGGTTTTAGGAGCAAACTACGATCATTCAAAACACGGAGTATTTACTGACAAACCTGGTGTTTTGACGAATGATTTCTTTACAAACTTGCTAGACCTCTCAACCACTTGGAGAGCAAATTCAGACGACGACACTACTTTCGAAGGTAAAGACAGAAGAACTGGTGCGGTCAAATGGACAGGAACAAGAGTAGATTTGATCTTTGGTTCTAATACCGAATTGAGAGCCATTGCAGAAGTTTACGCATGCAATGATTCTAAAGCAAGATTCGTAAAAGACTTCGTTGCAGCTTGGAACAAAGTGATGAATCTAGACAGATTTGAATTATAAGATATTGACTTATTAAAAGTCTTTTAATCAAAAAGTCCCGGTCGGAAATATTCCAATCGGGACTTTTTATTTAATATCCAATTGAATAGGCAGTCAGCTATCAGTTTTCAGCGATCAGCTTTCAGCTATCAGTTTTCAGTTTTCGGTTTTCGGTTTTCGGTTTTTTGAGTTATGGGCGGAATGCATTCCGCTCTTCCAGTCTTGTAAGCAAGGCCTCGCGTCTCTTCATGTTTCCTGTACAGACGCAGGGCCTGCGTCTCTGTATATAAACTTTCTATGTTGTATAGACGCAAGTACAGACGCAGGACCCTGCCTCTCTGCGTATTTCCTGTACAGACGCAAGGCCTTGCGCCTCTGCCTGTTTCCTGTTATTTTATGAATCGGCTTTCAGGGGGACCCAAATAACTAGGTTTCAATCCACCTTTGTCGATGACAAATTTTTGGAAAACAAGACCTGGGTCTATCATCCATATCTTCAATGTATGGACGCCAGCTTTGACGGCCTTGTGCGTCGATAATTTTTTTCTAATGTGATCTGTGACCGCATTATTCCACCAATCCGGGTATTCCCAGTCAGGTTTTTCTTCGCCTTCATTGATGTTAATGATTTGTGGGGTTTCGTCATCAATGGCGATGGCATATTTCAAACCTTCATTTTTCTTGTAATTGAGCGTTGGTGAAAGGTAGGTTTCTATTTTAAGATCTGATCCATCAAAAATGGTGAACGTATATTCCAATCTTGGTGTGTTTGGACCGACTGTTTGCTGGGCTGCATTTGCTGGTTCGACCATGACTGCATCAGCTGTGCGTCCCAAATTGGGTACGACGGTCCAAGCGATGTCGGCTGCATCTTTTTTAATCGTGAAATGAGCTGCTTCAATAGACACTACCCCACTATTTTCAATAAATCCAGCTGCGGCAGGCAAATCATTTCGGATCGGCACAGCAATCGTAAAATCTTGACCGCCGCCAGTTAATATGATGGCACTCGTATCAATTCCCTTAGGTGCTTTATTCCAATCAATGCTGACAAACACCTTTTCTTCAAACTCAATTTGCCCACTCTTGGAAGATAATTTTACCCAATCGTCTTCAGTTTTGAGATTGTAAGTTAGTTTTTCACTCCCTCTATTGAATATTTCCAGATAATATTGCTGATCATTGAGTGGGTCAAAACTCGTAAAACTCCTACCCATCGCACCATCTCTTCTGAATCTCGAAATGGGCGAACTTTCAAGCAAATATCCTAAAGATGCTCCTGCTTCTGGTTGAATATAGGTCACCGCTGGCATTTTATTGACGGGTGGATTGCTCCAGCTGGTATAACCAATATGGGTTTGAGACATCATGTGATTCCACTTTCCATCGGCTAATGTGTCATGGTAGTACTTGGTCAAAGCCGCATCTTTGAAAAAATTGTCTTTTACCAATTCTGCGTATTTATTGGTGGAAGCTCTGCTTTGCAATCCAAAGGCTTCATTTTTACCCGCAGCGATGTACATTTCATTCAAATTGTAGGCAATCTCAATGGGAAAGTGCACCAATTGATAAAAAGCAGATTGATGGCTTTTTGGTAAAACCTTATAAACTTTTGTACTTCTTTCAAGGAGATCATGATATTCCTCCAGGATTCTATCTGCTTCTCGGTAATTGGTCAAGCTGTAAGTATTAGGTTTAAGCATTTCGGGTGTTCTGCGAGCGCTGTATTTCGTGGTAAGTGCCAATAAATCTGCAATTTCTTTGGCATGTTGATCACCAAATTGTTGAGTTGCCCAATTCACATAATAATTAGGCAAGTCATTAGCTCTGATGGCTTTGGTATCATAAGCAAAGTCCAGGAAAAGACTGATGGGCAATTCCATTGGTTTGAGATCACCCACATTGACAATCCAAAGATCTTTGACTCCCCATTGATAAGAGAGATTCATTTGTTCCCAAACTCGCTCAATTTGAGAAACATTGATCCAACGATAAGAAACAGGTCCGCCTACAAAATCAAAGTGGTAATACATGCCATATCCTCCGGGATGTTTTAAATCTTCCTTTTTGGGAAGTATGCGCACATTGCCCCAGTTGTCATCGCAAAACAACACCATGATGTCGTCATCGACGCGCATGCCCTTATCGTAGTAATCCTGTACTTCCTTATACAAAGCCCAAACTTGAGGCGTTTCTTTAGCAGGTTTTCCAGTGACCTCGCTAATGATTTTGCGTTGGTCGGCCATGATTTCTTTCATCAAATCCACCGCAGTTTCTTTGGTCATTGCTTCATCACCATCTCCTCTCATACCCAGAGCCACCACGCTTTCTTTATCACCCATGCGCTCGATGCCTTCTTTCCAGAATTGTTGGAGTTTTTCTTTATTGGTTACATAATTCCACGCCCCACTTTTACTCCTTCCCCATTCCTCGTGATAGCGCATCATGGGTTCGTGGTGAGTGGTGGAAATCACGATGCCATATTCGTCTGCAATACGAGCATTTTCAGGATCATCGGTTGCAAAAACACTTGGTTGCCACATGGCAGGCCAAAGGTAATTGGCTTTATTACGTAATAAGAGTTCAAAAACTTTTTCATAAAATTCGTGGTTGAAATCCCCAAATTGCTCCTTGGCCCAGTTTCTCAAAGCAGGTGCTTCATCATTCAGGAAAATGCCCCGATATTTTACAGATGGTGCATTAGAAACATATCGCTCTTTTTTAATGTAGAGATTATCACTTTTTTTGATGGGAGCATCTGCCCAATAATACCAGGGAGAAACGCCGATTTTTTCAGAAATGGATAATGTGCCGTAAGCCAAACCCCTTTTATCACTGCCGACCACAACCAAGGCTTCTTTGATACCTGGTAAGGGATTTTTGACCGTTTCAATGATGAATCTTTCCCAGCCATTTTGGATGACATCGGCCTTCAATTTTTTGGACTTAATCATTTGATTGATCAAAGCACTTTTTCCAACGGTTCCCAAAATGATGACAGGCCCTTTCACATTTTTTGCAGATAGCACAATTGCAGGCTTTTTATTGGTCACCTTTTCAATATCTGAGGCTAGGAAGTTGGCTGATTTTTCTACCAAGATGTCATCTTTTGCATCGTATAAAATTGTTGCAACATCGCTTCCATCCACAAGTGTAAAGAACAATTTTTTATCACTGTTTTGAGTAAGGACGGTGACTTGGCTGGATAAGAATAGCGGGGAGATAAGGAATAGTAGCACTAATTGTCTCAACATTGTATGTAGCTTTTGTAAGAATTTTAAAAGAAATCTGGACTGTTTTTTAATCAATTAGAGACTCAAAACAATCGATTGCCTAAAGTAGAGAAAATATTTGAATTGCAAAATGAAAACGCTGCAAAACGGCTATAAAAGCCTTGGGGTTAACAATAAATTAAGACAAAAAGTGGGGAGATTAAAGTTTAATCTAGACTGTTTTGGAAGCTTTAACAAAAGGAAAAGCGCAAAATATAAATTTATTGAAATGGGAATTATATCCTAACATCTTTGGTTTTTGATAAGTATATTTGAAAAAAAAACAATGACAATTCTTGACCAGGCTCCTCGGGATGGGTATATAGATATTATAAAGTATTATGATAAAATAACGGTAGAAGATAAAAATCTATTAGAAAAGCTTGCGAGTGAAAAAACAACAGACTTAACTGTTAATAAAGAACAATAGCATAAAAATTACATTTATCTTTAAAGACGAAATTATGATCACTAAAATGGAAGACCTTATTGAAAAGCTGTACTTGATTGATAAGCTTGAAAAACGGAAAATAGAGTCTAGCAAAGATTTAACTATCTCTGAAGAAGAGTTGGATGTCGAAATAAAACAATGGTTAAATTAATTTTATCTAGCAGGCCAGCACCCTCTGAAATTCAAATAAATAGTAAATTAACACCCATTTCAAAAACCTAAACAGTGTCAAACATTCAAAACAAAATAAATTGTTGGCGGAAAACTTTCCTTTTGATTCTTTTGGGCATTACAATGGTTTCCTTTATCACACCAGTGATTGGACAATCCAGTAGCGACCAAACTAAACCTGGATTTTTACCCCAACCTTATATATTCAACCAAAAAACGACTTTCCCGCAAATCCACACCAATTTAAATGGAATGGTGACAGAATTTGTGCGCTCAATGCATCAAGACCATAAAGGCAATTATTGGTTTGGGACGAACACAAATGGAATAATCAGATACAATGGGCAATACCTAGAGCAAATGCCGATTGTTCAAAATGATATGGGCGTATCAGTAAGGGCAATTGTGGAAGATAAAATGGGCAATATTTGGTTTGGAACGTCTTCTGGACTTGTAAAATATGATGGAGTAAAGTTTACCGTTTTCTCGACATCCCTGGGTCTGCAACATGAAGAAATTTGGGGATTATTCATTGATTCACAAGGCCTCATTTGGGTTGGATCAATCGGTGGGCTGAGTCATTTTGACGGCAAAAAATTTACGCCATTTTTACTACCGGAATCAAGCGTCGAAAATCCCCAACACATGTTATCAGACAAATTGGTAATAAAAATCTTGGAAGACCGTAACGGTAAAATGTGGCTGGTGACTGATGGAAATGGCATTTTCACTTACAAGCAAGGAGTCTTCAATCATTTAACCAATAAAAATGGACTTACCGACAACCAAGTTGCAGATGTTTTAGCAGACAAAAAGGGAAATATTTGGATTGGAACTTTTAATGGTGGGGTCAGTAAATTTGATGGTAAAACATACACCAACTTTACAAAAGATGGAATAATTGATGGTTTAGAAACTTATAATTTCTGTGAAGATCAAAAAGGAAACATTTGGTTTTCGGCTGAGCACCATGGCGTCTATCGATATGACGGTACTCATTTCACAAACTTTACTACTGAAAACGGTTTGACGACCAATGGCGTACAAAGTATTATGGAAGATCACAAGGGGCAACTTTGGTTCGGCACTTGGCAGGGCATAAGCATTTATGATGGACAAAAATTTGTGAATGCGTCTAAAAAAGAGCCTTGGACTAATTAAAACAGGAAGCTATTTTTTGATCGCTCTATGCTGGAAAGACAAATCCAACCCTAAATAGAGTTGGACTTGTATTTATTTCAATATGTTATTTATGAATTAAACGGCCACCCCTTCAGCCACTTTCATTCTATCCCAATTACGATGATTCGCAATAGCACCTTTAAAATCTGAAGCTTTGCCATTGATAATCATTGCCTTGTCTTTTTTATGATCTTTGGCAAAAGTATTGTCTATAATATTTTCTCCTTCATTGTCTGCAGCAATGGCCTTGCAATGTTTGAAAGCTTCGTTAATAAACTTGGTGAATTTTGCATTTTTCATCAAGGCTTCAACTGATTTCTTTCCACTCTGGAATGTAAACAGCATCGTAAAAGCACACTTTCAGTAGTTGCAATGGATGCATCAACGGCATGAGCCATGCCTTCATCACAAGTAATTTCCGCTTGCAGGAGCAATCAACACCAATTTTGCGCCGGCTTTTGTCAACGCATCTTTCATCTTTTTAAAATCACTCATGCTAAATCCATCTGCTGCGAGAACGGCAATTTTTCTTGTTTCGATACTGTCAAACAACGTATTTGCCTGGCTTAACGGCTTGGATTTTTCCAGATAAATTTTCTTTTTTCCGGGTTGATGTTTTTCGACATCTGCATCTGCACCAATTGCCTGATTGATGGGTTGCTCAATTTTCGATGGAATCTTCATTCCGAGATTTTTTGCAACTTTATTTGCCAGTGTTTCATCAATTTGACTGATGAGCCACAACATTCTTTCCTTTATAGGATTTTGCATACACTTGCCCAATTCAAATGAATAAGCATCGGCGACATGGGCTTGTTCCCATTCTGCCAGACTTCTGTAAAACAAAGCCGGTTGAGAAAAATGATCGCTGAAACTTTCACTGCGACTGCTTATTTTTCTTGCATCAATCCTTTCTTCATAGGAATGAAAAGCACCTTCTGCCATTTTGCTCAAATGTGGACAACCACCGCCCATTGTATTCGGAAAATATGCGGTATTTCCTTTTGGAATATCCATCTGCATGTGGCCATCTCTCTGATTGTTGTGGGTTTCCACGACAGGTCGGTTGATGGGTATGAGATGAAAATTGGGACTTCCCAATCTGGAAAGTTGAGTGTCACGATAGGAAAACAATCTTCCTTGCAACAGGGGATCATTGGAAAAGTCAAGTCCAGGTACTATGTGACCTGGTAAAAATGCCACTTGCTCCGTTTCTGCAAAAAAGTTATCCGGATTTCTGTTGAGCGTCATTTTCCCAACTATTTTCACGGGTACAGTTTCCTCAGGAATCAATTTTGTAGGATCCAGAATGTCAAAATCAAATTTGTGTTCGTCTGCTTCAGGAATAATCTGCAAACCAAGTTCCCATTGCGGGTAGTGGCCTTCTTCGATGGCATCCCAAAGATCTCTGCGGTGAAAATCAGCATCCGCGCCATTTATTTTTACTGCTTCATCCCACGTTACTGAGTGAACACCAAGCAAAGGTTTCCAATGAAATTTTACAAAATGTGAAACGCCTTTGTCATTGATCAATCTGAAAGTGTGGATACCAAATCCTTCCATCATCCTCAAACTTCGGGGAATTGCACGATCACTCATTGCCCAAATATGATTATGCAGCGTTTCTGTTGTATGTGAAACAAAATCATAAAAAGTATCGTGCGCAGATGCTGCCTGAGGAATTTCTTTATTTGGCTCCGGCTTTACGGAGTGGATGAGGTCGGGAAATTTCATTGCGTCCTGAATGAAGAAAATCGGCATATTATTGCCAACTAAATCCCAGGTTCCCTCCTGCGTATAGAACTTCACAGCAAATCCCCTCACATCCCTTGCCAGATCAGGCGAACCTTTGGATCCTGCCACCGTAGAAAATCTCACAAAAACAGAGGTTTCTCTCGACGTATCATTGAAGATGCCTGCTTTGGTAAATTCAGGTATGGCCTCATATAATTTAAATACTCCATGCGCGCCACTTCCCCTGGCATGTACAATTCTTTCTGGAATTCGTTCATGATCAAAATTGGTTATCTTTTCTCTGAGCAGGAAGTCTTCCAAAAGGGTAGAACCACGCTCACCACTTTTCAGTGAATTATTGGTATCGTTTACCTTGAGTCCTTGATTGGTTGTAAGTGGTTTTCCGCTTGAGTCTTTTTTGAATGTTTCAAGCTGCTCTTGCTTGGTTGAATTTTTCATTTTTGGAGAATTCTTCTTATCTTCCATAAGTCTATATTATTTGTGTGAACAATAATCAATTTTGTTTGGATTGGCTTTGAGTATGGTTTTTAGATCCAAAATGGCACTGAATAAAAAAAATGAAAATCAAAAGAAAGGTTTCCTTCAAAGGCAATCAAAAGTTGGAACGGCTCGCAATAGGTCTTTGTTTGAAAAGCTGAAATTTTATGACATTTTCCATAATCAGAAAATAAGAGGAAGATCTTTAGAGCACAGCCATGACTTGGAAATGCTATTTGTCACAAATTACCTCATCTTTAATGATTTGGAATTGGGCAGTAGCAATGAGAAATTAATATATATCTAATAAATAAAAAGGGCTTTCGCACAATACTGTTTTTAGTGATTTCAGGATGAAAAGTTTTTACATCAGACGGCAATAAGGCTAGAGGATAGGATAAAAACATATTCCGGAAAATACTACCTTTGATTCGCACATGTTTTTAAGCACAAAACGGAGCTAAAATCAGGTGTATTATCTTCAAAATATTCGGATAAATGATGGACCAACTACCAATTTATATTCCACTTTTATTTGTATTGACCGTCATGGCCACCATCTTCTGGTTTTATTGGGCAACCAAGTCCAAAACTTATTTGATCATCGCCATTGTTTGGACGATTTTGCAATCCATACTTGGGATCAGCGGAATTTTCCAAAACACCCAAGCCATGCCTCCGAGACTGATCTTGTTGGGCGTTTTTCCTACCTTATTGATGATCGCCGCCATGTTTTTGACTGCCAAAGGCCGTTTATTCATCGATCAAATAAATCTCCAAACACTGACCTATTTCCATACCATCCGCATCCCTGTAGAAATAGTATTAGTTCTATTATTCCACCAAGGTATGGTTTCGGTTTACATGACCTACGAAGGCACCAATTTTGATTTGTTTTCCGGTATCACGGCGCCAATTGTGGGCTACTTGGGATTCCGCGCAGGCAAGGCCAATACAAAGCTTTTGCTAGTCTGGAACATCCGTTGCCTTTGTTGCTCATCAATGTGGTCGTCACCGCCATTTTCGCATTCCCATCACCCTTTCAGAAGATATCATTTGACCAACCCAATATCGCTGTTTTGTATTTTCCATTTAATTTATTGCCGTCGGTTGTTGTGCCGACTGTGTTGTTTGGGCATTTGGTGGCTATTAGGAGATTGAGGAAGTTGGGGGAGTGAAAATAGAAGCACTGCAGTTTTATAGCCCTCTTTGGATGATCAATACCTAATCATCCACTTGCTCAAATATTCCTTCCTCATTTCGCGCAAACGCGCAAAACCCTTGGGTTTATATTTATTGGTTAATTTTGGTGGACAAAACATATATTAAAATTTCAAAGAAATGAATGTTGGGCTTAATTTGGAGAATATCCCAAAAGAGGTGAAGGAGTAAATGATGAAATTGTTACTGGTGTATCTTCTTAGGAAATGGATTTGAATAATAAGGAAAAAGGAAAAAGGAAAAAGATACATAACAAATAACTTTAATGCGTGCGGGGATAAAACTAGGAATATGAGTTTTGAGATTTTAATCGATAATCATTGTCAATGCTAATATGTGTTTGCAAACCCCTCTATTGTTCTCATTTGTTGTAAACCAATTACACGTGCACTGGAAGGATTCATTCATTTTAATGACGGTATGGTAAATATCTGATGTACCTTTTACACTGGCTTTAACAAAGTTTTTCATTTTTTCTAAAATTATAATTTCATCATTTGCAACAATTTTTTGAGCATTTTTTAATCTGGGATTAAAACTTATAAGTCTTTCAAGTTTGAAAGGAAGTTTTCTATAAAAATAGTTGTTGTCAAATAAGTTAAACCCGAGTAAGCCAATTCCAGATAAATGGGATTGAAAATTATTCATTTTGTTTGGGTCTATCCCATTTTCGATTGAAAGCAATGTTGGATTGAAGACTTCATTTGTTTTAAATAAATTGTTCACTTCATTTATCAAGATAGATGTAACTGAGTCCGTTAAACTTTCTAATAGTTTTCCTTCGCCCGAAAATCCACGATAGATGCTATTTGAAAACAGATAAGTCATTTGAATTTCTTTGAATATTAAAATTATGGCAAAGCTTTGCTGATTTTCATGTTTATATATGTGCAAACTATCTATTGAAATAATAAGTCTTTGCATCAAATTGAGCCTGTGAATACCTCCAATTTTTATACTTGCGGTTTTTTCTACAGGAGAAAAAACATAATTAGAACCAGACTTTGAAAGATAATATTCTGAATTTGTTGGAGTATTTGGAAGGGTTCTAAATAATTGTAATGCTTCAAATTTACTTAGTCTATGAGCAAGTTCCATTTCTGATAAGTAAACTTGAACATTGCCTAAACCTTTAATCCATCTGTTAGATAGTGTTACTTTCTTCTCTAGCATTTTTTGCTTATCAGTAACAAAATGAACTTCTTTGTTGCCTACTCCGAGTATCAATTTTTCAGTTTGCAGCACATTGTTAAATGCACGTATCGTTTGGTTGTTAAAATCTATATTCGTGGCACCTGAATGCAAAAATTCTCCATCGATTCCATTGCCTAATATTTTAACTCTTGTGTATACACTATTACAAGAAGAAAATGCTTCAAAATGGATTTCACCTGCCCCAACCGAAACTATAGGGTCTTTTAATTTTGCTATTTGACCAGGAGTTAATGCAAAGTGAGAACTAACTGTATTGCCTAAAACACTTAAACATCTTGCTGCTAAGTAAGAATTAATTATTTTCCCAAAAGAAAAAAACAAGCCTTATCGTTTTCTTCTTCAATTTCAGTATTATGAGCAAATGAAAATATTTTTCATTGCCGACTTGATAAAAATGCGAAGGATTTTTATATTGGTAAGCGAATTCAGTTTCCATTAATTATTAAATTCTAACAGTTTTTCCATAATTTCATTTGTGTTTTCCATGTCTAAAGCAACTTGAAATTCTTTGTAATATTGGAGAATCTTTTTACTGTTAATCGGCAGATTTTTCATATCAAAATTTCTTATACAATTTGCTAAAACATCAAATTGAAAGAGTTTAATTTCTTTTATATTAGTTGGCTTGTCAAAATATTCGATAAGTCTGTTTACTGGTGCATATCGTTCATTTATTAGCGTGCCTAACATTTCTGCTAAAATATCCAAATTTTCATTTCTTGAAATTGATAAATGAATATATTCGGATGCAAGGTCACGTGATATTTTCTTCTCGAAAAGCAAACAAACCGCCACATACAGCCAACCACTATGATTTATACTGATTTGGTTCTCTAGGATAAATTTCATTGGATATAAACATTCTTCAAATCCAGCAACTTCATTCCCTGAAGAAGTATCCGGTATATATCTGCAAAGTAATGTATCTATATAATTGGGGTTTAAAGACATTTGGTTGTCAATATCGATTCTACTCGCTTTATCTGCTGAAGCAGTATTGTAAAATATCGTCTCGTGTCGAATTGGTTTATTATTATTGTACCAATAATAATTCCAATTGTCATCCAGAATCAGTTTATAAATGCCATTATAAGTTATATTTTTTTCAATTTCAAACCTGATTTGGAAGGGATTAACCACACTAGGATAGTTTGAGGCTTTTGATTTTTCAAATATTGTAAATATTCCATTTGGATATTTAATTCTACTAATTTGAGTCCAAAGAGGTAATGTGTCGTTTGTAAAGTTAATTTGGTCAGAAACTCCAAACAAATAACATAATGCATTAGAGTACTCACCCTTTATTTGTTTTAGTGATTTACTGAAATCGTTTTTCAATTCTGAGACAATTATTCTATTACAAGCCACGATTAAATCTTCTAAATCAATAGTTTCATTATTTTTCTCGTGTTGCAATACTCTTTCCAATAAAATTTTGGGATGAACGTAAAATGGTTCATGAGTTGGGGTGGAGAGAAATGGTAATACACTTTTTCCTTTTAATTTGAGATAGGTTATTTGAGCTTTCTTTCCCAAGAATGGAAGATATTTAAATTCCATTTTTAAAAATTCATCTGTACTTTCTGCTATCCAACTATGAAGGAAAAAAATAAATGCTGTTAGTGTATCACTTTCATAGTACTTTCCAAAGAGGTTCTTAGTATATGGCTTTATTTGCTTTTCATAGTCTGGTGGAATCAATGCTTGAAGTTGAATGATACTTTCAAAAAATATCTCGATATCTTTGGCAGACTTTGTTCTGATACAAGTCCCAATATGTAAAAGAAGTTCATCCCAGGTTCTAAGTGGGATAATTTCTCTTATTACTTTATTTATAGAAATCGTATTTCCTAAATCTTCAGAAATATTATGTTTTATTTTTAGAATATCCTTTGCAATTTGTTTTAAATTTTGTGAATACGGAAATACAATTGTATGCAATTGTATATCATTAAAATATTGAACTAAAATTTTGGCAACTTTCTCCTGTATCTTTGTATCAGTTTGAATAAAAAGCAAACACAGTAGTTCTCTGAATTCTACACTTACTTTAACAGATTTAGCTAAAGGTGCTCTATAATTTCTAATACAACAAAAAGCGATTTAGTAATTTTATTGTTAGAAAATATTATTGGGACATTATCCATAAATGTTAAAGTGTCAAAATTCTTGTCTTGATAAATAACTTTTATCTTTAAAATAACAAAGTTGATTAAACTGGGTTGCCCTGTACCCAATATTGATATCAGTGTTGATTGGTTTGTAATTAATTCTTCTTTGGTGGGTTGAAATAATTCTAATAATCTAACATGCCAATCTAAATGTGGTCTTTTCCAATTATTTAATAATGATTCAAAAAGGTTAGTAATGATCGATCTATCAAAGATATATCCACGTTCTTGCAAGATAACAATGACTTCAGTCCAAAATTCGTATACCTTTTTACACACAATACCTTCCCTTGCATCCCACTTAGAAATGTCAAGAATGGGTGTTTCGTATTTATAAAACTTAAGAAATACTTTTTCTAAAGCTTCAATATTATGAAGCAAAAAATTGGCATCTTCAACCGTACTTCTATCAAACATGTGAATGATAAGTAATCTCCTTAAAAAGAATTCTTCATCGAAATCAACCCAATTATTCTCGTAGCATTTCCACAGTGTTTTGAAATTAAAATTTCTAAAATTTTCTTTGGAAAGCTCTTTATTACTTTATTCAGATAATTTGGAGGAAAGAGTTTATAAAATTCAATAAGAGGTTTAAAATTGTCAGTTGAAATAAAATTGTAAAAGGATTTTCAGTAAAGAATTCTTCTTCAATTTCTACCTTTCGTAAATCATCAAAATTTCTTATACAGGTTACAAAAAAATAATTTTGACAAGTTTCCAATTCTCGTCTGTTTTGAAAATACTCCTCCCTTTCTTGCCCAAATAATTTTGATGTATCTCTTTTTACAATATATTTATCAATATCAATTCCTTTCAAAATTTCAATTGTAGAATATCTCTCCTCGTTAGTCATTGATTTTGAATAGTTCAAAATCTCCGCCCAGTTTTTTGTTTTTAATCAGAGTTATAATTTTTTTCCATATTGTTTGGAATAACTTTTTTGTAATGAGGCACATCTAGTTTCTGTGCGTAATCCCCTTCTATAGCACCTTTTTCATACATTTATATAATATTTTGAATAGAAATCATATATAAGTATAAAAATGGATTATACCTGGGAGGTAATTAACCGCATTCCCAAAGATAAGCTGACATACTCATGATTTCTATGTTTTGCTCTATGTTTTATAAATTTTGTTTGTGTAGAGAGCATTGCGATCTAAAAATGCTAGAGGCATTAAATAGCCTAAAATATTTATATTTACCATTTTGAATTAAATCATCTCCCATCCATTTGATAGGTTTGTTTTGTAGTTATTCTGCTATGCTCTGATATTCCGCATCATCCCTTATAAAATGGTCAAATTTCCTTGTTCAGTGTTGATTTGCATTTGACCATCAAAAATCACAGGTGTTTTATTACTTTCTGGTTCAAAGAAACTAACTCCCAACCAAGCTTTTCAGCTAGGATATATTCTATTTTTCTACAATTTCGTGCTCCATGTTCGCAAATATTCGTCGTCTGTTTTTAACAGACAAGAAAAAATAACGGACGAGCTATATTTTATCAACATTTTAACTTTAGACCAAGAGTGACTATCATTCTCCTTTTCGAATTTCCTTATGCTAGCACCGACAAGTATTTCATTGGAGTTAAAATGTATAAGTTTCTGACTTTAAAATATTTTTGTTCCTGATTCCTAAGAAATCCTGATGCTGGCTTTTTCCTTTGTCTTTTGAAAGTATATCCAAAACACTCACGATCTCACTCAAAAAAAAAACCACAAACCCATCATGCTGGATTTGTGGTTTTTATAACCTTTAGTGCTGTTTTCGCGGACAAAAAGTCCAAAAGCACTGCCTTGAAGGAAGATCTATTTACCTTCCTATTGACCGATGATTTTTATAATTTATGGATGCTTTGGCAAATATTGACTGCCTCATCCACTGCATTTTGGTCGTCGTCACCAAAGGTAATGATGACAAAAAAGTTGGTTGCCGAACCTGGATCAATCAAACCCATGATGAAAATTCTTTCGCCATCTTTTGATCCTTCTGCATATCCGCCGTGGAAACCATTCAATTCGATCAAACTGACGTCGTCTGTTCTGTTGACGCCCAACTCAGAGAAAATAGAAACGGTATAGGCAGTAATGTCGGTTTCGTCAATGGCGTCATTCTCAAATGGAATGATGGACATAGACATGCCGTCTCCGTCTGCAGAAAACTCCTCATCTGTATTTTTAGTTTCCTTAAAATCGTCTGCAAGGGTGAAGGCCAATTTGTAGTCATCCCAAGTGTATTCTTGTTGTGCTTGGATGGTTGCAGTGGCCAAAAAACTCAATAGTGTAAATAAAATGTACTTCATTTGGTGTGTATTTTTAATGATGAATGTGTTCAAGATTGCTATTTCTTGATTTGGCCGCAAATGTATATCATTTTTGTGAATGGTGAAGGGTGAATAGTAAATGGTAAATGGTGAAGGGTGTGAAATGTGAAATGTGAGATGTCAGATGTCAGATGGAACCACACGTTGAGCCAGGGCATGCCCTGAATTCTCAGGTCAAATGTGAGATGGAACCACCTGTTAGTGGAAAGACTTGCCTCTTTCTTGGCTTTGGGGAAGTTGGGCTAAAGCCCATATCTTGAGGGAAGTTGGTTTACCACAGGCTAAAGCGGGTGGTAATTGAACTCTTGAAGAAGTTAGGACAAGTGGTGCTGCTTGAGTCTACAGATTTTTTCTCCTTTTCATTTCCAATTTCTCTTTTTTCCGATTTCCTTTCGATTTCCGGTCTCCGGTATTAGCTATTTTCAAACAAAAATTTGAGCAGGCAGAGAAACTGATGTATCGCCAACATAATTTTCCAATCAGCATATCTCCCAAAAAAACTGAAAACTGATGGCTGAAAACTGACAGCTTTTCTCGCTCATGGCTCGTGGCCCTTCACGATCTCCGATTTCCGTCCTCCGATTTCCGATTTAGACTGAAGTCTCGCCACCATATTTTTTTCTTCGCCGCTTCCGTTTTTCGAACTCCGCGCTGAAAACTGATCGCTGAAAACTGGCTCGAGGCTCGTAGCTCGTGGCCTGAGGTTAGGACACATCTTTTTTTCTAAATATGTTGTACCCTATCATTATGCCATCAAATTTATCCAAACCCTCTATTATTGTTTTATTTCCAGGAGGTCTTTTGACATTATAAAATCTTTCCAACCTGCTAATCTTGCGATTATCCAGGTAGCCCATGCTAGTTTTGTTTTGGATAAGGGTTTTGTTGCTTTTCTGTACTTCCTTCCATTTGTTCATTCAGTTCTTCTAAGCATTCTATTTCCTGGGCATTAAATACATCTTCCACTTTATCGTCTCCCTTACCATCTCGTGCTGCTTTTAATCTTAAAACTTTTATACTTGTCTTCATCACAAACAGTGTTAGTTTTCTTATTGAATATCCTTTCCAGCTGGCAATTTTCAAGTCATAGCCATCCGTTTTTAACAGTTTAAATACTCTTCTATTAGCCATCTTGATTCATATCTTTTAACTTCATCCTTAACTTGTTCTAAATCAATCAGTTCTTTTGTTGATACTAACGTCCAACATATTGGTTCTTCGCCTCCTATTTGACTTTCTTCCTTTACCTGTATGACTGTTACCGGTACTCCTCCTCATTTTTCTTATAATCTACTCTTCTATGTTTTGACCACAAAAGATACACTTTACCCTCCTCACCGTCAACTTTACGGATCGATTTACACGTTTTCCATCATTTAAAACTAATGTAATTTCTCCTATTGGCTCTGACTGATCTAGTTTCATATAGTTTAGTCTTTTCGCCTTCTTCAGTTAAAATTTTCCTGTTGTGATTACTCCTTGCTAATACATCATGTTTTCATCCTTTACCCTATCATTATTTCAGTGATATCACCCCTCTATCCATGATAAAGGTTACTTTGAGATTCCTTTAAACATGATTTACTTGTTGACAGGCACTTAACCAACAGTTTGTTTCTTTATTTTCTATTGGCTCACTTCGTGATTCCCATCTCTTCCTATCGAATATTTCCTCTGAGGGTCTCTTGTAATAAGAAACATCACTTATTCCTCACTTTCCTGGGAAGATGAGAATACACTAAACTGGATGCAGTAAAAATCCAAAACTCTTAGCTCTTCTATCCTTAAACACCAAACCAAGCCCTTATCCTTTAACCGATTGTTCTTACTGCAAATTAAATGTAGAAGAATCTATTAAAACGTTCAAATCAACCCTTTACAGTTTCTGAGCACTGCTCTTTCAACTTTTTCAATAAGACAACTTTCTGTAACTTTTCTGTTGTTCCAAAATCTATAGGAACCCTTTTCAAAAGCATTTCCAGATCTTAATTTGTGGACAACACTTGTAATTTGAGTAAACGCAATTTCAAGAGCAGCCCCTTTTTCTAGTCGTGCATCACCGTACAGACTAGTGCAGTTTTCCTTTCATCTTTTTTATTACAAATATATAAATTATTCATAATATATATTTAGATGTGTCCTAACCTCAGGCTCGTGGCTCGAGGCTCGTGGCGCTCGTGGCCCTCACGTCCTCCGATCTCCGTTATCGCGCTTTTCTGATAGCAACACTAGGGTGATAATCAATTTCCATAGTTACGAAGATGATCTCCCAATGATGATTGGTGCAGAATTCATAAACGGCTTCGCGTACACCATAACGGATCATCGCATTCCAATTACCGACGATGAAATCGTGACAAACGATGATGCCATTTGGTTTTACTTTTTTACTCCAAAGATTCAGTTCCTCTAGGGTTGTTTTGTAGGAATGGTCGGTATCGATGAAAATCCAATCAAAATATTCATCCTTGAATTGCTCAACCACTTTGGTGGATAAACCCACTTGGATTTGTACACTTCCCTCATTTATCTCTTTGGCAAATTTGGCGGCGACTTGTTCTTTTTTTACTTGGCTAAATCTTGCAGTATCCCAAACGTCGACCAAATGAAGTGTTTTTGGTTTGCAAATTTCTATGATTTTTTCTGAAAATTTTCCTTCATCGACGCCTAATTCAGCAACAACTCCCTCCTTCGGCAATAATGCCAATAGTGCTTCTCGGTTGGCTAAAAGTTTGGCATTTACTAAGTGCTGGTTTTGAAGATTTATTTTAGGTATTTCTTTGGAAATCAATAAATTATTTGATCTAATTTTATTTAATATGTATTGGTGTGCTTTTCTTTTTATGATGGAGGGAATCAGTTTTTCAATAAAATTGATCATATTTTTTGTGCTATTGTTTGCAATAATACGATAAAAGTTAATGGTTAATGATCAATGGTTAATGGTTAATGGTCAATGGTTAATGGTTAATGGGGGATGTGAGATGTGAAATGTGAGATGGAAGATGGAACCACACGTTGTGTCAGGGCATGCCCTGGCTTCTCAGGTCAAATATGAGATGGAACCACCTGTAAAGAAAGGGCTTGCCCCTTTCTATCTGGGTGGGATTGGTGAATAGTGAATGGTTAGTGGTGTGAGATGTGAGATGTGAAATGTAAGATGTAAGATGGAACCACACGTTGTGTCAGGGCATGCCCTGGCGTCTCAGGTCAAATATGAAATGGAACCACCTGGTAGAGAAAGGGCTTGCCCCTTTCTATCTGGGTGGGATTGGTGAATAGTAATTGGTGAATGGTGTGAGATGTGAGATGTGAAATGTAAGATGGAACCCAAACGTTGAGCCAAGGCATGCCTTGGCTTCTCAGGTCTAATGTGTAATGGAACCACCTGGTAGAAAAAAAGGCTTGCCTCTTTCTTGGTTTTGGGACGTTGGGCTAAAGCCCATATCTTGAGGGAAGTTGGTTTACCACAGGCTAAAGCTGGTGGTAATTGAATTCTTGCAGCTGTAGGGTCAGGTCCTATGCAGGAACTTGTTTACCACAGGCTAAAGCCGGTGGTAATTGAATTCTTGAAGAAAGAGGGTGCAGGTCGTGTTGATGTCTTGAGTGTGTAGATTTTTTTTCTTCATTTCCAATTTTTCAGTTTCTTTCCGATTTCATTCCGATTTCCAATCTCCGGTATTAGCCGTTTTTAAACAAAAATGTGAACAGGCAGAGACTGAAGTCTCGCCACCATACTTTACGCGTGGGCAGAGACTGAAGTCTCGCCACCATATTTTTTCTTCACCGCTTCCGATTTCCGATCTCCGCTGATAACTGATCGCTGAAAACTGACAGCTTTTCTCACAGCTCGTGGCTCGTGGCTCGCGGCCTTACGATCTCCGATTTCCGATCTCCGCTGAAAACTGATAGCTGATAACTGATCGCTTTCAACTCTCGTCAAAAAAAAGAGCTTAAATCATGCCATTGACATCATTTAAGCTCTTTGAAATCCAAAACCTAAAGTAAAACTATGGCACTCTGGTCAATTTCATTTCTCCTCTTTCATTTTTAGTTACGATTTCGTTTTCGCTGACGAGCTCACCAGTGTTGTTGATGGTCATGTCATTGAAAGAAATGCTGTATGAAAAAGTTTTACCGTCTACTTTGCCATTCTCCAGCGGTGATTCACCAAATTGAGTTGTCCAAGTTCCAGTAAGAACACCGTTGTCTACCTTAAATGTGTAATTTATTTCGAAGGTTCCATTAGGTGTTTCTCTTGTTCCTTTCCATTTTCCATCAATAGGATTTTGAGAAAATGCTACCATACTAGATAACATAAGCATTAAAATGAAGCAATATTTCATGTTTGAATTTTTTATGAATTCAAATGTATATCCATTATTTTATAGAATAAAATATTTTTATTCTATAGCTTCTTAAAATTATGTTAACCTTCGATTTTTGATCTGATGGTTTTTGATATTTTACAGGTAACGCAGAGACGCAGGGCCCTGCGTCTGTACTGGGTATTGTAAAATAGGAAGAGACGAAAGGCATTGCTGAACTGCGGAATTGCGGAATTGCCAAATTGCTGAACTGCTGAATTGCAATATTGCCAAATTGCAGAATTGCTACTGCAAAAGCGGGGAAAGGCCAATGGCATTGACACATTGCTGAACTGCTGAATTGCTGAATTGAGTTTATAAAGTTGAAAGTAAAAAGTTTATAAAGTCTTAATGATAAACAGGGTATTGAACTTATTGAATTTATTGAAATCCTATTGACCCAAGGCATTGCCAAATTGCCACCGTAAGAAATTGAACTCATTGAATTTATTGGAATCCTACCTGCCCTTGCTTCTGTAAGGGATTGCCATATTGCCACATTGCCTAATTGCTGAACTGCCAAATTGCTGAACTGCTAATTGCTGAATTGCTACTGCAAAAGCTGGGAAAGGCCAATGGCATTGCCAAATTGCCTAATTGCCAAATTGCCGAAATGAGTTTATAAAGTTTTTTTGAACCAAAGCATATCCTAATCGGGAAGAAAAGGCTGGTGGCTCGTGGCTCGAAACTCGAGGCAAAAATTGATGAACTGCCAAATTGCTAAATTGCGAAAATGCTGAATTGCCTAATTGCTGAATTGCCTAATTGCGCCAAAGGCATTGACACATTGCTGAACTGCTGAATTGCGAAATGCTGAATTGCCTAATTGCGCCAAAGGCATTGACACATTGCTGAACTGCTGAATTGCCAAATTGCTCCTGCAAGGAATTGAACTTATTGAACTCATTGAATTTATTGAAATCCTATTGACCCAACAGGCATTGCCAAATTGCCGCCGCAAGAAATTGAAATCATTGACCTCATTGAAATTATTGGAATCCTGTTGCGCCCCTTGCAAAAGCAGTGAAAGGCCAAAGGCATTGCCAAATTGCTATATTGCCCATTGCTATATTGCCAAATTGCTAAACTGCTGGCGCAGCCAATTGCTCCTTGTGCAAGGAATTGACTTCTGACCACTGAAAACTGATAACAGAAAGCACGCACCCAGTATCTCACAGCTTGCAGCTTTGCGATTTACCTTTTTTTCTAACATTTTCTTAATATTTAAAAATCCGATAAAATTTGCTGCGAGAAAGAAATTTTATTTGATGTAAAACATGGACTCTTAAGCAATAACGGGACTTAGAGCTTTTCATGATATATTATTCAATACCATGTTTTGGGCCTATTTAAGATGGGGAAATTGTTAAAATCAACATTAAAACAACAATTTATAAGCATAAATTTAAGATTTTATTTTGACGGGAAATTTTAAGTGTTAAATTTACACGTCACAATTTTTTTTGCAAAATCGTTAAACTAAAATTTAGAATCATGAATTTTAAATCTACCACATTGCTCATTTTTCTGATGAGTATTCTTTTTTCATTTGATTTGTCTGGCCAAACAGTTACGGGTTTGGTTGTGGACGCTACAGACAGGGTGCCCATTCCTGGGGTTACCATTACCGTAAAAAATACTACAGATGGTACCGTTACAGATGTAGATGGAGCTTTCTCCTTATCTGTTTCACCAACCGATGTATTGGTCTTTTCCTACATTGGTTACACTACAATTGAAGTTCCAGTTGCTAATCAGACTGTTATAAATGTTTCGCTCAATGAGGATTCTCAAGTACTCAACGAAGTAGTTGTAACAGGTCTTGGTATCAAGAAGGAATCCAAAAAATTGGGTTACTCTGTTACTTCTGTCAATACATCAGAATTGGTAGACAACCGAACAACCAACGTTGTAGAATCATTGGTGGGTCGTGTTGCAGGTTTGAATATTACGCCTCCAGCTGCAGGTGCCAACTCAAGTAT
This sequence comes from Saprospiraceae bacterium, assembly GCA_016715105.1. Lineage (GTDB taxonomy): Bacteria > Bacteroidota > Bacteroidia > Chitinophagales > Saprospiraceae > JADKBO01. The sequence goes on along the minus strand of JADKBO010000027.1, from coordinate 37,836 downwards.
GCAAATACGTTTGAGGGGTCAGTCTGGTTTTGCTGGTGCCAACAACGCGCCACTTATTGTAATCAATGGTCTTCCTATTGATCAAGGAGCAAGAGGTGCAGATGGAGCCAATGTAAGGGATAATGGTGATAATATGTCAAACATCAACCCAGATGACATTGAAAGTATGACCGTTTTGAAAGGAGCGACTGCTGCTGCCATCTACGGTGCTAGAGCTGCAAACGGTGCGATCATCATCACTACCAAGTCTGGTAATAAAAACCAAGGCATTGGCGTAGAATTTACCTCAAGTTACTCTACTCAAAATGCTTTGAATTTCTTTGACTTTCAAACTGAGTATGGACAAGGTGAAGCAGGAAAGAGACCATCCAGTGCTGCAAATGCTGCATCAACAGGTCAGTTTGCTTGGGGTGAAAGATTGGACGGCGTACCAACACCTATTTTTGATGGAACTTTACAGCCTTATTCTGCAAACCCAAACAATTTATTTGACTTTTTGCAAACAGGTACTAACTTCACCAATACGGTTGCATTTTCTGGTGGATCTGCAAAAGGTAGCTTCAGAGCTTCTTATTCCAATACCGATGCAGCAGGGATAACACCTAATAATGAGTATAAGAGAAATATTTTCAACGTTGGTATTGCACAAAACATATCAGAAAAGTTGAAATTCAATTTCAACTTGAACTATACCAATGAGACAAACATCAATCCACCACAGATTGGTATTCAAGGTCCAGGTGCAGTCAACTTTTTCACAAGACTTGCAACTTCTATTCCGCTTTCAGCACTTAGAGACAATGCGGTACAACCAAATGGTACAGAAACAAGAACTTCAGGTTTTCAAGGAACGCTTTTAAACCCATATTATGCAATTGCAGCAGGTCAGCGTTATGAAAACCAAAGAGATCGTCTTTTAGGAACAGCTACTTTGAGATATGACCTCGCAAGTTGGTTGTATCTACAAGGTCGATACAATTATGATTTTTCAAACAGCTTTACTGAGTCAAATGATCCAGGTGGTATTGGAACCAACGTACCAACAAATGCAGATGGTACTTATAAAGGAGCATATAACCTTTCCAGTGGAAAAGGTACAGATGTAAATGCTGACTTCTTATTAGGTGCTACCAAAGAGTTTGGTAAATTCTCTATTGATGCAAGCTTTGGAGGAAATACCTGGAGGGTTAAGAATCAAGGATTCAGACAAAACGCTTCAAACTTTGTGGTACAAGATCTTTACACGATTGGTAATGGAAGTATCAGAGGTCAGTTTTATGACTTTTCGAGATTCAGAGTCAACTCTATGTATGGATTGGCTGAATTTGGATTCAACAACATGTTGTATGTGAATTTCACAGCTAGAAATGACTGGTTCTCTGTATTAAATCCAGCAAACAATAGTGAGTTGTATCAATCAGTATCAGGTAGTTTTGTATTCTCAGAAATGATGGGTGAACAAAATTGGCTATCTTATGGTAAGTTGAGGGCTTCATGGGCTCAAGTAGGTAGCTCACAAGGGGTAAATCCTTATGATGGATTATTGACTTATGGCATTGGCCAAAATCAATTCAATGGCACTTCTCTTGGAAATATCAGTGGTAATACTGCTCCAAACCAATTCCTCAAGCCGTTTACTTTGAATGAGAAAGAAGTAGGTTTGGAAATGAAAATGTTTAAAAACAGAGTTGGGCTTGACGTAAGTTATTTCCACAAAGTATCTAAAGATCAAGTACTAAATGTTATCCTTTCTAATACTTCAGGCTACGATCAGTCAAAACAAAACTTGGGGTCAATCCAGAATTCAGGTTTAGAAACATTACTTTCATTGACACCAGTAGACAACAAAAATTTTGGATGGACAACATCTTGGAACAATTCTTACTTGGCGACCAAAGTATTGTCTGTAGGTGCTCCATCAGAAATCATTGTTTTGAACTGGGGTGCAACTGGTAATGAATTTATTGGTCAATTGAGATACGTTGAAGGCCAACCAATGAATCAAATTTATGCGCGTACTTACAAAAGAGATGCAGCAGGAAATATCATGTTGACCAATCAAGGTAGACTTATTCCTTCAGACAATTATGTAAGTTTTGGTAGTGCTTTGCCTAAATTTACAGGTGGATGGAATAACTCTTTCCATTACAAAGCATTGTCATTAGGTGTTTTCTTTGACTATAAGTTTGGCGGAAAAGTATTTTCTTCAACAGCCTTGAACGCAAACAGACAAGGACACTCTAAACAATCATTGGTTGGACGTGGCGAAGGTGAAACAGGTGTTGTATTCCCTGGTGTAACGCGAGATGGAAAACCAAATACAGTTGCTGTAAATCCAGCTCAGTTTTATGCTGACTACAGAAACAACCAAATGGCTGATATCGTGACCTACAAATCAGATTTCGTAAAGTTGAGAAACGTTTCTGTTTCCTATGACCTCACCAGTGTGATGCAAAAAGCTGGTGCGCTCAAATTCTTTAAAGGATTGACGTTGACTGCCTCTGGTAGAAACCTCGCCATTCTTCATAAAGATCTACAAGATCTTGATCCTGAGGCAGTACAGTCTTCAGGAGACTTTAGAGTTGGATATGAAAATACCTCATTGCCAACAACTAGAAATTTTGTTTTAAGTTTAAATGCCAAATTTTAAGAAAGATGAAAAACACAAAAATATATATAATTGCGATTGCGCTACTTACGGTATTAGGGAGTTGCGATAAAGATTTTGTTGATATCAACACCAATCCATATGCACTCACAAGTGTAGATCCAGCTCTACTATTTGCAGGATCGCAAAGGACCAGTTTAGGAGGTTGGGAATCTGAACACACCATTGCACAACATTTTGTAAACCCACACAATTCTGGAGCTACCCAGGGTCCAAATTTCAATACGGACAATGACAACTTCAATAATGGTGTTTGGGATGGCTCGTATCCAAACGTTATCAAAAACTTGACACAGGCACTTTTCTTGCTAGAAACTCAACCAGAAAGAGTCAATTTAAGAAGTATGATTCGCATTTGGAAGGCACAGACTTTCATGAATGTGGTGGACAGTTATGGCGATGTTCCTTATTTTAATGCAGGACAAGCTTTTATCAAGGGAGATGAATTTTTCTACCCATCTTATGATGATGATGCTGCCATTTATGCAGATTTGGAAAAGGAATTGAAAGAATCAGTTGCAGCATTGAGCGCTACTGCTGATTTTGTTTCCGCAGATTTATTTTATGGTGCTAAGGGAAGCATTCCTTCAACCACTGCTGCTGTTCAAACAGAAAAGTGGAAAAAACTTGGTAACTCTTTATTACTCAGATTGGGTATGAGATATTCTAAGGCAGATCCTTCCAAGGCAGCAGCTATTGCAGCAGCAGCTTTCAGTGGTGGTGTGATGACTTCCAATGCAGACAATGCATACGTGCAGTTTGATGGTGCAGCTTTTACTAATGGGAAAAATGGTGGTTTGGTTAACAACAATCCATATTTTTATTATGCAGCTGAACCATTTGTGAATCAATTGAAAAACACAGAAGATCCGCGAACTAAGTTCATCATAGCTACTTATAAAAACCCTGCAGATCCACTCGCTGATACAGCTCCCAATGTTGTGACTGCAGAACAATTTGGAGTGCCTATTGGTATTTTGAATACTGAATTATCAAAGGCAGCTTATAGGGGTGTTCGCGGGGGTGGATATAATTATTCACAAATGAACGTTAATTCTTTGGCTTCATTGACCGCACCAGCTTTTTGGGTAACTTATGGTGAAGTTTCTTTATTATTAGCAGAAGCTGCTCAAAGAGGTTGGATTGCAGGTGGTGCAGCTGCTGCCAAGCAATATTATGAAGATGGTATCCGTGCAGATATTGCGAGATATAGTCTTTACCCTAAGACAAGCGCCATTCCTGAGGGCGATATCGTTGCGTTTTTGGCAAGCCCTAATGTAGCTTACAATGCGACAAATGGTATCGAATTAATCAATAATCAACTTTGGATTGTTTATTTAACTAATGGTGTACAAGCTTTTGCAAATTTCAGAAGAAGTGGGTTTCCTGCATTATCTCCAAATAAAGCAAATGACCTATATGGTGGAGGTTTTGCACGTAGGTTTTCTTATCCAGACTATGAGTTAGCTCAAAATAATGCAAATTATTTGGCAGCAGCCGCAGCAATTGGTGGAGATAAAATGACTTCAAGAGTTTTCTGGGATAAATAAACAGCGTCTCTATTAAGATATTTATTTTTGATTTTAAAAAGCGATGCCCTTCAATGTTTATTGAAGGGCATTTCTTTTTCTATGAATGGTCAAGCCAAAATTGAATTACTTAAAATTGAAATTCAAACCCAGGGTAAGATAAGCATTGTCTTGACTGAAGTTTTTATTGCTTGTGTTGAAACTGAAACCAAATTGTAATTCTAATTTTAATTTTTCAAGGCCACCTCTTATTGTCAATGCAGGCTCTATCAAAATATTTGATTTATTTTCCTCCAAATATTCCACTTGGTCTTCACCATCGAAAATTAGGTCTCCTTCTATATTATTGTATGATAGGTTGGCAATTCTGGTAGAAAGTGCGGCTGAGAAGAATTTGGATTTATAGCCTATATTTGGCTGCAAACCAATTCTAAAAATATTGGCAGAGACATCTCCTACTGTCACTGGTGTAGTGGTCGCAGAAGCTGGAAGGTGGTTTTCAAAAGATCCAAAACCTGCAATACCATAAGTTTCAAAAACCCATCCAGGTGATAATTCTTTATAATATCCGATGCCTGCTTCCAAAAATTTGCCTGATCCCCCATTGCCGTTATCAATATCTGGAGGTATAAAAAGTCCACCATTAGCCTTGATGCCAATATTGTTTGTGATGGCATTGGCCCCTTGAAATTCCACTTGATTTCCATTACCCGATAGTGTCAGGTTCATTTCACCTTTTGTAGATAAGAGTGGCACATTTTGCGTATTTGGCGTATAAAATTTGGGATTACATGCTGAAATCAAACTGATCATCAATATGGTAAACAAATAGATCCTTTTCATTGCACAATGATTTAATTGGTTTTTTAAACATTAAAAATCAGATCAGCACTTTAAAAAAATAATGCTTGAGGTAAGCTCAATAAAGAATGCTTTATCTGGATAAAACTCTATTAAGATAGTGCAGGATGTTGCAAAAGTTCGAATGGTAGATTCGCGATAAGATTTTCATCAAAACAAATTTCTGGATAACAATCGAGTTATTTACTGCTTTTTTGAGTGAAAAACTAAATTGTTAAGACTGTTTCAAAAGAAAACTTCGCTCGCTGAATGCGGGTATGGTTGCATTTTCCTCATAAAAGAAACTGAGATCGTCTCCCTTATCCATCAACCCCAAGGAATACAAAACGGGAACGTAATGATCAGGCGTTGGCGAGGCCAATTTACCCAATTTGTGACTTGTTTCATAATTGATCAGATTGTTGACATTGCGCTCAATCAATTGGGTTTTGAGCCACTCGTCGTATTCTGCTTCCCATCCGAAAGGACTGAGATCGCCAGTTCGCATTTTATTCATGACCAATTGCAAATTATGAATCATAGAACCACTACCAATGATCAGAACCCCTTTTTCTCTCAGTTTTTTCAATTGTTTGCCCAACTCATAATGATACATTGGAGATGCATAATAATTGATGCTCATCTGGAAAACGGGAACGTTGGCTTCTGGAAACAAATGCATGAGCATCGGCCAAGCTCCGTGGTCGAGTCCCCAATCCATGGTTTCTTTTACATCTGGAATTAAATGTTTGACCTCTGCTGCAATGTCCGGAGCGCCATTTGCCTGGTAAATCACTTCATAGTACTCTTTGGGAAAACCGTAGTAGTCATAGATTTGCTTTTGGTTTGGTGACACGTTGACTTGAGTGTCTTTGGTGGTACACCAGTGCGCAGATACCACCAATGCTGCCTTTATTTCAAACTTATTATGTAAATCCTTGCCCAATTCAAATAAGGAATTCCAAAATGGACGCTCGTCTCTAGATTTTGGAATGTCCATTGGGTTGCCGTGTGAGGTAAACAAAACGGGCATTTTACCACTCTGAACGGGTAAATCGGTTGTTATTTTTTCAAATTCTGATAAATTCATCTGTTGTGGAATGAGTGGTGTGAAGGCCAAAAGTTTTAAAAAATCTTTGCGTTCCATCTACTTTCTTTTAATATCGTATCAAAACTACTACAATATAGTATTAACGCAAAATTTTGGAATTTATCCAGAAACTGAAATCTGACCACAAGTTTATATGTAACGTTCCAATGTGAACTCATTCCTCATATATTGGCCTAGGCAATTTAAAATATCCTGTCGAAGTTTCATCCAAAAGCATTGAAATTTCTGTAAAGTTGGCAGGAATTGCAGGCGCATCTATATACTTTGCAATGATCGTATTCCTCCGATATACCAAGATGGTATTTTCCACTTGCTGGTTGATTGCATTCAAATAAACATCCGACTCTTGATCTGTCAAAGAAGGCACAAAGGTCAGAGCAGTGTTTTTCAGTTTGAGTTCCACACCAAGTTCTTCCAATCTTTTTATGCGATCCGCTTTGGAATAGTTTTGATCATTGCCATAGACCAAATAAACTTTCAAATATTCCTTTCTTTTTTCACTTTCGGATTCCAAAAAGACCAACCATTTTTTGATTGCCGACCAATCTGCACCATTGCCGACATAATAAACAATGCCGTGAAACCATCCATATTTACAAACAGGACATGTCTTGGTGCCTTTATCCGGACCAAAGGCATGGTAAGGAGTGAAAGACAAAACCTCTTCTCCAATGTTTTTACCAGATAGCGATTTTGTAAAAGTGCCATTCTGATATCCCATTACATTCAAACCAAGGATGATGTTTCGCTCGCCTATAAGCAGACCACCTTGATCACCAAATCTGATGACTCCACTTCCACCTCGATTTTCTAACTTAACTCTCTTTGCACTGGACAACAATGGATCATCGTCAAATACAAAATCATCGATGTAATAAGGCAAATCTTGATCGCTTTCTTTGATATAAACGTGTATGTGTTTGGGCTCTCCCCTACCCGGATATGCACCAGGCAAAATGGTATAAATTTCATACCTGCCGGTACTATCTGTTTTTATCCAACCCCTGAGGTAACCATGCGTTTGGCCCAATTCATTTTTGGGCATGTTGTAATTTTTTGCGGGATCCATTGCATATATTCCGTGAATATCCGTGTGGTAATAATACAATACAATTCCTGCAGCAGGTGTCTTTGAGTCTGGCAAAAATACAGTGCCTGTAAGCAAAATTTTCTGGCCATCTTGAGCCCAACCATCACTGGTATCAATACTGGAAAGTTGAGCAGGCATTTTGTATTCAAATGGAGGGTTGCGATCAAAGTCATTGCTGAGTGTCGAGGTTTCTGGTTGAATGGAGAGATTTTGCCCTTGACAACCAATCATCAATCCTACTAAAATAAGGTGTATACACCATTTGCAATTAAAGGCCATTTGTTTCATTTTTGAAATAAAATTATAGCCAAAAAGCATAGAAAGGACTTAGGAAATGGGGGAAAAGGCTGTGTGGAGGGGAGTTTGTGCTCAGTGGAGTAAGGTTTCCCAATTCTGTTTGTAATGCCGACTCATTCTCACCAACTGTCCACTTTTTAATTCCACATCGTAATCTCCATTTTGTCTGGAAGTAAAAGATTTGATGAATGTAACGTGTATGATGGTGGAACGATGCACACGCAAAAATTGAAGGGGATTGAGCAAGTCTTCAAAATCCTTCAAGGATCGATCATCTAAGTAGACTTTTCCATTGGCATGTAATACAGAATATGGTTTGTCTGTGGTTATCCACTCGATTTCTTCCATATTCAAAACAACTGTTTTCGCACCTGTTTTGATTTTTATTTTATCACCCAGACTTACTGAAGCTTGCTTTTCTTTTTCCTTCCGATCGTTCAAGAAATCTCTGAAAAATGGAGTAGCCGTATAAAAAAACAATAACAAGTAAAATTGACCGGACATTGCACTACCAAAAATATTTCTGAATGCATGACCAGGCGTATAAATAAGATGACTGACAGTTACAAAAAATATGCTAAAAAGTAAGATATGCAGCAAACATAAAAGGGCTGACAAACCAATGATAAAGAAACTTTTGTGAAGTTTTGTGACCACTCTAATCTTATCTAACAACCCAAATTCAAGAATGGTCAGAGGAATGAGAAATAACCAAATGGCATTATAAAGCAATGATTCCGATAGGTAAAATCCTGTATCTTGAAACTTACTGAACAAATAATCCTGAAAAACTGCCAATAACATAAAACCTACCAAACCACCCAACCACCAAGTGGTAGAATTTTTGAAATCTCCTTTTTTGAGGATACTGTTTTGGTGAATTATAGTATTCAATTTGTTTGCTTTTGAGGATAGTTCCCGATACAAAGTTACTTCTTTTTAAACTTACCTGTCAATTGCAACAGCAACATTCTATTTTTCTAATAACCTCTTCAAAGCCTGGAAATATTGCTTTGATTTAAATATGACCTTATTTTTTGTACGGTAGAAATAATTCAAGTGAAAGTATCGAATGAAATCCTATCAAATCGTTAAAAAGCAAACACATATTCCTTTAAATGACTCTGATTTTGTATCATTGTTTGCTACATTTTAAAACATAGAAATAATTAAAGACACATGAAATTAAATAGAATCGTACTACTTTCTGCAATGTTGGTCACAGCTTTGGCCAACACCAGTTTTGCGCAATCCTTGAGATCTGCATATGATGGTGCTTTTTTGATCGGAACAGCATTAAGTACCAACCAAATCCTGGAGAAAGACCCTGTGCAAGCTGCCCTTGTTGCCAAAGAATTTAACGTTCTTACTGCAGAAAATGATATGAAATCTTCTTTGTTGCACCCAGAAGAGGATGTTTACAAATGGGAAATAGCGGATGCACTTTATGCATTGGCGGAAAAAAGTAAGTCAAAAGTACATGGCCATACTTTGATATGGCACAGTCAGCTTTCCAGGTTTTTCAGAGATAAAAAAACCAAAGAAGATATGATTGCTGCTATGACCAAACACATCAATACTGTTGCAGGCAGATATGCTGGAAGAACTTTTAGTTGGGATGTGGTGAATGAAGCAGTAGAAGGTGATGGGTCACTCAGAAAATCTGTTTTTCTTGAAGTATTGGGAGAAGACTACCTGGCATTGGCATTTAAACTTGCAGCTGCGGCAGACCCTAAAGCTGAATTGTACTACAATGATTACAGTATGACGGGTGTAGAAAAAAGGAATGGTGTCATCAGAATGGTGAAAAAAATACAGGAAAGTGGTGCAAAAATTGATGGCATTGGAATGCAGGGCCATTGGGGATTGGAAACTCCCACCCTTGAAGAAATTGAGACCAGCATCCTAGCCTACGCTGCCCTTGGTGTAAAAGTTTCCATCACTGAGCTTGACATCGATGTTTTACCAAATCCAAGAAACGTAAGTGGTGCTGACATCAGCCAAAGTGCCCAAAATACTGCCGCACTCAATCCTTACGTCAATGGTTTGCCAGATGAAATCAAAGCAGCTCAAGCTAAAAGATACAAAGATATTTTTGCTTTATTTCTCAAGCACAAATCAGTCATCAGCAGAGTGACTTTATGGGGAGTGAATGATGGAAATTCATGGAAAAATAATTTCCCTGCTCGTGGTCGCACCAATTATCCGCTTTTGTTTGACAGAGAAAACAAACCAAAGGAGGCGTATTACAGTATTTTGGAACTGAGGAAGAAAAAGTAATTCTCTTGCTTTTATTGGTTTAAGAAAGTCCTTCTTTTGGTTTTGCTTTTAAAATAGTTGCGCTCAATAGTGCAACCAATAAGCCAATGGGTAAAACTTCAGAATAAGTGATCAAAATTACAAACAAAGGATTTTTGTACATTTCTTTGAAATCAGCCATTTCTTTGCTTTTTGCTGTGATATCTCCTGGTGTGCAATTTTGCAAAACAATTTTGGTATAGACATCAATAAAATCTGGTACAAATAGGTAATAATAAAACAACCAGATAATCACATAAAGTGTTGAAGCAACCAACGCAATAAGTGCACCTGTTTTAAAGGCCTTGCCAAAGGAAATAAATCCTCCCAGCTCTTTATTGCGATAATTTCTTACGCCAAAAAAGATCAGTGAAAACATGGCCACCATAGCCGCATAACCCAAAAGATCATTTCCTTTGAAATGTGTATTTGCATACATCATGTTGACCATAACCACCATGTTTGCGCAAAGCACTAAACCTATAGTCAATCCAAAAAGTAAAACATTTCTTTTCATTTCTTTTATTGTTTTGTTGGTTCAAAACTACCAACAGGGCAAAATCTCATACTCATACTTTAGTACCAAATTTTTGAATTTGGCAGTTTTAGTCCTTTAGAATGAACATATTATTTAATGATTCTCAAGGTTTTGGCTTTGGCAATCGCTTGAGTTCTACTTTTTACGTCCATTTTTTGATAGAGGTTAGAAACGTGTGTTTTGATGGTACTCAAAGAAAGAAACAATTGATCGGCCATTTCTGCATTGCTATTGCCTTTTTCCATCAGTTGTAATACTTCAAATTCACGATTACTTAGATCAAAAGCCAACAATGCATTTTCGTTTGGGACAAAATTTTCTGCGAGTGGTATAAAAACTTGCTTTTCAACCGTTTGGATGATGAACTTGGTTTTGGTCATTTGGTTGGCAATCCAGAATCCCATAATGGTGAAGAGCAGTGCAACAAGACCAACATAAATTTCTATGGAATGGTCAAGTATCAAAAACTTCCATTGGAGCCATCTTAATAAAAATATCAATATGGCCAATACAGCTCCGTATAGTATGATATGCTTGTTTGATTTAAAAAAGGACATGAACGCTTCGTTTGCTCAATGAGGCACCAAAATAGTAAATATCGGAAAAATGGCAGATGATTTTTCTTAAGGTTGATTGCTAAACGACAAAGCCTTATGGAATGCGAACTTTAGTTGTAGCAAGAACTATCCACAAAACCCCTCATTCATAAAGATAAGGCTCATCCTGCTCAATCATCCGCCTGATATTCTCTAAAACCCTTCCCATATAAGTCTTCCAAAAAGTGTGTGCAAACAACCAATTCAAAGGATGTAAAAGTGCGGTGCCGACATGTAGGGTATAAGTATAATTAACCAGAATTTTTCCCGCTTCCATTTCTGTCGTTTCCCATTCGCCTACAAATTTTGTAAAGCCCAACATCCAAGCCTGAAAATCACTTACCTCAATTTTCCAATATTTATTTTCGATTCGATCGATTACTTTATCCATTGAAGCAAAACCACCTTTTTGAGTCATAGACTTCGCCACAAATACTTTTTTACTACTACCTGGCTGACCCCAGTTTTGGTCCTCTGTACAATAAACAACCTTTGGCATGAGCCCGTATCCAGTGTGAACTTTTGTGACATCACACAACATCGGTGTTTTAAATGCTTGCGCTAAAGAACAATGATAAATAGTAGCAATTTTTACTTGGTAAATCATAGAAGGATTTTCATCTTATTCTCTTAGAAAATTTTCTATAAAAGGTGGTATTGGGAAAGTTTGGGTTAGGGTGTCTGGACTTAAAGTAGTTATTTCCCCCAAATATGCACCATGACCTCCCGGCACGATCTCCAATTGACAATCAGTTATTAATTTTGACATAGCAGACACATGAGCGGTGGTTGCAACATCATTTTCTCCATTGATCAATAGCACAGGAACTTGAATGGCCTTAATTTCTTCATCGGAGAATTCCTCGAAATTGATCATTCTATCTGCACACTTTTGATACATATTTTGCAATTTTTCCACATCAGGATTCACTGCTAAAAAGGCATCTTTATAAGCTTGAGGCATTTGCTCAAAGGTCCCATTTTTCATAAATTCCCAAAATTGTGGAAATGTACCATCTTTTTTGAGCAGTGGTGAACCAGCAATGATTTTGCCGCAAAGTTCAGCATGCCTGATAGCCATTTGCAATGCAGTATTCGCACCATTGCTGAAGCCAAAAACATCGACTTTTTCATAGCCAAGATTGCGGATTAATTGGGCCACATCATCGGCATCTTGTTTGAATGAAATTGGCGTATTTCTATCTCCGGTGCGCCCGTGGGCTTGCAATTCTACACAGATCAATTGCCAGGATGGAGAAAGCAGAGGTATGATCCTACCAAAAGATGTCTCAATGGTAGATCCGCCGCCATGGATGAGCACCAATGGTTTGCCTTGACCATGAATTTCATAATACATGTTTATGCCATTCACCACTGAATACTGTTTTACTATTTCAGTTGAATTTTTTCTCATTTCAGGTTGAGTATTTTGTTGGTTACAGGCGTAAAACGTTCCGGCAAATAATGCAAAAATAGCGATAGATTTTATAAAAAAGATTTTTAATTACAATGGTTGGAAGTAATTTAACTGAAAATCCAATATTTCATTGATAGAGTTTTTGCGTTGGCTCGAACTTTAAAAAATAAATCTCAAACCACACATAAGATTGTAATTATTAAAAAATAAATATTGATAAAATCCTCAAATGGAGTAACCTAAATCTTGATAAATTTTATTGATCTGGATTGTTGCTCATATTGGTTTGGATAAAATTCAAAATCATGTCACGATAATTGCTTGTTTCTGAATGAGATAAATTCCATTTTTCTGGTTACACGCTAAGTAAAAAGTGGAAAAAAGAACGGCGATTAATAGTGATGATTTTTTCATTTTCCTCAATTCAGTTGTCTAATATTTTCTTCTAATTTGTCTAAGAAATCGTAGTACTCCGACGAAATATTTCCTTTCGCCTTATCTATGCACCAAAATTTTCGAATACCATTAAAGTTATATTCTACATAATATCCTCCCCAATCTCCCGCATCAGGACTTCCTATGACATTTTTTTCTTCATTCAATAATTTTTGAGGGAAACTTTCAATCAATCCATTGACCGACTCAAACTTCTTTTTTGGTAATCGTTTATAGCTACCCTTATAAAAATCATCAAAATTTGGATAACGATCATTTTTGTCTTCAAAAAGATCATGTGCATTCAATTTAAAAATCTCGATGCATCCTTCACCAACACATTCACCATAAAAATGTCCAAAAATCAAATAATCTGTATCTGGATTTAGGTCATCATCATCCTTACATCTTACAATCGTCAAAATGCATATCACAAACATCAAAAGTGAATAAATTTTCATTTTTCATTATTTTAAGATAAAATTCACCTGAAGAATGTGCTTCAATTTGAAAGTCAATCATTGCCAAATTCCCATTATTAACCTATTTACCAAATTGCCTCAAGTGATGATCATTGTGTTTATATACAAAGATACCAATTTCTTCCAGAGTCATTTGACCAAAAAAATCGTGAATAAATGCATCGTTGGAATATTGCTCATATTTGGCTATTTGATTTACCTAGGTTTCCTTTAATTCTTAATTTCAAGGCCATTTTCCTTTTTTGGCAGCGGGATACTGGACAAATCTATTTCCAGTTAGTATATCACCATTCCATTTTCTGCAATCTTACAGCATTGAGAATTGCCAATAATGCAACACCCACATCTGCAAAAACTGCTTCCCACATAGTTGCTAATCCTCCGGCTCCAAGGACCAAAACGATGATTTTTACACCAAATGCAAAAGCAATATTCTGCCAAATGATGGTTTGGGTTGATTTGCCAATTTTGATACCAGTAATAATTTTGGAAAGTTGATCGGTTTGAATAATGACATCAGCAGTTTCTATTGCAACATCGCTGCCCATTGCTCCCATGGCAATGCCCACATCACTGGCTGCCAAGACAGGTGCATCATTTATGCCATCTCCAACAAAAGCTATGATCTTGGTGGAGTCTTTTTTCATCATTTCTACTTCATGCAATTTGTCTTCGGGCAGTAAATCTCCTTTTGCTTTAGCGATTCCCAGCGTTTGTGCAATTTGTTGGGTTATAGAATCTTTATCACCAGACAACATGATTATTTCTTTGATTCCCAGAGCTTTGAGTTGGTGAATACTCTGTTTCGCATCTTCTTTTAATTCATCTGCAATGGTGACATATCCTGAAAATACTCCATCAATACTCACAAGTACCAAAGACTCTACAATCTGATTGGTTTCTAATGGAACGTTGATATTGAATTGCTCCATCAAACTTTTATTCCCTACCAAAAGCTGTTTGCCTTCTACCATTCCCTGCATGCCTTTTCCAGCAATTTCTTTTATTTCTGTGGCCTCTTTGAGAGTTGAATTTGATGAATATTCCAAAATGGCTTTGGCAATGGGGTGGGTGGATTTTGCTTCGATTGCGCTGAGTAAATCCATAAATTCACTTTCGCTTACCCCATCACTGACGATTATATCTTTTATTTTGAAAACACCTTTCGTGACCGTTCCTGTTTTATCCATGAACAAGGTATTGACCTTTGTAATTTGATCGAGATATGCTGCGCCTTTAAATAATAAACCATGTTTGGAAGCTGCTCCTAAGCCACCAAAATATCCCAATGGAATGGAAATAACCAATGCGCAGGGACAAGAAATGACCAGAAATATTAAAGCTCTGTAAAGCCAATCTACAAACTGATAATTGGCCACAAAAAAGTAAGGCAAAATACAAATGGCGATTGCCATATATACCACAATTGGGGTGTAAATTTTGGCCAATTTCCGGATCAATAATTCCGTTTTGGACTTGCGTGCTGTCGCATTTTGCACCATTTCAAGAATGCGTGAAATAGAACTATCTTTGAATAGTTTTTCTACTTCTACTTCAATAACACCTTCCATATTGATCGATCCGGCCATTACTTTGCCACCTTTTTGGATAGACTGTGGTTTGCTCTCGCCCGTCAAAGCTGCCGTATTCAGACTGCCTTTTTCAGAAATTAAAATGCCGTCCAGAGGTATTTTTTCTCCTACTTTTATTTGAATTTTTTCCCCAACGGTTATGGTGTTTGGTGCAACAGCTTGATAGGAATTATTGCGGAATACATTGGCCACTTTTGGTCTGATATCCAATAGTGATTTGATGTTGTCTTTTGCTCTTTTGACAGCAGCTGATTGGAATAATTCTCCAATGGCGTAAAACAACATGACTGCCACAGCTTCAGGAAATTCGCCTATTGCAAATGCACCAATAGTTGCAATACTCATTAGGAAAAATTCAGTAAATACTTCTCCCCTTACCAAATTGTTGAAGGCATCTTTTAATACTGGTAATGCAACAGGAAAATAGGCCGCTAAATACCAAACCAATTTTATCCAACCCTTAAAGAAAGACAAGTCAAGAAGGTGCTCCAATGCTAATCCTGACAATAATAAAACAACACTTATGATTGCGGGCAAATATTCCTTCCAACCACTGCTTTCGGCGTGATTATGATCATGATCATGCGCTTGACCGACTTCTTCACTTTGATGGTGATCATCATCTTGGTATTTTGTCAAAACAGGTGGATCTTTACGGTCAATTTTTTCTTCTAATGAGCAGCACAATTGTCTGCCTTCACTGTCGTAAATATGTTGATGTTTGATTGTCATTATATATTTTTTTAATTGCCAAAAAACTAAAAGCCTTTGTCTCTTTAAAATGTTAATAATTAATTTAATTAATGGCTGATTTTTAGTAGCAAATAGATCAATGTTCGTGTGTCAATACTCCAGATTTAGATTGAGCATAAATGTAATATGCCCCGTTCGTTATTATTTGAAAACCCTCTGGAATGGTGTCAATTAATTTTATGGAAGTAAATCCATTATCAGTAGGGCCGGGAATTACCCTAATGGTTGAGAATTTGATATGAGTGGAATCTTTTGCCTCCTGTGCAACATAGATGATCGAATTTTCACCGTCCTGGATAATGGCTTTATCGGGTAAAGCCGTGTCAGTATTATCTGACTGCCAGATCTTGGCATTGATAAATAGTCCTTTTAGAAATTGAGGTTTGGCACCTTCCAAATGTCCGTGAATGCGCACCGTCTTAGAGGTAGCATCAAATTCCTTTCCAATCACACTGACCATACCTTCATAAATGGTATTGCCCAAAGCAGGAATACTATAACTAATTTTTTGACCAACTTTTATTTGCGCAATGTCTTTTTCAAAAACATCCAACTCTAAATGTAAATGTTCTGAAGAGACAATTTCCATCAATGGAATGGAAGATTGAACATACATACCGTTGTGGAAATTGATGTTGGCAATATATCCGCTCATTGGAGCATAAATGATGATCTGTTGTGTAATCGAACCAGGTGTCAATGATTTAGTTAAGATCCCTAAATACTCGAGTTGTTTTGACAATCCAATGGTTTTTGCTTCAAATATGGCAACTTCAGATTCTGCATTTTGAAGGTTTTTTGACACTCCTGCATTTGCTTCTACTAATGTTTTTTGCCTTTCTACGTCCAGTTTTTTCAAGTTTAATTGCGCCTTAGCTTCCAAATATTCTTGTTGTTTTACAATAAAATCAGGGTTTTCCAAATAGGCAATGACTTCTCCTTTATTGATATAATTTCCTTCCACAAACTTTTTCGTTCCTTTTATGATTCCATTTGATTTTGCAGAAACAGCAGCCATGGCATTGGGTGGTAGACCCAAAGTTCCTGTTGTATTAATAAAGTCATTTACTTTGATTGCAGAAATATTGCCAAATTCCAATCCCACAGTTTTGGCTTGTGCTTTAGTCAGCTGTAAACCTTCTTCGTCGTGTTCTTCATTCTCAGAGTCTGAATTATGTGATCCATTTTCCTCGTCCAATTCAGAAGTATCTCCATGATTATGTCCATCTTCTTCTGTATGTTTATTCCCGCAAGATATGGCCAAAGTTATAATTGCCGATAGTAGGATTGTTTTTATATAAATGATTGATTGATTCATTTGTGAATGTCTTTTATTGATTTGTAAGAAATTGGTAATTAGCAGCAGCCTTGTTATAGGCTATTATTTGATCCCAATAATTTTTATTATTTGCCGCCATAAGTTGCAGCGTGTTTAGTAGTTCCAAGTAAGAAAGTTCACCTGCCTGATAGTTTAGGTTACTTATTCGCAGCATTTCAGGGTGGATGGTTTGTAATTGTTCTTTGTAGAAATCAATTCCCTCCTTGTAAATGTTCATGATATTATTGACATTAGACAATTCTTGATTAAGAGCCAATCGTTTGCTTTCATATTGAAAATTGACAATTTCCACTTGCATTTTTTGTGCTTCAATGTGCTTTTTGACCTGTCCATTAAATAGCGGAATAGAAATACCAATTTGTGCCGAATTAAACCACCCCCCTTGTTGGTAATTTTGTAAAGCATAGCCAATGTTAAAGCCAGGTTTTGTTGCCGATTGCATGACTTCTATTTTGGCGGATTCTACGGCTATGGTTTGCTTACTTTGTAGTAAAAATATATTCCTTGTATCATCCAATGGACTTGTTATGGAATAAGTCAATAAACTATCCGAGGTTGTAACACCAGTACCAGAATTGAGCAACAACTGAAATTGATTATTGAGGTTTGTTATTTCTATTTGTGCTTGCCTTTGCAATAAATCATATTCTTTCCACTTTGATTTTAATGTAAGTGCTTCTATGGCATTGGTCGCACCGGTTTTGACCCTTACCAGGGCTTTATCATAATATTCTGAATAGGTGTTTGTGAGCATTCCATAAAGTTTTTCCAATTCCTTTTGATATTGAATATCGAGGTAGTTTTGACGAACTTTCCATTTCAATTCATTGATGCTGATTTGCATCGAATAGGAACTTTGATCGGCGATTTCATTTTGTAATTTATTATTTGCTTTGGTAATTCCCCGATTCGGAAAATTTTGAATAAATCCAATCTGATTTACCTGCTGTCCAAATTGGCCATCAAATAATCCATCTCCTTGATATGAAATATGGGTTGAACCCAAATTGTACTTTAGATTTTGCAACAATTTTGCTTTCTCGTACTCCAAAGTGGATGCTTTGATGTTTGGATGGTTTTTGATTGCGAGAGATATTGCACTATCCAGTGTAATGGGACTTACCTGAGCCTGTAAATTGCATAATCCACTGATGAAAAGCAGAAATATCAAGGCCAGATTGTTTGAGCCATTTCTTAAGTTAAGCTTTCTATTGTTCCATTTCTCTAGCCAATAATATAAAATCGGCAAAATAATCAATGTGAGAAAGGTTGCTGAAAGTAAGCCGCCAATCACCACGGTTGCCAGTGGTCTTTGCACCTCTGCACCCCCGGAATTTGAAATTGCCATTGGTAAAAATCCAAGAGAAGCTACTGCTGCGGTGAGAATTACTGGACGGAGTCTCACTTTTGTACCTTCCATGATTCTTTCTTTGATATCTGACATCCCTTCTTTTTTTAATTGATTAAAATACCCAATCAATACAATTCCATTCAAAACCGCGACGCCAAACAATGCAATGAATCCAATGCCCGCGGAAATACTGAATGGTAAGCCTCTCAATTCTAAAGCCCAAATACCTCCAATTGCAGATAATGGGATGGCAGTAAATATCAAAGCTGCCTGACCCATAGATCCAAAGGTGAAATACAATAATATGAATATGAGCGCCAGAGCCAATGGCAAGGCTACAGCCAACCTTGCATTGGCAGCTTTCAGATTTTCAAATTGGCCGCCATAAGTGAAGTAATAACCTGCTGGAAGTTTGAGATTGGCATCTAATGAAGTTTGAATCTTTTCTACCAAAGTTTCTACATCAGTATTACCAACATTTACGCCAATGACTATTCGCCTATTGGTGTTCTCTCTTGATACTTGCATAGGTGCATTAACTAGATTTATATTTGCAACACTGCTCAGTGGAACCTGGGATCCATTGTTCAAACTCACAAATAGGTTTTCTACATCTGAGATGCTTGTTCTGTTTTCTTCGTCCAACCTTATTACCAAATCAAATCGTTTTTCACCTTCATAAATTACTCCAGCTTTTTCCCCGGCAAATGCAGATCTTATGATTTGATTTACTTCTTTGATGTGCAAACCGTATTGAGCCATTTTATCATATTTATAATCAATTATTATTTGCGGCATGCCAATGGTTTGCTCCACATTTACAGTGCCAACACCAGCAATTTTTTTGATTAATTGTTCAGCTTCCTTTGCCTGATTATAAAGAATATCCAAGTCATCCCCGAACAACTTGATGGCAATGTCTGCCTTCGTTCCAGTCATTAATTCATTGAATCTAAGTTGTATGGGCTGTGAAAATTCATAACCAACTCCTGGAATCGATTCAATAGACATTTCGATTTTCTTAAACAGCTCTTGCCTGTTACTTGCTGATGTCCATTCTGATTTAGGTTTCATCACCAGGACGTAATCTCCAATTTCTACAGGCATGGGGTCTGTGGGAATTTCTGCAGAACCAATATTTACCACGATATCTTCTATTTCAGGAAACTCCTGAAGCAATTTTTTTTGAATCATTTTTGAAGTTTCGATGCTTTGTGATAGAGAACTACCCGGCGGGAGAATCTGTTGCATAGCCAAATCACCTTCTTCAAGAGTGGGGATAAACTCACCTCCCATTCTGCTGAAAACAATTAAACTGATTATGAAAATTCCTACTGTTGCCCCAACAAACAAAGTTTTCAGCTGCAATGCTTTCTTCAAAATAGGCGCATAACCATAGTAGCAAAATTGAATAATTTTATCGGCCAAAGTATGTTTATCAGAAACTTGCTTTTTGAGTACTAAGGCCGCCATCATAGGCACATAAGTTAATGAAAGTATGAGCGCACCTGTGATTGCCAACATGACTGTTTGTGCCATTGGTTTAAACATCTTTCCCTCTATGCCAACCAATGCTAAAATAGGGATATAAACCATTAGAATAATTATTTCTCCAAAAGCAGCCGAACTCCTAATTTTTTGAGATGAATAAATGACTTCATCGTCCATCTCTGTTTGGTTTAAAGTAATCCCTGCTTTTCTTAAACCCAATCTGTGAACGATTGCTTCCACTATGATCACTGCACCGTCCACAATGAGTCCAAAATCAATGGCTCCAAGGCTCATAAGATTGGCAGAAATACCCAATATATTCATTATAGATACGGCAAACAACATCGCCAATGGAATGACAGAGGCTACTATCAAACCTGCCCGCCAATTTCCCAATAAAATAATCAAGATGAAGATGACGATTAGTCCACCTTCAATGAGATTTTTTTCTACGGTTCCTATAGCGGTGTTTACCAATTTATCTCTTACCAGATAGGGCTCAATAATAACACCTTCCGGTAATGATTTTTGAATTTGAATGACCCTTTCTTTTACCAATTCTGTAACCTGGGCAGAATTCGCACCTTTAAACATCATGACTTTTCCACCCACTACTTCTTCTCCATCTCTCACCAAAGCGCCGTACCTGGGGGATTTACCATATTGCACTTTAGCTACATCCTTTATCAATACCGGAATAACACCACCATCATTCACAACTATGTTTCCAATATCTTCCAATGATTTTGCGATGCCTTCTGACCGGATATAATAAGCATTGGAATTTTTCTCAATATAAGCACCACCTGTATTTTCATTGCTATTTTCCAAGGCGGTAAAAACATCACCAATGCTTATGCCAACAGATTTTAAATAAGCAGGATTTACAGCAACTTCGTATTGTTTGAGAAAACCCCCCATGGAATTTATTTCAGCAACTCCCTCGAGGCCAAGGAGTTGCCTTTTTACTATCCAATCTTGAATGGATCTTAGCTCAGTAGAGTTGTATTTATCCTCAAATCCTTTTTCAGCTCTTACTACATATTGATAAATTTCTCCTAAACCCGTAGAAATTGGCGACATTTCCGGAGTTCCCATTCCATTGGGAATATTTTCTTGTGCTGATTTAAGACTTTCGCTTACCAACTGTCTGGCAAGATATATATCATAGTCTTCTTTAAAAACAACAGTCACAACAGATAGTCCAAATCGCGAAATAGACCTTATTTCCTCTACCTTTTGGAGATTCTGAAGGGAGAGTTCTAAAGGTGTGGTTATAAATTGTTCTATCTCCTGAGTTGCCAAAGTTGGTGAGATTGTAATTATCTGCACCTGATTATTGGTTATGTCAGGAACCGCATCTATCGGCAATTGGCGAAGTGAAAACGCTCCCCAAATTATAAGAGCTATGACCAATAGCCCTATTACAAACTTATTCTTAACCGAATAAGCGATTATATCATCAAACATATTTTTATATTATATCGAGTATAAGTTAAATCCTATTGAAGTGTCAATAGGGCATAGGAAACCTATGAAAATGAATTAACCTATACTTGGCGGATGCCAAACTCCCTTGTTGTAATCAAAAGTATAATCAAAGGTGTAATGATGTAAATAAGATGCAGATAGATCAAATTTTATTTGAGCCATTTCGTGTGTCAAAGGTATGATCACCAATGAACTGCAACAGGCACATATACAAAATGGAGAACAATGATCCTGGTTTTGGTTAGAATGGTCATGAGATTGCTGGTCCATTGGTTGTTGCGGAAGCTCATAATCAATGTAATATCCAATACCATCAGTACATGGCACGATAGACAAAACCAGGATGTAAATGGATAATATGAATGTGAATATTTTCATTGATGGCACAAATGTATAACAATACTAGTGCAATGATGTTGCAAAGAAGCTGAATTAATGAAATAATCCTTTAAATACGCCAAGAATTCCAATTTTCCTATAAACCAAATTGCCTCAAGTGATGATCATTGTGTTTATATACAAAGATACCAATTTCTTCCAGAGTCATTTGACCAAAAAAATCGTGAATAAAGGCATCATTGGAATAATGTGCATATGAGGCTATTTGACTGACCCAGTTTTCCTTCAAATTCTCTAAATCAAGGCCATTTTCTTTTATTGTAAAAGCTTTACCTGAAGGCATATTTTTACCCATTGGCCGATCATCTTTTGTATTGCTCTTAAGACCCAATTTCCCAAAAATTTTGCCCAAAAGGTCTTGCTTGTAAGTATGATTTCCATTTCCCAAGACCCAATCATTCCATTGAGTACAATGTTTTGCCATTTGAGAAACATTCATTTTACCCCACTGAGCCATGCTTTCTTCCTGAATGGATTGTATCCTTTCAATTAATTCATTTCTTAGAGATTCATCAAATATTGTTTTCACGGTCAAAATTATTTACAGGTTGTAAGGAAAAATAATTACCGGAATCATCTTTGAATAAAGCCTCAGACCCATAAAACTCTTCGGTTGGTGGTTTAATAAATTCAACTCCTTTGGATTTTAATTCTTCATAAGTTGCAAAGATGTCATTGCAGGTCAAGACGCCACAACCAAAGATTCCCTTTTTGATCAATTCAATCAGGCTTTCTGCTATCTCTTTCGGAAACATTTTACTCACCGTAACCGGAAATAAAACCAATTGTAAATCCGGCTGCTCAGGGGGTGACACCGTAAGCCATCTCGTATCTGGACCCATCGGTATGTCATCTACTACTTTGAATCCAAGTTTGTTGACATAAAAATCATAAGCACTATCCTGGTTGAGCACATGGATATTGGTTACTGTCATTTTCGTAATCATAATCTGCTAATTTGAATGATAAATTAATGGTAACTTCAAACATGTGCTTTTGAAATCAAAACGATCATGATTGATAAGTTACAAATACCGTTCAAATTTCGCCAGAGTTTCAGACTTTCTCTTCTTCAAAATTGCTATTCTCAGACCATCCGTGCATGTAGGCATAACAACCAGGCACAAAAGACAAAGGGTTTTCTTTGATTTGAGATTTCTTTTCTTTGGATTCCAAAATGAAATTCGTGGGCGTTTTCCCAATCATTTTAGAAAATAATCCGCTAAAAGTGCTCACACTTTCAAAACCAACTTGATAACAAACATCTGACACAGAATCATTCTCTGTAAATAATAATCTGGCCTTTTCAATTCGCACAAATTGAAGATATTGGTGGGGCGTTTTTCCATAAATGGATTTAAACAACCTGATGAAATGAAATTTAGAAAAATGAGCTTCGTCAGAAATATTATCGAGATCAATCTTTTCAGCATATCGATGATCAATGAATTGTTTTGCCTTGACAATTCGCTGGTATAAATACACTTTTGGATATTGATCGCTGCTCATTAATTTAAGCTCCTTTTATTTTTGAAAAATACACAAACATCATTTTTTATTTAATTCAAGCCATCACTGAGACCATGTCCAAAACTTTCATTCCCAAACGTTGATCGCCCACAATTTCAACCCTATCAAGAATATCTTGTGGCCTCCAACTTTTCGAAAACAATTTCCAAGCTGTTTCGGGCGCCATTGTTACCTGAGCATCTACTCTAAATTGGTCATCTTCAACCAATAACCAATTAGTGTTTGTTTTTTGAATGCACCATTTACCACCAATTTCTGAGGTGACATCCACCGCTACTACCGTTCCAGTTTCAGCCTTAACGTCCTTAAATGTATGCGGCAGGCCAAACATAAATGTCTCTAAAAATGGGTAAAAAAATGTCTTGGTCATAAAGCCTTCCTTTCCCACAGCGTCTCTGATTTGTTGCTGATGAAGAAATTTTTCTGTGTATTCTCTGGCGATATGAAACCAATTTGGAGAAGTTTCGTGACCTGCCCAAGCTACTGGAAAAATGGCATTTTCAAGTGGCTGGAGCGTTTGAAGATGTTTATAATATGCTAAACTGCTGGATTCCAACAATTGGATTAATATTTCCGGGCTCAACCTTTTGGTAGCGTTGGTCCAATCAATATTCAATTGATTTAAATAGCCAACCAGGTCTTCATAAGAATGAATGTTTTCTGGTTTATCACCAAAATAGCCATCTCTGGATATGGATAAAGCCCTCAAATTACCATCCAATAAATGGGAAGCTACATCTTTGACTTTCCAAAGTTTTGCAACAGTTTGAGCTTGCCATTCCTCCGCTGACAGAGACTTCAGCAGGGCAATAAGCATTTCATCAAGCTGCGGAAATAGGTGTAAGGTGTTGATTTTAATTCCTTCATTCATGCTGAAAAGGTAAAAAAATATTCATAACTGAGCCTAAAATAAAGGCAATTATGAGCAAAATAACATATTACCTATTTTCTAGAACATCAATCATTCAACGACTTTACTCCATCTTTTTTGAGTTTTTCAAGCGCATCCTTCATATGATTTACCTGCTCAATGGCGTGTCCTTGCCAATGAATTACCTCGCCTACAATTTTAAACGGATGCTGAGATCGATAGGACTTAGTCGGATTACCAGGAAACTTTCTATCGGTTAGATCGGGATCATCCTCAATTTCACCCGTGGGCTCCACTAAATAAATCCTGCCCGGTCCTTCACCCGATGCAAGTTCTGCACCCCAAATTGCAGCATCTAAGGTTGCTGTCAAAAATATATACTTTGCCTGATTTCTTTGACCAAAATTGGAATTGTATCCAACTTCGATGAGGGCTCCCATCTTCAAGTCAGCCTTGGTCCCGTGAAAGTACGTTTGCGCGAAGGGTTTTGGCCGGTATTCGCTCGAATCATTTTTCTGCATCTCTTCAATTGGTTTTTGCCAATGTATTAAACGTTGGCTTTGAGGAAATATTTCTTCCGCAACCAAAACGCGACCCTGACTAAAATGATCAAAGCGGGAACTTCCACCAATGGACCAATGACCCCTGCAAATGCCTGACCTGAATTCAAACCAAAAACCGCAATGGCTACTGCAATGGCCAATTCAAAATTATTGCCGGCTGCTGTAAATGCCACCGAGGCTGTTTTATCATACTCCGCTCCCATTGCCTTGGTAAAGAAAAAACCAATGATGAACATTAAAGTAAAATAAATCAACAGAGGAATGGCAATGATCAACACATCTTTTGGGATTTGTACGATCAATTCACCCTTCAAAGAAAACATGACAATGATGGTGAATAATAGCGCTATCAATGTCATTGGAGAAATGGTAGGAATGAATTTTTGAGTATACCAAATTTCACCTTTTAACTTTACCAAAATGAGCCTGCTCAAAATTCCAAGAACAAAGGGAATGCCAAGATATATAGCCACACTTTCTGCGATCGTTCGAATGGAAATATCAACAATTGCCCCTTCAAATCCAAAGTACGGAGGCAAGACAGTGATGAAAAACCAAGCGTAATAACTGTAAGCAAATACCTGGAAAATACTATTCAGAGCTACGAGCCCCGCTCCATATTCACTGCTTCCTTCGGCGAGTTCATTCCAAACTAAAACCATTGCAATACACCTGGCTAAGCCGATCAAGATGAGGCCAACCATGTATTCTGGATAATTTCTTAGAAAAGTGATGGCTAATAAAAACATCAAGACAGGACCGATCACCCAATTCAAAATAAGTGAAATGGTCAATATTTTAGTGTTGCGAAACACTTTTGGCAAAAGCGCATAATTGACTTTGGCGAGTGGCGGATACATCATCAAAATCAAACCAATGGCAATCGGAATATTCGTTGTACCACTGCTAAAACTGTCTATAAAAGCGGGAAATGTAGGCAGAAAATAGCCAAGCCCAACACCAATGGCCATGGCTACGAATATCCAAAGCGTGAGGTTTTTATCGAGAAAACTCAGTTTTTTAGTTGCCATTATTTGGTTGAATTTGAGAGAAAATATAAAATAATTCAGTAGCTATTTGTAAACTTCTTTCATGATATTTTTCGGCTTGTTGTGGGGTATTATCAAATGCTTTTGGGTCTTCATACATGATTGGAAAACGTTTTTCAGCGCCGAATACAACTGGGCAGGCTTCGTTGGCCGAATTGCAGGTCATGATGGCTGCAAATCCTGATTTAGGGTTGAAGTCAGCATCCATTTTTTTGGAAAAGCAAATGATGGGATGTTCATTTTCAGCGTATTTGATGCTGTAAACTGGGTTGGTACCTTCCGAAATCGTTTGCACATCGAATCCCGAATTTTGTAAAGTTTTAGCAGCCATTGGAAAAAGTGCTGTTGCTTCTGTACCACCAGAATAACAATACACATTTTTAATTTGAAAGTGATAAGCCATGGTTTGTGCCCAAACTTGTGATAAATGACTCCTTCTTGAATTATGCGTGCAGATAAAGTTGAGTCTGATCGTTTCTCCAGTGGAAACTTTTGATTGAATGAATTCGACGAGCGGATTTAAAAATTCCTTTCTTTCTTCAGTCAAACTTTGAGGATCTAGGGATTGAATGAACTTCCTCAATTTTGGCGTATACGCTTGATTGTGTAGTGATCATTTTTGGTAAATTTTTGAATATTTATGATGTAGGTTTTTATGAACAGCAACCTTCTTTTGGAAGGTCTTGGTCTAGGAATTGGGCCATTATTACTTTCATTTTTGTCCAGTTTTCGGCGTGTATGCAGTAGCAAACGCTGGTTCCTTCCACATTTCCTTTGATGAGGCCGAGATATTTGAGTTCTTTTAAATGTTGGGAAATAGTGGGTTGAGCAAGACCAATTTCTGTTACCAAATCTCCGCAATAACAGCCATCGATTTTGAATAGTTGTTGCAGAATGGCTACTCTGGCCGGATGCCCAAAAGCTTTGGCGAATAGGGATATTTCGTTTTGTTCGTCTGTAAACATTTCTGTTTTAGCTAAGCCCATGGTTCTTTTATTATTTAATCGCAATGTTACGATTAAAAACGAAAAAACAATGTTATCTTTTCGTAAACAAGTAAAATTAAGCTGCTCTTTGTCCCAGGTTAGGACAAATCTAATAATAGTATATATGTTGTAAAAATTGTAGCAAGAAATTAGATTCTCCCTACTTTTTTGTCTTGATACAAAAACGTAGCAAAAAAAATCAAGGCTGAATTTTTTTCTTAACGCTCCCTCACTCCAAAAATACTATACAAAAAAAACTCGCCTTTATCTTTCTTCTTTATTTTTAACTGCATCTGCACCAATTCTTTTCTTTTAGGGTACGTTCAGCTCGAACAGTTTTTTGTAGTTAACGTATTTTTAAAGATCGCGAGCTAAAAAAAATAAGGCCGATACAAAACTGATCGAGTAGCTCAGGATCTAAACACGGTGAATAGTGCCCATTGCGGTTTAAAAGAATTACAAAAGCCAGATACGAGTTTTTTGGATCGGGAGGTTTTTTGGTTACTTTTTTGACGGTACAAAAAAGTGACAACCCCAGGCACAGGCAGTGGACTCATGATTTGGCATGTTTTCTTCATTGTTTCCAAAGTGATTAGCCTTATAATACCTTTCTGAAGTGTTTTTAAATCTATTTCAGTTTAGTAAATAAATTCTTCATATTATAAAAAATAAGATGTGGCCTAACAAGAGGCTCTTTTTAGTAAGCGTTCTATTTGAATTCTATGTTTTCTTTGCAAAATGATGGGGTAAAAGTTTAAAATTATGTTCATTAAAGTTGTGTGGAAAAAGATGGAGACAAAACCAATTGACAATAGGTACAACGCTAAAAGTTGTATGACTAGAAAAGCCAATAAGTGTCCAAATTCCGACTGTTTTGTTTGAAAGTCAAAGCTTATGATCCCTGCTTTTGTACCATTGAAATATTTTTTATTGTCTTCTTTGCGATAGAATGTTTTGAGTAGAAATAACTTAAAATATTTGACTCCAAACATTTTGTATAAGAAGTCGATTGTTTCTGGTTTTCGAATTTTGTAATAGGTATTTGGCAAAATGTTGCTGGTTGGGAATGCAAAGCCAAGAAAGGCAAAGACTCCCGTAATCATTAAATTGAATGCAAAGCTGGAAACTAAAATGGCAAATAATGAAAATTTATTGGGGTTTAAATCTGCAAATACCATCACTAACTTGATAGTATTATAGGCTAAAATGATCGCAAGTATTGTGAGCCCTATTTTTTTCAACATATTTTTTTTGAAATGCTAGTTAATCATGAGTGTAATCGAAAAGATTAAAACTCTTGGTTTTGTAAATAAACCCATTATTGTTTGAAAGTTAGTCCGTTTTCAGATAATAGTTTTTGGAGTTTAGGGATTGAACTTTTTCCCATTCCGTGAAAAGCTAAGACTTCCTTTTCTGTAAATGATGAAAGTTTTTCTATGGTTTTTATGCCGTTGTTTTCGAGGGCTCTTCTGGTAGGTGCTGCTAATAATGATAGAAAGTTATCTTTTGGTTTTCGTTCTGCTTCACAAATTGGGCAAGTTGGGCACTCTGAACTTTTATTGAAGGTATGTCCTTTTGAGCAGGTTTTTTGCATTTTGTAACTTTGTATTTTTATAATTGGTTGGAGGATTGAACTGCTAATTTAAAAAAGGCAAGGGTTGTTTTAAGAAAATCAAATGTTTATTTTTGAACGTGAAAGTAACTCCTTTAATCTTTATGTTTTAATCCAAAATCATCTAAACTGTTTGGGCTTCTGCCCCAGTTCCGCAAGATCTACAATTTCATCAATGCGTTTTTGACGAGTTTCTGGACGTTTGGCAAGAACGAGCCATTGTAAGATATTTCTTTGGTCTGTCCTACTTAAGCTCTGGAAATAGGTCTTCGCATTAAGCTTTTGAGAGAATGCTTCTTCCAAATCTGGAGGGATAATCAAAGCCTCTACTTCATCCAATATCGTCCAGGAACCATTTGCTTTTGCCTTTTCAATAATTGCTAGCCCAGCTGGCGTCATGAGGCCTGAGCTGATCAGCATTTCAATTTTTTCCTTATTGATTTTTGACCAAACACTTTTTTCTTTGCGTTTGCTAAAGAATTGCATAAATTTTACCTCATCTAAGGATTTCGCTTTGCTATCGATCCAGCCGAAACAAAGGGCTTCATCAACGGCATCACTGTAACTGACTGTCGGAATTTTTGATTTTTGTTTATAATAAATCAACCAAATGTTTTGTTTTTTATCATGATTTTCTTCCAGCCATGCTCGCCATTCTTGTCGATTCTTCGGATAAAATGTTTCTAATTTCTGCTCCATTATTTAAGTATGTCCATTATACCATGTGAAATAAATTCTCCTGGTTTAAATATGATCGTCAGACCGATCAACAATCTATTATAATTGTCAGAGATCTTAAAAGGGAGATTGATAAAGAATGGAAATTTCCCAGCATGTTTATAATTTGGTTTCACGGTCAGAAAATAGGATAGAGCTAAATAACTGATCATAAGTAGTTCGTACAATAATATGGTTAATCCACCTTTATCAGAACTTAAAATAAAGTATTGAATAATGGCTATACAAATCAAGGAAATGATGAGTCTCAAAAGCAAGAACTTTTGTGGTAACTCTATTTTCTTTGGCTTAAAATCAACCACACCAACTGGATCAGGTTTAGTTAAACCACGAATGAGTTGTTGTATTTTCATTTATTTTAGGATTTAATTTAATTTTTTGGACTTTGCCCTTACAAATATACTTCAATCGAATTAATGGGGAAAGATGAAAGACAAAAGTGCATGGAAGTTAGACCAAAGCCCCCTTTGAAAGTTAATACAAGAATTAGTAGGGTCAAATTACAATAGCCTAGGTGAAGTTGCATATTCAATCTTTCATTACCTTTAACACAAATTGCAGTCAATTATGGACTATCTAAATTATCAATTTGTTGACTCTGAGGATTTTGTAAAAACTTATGATGAAGTTCCGCTGTGGAGTTCATCATTTGGTTTATTGATGCTTAAACACCTTGAGCTAAAAGCCAATGAAACGATTTTGGATATTGGTAGTGGCACTGGATTTCCACTTGTTGAATTGGCTGAACGGTTAGGAAATTCATGTAAATTATTTGGTCTTGATCCATGGAAAAATGCCAATATGCGGGTACATGAAAAAATCAAAAACTATGGCATTTCCAATATAACTTTGATTGAAAGCAGCGCCGAGCAGCTTCCATTTGAGGATCAATCACTAGACTTGATTGTGTCAAATTTGGGAATCAATAACTTCGATAAACCAGACGTCGTATTTAGAGAATGTAATCGTGTCCTCAAAGCTTCTGGAAGACTGGTCATAACTACCAATTTACATGGTCACTGGAAGGAATTATATGAAATTTGGTATTTAACACTTCATGAAATTGGCAATGAAGCATACTTGAAATTGATTGAAAACGAAGAAGCTCATCGTCGGAATTTAGCTGGTGTTTCTCAATTATTTACAGACAATGGTTTTCAAATTACTAATGTAGTGGAAGATTCTTTTACCATGAAATTCCTGGATGGCAGCGCATTTCTGAATCACCATTTCATCCAATTGGGTTGGCTAGCTGGATGGATTTCCCTTTTTCCAAAGTCAGAATTATCCATGATATTTTCCAAATTTGAATTCAATTTAAATCAATTTGCCGCACGAAACGGAGGCTTGAATCTTACCGTACCTATGGCTTTTATAGCAGGTGAAAAGTTCTGATTTGACAATATCCTAAATCAATTTAATGATGAGCTTTTTTCCAGTTACACATTCCATTTTATCTGCTTCACATCTTGCTGAGTTTATCCAAACTAAATACGACTTTGGTGCGGATATAAAATGCAAATTAATGAAGTCAGGAATCAATGATACTTATTTGGTTTCTGCTGGTCAAAATCAATTTGTATTTAGAGTTTACAGTTTGAATTGGAGAAAACCCGCTGAAATCGAAGCAGAAATTTACTTTCTTAATCAGCTTAAAGCAGCTAATATTTCGATCTCTTATCCCATCAAAGATGTACAAGGAGTTTATATACAAAATCTACATGCACCAGAAGGTTTGAGATATGGGCTAATGTTTTCCTACGCTCCGGGCAGTAAATTACATGAAGTTTCTGGTGAGCTTCACTATGAAATTGGCCGCACCGTTGGCCAAATTCACCAAATAGCAAAGAATCAAAAAATTGATCGAATTAATTATTCCCTGGAAGTATTGATGGTCGAGTCACTTGCTCAAATCAGTCATTTCCTTTCTCCTGATTCGATAGAAATGAAATATTTAGAAAGTTTACAAGGTTTTATCATTGATCAATTGAAGGAGGCCGATATAAATAACATGCAATCAGGTATTGTACATTTAGATATATGGTTTGACAATCTCAATATCGATGAAGATGGTAATATCACTATTTTTGATTTTGATTTTTGTGGTAATGGCTGGTTAAGTCTTGATGTTGCCTATTACATCATGCAATTGCATAATATTGAAAAATATGAAGCAGCGAAATATCAACCCAAGATTGACCAATTCCTTGAAGGATATGAATCATTTAATATCCTAAGCTTGGAAGAAAAAGATTATTACCAGTGTTAGGTCTGAGTTTGTATTTTTTCTATTTGGGCACTCAATGCCAACGATTTGAAAATTGGTCTAATGCTTTTCTAAATGAAAACTACTTGAAAAGATTCGTAAATATGATCATCAAACGGTATGCAGATATCTACCATATCCCTTCAAATTAATCTGATTTACTCCCCTTCTTCCTAACCATGTTTCCATCAATGAACCTTGTACATTTTGATTCAATATTCATATAAAACTAACAAATATTCATAAGTAAATGATTATTCATTTATATTTGTTTCATCATGCGACTTAGAGACGA
This sequence comes from Saprospiraceae bacterium, assembly GCA_016715105.1. Lineage (GTDB taxonomy): Bacteria > Bacteroidota > Bacteroidia > Chitinophagales > Saprospiraceae > JADKBO01. The sequence continues at coordinate 6,209 of JADKBO010000027.1, read as the reverse complement.
AAAAAAGGAAGAAATTGTCCGTAAAAAAGCCTTAGAACTGCTTGTGCAATTGGGCTTTGATGGCTTCAGTATGCAAAAGCTGGCCAAAGCTGCAGGCGTTTCTCCCGCCACGCTTTACATCTATTACAAAGACAAAGAAGACCTCATTCTCAGAATTGGGGAAGAAGTAGGCGAACGAATGGTGAAAGCCACCTTTGATGGATTTCATCAAGAAATGGATCTCAAAACCGGACTTTGGGTTCAATGGACCAACCGAGCAAATTTCCACCTCAATCATTACTTGGAGACCCAATTTTATGAGCAATTGAAACTCACCCCTTACAAGGACAAACTTGCGGAAAACATCACTGCAAAATTTAGTCAGGAAATGGGAGGTTTCATGAAAAATGCTGTCAAAAATGGAGAAACCAATCGAATGAAACCAGAAGTATTCTGGTCTGTTGCTTTTGCACCCTTGTACAATCTCATCAGATTTCACATGGCAGGAAAAAGTATGGGCGGTGCACCCTATCAACTATCAGAACAAGATATGAAAGCAGCTTTCGACATAGTCATTAAGGGAATTAAAAAATAAAAAAGATACTAAGTATCACATCAATATTTTATGAGTAAACAACGGATTTTTTCCAATTATCAAGTGTTTATGATTGCTATTTTGGCATTCATACAATTTACAGTAATCCTAGATTTTATGGTGTTGTCACCGCTTGGAGCCATTTTATTACCTGAGCTCGACATCACTACCAAACAGTTTGGATGGGTAGTTTCCGGTTATGCATTTAGTGCCGGAATTTCTGGGATTTTAGCGGCTGGATTTGCGGATAAATTTGACAGAAAAAAACTGTTGATGTTTTTCTATGTTGGATTTATTATCGGAACTGCTTTTTGCGCAAGTGCTACAAATTATCATTTTCTATTGCTATCCAGGATTTTCACAGGCATTTTTGGTGGCGTCATTGGCTCCATAGGATTTGCAATCATTACCGACATTTTTGCCTTAGAAGTGCGAGGCCGAGTCATGGGTTTTACGCAAATGGCTTTTGCCGCCTCGCAAATATTGGGCCTGCCCATTGGATTATATTTGGCCAACGAATTTGGCTGGCATGCAGCTTTTTGGATGATTGTGATCGTTGGTTCAGTCGTAGGATTAATCATCTTTATTTATATGAAACCCATCAACGCTCATTTGGAGGCAAATAAGGGCCAAAATCCGATCAAACATTTGTTGAGTACGGTTACCAATCCGGATTACATCAAGGTTTTTTTATCTACTACCTTATTGGCAACAGGAGGTTTTATGTTGATGCCTTTTGGGTCTGCTTTTAGTACCAATAATTTGGGTATTTCGATTGACGATTTACCATTATTGTATGGTGTAACGGGCGTATTTACCATCATTTTTGGTCCCCTCCTTGGTAAAGTTGCGGACAAAATAGGTAAGCTAAAATTATTTACCGCGGGTAGTATTTTGAGTATGATTTTGGTAGGCATTTATTGCAATTTGGGCATCACCCCACTTTGGGCCATCATGATTCTAAATGTCGTGTTATTCCTTGGCATCAATGCGAGAATGATTTCCGCATCAGCTTTGATAACAGCCGTTCCAGACCTTAAAGATAGAGGTGCTTTCATGAGCATCAATTCATCAGTTTCTCAAGTTTCTGGTGGCATCGCTTCAACAATAGCAGGCATGATCATTTCACAGAGAGCTGATGGTATGTTGGAAAACTACCCTATGCTCGGCTGGGTAGTGATTGCATCCATGATCATATCTGCATTTTTGATGATCGTGATTAATAATTTGGTGGAAAAAAGGGCTTTGGCGGCTAAAGCACTCTCCATTACTACTTAAACTTGTAAAAAAGAATTGAACATCGACTGCTTTAAAATAATTGTATTCAAATTTAGACGTTTAAATAGTTGAGTGATTGTATTTAATTTCTAATTTCAATAGCATGTTTTTAAAAATCGGTCAGGTGATTATTTTTGTTTGTTTTTGCCATTTCTTGACGGTTGCACAAAACACTCCGCAGATTATAAATTCCAAAAGCATCTCGGGAGTGGGAGAATTTGGCTTTACTTGTTCCCCCAATGAAAAAATAGCTTTGTGGGTAAAATCTGGTGGAAAGAGAGATACATTGGTAATCATGCAAGCCAACAAAGTCAAAGGCAAATGGTCAACTCCAAAGTTGGCGTCTTTTTCAAATAACGGGCAATGGAAAGACATCGACCCCATCTTTTCACCCGATGGAAAAGTGGTTTATTTTCAATCCAATAGGCCAAGACCCGATGGGACTGATGCCAATGGATTTGATATTTGGGCAGTGAAACTCCTTGGAAATCAGTGGGCAGAACCATATCATTTGGGAATGGTTTTAAACACCGATTCATCTGAATCATATGCTTCAGTGGCGAGCAATGGAAATCTTTACTTCATGAAAGAAAATGAAAATAAACAAGGAAATTCTGACATCTATATTTCAAAATTCACAAACTATGAATATCAATTGCCAACCAATGTTGGATTACCTATAAACACCCTAGCATTCAGAGAATCCAATCCATTTATTGCACCTGATGAATCTTACATCATTTACTTTTCTTCAGATACAACAGGTTTTGGGGAAGTAGATTTGTTTATTTCATTTCATGAACATGGTAAATGGTCAACTCCCAAAAACTTGGGTCACCCAATTAATTCAACAGTAGCTGAATTTTGTCCTTTTGTCAATAAGAAAAAACTATACTTCACCCGACAAGAAAAAGGCCCAGATCGCATGATCGAGCACATTTACAGTGTCGATTTTGATCCGAATTTGTACAAATAAACCTTTCTGGGTTCTAACCAATTCTTTGCCGGCATTGTTTAGAAAACTCATTGGAAGAAATTCCCTTAACTGCCTATGATGACAATTTACTTTCGTCTCTCGTCTTTTGTCTTTTTTCTTCCGAACTATTATCAAAATATCACTTCATAATTTTCATTAAACGGTACAATGGATTACTTTTATTCGATTTACTACTTTAAGAAAGTAATTTTCCCGTTTCACCAATTTTACCGCAATGGCCCAAATAGAAAGAGAAGACATTCACCTCATCAGTCGGCATAGTAATTTGACTGCTTCCACCATCAAGAATCTGCTGCAAAATCAAGTGTATAATGATCGGTCGGCTTGGATTAAATTCCTGAAATTGTTTTTCATCAGTTTGGGTGTTGGTTTTACCGTATCTGGTATTCTGTTTTTCTTTGCATACAACTGGGCAGACCTACATAAGTTTGCGAAGTTGGGTTTGGTGCAAGGCTTATTGATCGCTGCAACTTTGACGGCGGTATTTTCCAAACTTTCCCAGGATATCAAACACATTTTACTCACAGGATCGGCCATACTAATCGGCGTTTTATTTGCTGTTTATGGCCAAATTTACCAGACTGGCGCCAATGCCTACGACTTTTTTCTTGGGTGGACAGTATTTACAGTCATCTGGGCAGTCATTGCCAATTATGCGGTCTTGTGGGTGCTTTTTATCTTACTGATCAACACCACCATTTTCCTGTACGCAGAGCAAGTCGCCGATCACTGGTCCGACATTTTTGTGATGGCATTACAGTTTGTCATCAATTCTTTATTCCTCATTTACTTTTTGAAAAGGCCCAAAGATCCTGAGGTCAAAACACCAGAATGGTTTATCAATCTCATGGCCATATCGGCTGTATCTTTTGCAACACTGGGCATTGTCAATGGTATCTTCAATACCTATGAGGTCAGCTTTTTAGCATTGATTATCATCACTTTAGCCTTATATGGACTGGCTATCAAATATGGCTGGGAGAACCACAAGACGATTTACTTTGCCATTATCCCACTCAGCATCATCATTATTATTGCTGCATTATTAATAAAGATCTCTTATGATGCCATCATGTTTTTTGTGATTACTTTATTTGTGATAGGCAGTGTGACCCTGGTAATTAAAAATTTAATTGACCTTCAAAAAAAGTGGAAAAATGGATAATGAATTGAAGTTGAAGGAAATTTTAGCGCAACTTGCATTAACAGAAAGTGCTTCTTTTCAATATGATGAAGATGCCATGCAGGCAGAACAAAAACACCGCTCAAACAATCAATCTAGTCTTTCGATCAAAATCCTATCCATCATTGGTGGCTTTTTGGCAACGCTTACTTTTCTCGGGTTTTTAGCTATTACTGGTATATATGACTCCAAAATCAGCATGATCGTTTTGGGGATTTTATTTATCGGAGGAGCCATTTTGATCAATTTAAAAACGGATCATCTACTACTTGATACCATCAGCATATCTAATTTCGCTGCTGGTTTAGCCTTGCTCGTTTTTGGATTATCGGAAGTAGGACTGGGTGAAGTTGTGCTGTCACTTTTGGTAATGGTCATCAGTGTCCTGACGATGTATTTGACTAAAAGTTATATGTTGGCATTTTTGTCATTCGCGGCCATCAGTAGTGCATTTATCACCATTTTGATGACCTTTGATAATTATAATCTGGTGCATATTTACCTCGCATTGTATACTTTTTTACTTTGTTATTGGTGTTTGAATGAATCAAAGATCATCAGTATGCACCCAAAATTAAATGCATTATATAATCCCATCAGGATTGGGTTGATCATCGCCTTATTCTCTGGTTTAATATTTATTGGGGCTCGAGGCATCATAGGTATCCAATTCAATTTTATCTGGTTGACTTCCATTGTCAATGCATTGGCGCTGCTCTATGTCGTCTGGGAAATTTGCACCATACTCGAAGTGCAATCGCCAAAAACAAAAATATATGTCTATACTTTAAGCGCTTTGACCATACTCATTACCTTTTATTCACCTGCAATTTCAGGTAGTATTTTGGTCATGCTCTTGTGCTTTTTGGTCAATTACAAAACTGGATTTGCCATTGCAATCATTGGATTACTCTATTTTATTGCTCAATATTATTACGATTTAAACTTGAGTTTACTGACCAAATCGTTGATTTTGTTTTTCTCTGGCATCGTCTTTATTGCATTTTATTTATTCACCAATTACATGTTGAAAGGAAATGAAAAAATATAAATGGCCCATCATCTTAGCCAATCTTTTGATACTATTGATTTACTTCAATACTTCAATTTTCAACAAAGAAAAAATGCTGGATGAAGGAAAATTGCTGTTATTGGAATTGGCTCCAGTTGATCCCAGATCATTGATGCAAGGTGATTATATGAGTTTGAATTATGCGATTTCAACAGGAGTTGCCGTAGACAGCATCAGTAAAAGAGGATATTGTGTGGTAAAATTGGACTCCTTGGGTGTTGCCCAACGTTTGAGAATTCAACCAGAAAAAACTCCGCTTAATGATGATGAATGGCTCATCGCTTATCATAACTCCGCATGGAATATGAATATCGGTGCAGAATCCTATTTTTTCCAAGAGGGCACTGCTGATAAATATGCTGAAGCGAAATATGGCGGTATCAAAGTTGACGGACAGGGTAACAGCTTGTTGATTGGGCTTTATGGAGAAAATTTAAAGCCAATAGAGTAAAGCTGTTTTGATTAAAAACCAAAGCCTTTTGGAATATTCCTACTTTATTTTAATGATCTACAGGCCAGCAATGAACTTGCAAATCATGTCAATCGTTTAAAATTAATTGTACGAATAAATATTTACAATTATGAAAACATCAGCAATCATCATATTTGCTTTTCTTTTATTTTTTGCTTGTAAACCGAAGGAAGAAAGTAATGCTTCGATGGAAGTTATGCAAATTGAGCAAGACACTACTATCCGCGTGAATCCCTTATTAGAGTTGGGTTGTTACGGGTATAAGGCAGACGGCAATGAAATAAAAATGTCCATAAAAGAATTGGATCCAGAAGTGAAAGCCGACCTTACTTATGCACTTAAAGAGAAGGACAAAAACGAAGGTACTTTTGTTGGAACTTTTGTTGATGATAAATTGATTGGCACCTATACTTTTATGTCTGAAGGCATGGAAAGTACCCGGGAAATAGCATTTATGGTCACTGACAATAAGTTATTTGAAGGCTTTGGTGACTTGGATGATTCTGGCACGAAATTCAAGGATAGAAACAACATCACATATAGTACGAGTATGCCCCTTTCAAAACCAGGATGTGATTAATGGTTAATGGTTAATGGTTAATGGTGGGACGAATTCATAAAGTTGAAAGTTAA
>JADKBO010000026.1 GCA_016715105.1 Saprospiraceae bacterium | reverse complement strand
AAAACATTTCTCAAGACAATTTGGGCGTACAATTCAATACCAAGGTTTATAAAAAGTTGTATTTAGCTTCATCTTATACTCATTCCTTTTACAAAAATGATCGATTTGGAGACAACGTCAATGTGCCAATTGTCAATGGCTCCATTTACCTCCAAGTGTTGAAAGGCAATAAAGGAGAGATCAGGTTTTCGATCTATGACGCCCTCAATAAAAATGTGCGGTTCTCTCAATTTGCAGGGTCAAATTCCGTTTCACAGAGTCTTACTACCTCTTTGGCTAGATATGCAATGGTCACGTTCACCTACAATATCAGGGGTGTGAAGTCAGAAGTACAAAGAGACAGTTATTATTAAACCTATAAAATGATCCAATCAATGTTTGTTATGAAAAGAATTTTATGCGGTTTAATCTTACTGACCAGCACTTTTATGATCGGCCAACAAAATGCAGGGCTTATCAAATTTGATCGATCGACTTACTACATCAACATCATGGCTAAACTTCCCTTTTTAACGCAAGAGGACATTGACCGTGAAATGTTGACTTGGGGCAAAGAACAGGGCAAAGAAGGACAACCCTATGAGTTTTATTTTAATGATCAAGTATCTGTTTATACCATGAAGGAGGACGACACCAATTACGGTTATTCCTGGAAAGAGGATGACTTTCTTTTGATCAGAGATTATAAGGCCAAAACGGCTAAAGACTTAGTAAGCTTTCTGGGAAAGTCATACCTTGTAGAAAGTGACATACCTAGATTTAAGTGGAAAATCCAGAATGAAATAAAAGAAATTGCTGGTTATCTGTGTATGAAAGCAGAAACGATAGATCCCGTAAAAGGTACGCCAATTGCTGCTTGGTTTACGGATAAAATTCCAATTTATGGTGGGCCTGAAGGATATGGTGGACTACCAGGAATGATACTGGGATTGGAAATGGACGGAAATGCGGTCATCATTGAGGCCAGGGAAGTCCAACTTTCTGATAAAATCGAATTGCCAATTCCTAAAAAAATGAAGGGCAAAAAAATAGAACGTGAAGCATTCAATAAATTGATCGGAGATTATATCCAAGAAAGCATTAAAACCAGAAGAAACCCTTATTGGCAAATCAGGTATTAGTCAAAAGACTAAAAGGCAACATCCTCTTTTTTAAAACCCTTTTTTAATTTATTATTTCACCCAACCAGAAAAGATCATCGGATCTCGAAACTTTCAATTTATTTGAATTTTGCCAGAAATTCACGGCATAAATCCTAGCTTTGACGTCATATTTCCAATAGATGACCGAATTAAATTATAAAACTTTTGGCGAGGGAATGCCCGTTATTTTTCTCCACGGCTTATTTGGCATGTTGGACAATTGGCAGACTTTTGCCAAAAAAATGGCCGATGAAGGATACATGGTTTTTTTACTCGATCAAAGAGATCATGGGAAATCTCCGCATACCGAAGCCTTTACTTATGAATTACTTTCAGAAGATCTAGCCAATTTTTTAAACACGCAATGGATCCACAAAGCCATCATCATAGGTCACTCAATGGGTGGCAAAACAGCCCTTACTTTTGCTCGTGACCATGAAGATGTGGTTGAAAAATTGATCCTCATAGATGTTGCTCCTAAAAAGTACAACGGAGGACATGAATCCATTTTTCAAGCACTTTTGGGTATTGATTTACAAAGTTTTGATGACAGAAATGAAATTTACGATCATTTAAAAAAGCAAATTTCTGATGAGGGCACTCTATTGTTTTTGATGAAAAATATCTCTAGAAAAAAAGAAGGTGGCTTTGAGTACAAAATGAATTTAAAACTCTTACATGAAAATTACCCCAATATCATGTCTGAAGTTTCATTCAATCATCCTGTTGATGTTCCTACCCTTTTTGTCGCAGGCGGACAGTCTGATTATATTCTCCCAGAAGATACTGAAAAAATCAAAGAAGTTTTTACTGATGTACAATTTGCGGTCATAGATGGAGCAAGTCACTGGGTGCATGCCGATAAGCCTAATGAATTATTTGATGTGGTGATGAAATTCATCAGAGAATAATCTTCTGCGCTTGGCCAAAGTCTACAATAATTGTCCCCAAAGAAGGCCACAGAAGGGTTTTCGTCTTTTCTTAATAAAAAAAATCTTGGAAGGCGTAAAATTTTACACCTCTGCTTTTTGTTTATGAATGATTTTATCAAACTTTATAAACTTTCTACCATATGAAATTTCTACTTTGCAAAAGTACGGGCGGAAAGCATTCCGCCCCTTCTATTTCTGTACAGACACAAGGCCTTGCATCTCGCCTTAATAAAAAATATCTTGGAAGGCGTTAAATTTTACACCCCTACTTGAACTTTCTACTTTATGAACTTTCAAACTTTATGAACTATTCTTTCAAACTTGGTATATTTGACCCCACCAGAAAAGCAATTTATAGACGATATGGCTAGCAAGAAAAAAACAACCCCAACAAACAATAAAGTAGAAAGTAAACCAACGATTGAAAAATCCACTCCTGTTTACCAACCAGTAGACCTTTCGTCGTATATTTTACTAGCGCTTTTCAAAGACCATTGGTTAAAACTATTGATCATTTCGGCACTAGCTGGTGGTATTTATTTTGCGTCAGTAAACTTTGGTTATGTACTGGATGACGCCATCGTCATAGAAGACAACGATTTTACTAAAAAAGGATTTGGCGGAATTACAGACCATCTTACTTCTGAAAGTATGGAAGGGTATTTTGGCAAACAAATGAATCTTGTTCCAGGAAACAGATATCGACCGCTTTCACTGGTCACTTTTGCGATGGAATATGGCGTTACTGGGAAATTGAGTCCTGGACTGTCTCATTTTATAAACATAGTTTTTTATTTATTGACTGGCTGGTTGTTGTTTTTGGTCTTACAATTGATCGCGCAAAATGCACCTAAGTGGGAAACGTCTTTTAGTGCTGAAAACAAAACAGCTTTCGCTTTCATAGCAACCCTATTATACATTGCCCACCCACTTCATGTGGAGGTGGTTGCCAATATAAAAGGTCGAGATGAATTGATGGCCATGTTATTTTCGATTTGGGCTTTGTACTTTTTCTACAAGGATGGTTTAAATCCTCAACGCAAACACCTCATCATTGGTGGCGTTTTGTACTTCCTGGCACTTTTGTCTAAAGAAAATGCCATTACTTTTCTAGCAATTGTACCACTCACTGTCTATTTTTTCATCGGAAGAAATACATTCAGATCCATCCCAACTTTGATTGGAGTCACCATTTTATATTTGATGTGGAGATTTTCTGTAAGTGGTGTACCTGATTTTGGAGCCGAAGTAAAAGACATTATGAACAACCCATTTGTGGAAATGAATCCTGGTGAAAAGTTGGCGACTGTTTTTTACACCCTTGGTTTATACATCAAACTATTGATTTTCCCTCATCCATTGACGCATGATTATTACCCTTATGCCATTCCGATAATGAATTTTGGTAAACTCGGAACGCTTGTGTCATTTGCACTATACATAGGATTGATTGTCATCGCTTTCAAATATTTGAAACAAAGAAAAATAGCATCTTACGGCATACTTTTCTACCTCATCACTTTATCCATCGTGTCCAATTTAGTCATCAATGTGGGTACCTTTATGAATGATCGATTTGTTTACATGCCTTCTTTGGGATATTGTATTTTACTGGCGGCAGGTTTGGTTTTTGTTTATAAAAAGTTCGTGAAAAGTGAAAATACCATTTTGCTCTACAGTTTAGCAGCACTGCCCATTCTGGCTTATGCAGGAAAATCTTTTGTGAGGGTACCAGATTGGGAAAACGCCCTAACGCTCAACAAATCTACCTTCCCTGCTTCTGAAAACAGTGCTCGTGCAAATTCGTTTATGGCTACTGCATTGTTTGAAGAATACAAAGTGACCGAAGGCTTGGACAAAAGAAGAAAGTTGATTGAGGAGGCACATCCTTATGCAATAAAAGCTCAAAAAATATTACCCACTTTCCACAATGCCAACGTAATGGTCGCAGGAGTTGCTGCAGAACGATACAATCTCACGGGTGATTTAGATGCTTTTCTAGCAGATTTTCATAAAGTGGCCATCATCAGACCTGATATACAAACCAAACAAAAACCCGATGGCAAGTTGCATTCATATTTGACTGAATATCTGGAATACATAAATGGTAAACTTGGCCCCGATCCTAAACTGGTCAATTTCTATAGAACCACTGTCAAGGATATGAGCCTAAGCCAAGATGTGAACATCAAACTTTGGGGTCGGAGATTGGCAGAGATGGGTTTGCAAGTTGCACCTGGTGACCCTGAACTGATGAGACTTCAGAATGCACTGAGGTAAACATTACAAGCCTATGGAAAAAGACCTGATTTACCGCATTGCCCTTATGATGACACCACAAATCGGCCCTGTCATTGCCAGAGCGCTATTGTCACATTGTGGTAGCGCCGAGGAGGTTTTTAATCGATCAGTCAAAGAGTTGTCGATGATACCAGGAGTAGGACAAATAAAAGCCGCGGCCATCAATAAAGATGTGATGGAATTGGCCGAAAAGGAAATCAATTATGCAATCAAACACGACATCCGCATTCTATCCTATTTGTGCAAAGATTATCCTCAACGGCTCAAATTTTTTGATACTTCTCCAGTCATTTTATACACAAAAGGAGAAATCTCTTTAAATCCTAGAAGAACTGTTGGCATCATCGGAACCCGAAAACCAACTGAATTTGGAAAAATCATGACAGAGAAAATCGTGGCAGATCTCAAGGATTACGATGTGACGATTGTCAGTGGTCTGGCTTTTGGCATTGATGGCATTGCTCATCGAAAAAGTGTTGAATCAGGTGTTCCTACCATTGGCATAATGGGCAGTGGTATGAGCCATATTTATCCGTCAGAACACAAAGATTTGTATAAAAAAATGGTCACTAAAGGCGGTGCTGTGATGACCGAATTTGCTCACAACATTGGCCCCGAAAAAGTAAATTTCCCTTTGAGAAACCGCATCATTGCTGCCATGAGTGATGCCCTCATCGTTGTAGAGTCCAAGGACAGAGGGGGATCCATCATAACAGCGGAATTCGCAAACGAATACAATAAAGACGTTTTTGCCATTCCTGGAAAACCAGGTGAGGAATATTCTGCAGGTTGCAATGGCCTCATCAAAAAACACAAGGCATATTTGATGGAATCTGTCAAGGACATTGCCTACAACATGCGCTGGGAAGAGAATACCAAAAACAAAGCCGTTCAAACCGCGCTTTTTGTTGAACTCGACGAAGCAGAAAGGTGCGTTTATGATTTATTACAACAGAAAAAAGGGGCAACTCTGGATGAACTCTGTTTTGATTTGTCGAGCACACCTTCATCCATTTCTACTTTGCTGCTCAACATGGAATTCAAGGGAGTAGTGAGGTCTTTGCCTGGCAAGAAATATATCATTCTTTAAACATCAAAAGGAAACCTAATCTCTGAAAAAGCTCAAATCTTTGAACAAGGCATGAATGTAGATGTCAGTGTAAATGGTGCTGGTTATTTTTTCGGCTCTCGGAGATAAATCCTTTAGATCCACGTCAGCCATCTTTGCGGTCACCGTCATGTTATAAGGATTGTAATATTGATCGATGAATTGATCGATATTTTGTTGCGCCAGTTTTAATTTGTCATTCAATGGTATTTCCAGAGATTTCTGTAATTGATCCTTGATTTTGCCTTTGAGTAACCATGCGGCGGCCTGGTGAAGTACGTTGCCTGTTCTGATAGAAACATTTGCGTTTGGCACCGAAAGAATTCTGGTCACCTTATCAAATACTGGCCTTCCAGTCATGATGATGTCACCATTAAACGATCCCGAGGTATTTACGGTGATGGACAAGTCTTGACCCAAAGGACCAAATCTCACCCTGTTGATGGTGATTTTTTTACCGCCTTCTTCAAAGGTTTGGCCTACAGCGTCTTGGCCCACCAAAGTGTCTAGAAAACCATAAGTGAAATCCATTTGTAATGCCAATCTGCTGGTATCCCGTAGTTTTTCTTTCCAAATCATGATGGGCAATTTTGGAAAAAGTTTGGTATCTGGTTTTGAAGAGGAGACTACTGTTTTGGTTTGAATGGAAATCTGTCCAGTAGTAATGCCTTGTTTATTTTTTACTCCTGCCATGAATGCAGTATCAGGCACCATATACATCCATCCTCCATACAATTCGTGTAATTTATAAGGAGTTGACATCCGTCTGGTCACATCCATGATCGAATTTCTCAAATTGAAGTTGCTCTCGATGCCTTGGTCTATACCTTCTTCAATCATTGGTTTTACTTTGTTGAACACCATATTTGAAATGGTTTCTATAGGTAGATTGGCAAATCCTATGGATAATTTTGGCTTTTTGATCCACTCATTGCTTACGAGTTTGGTTTTTAACCTCATGACCCAAAAGGTATCGATGCTTATTTCACTTACAAACTTGAGTAAGACTTGCCCATTTGCATTCAAATCCCCCAGAAAAGTAGATTTTTTGAAAGCAATGTCGGTCGGTAGTTCCACCAATATTTGTCTGCCTATCATCTCCACATTCATGTTGCCAGATCTCTTGAGCTTTGCACTAGCATCGTAGTCAGGAAACGACCATTCTTCTTTAAAAAGGCTATCCACAAAATAATGAAAAGTATCAATGACTCCTTTATTATATAAAGCGTAATTGATGGTAATGATGGATTTTTCGTTGATGATCCGATTGTATTCTACTGGGACAGTGTTGTTATTTGAAACACTATTCGCCATTGGCTTTTTTGTAGAACAGGCAGAAAACAGCATCAAAAATGACGCAAGAACTAAACATCTAGTCGACCAAGCAGGATTCATAAAACTCTTTCTAAAATTTGGGATGAAGATAATACCATTTATAGCTATAACACGCACCATTATTTTAACGAATAAAACAATCACTGCTAATTTTAAACGCAGATGACTATTTTTAAAGTGTGATGGCCCTATCTTTGGTTTCGCTTAAGGAATTTCAAATGAATTTAAGGTCACTTTTTTTACAACACGTAGGGCAGACCAGTGTCATGCCAATGATGCTAGAAGTAGCAAAAGCTGAGGGCATGTATATTTATGACCAAGATGGAAAGGCCTTCCTGGATCTAAATTCTGGAATTTCGGTCAGTTCTCTTGGTCACAGACATCCCAAAGTGGTCGATGCCATTACGGATCAGCTTGGAAAACATATGCATACCATGGTTTATGGAGAACACATTCACACCCCTCAAGTGCTTTATGCTTCTACTTTGGCAAAGGCACTCGACAATGGTCTGGATGCTGTTTATTACGTCAATTGTGGGACAGAAGCAGTTGAGGTAGCCATGAAACTTGCGAGAAGAGCTACTGGACGCAGACAAATCCTTAGCTGTAAAAATGCATATCATGGTAGCACCATGGGGGCAGAGGCCTTGAGATCAGATTATGAATTTACGCGTACATTTTTCCCTTCTATTCCGGACGTTGATCACATAACTTTCAACGATGAGTCAGATTTGGAAAATATTACCCATAAAACTGCTTGTATCATCTTGGAAGGAGTGCAAGCTGAGGCAGGAATCAGAAGTCCTAAAGACGATTATTTGATCAAAGTAAGACAGCGATGTGACGAAGTAGGTGCTTTGATGATTTTGGATGAAATACAAACTGGTTTCGGACGTACTGGCCATTTATTTGCCCATAAAAAGTATGGATTTGTCCCAGATGTTTTACTCATTGCCAAGGGCATGGGTGGTGGAATGCCCATTGGAGGGGTGGTAGCTTCCAAAAATCTTTTGGATACCTTCACTAAAAAACCTGCCTTAGGTCACATCACCACTTTTGGAGGGCATCCTGTTTGTGTTGCAGCAGCAATGGCGACGTTAGATGTTTTATTGGCCGATGATCAAAGCCTCGTGCAATCAGTTTTGGAAAAAGAAAAACTAATCCACGAGTTGCTCGTTCACGAAATCATTCAAGAAATTAGATCAGATGGTTTGATGATGGCAGTCGAATTGACTAAAAGAAAATACCTCAAACACGTAGTAGAAAAAACCATAAGCAATGGCGCATTGATTGATTTTTTCTTATTTGATGATCGTTCCTTCAGACTAGCACCGCCTTTGATCATCACTGAGCAACAAATTCGGGAGGGGGTTGATAAAATATTATCAGCTTGTGATTATGCAAAAGCACAATACCGATAATCTGATGTTAGAACACATCTAAAAATAGTATATGTGTTAAGACCGCTAATTTGGCGCATTATTGTTTTTTACTTGCACTTTTTAGAAATTTTGCTTTTCTTTATCACCGATCCACATTTAAATAAACATCAGCCTTTGCGCTCAAAGCCAAAAAATATATGAGTATTCTATTGCTCTTGCTCAGTATAATCGGGCTGGTCCTATTGATTATCAAAGTAAAACTTCATCCATTTTTTGCACTACTTTTAGTAAGCATTAGTTTCGCTCTTTTATCAGGAATGAAGGGAGACCTGATTATCTCCTCGATTCAAAATGGTTTTGGGTCCACGCTCGGTAAAATAGGTCTGGTCATCATTATGGGTGTGGTCATCGGTGCATTTTTGGAAAATACCGGTGCGGCTATGTCACTCGCTGAAGGGGTACTCAATTTTGTAGGAAAGCAGAATGTCATCATTGCCATGGGCGTGGTAGGATATATAATCTCTATTCCCGTTTTTGGTGACAGCGGTTTTCTTTTGATGAATTCGTTAAACAGAAACCTGACCAAAAAAGCAGGAATTTCACTAGCTGCGACAGCAATAGCCCTAGCACTTGGCCTCATTCTTACCCATAATTTAGTACCACCAACACCAGGACCAATTGCAGCTGCCGCTACCCTCAACGCTGACCTAGCTTTGGTCATTCCTTTTGGTTTGATTACAGCAGCCGTTGGACTAGTAGCTGGATTAGTATTTGCAAAATTTTATGCAAGTAAGACATATATTGATCCAGACAACAATGCATTAGTCCCGGTAGACAACATGATATTGACAAATAGCAACCTTGCATATAGACCTGGATTTTTCCTCTCATCACTTCCGATTCTGGTGCCTATCATACTGATCGTTGGTAAATCTGTGCTGAAAGCAACCAATTTCCTTCAAGAAGGATCTTTCCTTGCCAGTACCCTAAACTTCATGGGAGAATCTGTCATCGCACTTTTAATAGGTGTTTTCCTTTGTCTGCTCTTGCCAGAGAAATTGCACAAAGACATGATTTCTTCAGATGGTTGGATAGGAAAATGTTTTAAAGATGCAGCGTCCATTTTGTTGATTACGGGAGCAGGAGGAATTTTTGGTACAGTTCTGAAAGACTCTGGAGTAGCAGACCAACTTGGGGCGCATTTATCAACTTATAATATCGGGATTTTTCTCCCCTTCATTTTAGGTGCAGCTCTTAAATCTTCACAAGGGTCATCAACTGTTGCCTTGATCACAGTTGCGTCAATAATACTTCCCTTGATGCCAATATTAAATTTGGTCAGCGAAACAGACAAAGCTCTAGCGGTTACTGCCATCGGAAGTGGAGCATTGGTAGTTTGTCACGCAAACGATAGTTTCTTTTGGGTTGTGACACAAATGTCTGGAATGAATGTAAAACAAGGATATCAACTGTTGTCTTTTGGTACATTGATTGTTGGCTGTACTTCAATGGTAGCTACCTACATACTTTTTGTCATTTTACATTAAATTCCACTTCTGATTTAGGTCGTTACTTAGATTTATTCTAAATAAATTCGGAGTGTTGATCCAAATGCAATAGAGGTTGTTTAATAATTAAATTTGTGAAAATTTTTAATTTATGAGTTGGATAACTAACTTTTTAACTTCGAGTATCGGGCGAAAGTTATTGATGAGTCTCACGGGCTTGTTCTTGATTTTATTTTTAATTGTGCATTTAGCCGGTAATTTTCAATTGCTTAAAAGTGATGGCGGACAAGCATTTAATGAGTATACCCTTTTCATGACTACGAGTCCATTGATTAAGGTAATATCTTATGGAAATTACATTTTCATATTGTTACATGCTGTTTTAGGCATCACCATTTGGCTCAAAAACAGAAAGACCAAGGGCAAGACTTCAGCTGTTGCCAGCAAAAGTGCAGACGTAACCTGGGCATCAAAAAACATGGCTCTACTGGGCATCTTGATTTTTGCATTTTTGATGTTACACATGGGTGACTTTTGGCTTAAAATGAAAATGAATCAGACAAACATGATTGATTATGGCACAGGGCCTATCAAAGATTTATATGAAAATGTTTATAATTCTTATAGCCAATGGTGGATAGTGATTGCTTACCTAGTTGGTTTGACTGCACTTTCATACCATTTGTGGCATGGATTTGCCAGCGCTTTTCAAACCTTGGGCCTCAATCATAGGAAGTATACACCTGTTATCCAATTTGTAGGTAAAGCCTTTGCAATTTTAGTCCCGCTGGGCTTTGCCATCATACCATTGTACTTCAAACTATTCATTGTGGATTAACCGATCGCATGCAGATTTTAAATAAATTCCCGAAAAGGATATAAGCAAAAGAAATATGAAATTAGAATCTAAAATACCGAAGGGAGCGCTAGATACAAAGTGGAATGATTACAAATCCAATGTAGCTTTAGTTGCTCCAAACAATAAAAGAAAAATTGATGTCATCATCGTTGGTACTGGTCTTGCAGGTGCTTCTGCAGCAGCTACGCTAGGTGAACTTGGCTATAATGTAAAAGCATTCACTTTTCACGACAGTCCAAGAAGGGCTCACTCTATTGCTGCTCAAGGTGGTATCAATGCAGCGAAAAACTATCAAAACGATGGGGACAGCATTCACCGTCTTTTTTATGACACCATCAAAGGTGGAGATTACAGGAGTAGGGAGGCCAATGTTCATAGACTTGCAGAAGTTAGTACTCAAATCATTGACCAGTGTGTGGCTCAGGGTGTTCCATTTGCCAGAGAATATGGTGGTTTGCTAGAAAACAGATCTTTTGGTGGGGTACAAGTATCCAGAACCTTTTATGCCAGAGGTCAAACCGGCCAACAACTATTGATTGGTGCATATCAGGCCCTATCCAGACAAATTTCTTTGGGAACGGTGACCATGTACAACAGGCATGAGATGGTAGACCTTGTCGTCATAGATGGCAAAGCAAGAGGCATCATAGCAAGAAATTTATTGACAGGTAAACTAGAGCGTTTCTCTGCTCACTGTGTGGTATTGGGTACTGGAGGATATGGCAACGTATTTTACCTCAGTACAAATGCCATGAGCTGCAACGTTTCCGCAGCTTGGAGGTCTGTAAAAAAAGGAGCTTTAATGGCAAATCCTTGCTTTACACAAATTCACCCAACCTGCATTCCTCAGTCTGGAGAATACCAATCCAAATTGACATTGATGTCTGAATCTCTCAGAAATGATGGTCGAGTTTGGGTACCTAAATCACAAGAAGACGCACAGGCCATTCAAAAAGGCAAAAAAACTGCACTTGATATTCCAGATTCAGAAAGAGATTACTTTTTGGAAAGAAGATACCCGGCATTTGGAAACTTGGTACCAAGGGACGTTGCCTCCAGAGCAGCAAAGGTAGAATGCGATAAGGGTTTGGGTGTCAGCCCTACTGGTTTGGCGGTATTCCTTGATTTTTCATCAGCCATTGAGCGTTACGGAAAATCTGAGGCGCACTCCAAGGGAATGAATGCTAGTAAAGAGCAAATCATCGCCATGGGGACCAAAATTGTTGAAGCCAAATATGGTAACCTCTTTGAAATGTATGAAAAAATTTCTGGAGAAAACCCATATGTGTATCCAATGAAGATTTATCCTGCTGTCCACTACACTATGGGTGGTTTGTGGGTAGATTACAATTTGGAAACCAATATTTCTGGCTTATTTGCCATGGGTGAAGCCAATTTTTCCGACCACGGAGCCAACAGGTTAGGTGCTTCAGCTTTGATGCAGGGATTAGCAGATGGATATTTTGTTTTACCTTATACCATAGGCACATTCTTGTCCAAAGAAATCAGCACGCCTACCATCAGCACCAATTCGCCAGAATTTGAACAGGCAGAAAAAGCAAGTCAAGAAAGAATAGAAGGTCTCATCAATGTGAAAGGCAATCAATCAGTCGAGAGTTTCCACAGAAGACTAGGAAAAATCATGTGGGATTATTGTGGTATGAGTAGGACTACAGAGGGACTCAAAAAAGGTCGCCAAATGATCCGTGAATTACGTGCAGAGTTTTACAAGGATGTATATGTACCAGGCCAGTCCAATGATTACAATCCTGAATTGGAGAAAGCTTATCGGGTAGCTGATTTTCTTGAAATGGGTGAGCTAATGATGCTCGATGCCCTAGAAAGAAACGAGTCTTGTGGTGGTCACTTTAGAGAAGAGTATCAAACACCTGAAGGTGAAGCAATGAGAGATGATGAAAATTATTGTTTTGTGAGTGCCTGGGAATGGGACGACCAAAACCCAATTTTACACAAAGAAGATTTAATCTTCGAAAATGTAGAATTGAAAACAAGATCTTATAAGTAAACGCATTAATCCATAAATTATGAAGTTGACACTTAAAGTTTGGAGACAAAAAAACAACAAAGCTGCTGGTCAGTTTGAAACATATAACGTAGAGGCAAATGAACACATGTCATTTTTGGAAATGATGGATGTGCTCAATGAGCAACTCATTGACGACAAAAAAGAACCTGTTTCTTTTGAACACGATTGTCGCGAAGGTATTTGCGGTACCTGTAATATGGTCATCAATGGACAAGCGCATGGCCCTCAAAAAGGAACAACCACTTGCCAATTACACATGAGGCATTTTAAAGAAGGTGATACCATCACTGTTGAGCCTTGGAGAGCTACTGCTTTTCCCGTAATTAAAGACTTGGTTGTTGATAGAAGTTCTTTTGATCGCATCATTCAAGCAGGTGGTTATATCAGTGTGAATACTGGTCAAGCCGTTGATGGAAATGCCATTCCCATTGAGAAAGATGTAGCACTCAAAGCTTTTGATGCAGCAACATGTATTGGCTGTGGTGCTTGTGTTTCTGCATGCCCTAATGGCTCAGCTATGTTATTTACATCCGCTAAGGTTTCTCACCTTGGACTTTTACCACAAGGAGAAGTAGAACATTCAAGGAGAGTGATCAATATGGTTGCTCAAATGGACAAAGAAGGATTTGGTATGTGCTCAAACGTTGGTGCATGTAGCGCAGAATGTCCTAAAGAAATTTCACTAGAGAACATTGCGAGAATGAACAGAGAATATTTCAAAGCAGTACTTACCAGCGATGTAAAATAGTCGCATATCAATGTATAAACAAAAGCCGTGTTATGATCTCAAAACAGATTTGACACGGCTTTTTTATTCTCTTACCGTACCTGTCAAAACATTGGCCTTTCCATTGAATGGATTTCCAGAAGACCTTCTGAACGTAACCACTTGACCTACATGCCACAAAGCATCAGCTATTGGACCATTGATCACATTCCAAAAAGGAAAAGTAGTATCATTGTTATTATTCGAAAAAACGATGGCCAATTCAGCAAGTTTTACCTTGCCTTGCTTTAAATGGTCACTGGCCTTTTTCAGTGTTTCAAGCGTTTCTTTTCGTTTGGTTATAAAATCTTTTGGAGATGTTTCCTCACCTGATCTTACATTTTTGATACCAAAAACTGCATTGGATATGACGGTAGATAGGCCCATGATGTGATCAATGGTTTCCTCAGAAGTTCGTGATTTTTCTGTTGGTCTGAATGATAAATCTTCTGCTCGTAAACCATCTGTCGCCCAATAAAAACGAAAGCCCAATCCGTCAATCATTCTAGCGACCACCATTTCTGCGGTGTATTTTTCTGAGGCAGCAGGCATGTTGTAATACGGAAGGCCTGCTTTGTCAAATACCTTGGCGTCATTAATCACCACTTGTTTGGTTTTGCAACCAATAAGGAATGTACCTGACAAAATCAGCAAAACAATTATTCTATTCATACCCAAAATTTTGTCAGTGCACAAAACCCGCAAAAGGAACTTATCTAATCAATGTGAGATCTCCCTTCTTCTCTAAATCACAATCAGCTTGTGTATATTTCAAATAGTAAACATAACTATCGGGTGGTGCTGGTTTATCACTAAACATACCGTCCCAACCTGCAGTAGGACTGTCACTAGAAAATACTTCTTGACCCCATCTATTGAAAATGTGTAATTCAAAATTGGTGATGCCATTTAGGTCACCACAATTGCCCCCAAATACTTTGAATATTTTGTTGTTTTCATCCAAATCTTGAGCTTCATTGGAGTCTGGGAAGAATATTTTTGGTATTTTAAAACAAACTGATTCAATGTCTTCAACGGTCACTTCTGCCGTAGTTGTGCGACAATCATCAGTCACAGCGACCGAGTAATTTCCAGCTTGACCAGGCACTTGCTCAGTTTCCTGAGTGCCACCTGAACTCCATTTGATGCTATTGAATTGCCCTGAGATTAAAACTCCAAGGGTGATATTTCCTGTTTTACAAAATTCTTCTGCGCTTTGGGTTACTTCCAGATCTGTAACAATCTTAGGAAAGCTGGTTTGATTCACCGTGATGCTTTGTGAAACAGGATTATTGCAAATGTCTCTCACCATTACGGTATAAGATCCAGGAGTACTTATTCCAGTAGAGGACGCAGTAGATCCATTACTCCACACATAACCGGTCACTGGAGCGTCGGCGGTCGCATTCAATCTGCCAGACCCAGCTGTGCAAAAACTACCAAAATCAGGTGTAATTGTCACTGCAGACACGAGCTTTGGTAAAACCACGACGGTATCAGCAGAGGCAGATTCCATACATTCATCAACAACTGTAACACTCAGCGCACCAGCGTTTACTTGTACAAAAGGCAAATTGGTCTGACCGTTGCTCCATGTAATGGATTGAATCGCTGCTCCAGGTGTATATTGCAAACCTGCGGTCATCAAGCCTGTCGTACAGAATTGCCCTTGATTAAGTGTAAGCGCAACCATTGGCTCTTGAAATTTACCCACTTTAGCAGTGTCGCATAAAGTAAAACAAACATTGGTGTCAATAGTCACTATGACACTATACTCCTCATCATCCATGACTGTTATAGAATCTGCGGTAGACCCTGTACTCCATTTATACGCAATGGCACCTTCAGTTTGCGCACGATAAACCCATAAAATAGGCTCATTGGGGCAGAAATTTTTGGTTTCAAGAGTCAATGTTGGTATATCAAAATTATCAAATAATGGATTTGACTTAGGACTATTTTGCTGGATTAAACGAGTAACAGAAGTTGCTACAAGTGCCATTGTATCCGCAGTGAGCGTTAAGTTGAAAAATATTGGCCTTTCTATTGCCGTTTGGCAAGAACTAGATCCCAAGGCATCAATTCTGATCATCGACGCAACTGTGTCTTGCCCATCAACCAAAACATTGGTAAAAAATACATAACCTCCGGAAGCTTTTGTACTCACGGCCTTGCCCACATAGTCCGCCAATCCTTCCGACCTTTTATATTCTTGTGCCCAAAATTGTGTACCATCTTTATTGATTGACGCCATCAATGGGATAGATTTCAGATCGGTTTTGTTTACATAAGAACCTGCCATTACCAAACTCTCTCCTTGTTCCGTGATTCCACTAATATTTACAGGAAAACTGTCATTGAGGTTTACATATTTAGCCCATTCCAAAACACCTGTTTTTGAATGTTTAGCGACAAATGATCCAAAAAATGAATTTGGAATATTTAGTGTGTCAAGCTCAAAATATCTGCCTACCACAACCATCGAACTATCATTCAAGATGGTGACAGCTTTTGGCGAAAAAGTCGAGGTAGGTGATGATTTGAATTTTCTGGCAAAATTTACCTCCAAAGTTGGGCTCAAAGTCGACAGATAATAACCCGATTGATCATCCATATCTCCGACAATTGCATAAACCTTCAAAGTTGTATCAATAGCAATGTCAGCAATAGAAAAATCATTTTGTTCTGCAGTCAAAAACTTTTCAGCAATATATCGTTGTTGTTTTACATTATATGCACCTATGATAGGTACAGATTCTGCACCAAAGGTAGATGCTTGTACGATGACAGAATCATTAGGTGAAACCATTTCTACAGCTGCTACTAGGTCATCATTATTTATTGTATCCAAGTTGATAAACTTTGACCACCCAAATACTCCATCCTTGGATAGGGATCCGAAAACCTTCTTAGCACCATCTAGCCTGGAAAGGTTGGCCATAAAGTAAATGGTATCCTTAGAAGATTGTACGAGACCTACATTGGTATAATCAAATTTTACACCATCCAAAGTGTCTGGGTTGAAAGTGTAACTCCAAACATGATCTCCCTTATTATCAAGTTTTGCAAATAGCAAATCCGCAATATCACCCTTTTTGGATTGAATGCCTCCCACCATCAAAAAGTTACCATCTTTTAGGTATAGACCACCTAAGTTGATACTGGTAGAATCTATTGCCAATGGATAATTGCGGTGGAAACTACTTTGGCTATAAGATTTCAAACTCGCAAGCAATACAATAATTAGAACAAGTTGCTTCATTAAATTGATTTGATCTGTCAACTGGACACCTATCTGCCCAGCCTTATATTATTTCTCATCATGGAGACTTCAAACTCTTTCCGAAAATTTGTTGCCAAGATACAAAAACAAAATATGGTCAGTACCACATTCCAATTATTAACACCTCGAATCAACAAAAATCCAATACAATAACGTACAAAAGCTTTTACCTCATGATAAATCAACATATCAAAGATAGAAACCTTTGCAAAATTTCAAAAAATATTACCGTTATGGGAGAATTAAAAAAAATGATGCGTTAGCAATCCGTCATTTTGCCTCGAGCTTCGAGCCACCAGCCACCAGCCTTTTGTTTATTTGTTTATGCGTTTAATTTTCGCAATTCAGCAGTTCTGCAATTCAGCTTTAGCAACAGGCCCTGCGCTTTTTAATATTGTATGGGAAGCCTTTTCTCCCCTTCTTCTTTCAAACTTTATTGTCCTTATCTCAGCAATTTCGCAATTCAGCAGTTCGATTTTGCAATTAGCATTAGACACCAGCCACCAGCCTTTTGGTATAACTTTTTATGAACTTTCAAACTTTACAACAATTCAGCTTTTATGAACTTTACAAACTTTATGAACTTTATGAACTTTACAAACTTTACAAACTCCCTCCTTTAAAAAACACCTCCTCCATTCTCATTGCCATTATCCTGCTCACCCCTTCTCTCAACTTTTTGCTTTTTGGCATTGATTCGATAAGCCAACGTAAGCGTGGCAGAACTTCTCCTACCTTGCCAGTCACCATCCTCATAAAAAGTAGGCGTTATCCTTTCAAATCTCCACCTTCTTTGATTGAATACATCATTCCAACTAAAAGTCAAGGACATCCTGTCGCCAAGTAAGTCTTTGGAAACACCAAGGTCTAGTGACCTGAAAGCCCTTTGACTTCCCTGAGGAACTTTACGAGGACCATTGTAATTCCACCTCAACTGTGCTTCAGCCCCTTTCCAAAAGTTAAACCGCGTATTGATTCTTGCCCTGGTCGCAATTGAGGAAGTATTGAGTTCTGGCCGCTGAGGAGCGTCAAAAAATCTACTATAAAAAACATTAAATTCTGTATCAAATCTCAACCACTTCAACCCTGAGAAGGAAGTATTGAACTCAAAACCACTGTTGTCTTCCTTACCCAAATTTTCCGGTTTGGTGAAAGTTGTTCCATCCGGGTTAATCGTTTTGATATCTGTGGTCACATCGTTGGTTCTCCGAAAATACAAAGATGAACTCAAGCTTCCCCAATCCCAAAACTTGAGGTGACTCAATTCGATGGCATTGGTGTATTGAGGATTTAGATTTGGGTTACCACTGAAAAAATTGATCCTGTCTGTAAAGCCAAAAAATGGATTGAGCTCCCTAAATCTTGGCCTATTGATTCGACGGCTATAACTAAATTGAAATTGATTTCCCGAACCAAGCTCATAATTGAGAAAACCGCTTGGAAACAAACCTCCATAATTTCGATTATTGATGTCATTTGTGGTAACCAATTCCGTTGAAACCATGGAATACTCATACCTCAGGCCCATTTGATAGGAAAATTTATCCACCTTATTGCCATAATTTGCATAAATGCCGTGGACACCTTCTTTATAAATAAAGTTATTCGATAGATTTTCCAATTTGGTCCACACCTCTCCGGTCAACTCCTCGATTAAATAGTCATTGTTGATATTTCGGAGTGTGCTACGAAAACCCGTTTCTAGTTTTCCATTTTCGCCAAAAGGCTGCACAAAATCAAGCTGGCCGCTTAGATTTTTTTCGCCCTCCAGATTTCCTGAACGTTGACTCAGAAATCGCTCAACGACCACTGCATTTTCAACTGATTTTTCTTCATAAGTATTTTCTTCCGATTCTTTGGTATTTTGATATTGAATATTGCCAGTCAAAGTTTTACCCTTTTGCTCATATTCCTTGCTGTAATCCAAGGAATACTGAGTCCTCGGGGACAGCTCCAATTCAATATTATCTCTTTGTATAAAATCTGTCAAAGCTGCGGTGTATGCCTTAGGCTTCGTTCCAGAATATTCACCATACCTATAAGTCAATAAGGCATTGTTATCTCCATTTTCATGGGTGTACGTAAACGAGGCCGTCAAAACTTCCTTCTCCGATAAATAAAATTCCAAACCACTTCTAAATGAATTGTCCAACCGCGAACGGGTCCTGGTATTTTGTGTCAAGATAGATTTCGTAATGGGTCCTTCATACCTTTCCAAAAAAGAACTACCCAATCCAGGGTTTTTGTTGTATCTGATGCCGTAGTTGACAAAAAAATTGGTCAAACCCTTTCTATAATTCAGACTCGTGTTGAATGCTTTTAGGTCTGGAAGACCCCCAGAAATTTCAAAACTGCTGTTGAATCCACCTTTACTATCCTTTTTCAAAACAATATTGATGATGCCTGTCATACCCTCTGCTTCATATTTGGAAGAAGGATTGGTTATCACCTCTACCCTTTCTATCATATTCGCCTGGATATTTCTCAAACCATTGGCACCATTCAGCCCTACCAAAGTAGAAGGCCTGCCATTTATAAAAATTCTCACATTAGATCCACCTCGCATGGTCACATTACCTTCAATATCTACCGCTACAGAGGGCACATTATTGAGCAAATCCTGAGCAGTCCCACCTCTGGAAGCAATATCTTGCCCAACATTAAAGACTCGCTTATCCAACAAAAATTGTGAAGTACTTTTTTGGACAGTCACCGTCACCTCATCGATACTGATCGATGAGGGCATTAAGGAAACCATGCCAAGATCTATGATTGTTTGATTATTGACCTGATAAGAAACCGTTTTGGTATTGAATGAAAGAAATTCTATGTCAACATATCCATCTGTGGCCGGAACTTCAAAACTAAAAGCACCTTCCAACTCAGAAACACCCCCGCCAATCAAAGAACTATCCTTTGCAGAATAAACAGAAATGGTTGCATATTCAATCGGAATCTTTGTCCCAGAATCTTGAACTTTCCCACTTAACACAACTGTTTGTTGGTTGAAACCCTTTGTAGTCGCAAGAAATAGAATAAAAATGATGGCAACCTTACTGAAAAAAGAGGGCATGCCTACATAGATGTGATTTATTTGTGGTCTCGTCTGCATTTTTTATATTGTAAAGGCATTAAAAGAAAAATATCTTAGGAGCGCCTGACTTTAAATCGAATGTTTCACTATGTTTTACTTTTCTCGTTAAAAGGTTAATAGCGGACGCTGTGCGGCTTAGCAGATTTAGACACTAATTTCATATTATTAAAGTTAATAGGCAGAGAATTGTTTTCCCATTAACAATTAATTTCAACTTTAAAAACCACATTTTAGGGTTTACTTAGGCAAGCATACCAATATTAACATTTTGATAAGACAGACTAGTAGCCGGTTTCCTTGTTACTGGATCGTAAACCTGATGTATTTAATGGTCTTCCCCCTCCCGAGGTGCATCATTTCATAATAAGTTTTGTGCTCCAATACATCAAAAGCCAACTTTACAGCATAAATGTCGTGGTTGTGGTAAAGTATTTTGGCCCCTGGATAGGTATCCAATACTTCTAAAGTGAAGTTATAAAGCGTTTCATCATCCGTTTTTAGATGAATGATGCCTCCCTTTTTGAGTAATTTTTTATACCTGTCCAGAAATGATGGCGCCGTAAGTCTCCTGTTTTCTTTAGCTAGAAATGGATCCGGGAAAGTAATCCAGATTTCAGAAACTTCATCTTCAGCAAAAAAACTATTGATCTTTTCAATTTTACAACGTAAAAAACCGACGTTGGTAAGATTTTCTGTCAAGGCAATTTTTGCACCTTTCCAAATTCTTGCCCCCTTGATGTCCACGCCCAAGAAGTTGTTGCTTTTGTCATTGCGGGCCAAAGCCAAGGCATACTCTCCTCTGCCACAAGCCAATTCCAACACCAATGGCAACGGACGCTCAAAAAATGACTCTCTCCATTTCCCAACTAAATTTACGGGTGTATCAGCATCTATTTCCAGCACATCATTTGCGGGATCAAAATTCTCCACCACATTGCGAAACGACAAAATTTCAGAAAATTTGGTCAGTTTATTCCTCCTTGCCATCTTGAATTATTTTAATAAAGGCGGCAAATGTAAGAATTTTGGATTTTTTAAACTTTGTTATCGACTTTGTATAAAATATTAAAAGCATTAAATCCTTATTTTAAGCCTAAAAATGTACTTTTGCAGCCTCATTTTACGCACTTGATACCATTTCGAAAGGAAAAATGAAATCAACATTCAAATTGATCCTCAGACTGGTAACTAAAAAAACTCAAATACTAAATTTATAATGTCGGTCAAACAGATAAAATCAGCACTCATTTCTGTCTTTAACAAAGATGGACTCGATCAAATCGTAAAAGAGCTCATCGCTCAAGAGGTAAAAATATATTCAACTGGAGGTACACAAACCTTTATCGAATCCTTGGGTGGTCACGTGGAAAGGGTCGAAGATCTTACTGGCTACCCTTCTATTTTGGATGGCAGAGTCAAAACATTACATCCAAAAGTTTTTGGCGGTATCTTGGCCATCAGAAATGATGACCATCAAAGCCAATTGGAGAAATATGACATTCCCCAGATCGATTTAGTCATTGTTGATTTATATCCATTTGAAGATACCGTTGCAAGCACAACTGATGAAGATGCCATCATAGAAAAGATTGATATTGGTGGTATAGCCTTGA
This sequence comes from Saprospiraceae bacterium, assembly GCA_016715105.1. Classification (GTDB taxonomy): domain Bacteria; phylum Bacteroidota; class Bacteroidia; order Chitinophagales; family Saprospiraceae; genus JADKBO01. The sequence continues at coordinate 78,562 of JADKBO010000026.1, read as the reverse complement.
TACGCGGTGCGGCCAAAAATTTCAACGATGTGGTCATCATCCCTTCCAAAAATGAATACACCATTTTGCATGACATCCTTACCAACCACAACGGTGAAACGGACCTCAACACTAGAAAAGACTTAGCGAGAAAAGCTTTTAAAGTTTCTTCACATTACGATACGGCCATTTTCAATTATTTCGATGCGGTACAACCAAATGAGCCTGCTTTCAAACATTCTATTTTGGAGTCCAAAGTTTTGAGATACGGCGAAAATCCACACCAACAAGGAATTTTCTTTGGAGAAATGGGCGCCATGTTTGAAGTGATCGGAGGCAAAGAATTATCATTCAATAATTTGGTAGATGTAGACGCGGCAGTGGCTTTGATGCGTGAATTTAAAGATGGTATGCCTGCTTTTGCAATATTGAAACATACCAATGCTTGTGGGGTTGCCGTGAGATCAACCGTGCTTGACGCTTGGAAAGACGCATTGGCTGGCGATCCGGTATCTGCATTCGGTGGCATTCTCATTTCAAATACAACCATTTATTTGGTTACAGCCCAAGAAATAGATAAGTTATTTTACGAAGTTTTGATCGCTCCAGATTTTGCACCCGATGCCTTAGCGCTTCTTACTGCCAAAAGCAAAAGAATACTACTCAAGATCAAACATTTTGAGCCGCAAAACAAATCTTATAAAAGTATTTTGAATGGTGTGATTCAACAAGACACAGATTTGAGCGTGGAAAAAGAAGAGAATCTCACCTTTGTCACAAAAATAAAACCTACTGAATCTCAAATTGCAGACTTGCTTTTTGCTAATAAATTGGCCAAACACCTCAAATCAAATACCATCGTTTTGGCAAGAAATAACCAATTATTGGGTATGGGCTGTGGCCAAACTTCACGAGTTGATGCCTGTAAAAATGCCATCGAAAAAGCCATCGAATTTGGTTTTGATTTAAATGGTGCGGCCATGGCTTCAGATGCTTTCTTCCCTTTCCCTGATTGTGTAGAAATTGCGGCCAAGGCTGGAATTACCAGTGTAATCCAACCGGGAGGTTCAATAAAAGACCAACTGAGTATTGACTATTGTGATGAAAATGGATTAGCCATGGTCATGACAGGTATCAGACACTTCAAACACTGATGTCCAACAGACTGTGTATAGACTTGGGCAATAGTCGTTGTAAATATGCCATTTACAATGAAGAGGACGAGGTATTGTTGTACAAAAACACGGTAGATCTCGACCTGGAGGTTATCCATGAATTGATGCTTGAATTTGAAGCCGAAAAGATTGGTTTATGTACCACTCGCAACATAGCAGAAGGTGATTTGCACCAAATTGGGGAAAAGTGGCATCTTTTTATCATTGACCATCAAACCAAAGTGCCGATCATCAATCATTACAAAACGCCGGCGACTTTGGGCAAAGACCGTTTGGCTGCAGTTGTTGCGGCAACAGTACATTATGCATCAGAAAATTGCATTGTGGTAAGTGCTGGTACTTGTATCACTTACGATTTTGTAGATGCTGAGAAAAATTATTATGGCGGTGTGATTGCTCCTGGAATCAAAATGCGATTGGATGCAATGCACCATTTTACAGATAAGTTACCTTCAGTAGAGGTATTTTTAAATGAAGAAATAATCGGTGGTTCTACCGTAGAAGCCTTGCAAAACGGAGGTGTGTGGGGCGCTATTTTGGAATTTGATTCGTTTATTGAAAAAATTGAAGCCAAGTTTGGTAAGTGCAAAGTCATTTTATCTGGGGGAGATGCAATCTTTTTTGCAGAAAACTCAAAATTTGAGATATTTGCACACTCAAATTTGGTTCTTGACGGACTAAATGAAATAATGAGGTTTAATGATATACAATAAAAGTAGTATAATTTGCTGTTTTCTTGCAACAATCACTTGCTCTGTCCTATTCGGACAACGGAGTGATAACTCACCATACAGTAGGTTTGGTATTGGTGACAGGATAGACAGAAATCTTTCCGCATCGAGGTCAATGGGTAGCCTCAGCGCTGCTTTTTTAGACCCTTACAACCTCAATACGACCAATCCTGCTGCGCTACCTTACATCTATGCATCAAGTTTTGAGGTCGGTGGCAATCTGAAATACAGAGTGCAGGACGATGGGAATACCAACAACGGCTTTTGGGGCGGTGGTTTAGATTACATTTCTCTTTCCTTCCCTTTGAGCAATCCCATCAATGATGCCTACGAAGGGGTTACAGTCGACAAAAAATGGGGGATGAACATCGGTTTGTTTCGCAATAGCAGTGTTGGATACAACATCAGTTCTACTGACTCTGTGAAGGATGTAAGTCAAGTGGTCAGGAATTATTCAGGCCAAGGAGGTACCTACAATTTTGTCGTTGGAACTGGTTATAGGAATAAAAATTTCTCAGCGGGTATCAATCTTGGTTATCTATTTGGGAACATCAAATACGAAAAAGAGACAATTTTTCAAGGTCTTACGCTTCCTTTTAACAATGATTTCAGCGAAAATTACTTTATTAGAGGTTTTTCTTGGAAAGGTGGCTTGATGTATACGCTTACATTAAACGAAAAGGAACTAAAAGATAACAAAAATGCAGAAACCAAAAAGTTGATTTTTGGTTTATCTGGAAACAGTGCGACAGGTTTTTCTACAGATGGAGAAAAGTTTGAGTATGCAAGGCAGTTTTTGGGTAGCACCACAGTTACTGACACAATTTCTACAGAAAGAGACGTTGCTGGTAAAGGAAAATTGCCTGCAGAGTTTAATTTTGGCGCATTTTATTACAGTGGAGAAAAATATGGTTTGGGCTTTGATGTTGGATATAGTGCTTGGAGTTCTTACTTCAATGACGCTAATTATGAAAAAATTAACAGCCTCAATAACACTTTTTCTGTATCATTTGGTGGGTATTTCCGTCCTGATTATAAATCGTTCACAAACTTTTTTAAAAGAGTTCAATATCGATACGGCGTATATTACCGACAAGATGCCAGGGTTGTTTCCGGAAAACAACTTGATACTTACGGTCTGACATTGGGAATGGGATTGCCTTTTGTTTTTCAAAGAAAATTCTCAAATGTCAACTTAGGTTTGGATCTTGGCCAATTTGGAAGAGGCACACCAGTTACGGAAAAATATATAAAGTTGAATTTTGGATTCAATTTTAATGATGATGAATGGTTTATAAAACGCAAATACAATTAATAAATTAATAACACAAAGATGAAAAAATTGCTCTTTTTATTGTTTGTATCTTCTTACTCCCTTGCATCTTTTGGTCAGTGTGCTAGTTGGGAAGGTAGTGCTAACAAAGATGAACTCGAAAACTACCACGTTATCTACAGACAGTTTATGAAAAATCAGAATTTTGCTGGTGCATTTGAAAACTGGAATAAGGTTTTCGCTATTGCTCCTTCAGCTGATGGAAAAAGAGACATCCAGTACATGGATGGTATTGAATTATACAAGGACAAATTTACCAAAGCGACTTCAGAAGCGGACAAAGAAGCGGCTAAAAAAGCAGCACTTGCCATTTATGACCAATTGGTAAATTGTGTTTCTAGTAAGGCTATCCCTTGTGATGGTGCAGATTGTGTCAACAAAAAATTGGCTTTTGTTTATGGTAGAAAAGCTTTTGATATGTTTTACACTTTCAACATGCCTTACGAAGAAAACATGGAAGCCATCAATAAAGCCATTGAGTTTGGTGGTAATGACAACGAGTACATCATTTTTGCACCTGCAGCGAGCATTTCTGTTTATCAATTTCAAAACAAATTGATGGAAAAAGGCAAAGTTGCAGATTTGTACAAAAAACTCAATGAGATTGCTGACTATCAAATCAATAACAATGCAAATCTTTCTGCTTACTACACTCAAGCAAAAGAGAACATGAATGGTACCTTTGCAACCATCGAAGATCAAATATTTGAATGAGAATATTTCAAAGAAAAATTCCAACCAGAATTTGAAAGTGATCCTGACAATCCTACAGTTTTAAAGAAACTCATCCTTACTTTGAAAGAGAAAGGTTGTGGTGAAGACGACGAATTCATGGTGCAACTCAACACTCAGTGGGGTAAATATGCTGCTCAAGAAAACGAAAGAATTCAATCTGAGTACGAAGCCAACAACCCGGCTTATGTTGCTAAAAAATTGTATGAAGAAGGCAAATTTGGTGAAGCATTAGAAAAATATGACGAAGCAATATCTGGAGAAACTGATCCTCAGAAAAAAGCATTGTTACTTTTCGGAAAAGCTTCTATCCAATTTAGAAAATTGGGTCAATATGGTGCTGCAAGAGCAACTGCTTATGAAGCTGCCAAATTGAAGCCAAACTGGGGTAGACCTTACATGCTGATTGGTGATATGTACGGAAAAACTGCAGGATCATGTGGTGACTCTTGGACTCAAAGACTTGCAATCATTGCTGCAATCGACAAATATGCTTACGCAAGATCAATAGATGGCGAAGTTGCAGGTGAAGCTAGTGGCAGAATCGGAACTTACAGTAGATCACTTCCTGACCAAGAAATGGGCTTCATGAGAGGAGTCAAAGAAGGTCAATCAGCATCTGTTGGTTGCTGGATCGGAGAATCTGTGAGAGTTAGATATAAATAAAGATAACTTTATAACTTATAAAGGCTTCATCAAGAAATTGGTGAAGCCTTTTTTATTTGCTATTAAATCAGCCGCTTGACAACTGCATCTTGCATGAAAAACCTTTCACCAAGTTTACTTACATGCATTTGCACCAATCCAGGTGTTTTCCCTTGATTGATAGTCCCCAAATTTTCTTCAAATCCAAGGGCTTTTGCTCCATTTTCACAAGTCCATTTGACGAGTGTTTCAAATGGAACGTAAGAACAATATTTAGCAATCGTGTACATCTCTTCTGCAATGGACAATTGCCAGTTGGAAGTGAGACTGTCCGTACCCAAAGTCACTTGAGCGTTTGCATTCAAAAAAGCTTTATAATCCGGAAGCCTGTTTTCAATATACAAATTAGCATTGGGACAAGAAGCCCAGTAAGTTTGCGCATTCCACGCCAGTGCAGCCTGTATGTCTTCAAGCGTACTGGTCGTATTGTGCACCAATAAAGTTTTAAAATCTGGTTTTAAGGATTGGATAATGTAATGTATGGCCGATTTGCCTAGTGGCTCAAATTGATCTAATGAAAATCCAAAACCTTTATAAAAATCCATGAAGCCTCCCGTTCCTTCCAAAAACAGCTGGTTTTCTGCAGGCGTTTCTTGATTGTGGATACTGATGGTTGTTCCACTTTTATTTAGACTATTTACCTTATCAAATAAACCTTTCGTCACCGTATAAGGTGCGTGCGGAACGAAAGACTTCCTATTTTTGCCCTCACCTTCATGGGCTTCATAAACCGCTTGATATTGCGCAAAAGTAGATTCTGTAAGATGGGGTTGTAAAAAATCAAACATTTCCACGAAAGTGAAATACGCCAACTTGCTACTGGCCTTCACAGCTGCGGTATCTGCTTTATTAGAAATATCTCCGACTGCAACAATACCGTTTTGGTACATTTCTGCATCACCAGCAACAATGGCTGCCTTGATTTCCTCTTCGTCGATGTTTCTGAAAGAAACCACATTGATCAAAAATGGTAACAGGCTCGTGCCAGTATCCACCTTGTTTTTCATGTGAGAAAGTTCCAAGTGACAGTGTGTATTGATGTGCCCGGGAGTGATTACACCCTCCACAAATTGAATACTAGCAGAATCGTGGTTATCCACTGATTCAAGGGCTAAAATTTTACCATCCTCATCGGTAATGACAACGGTATTTTCTACCACTGCTCCATTTCCAATAAAAATGTAGGGCGCAGAATATTTTTTCATGGATGCTTTTGATCTTATTTAAAATTCCAATCATACTGATCCAAACCACCAATGGCAGCAGCCAATAAATCAATGGTAGATTGAATATCATCTGTGTGACAAGTTTCAATGACTTGATGCAGGTATCTGGTAGGAATGGAAATGGCTCCCGCAATGGCTCCACCTGGTGCACTTCTTTGTATACCAGCAGTATCCGTACCACCTCCAGTAAGAATTTCCATTTGGTAAGGAATTTGTTGTTTTTTGGCCGTTTCTTTCAAGAAATTCACCATTCGATAATCACAAATGGTACCTGCGTCCATTACTTTGATCGCAGTACCTTTACCCAAAGAGGTTACAAATTCATGAGGCACCATTCCTGGAGTATCACAAGCTGCCGTGACATCGAGTGCAATACCAAAATCTGGGTTTATACCAGAGGAAGCAGTAATGGAACCCCGTATACCAACTTCTTCCTGCACAGTAAACACCGAGTATAAATCATAGGTCGGACGATTCGCTGCCAGTTTTTCAAGAATCTGAAGTAAAATATAAACAGAAACCCGATTATCCAGCGACCTCGAACTCACACACTGACCCAATTGCTCAAGGCTACTTGCCCGAGTGATCGGATCTCCCACACCAATCAGCGCTTCCACTTCTCCTTTTGAAAGTCCTGTGTCTATGAAATAATCTGATATTTTTGGCGCTTTGGTTCGCTCGTCCGCCGTCATCTGATGGATAGGCTTAGAACCCATCACACCCTTTACATCTTCCAATCCATGGATGATCACCCTTTGTGCCGTTAGTGTTTTCGGATCAAAACCACCAAGTGTATGAAATCGGATAAAACCATCGTCATCAATGTGTGTGACCATGTAGGCAATTTCATCCATGTGGGCAGCCACCATTATTTTTTTCAATCCAGCACTTCCCTTTATTATGGCTATGACATTACCCATCGCATCGGTCTTTACTTCATCTGCCAATTTGGATGCCTTGTCAATGAGATAAGACCTGATTTTTTGCTCATATCCAGGAGCTCCAGGAATGCTGCAAATCTCTGAAAGTAATGGAATGTTTATCATACTGAAATGAAAAGTTTTAAAATGGTAGCTTATGAAGACTTAAAATTAAAAATACTAATGTTCGTCTAGTTCAAATGCCTTTTTTGCAGTTTTCATGGGAATACTGATGGATTTTTTCTCAAAATAGTCCATCATATCCAAAACAAGCTGTTTAGCAGGCTCATCCAACTTAGCCATGCGATCGGAAAAAACTTCCTCAATCGCCTTTTGTTTCACTTTTTTGATCTCTTTTGGCAAATCAGCTAAAGCTCTTTCCAATTGCCTTTGTTGGTAAATGTTTCTGAATATAGGCAAACTTTGATGTATGACCTCTTTGGCCAAACTTATTTCTTGTTTTCTGAAAGCTAGGTTCTTTTCCGCAAGCACTTTGAGTTCATCGATGTTGATGAAGTTGAATTGAAATTGCTCAAAAACTTGCTTGTGAATGTTACATGGAACAGAAAGGTCAATCACGATTTTCTGATCGGTATTTTTACTTCCAATTTTTCGGAAAGTCTCCACATCTACAATAGGCTGCGTGGAAGCCGTGCAAACAACCAAAACATCAAAATCGTCGAGCACTTCTGCCAACTGACTCATTTCAAAAGCCTCACCTTGTAGACTTTCCGCCATTTCCTGTGCTCTTGACAGCGTGCGATTGAAAACCACAAACCGCTCAAATAAGTGCCTTTTGAAAAACTTCCCTAGCAATTGATTGGTCTCCCCTGCCCCAAGAAATACGACCTTACAAGATTTATCAGGTTGAAATGCCAACAGACTATCCATGGCCAATGCCGCAATAGAAAGCGGTTTTTCACCAATCCTCGTAGTTGCGTACACTCTTTTAGCGGTCTCCACCGTGGCCCGGTCGATCATTCTGAAATTATCTCCAGTAAGCCCATGTTCTTTAGAAAAAGCGATGGCATCCCTAAACTGTCGGTAAATTTCTCTTTCTCCCACCACCATAGAATCCACAGAACAAGCCACTTCAAATATGTTTTGTATGGCTTCCATGCCTTCATACACGGAAACCAAGGAAGTGAGATGCCCTTCATCCATCAAATGCAATTGCGGATTTACGAGGTCAAAAAAGCGCTTGATAAAGTCCAAATCAAGCTCAGCCTCCATGTACAACATATAACTCACCCGATTACAAGTACTCAAGTAACAAAGCTCCTCAATGTCCAAAGATGATTTGATTGCTGCCAACTTTTGCGCGATGGGCACATCTCCATCTGTCTTCACAACGTAGGCATCAATTTCTGAGACATCTATCACATGGTGGGTGATGGTGATCACCTTAAAATAATCTATCATATATTTTTTACCCAAGCGGGGCTGCAAAGATAACAAAGTGAATATCTGACCACTGTCAAAATCATGTCATATTTTCAGGGAATCCGTTATCTTTACAGACTTATAATTTAAGCAAGAAAACGTGGCGCAAATAGGCAGATACAATAAACTCAAGGTCATACGCAAAACCGGAGTGGGTTATTTTTTAGATGGTGGGGAAATAGGTGATATTCTCATGCCTTACAAATATGCAACACCAGACCAAAAAGTTGGTGACGTATTGGAAGTCATCGTTTATCTTGACCAAGAAGAAAGACCCGTTGCCACTACAGAAAAACCATTTGCCCTGATAGATGAATTTGCCTTTCTGGAAGTGGTTGATGTTTTACCTTTTGGTGCTTTCCTCGACTGGGGCCTCACCAAACAGTTGTTTGTCCCACTCGCTGAGATGACCAGACCGCTGCAATTGGGTCAATTCTGCATGGTCTACATCTATTTTGATGAATTTTCATCCCGAATAGTAGCCAGCACCAAACTGGAAAAGTTTTTAGACAAAAGGGACGACTCACTCAAAGTAGCAGATGAGGTAGACTTGATGATCTGGGCAGAATCTGATCTAGGTTACAAAGCCATCGTCAATTATAGCGTCCAAGGCTTGATTTACAGAAGTGATGTTTTCAAATTGTTGCTCCCGGGGCAAAAACTCAAAGGTTATGTTTCCAAAATCAGAGAAGACGGCAAAATAGACATCTCTTTAGAAAAAATCGGACACCTCAAACTCGATGATATTTCAGAGCGTTTGTTGGATATATTAACAACAAATCCACAGGCTCGCAAACTCAACGATAAATCAGACCCCGATTTAATTTATCAGCTCACTCACTTAAGTAAGAAAAATTTCAAAAAAGCACTGGGCATTTTATACAAAGCTGGGCGTATAGACCTGAGCGACAAAAAAGGAGATATTGTCATAAAGGAGGCAAAAGCATAGATGTTTCATTACGCTTCTCATTATTTTTAGAGCCACCCTCATTTTAAATGATAAAATGCTTTTATTTGTACTTTAGTATCATTCATTCATAGTAGGGCAAGATGTTTTTAGAACCTGGATTTAGAGGTCAACGCAGTGGTTGGATAGAAGTAATTTGTGGATCTATGTTTTCAGGCAAAACAGAAGAGCTCATCAGGCGTATCAAACGTGCGAAAATCGCCAATCAAAAAATAAAAATTTTCAAACCTTTGAAGGATACCCGATACGACGACAATGACGTGGTATCGCACGACGAAAATGTGGTAAAGTCTATTCCACTTGGCAATTGTTTGGAAATACTCAATCATGTTGATGAAGTCAATTGCGTCGGCATAGATGAAGCTCAGTTCTTTGACGAAAACCTCGTAATGGTTTGCCAAAAACTCGCCATCAGAGGCATCAGAGTCATTGTCGCCGGTTTGGACATGGACTTCAGAGGTAAACCATTTGGGCCCATCCCCAATCTACTCGCCGTCGCAGAATACATCACCAAAGTACACGCCATTTGTCCACATTGTGGCACCCTTGCTACACATTCGTATAGACTTTCAAAAGAACAAGAAACCATCGTCCTAGGTGAAAAAGATAAATACGAACCTCGTTGCAGAGTTTGTTATGAGATGGGTAATATCCTTAACCTCAAGACATTCTGATCAAAGCATTTCACGACATCTTAAATTGGTCGTTTGGAATGAGTTATCTTCGGAAAAGCCCCCCGGCCCCCCCCAATTTATTCCAAGTTATATTCCCGTATTTAGTAAATAGAGTAAAAATAAGGCCGATACAAAACTGATCGAGTAGCTCCAGAACCCAAACACGGAGAATAGTGCCCAAGCAGTTTAAAAGTATTACAAAAGACAAATATGAGTTTTTTGTATCGGGAGGTTTTTTGGTTACTTTTTTGCCGGTACAAAAGACCCAGCATTGGCAGTGATCTCATGATTCATCATGCCTTCATGCCTATTTATAAAGGCACTAACCTGAAGATAAATGACTTTTCTTATTAAATATTCTATTTTCAAATGAATTAAAAACACAAAAAAAATTGCTGTCATAGGATGTTCTGCCCGATTTTAAAGCAAAAAAAAAAGAAAAATACTAGTTAAGCAAATAATTCACCCCAAGATTGAAGGTAAGATTATCATATCTATCCTCGTTAGGTCCCAATCCTTGTGTACCCAAATATTTGGAATAATTGGCACTGACGGCAATATTGGCATTTTTACTGATGCGCTTTTCAAAACCCAATTCCAATGAAGTGTCAATAAACAAGTTGGTAAGCGCTTCCCCTCCCTGCAATATACCTCTGCTGAAGTCTTTGTTTGACAATTTAGATTCGGTGGTATTGGATCTGCTATTGTTATTATTCAAAATGATGTTGCGGTAGTCTTCTATCGGAACTTTCGTTTCCTGAATATCGTACTTGGAATGCAAAATGGCATTGATACCAACATTCGCACCAACATAAAAGGAATGATTGGAATTTTCTTTATTTCTGACAAAATCATACTTCACTCCAATCGGTACTTTCGCAATGTGCAGATTAATGTCCTTTAAGCTGATCTTTTTGATGCCATCCCTAAATGAACCATAAACTTCTTCCACTTGCACTGGCTTGTATTTATTTTGATTCCATTCGAGACCGGTCGCAATTTTGAGATTACCAGATCCCGCAGCAAATGCCAGCCCGGCTTTTCTCTGCATGGAATAGATATTGGTCGCATCTATTTTATAAATCTCATCAATCGGCGAACGCGTATTGGCAACCCCAATTCCCAAATAAGGCTTCAACTCATATTTGGTCCTGGTGTCTTGGTTTAGGTGCGCCGCATAAATCACATCCAGTGCCTCTTCATTTTTATTCAGTTCCTTAGCTTCAGCAGCATATTCATTGGCCAGTGCCGCAAAATTCATGTCAGCTACTTCAATGTTTGCTATAGGCGTGATGTCCGCTATAGGATGTTGACTCAAACTGATGGGTAATTGTGTGCCCAACGGAGTGATCACAGATTGATGGACAGAATAGATCGTCGGTGTTATTTCAACCAAACTTTTGATTGGATTGTCAGATATTATAAGGCCTGATTTATTTTGATTGGTATTTACAACTGCCTGACTGGTAGTCTTTTGACTTTTCAAGATTGCCTTCTGAATATCCAAATGTTCCCCTTGTGCACCTTCATAAAGATGGGCAAACATAGCCGGATCCGGTTCAGTGCCAAAATCATATTTCAAACCAGCATAATTAGTGGAAGCAAAAAGTAATAAAAAAACGGCTGCAATTTCAGCCAACTTAGAAAAATACAAACGAGTTCTGATGTATTCTTCTCTTTCCAAGCGAGCTTTCAAAATAGCCCAATGACTCTCGGAATAGTTTATTTGATGCCCTTTTACCTTCTCAGCCACCTTTTCGTCAAAACCTACCTCAGAAAATCCTTTGGACTGTTTGAGCAGCTCACTGAATTGATCCCAGTCAGCCGGATTTTTGTCGTGGGAGAGACCCGACATTTTTGATTTAATAATATCGTCAAATTGTTTGTTCGTCATGTTCTAGTTAGCGCTTCTAGTCAGCATTTTTAATGGAAAATTCCATCCTCGCCGTAATAATTTCTTTGAGTTTGTGCCTAGCTTTAACAAGATTGGACCTGGAAGTGCTTTCTGTGATCCCCAGTTGTTCTGCCAATTCGCGGTGAGAATATCCTTCAATAACATACATATTAAACACAGAGCGATAAGCTGGTGATAATTTTTGTAATGCTTCAAGTAATTCCTCTGCCGTCATCGCAGAAATAACATCGGGTTCATCGTTGGTTATATCCAGAACATGATCAAGATCTGTAGTCCTTCTTCTAGTCTCCTTGCGATAATAATCAATGGCCGTATTGACCATGATCCTTTTTATCCAGGCAATCAGAGAAGTACCCACCTGATATTTTTCAAGATTATTGAAGACTTTTATGAAACCATCATGTAAGATGTCCAATGCATCGTCATTGTTATTAGCATAACGCATACACATCGGATACATCATAGAATAATGATCCTCATACAATTTTTTCAGCGCCCATGTTTCTTTACAAATACAGGCATGAATAAAATCTTTTTCCTCGAGACTCTTTTTTAATATCAGTTCCATGTCCCAAATTTAAACAACGAAACTTACAAAACCAATCTCGTTATTTCATTTTAACGTTTTGAATATCAATAGCGTTGCTTGCTTTTAGTAAGATAGCGCTACGCTAAAGCACATAACACAGAAAGAAAGAGAAGTATTATCAGTTTTCACCTAATTTTCAGACTATTTGATTTCAAATCAGGAGGCGTTTTGAAATTAAATTTTTTGTGTTCTCAAGGATATAAACAAAGAAAATTTTTGAAAATATTAAGAACTTCTGGGTAAAATCTCTTAAATTTTAAAGCCTCGAGCTTAATAAATTAATTCAGCAGGCAGGCTGACTTGCAAAATTGGTGTATGTTTATTCTCTGTTTCTGACCAAATAATCCAAGTGAACTAGACGGGTGTCTTTTTTGTGGCAATGATGAAAAAATTTTTAGCATTAATTAAGGAGTCTTTTGAAAACGAAGACGGGGATTTTACATCTATGTCCATCAACAAGGCCATATTTATGTTGTCCTTACCCATGGTCATCGAGATGTTTTTCGAAGCCATGTTCGCACTTGCGGATGCTTTCTTCGTTTCTCGATACGTAGGAGTGGAGGGTGTCGCAACCGTCGGTTTGACAGAATCCGTCATGACCATCATCTATTCTATTGCTTGGGGTATTTCAGCCGCAGCTACCGCCATTGTGGCTCGCAGAACCGGCGAAAAAGATTTCACGGCAGCATCTGATGCAACCATCCAAGTGATCATCGTTTCCACTGTGGTAGGTTTGTTGCTCGGTATTCCTAGCTATTTTGCATCAGGAGAAATTCTGGCATTACTCGGAGCAGATGACGCTTTGATACAAGAAGGAATTTGGTACGCCAAACTCGAATTCATCAGCAGCCCCGTGGTAATCCTGTTATTCTCACTGAGTGGTGCTTTGCGTGGCGCCGGTAAGGCAAACATTGCCATGAAAGCAGTCATCATTGCCAACATCATCAACATTGGACTCGACTTCCTTTTTGTAGCCGTACTCGATTATGGCGTAAAAGGTGCGGCACTGGCCACCATCATTGGTAGATCCTCCGGCGTTTGTTACCAATTATATTATCTGCTAGATTTCAGTAAATTGCGGGTTTTGGTCAAAATATTCAAACCCGATGTGGACATCATCAAAAACATCGTGAAGATTTCCAGCGGCAGCGCGGGTCAATTCCTCATCCAAAGCACCAGTTGGATTTTCCTGGTCATGATTCTGGCTGCCTACGGTAGTGAAGTGATTGCAGGTTATACCATTGCCATTCGCATCATCATATTTGCCATTCTACCCTCTTGGGGTCTTGCCAACGCTGGAGCAACACTGCTGGGCCAAAATATGGGCGCCAATAAAATAGAACAAGGCATCCAATCCGTCTGGAAGATTTCCTGGATTAATGCAGGTTTCATGGGTTCCATAGCGGTTATCTTTTACGTTTGGTCAGAACCATTGATCATGATTTTCGAAACCAAAGCCGTAGTAGTCCATGTGGGCGCTCGCTGTTTGGAAATTCTCGCCCTCGGCTACATCATTTTTGGCGTTGGCATGGTGGTTGTCCAAGCAATCAACGGTGCTGGAGACACCTTTGTGCCCACCCTTTTCAATGTTATTTGCTATTGGATCATCGAGATACCATTGGCATACTTTTTAGCCAAGACTCTCGACATGCAATTCACCGGAGTTTTTTATTCCATCATCATTGCAGAATCCATTTGGACCATCCTCGGAGTGATTTACTTCCGGACCGGTAAATGGCAAAAAACCGTTGTTTAAAAATTTCAGAGGTTTTGATAAAGAGGATATATTTACTTTATGTAGAGGAGAGACGAAAGATGAGAGAAGTGAGATGAAAGATTTTTTTTGCTTCCAACTTTTTTCTTGAAAAACCTTACGACTCTTCTCGGTGGACAACCAAATTTATTTGGCTGTGACTTGTTTTGCTGCGAACTGAAGTTCGCTGTCCACAGAACTTTTCCCTTTACGACGCTGCCTGGTGGACAACCAAATTTATTTGGCTGAAGCTTCATTTACTGCGAACCGAAGTTCGCTGTCCACTGTGCTTTTCCCTGATTAACCTTACGACCCTGCTTTGTGGACTGCCAAATTTATTTGGCTGAATCCTATTTTTCTGCGAACTGTAGTTCGCAATCCACAGAACTTTTCCCTTTACGACCCTGCTCGGTGGACAACCAAATTTATTTGGCTGTAGCTTGTTTTTCTGCGAACTGAAGTTCGCAATCCACAGAACTTTTCCCTTTACGACCCTGCTCGGTGGACAACCAAATTTATTTGGCTGTAGCTTGTTCTTCTGCGAACTGTAGTTCGCCGCCCACTGTGCTTTTCCATCAAGATTTCATCTTCAATTGATTATGCAAATCATTGACCTTTTTCTGAATATCCATCACCCGATCCTCCAACATAGAATTGAATGTCTTTCTCGAATCTGAAAAAGAAACGTGCGCAAAATACTGCCACACTTCTGCAACTTCAGTGAAAGGCAACTGATAAGGCATGTAAACATCATTGTCGGAAATCAAAACCAGACTTTTACTTTCTTGGTCAGTCCTGAGCCGTTTGTAAACCACCCCATCAGATTTTGAAATGACGATGTAGGTTCGGTCGTCCTTGATGTCGCTGATTTTCTCCACATATCTGCTGATGACAATACTTCCTGATTCGATCGGAAGCATAGAGTCACCAGAAATTTCAAATCCGCGATAGGTGCCTCGTGGGATGTTTGGAAAGTATATTTTGGGCAGTTCCTTGATGTATTGTGGATCTGAAAAACTCTGTAAGTAACCAGCTTCTGCCTTCGTCTCCACCAACTCAATATTCGACTTTTGATGTTGATCTACAGAAATGGCCAATATCTTGAGGTTTCGCTCATTCAAAATTTCCAGTTCTTGATTGCTGATGCGACCATTGATCAAATCATCCACGGACACATCAAAAACACTGGCCATTCGGATCAGCAGTGAAATCGAAGGCTCCGTATTGCCGCGTTCATATTCGCCCAACGTAGACCTGGGAATGCCCAATTTATCCGCAAGATCAAACTGAGTCATCTCCTTTTGCTTGCGCAGATATTTTAAATTTTCAACCAACATGTAGCAAACAGTGTGGACAAATATATAGAGAAATCCTAGATATTAGACATTATCATGTCAGTAAATTAGGATTTTTGATTGAAAAGTCTGATTTACAAGCGCTTTCGAATAAAAATAAGCTAAAAAAGAGCCCTCCTACTCTTGGAGTTTCGTACCGAATGCCAAGTCTCCGGCATCACCAAGGCCCGGTACGATGTACGACTTTGCCGTCAGTTCTTCGTCAATGGCACCCGTCCAGATTTTAGCTTTAGGAAAAAGTCGTCTGACGTGATTCACGCCTTGAGTCGAAGCGATAACGGTTGCAATGTGTACATTTTTGGGCTTGCCAAATTCCTCCAAACTTTTCAGCGTACTCTCGATGGAAGCGCCTGTGGCCAACATAGGATCGACAATGATCAAAACCTTTCCTTCCAAATTCGGACACGTCACATACTCCAACTTGATGTCAAAAGTCCCGTCCTTGTGGTGTTGTCTATAGGCAGATATAAAGGCATTTTCTGCTTGTTCCAATATCTCCAAAAATCCATTATGCATGGGTAATCCTGCGCGGAGAATGGAAGCCACCACGATTTTATCCGATATTTTTTTACACGGAGCAATACCCAGAGGCGTATCGATCTGCACCACCTCGTACATCAGCTCCTTACTGATTTCATAAGCCATGATCTGAGCCACACGCATGAGGTTATTGCGAAAGCGCATCTTATCATTCTGCGTTTTGATGTCCCGCATCTCTGTGAGATATTGAGAAATTACAGAGGTATGATCAGCAAAATTATATATCATATACGTCCTATTTTAAACTCTTATTAATATAAAGGTATCCTTCAAACAATAGATTTAGAAGAAAAAAGAAGCAAGATAAAAGGCATGTTCCTCTAGCCACAAGTTGAAAAAAAGAGGTCTTGACTTAACTAACCACTTTCATCTCACATCTCTCATCTCTCATCTCTCATCTCTCATCTCTCATCTCTCATCTTTCATCTCTCATCTCTCATCTCTCATCTCTCATCTTCATCTCACATTTCATCTCATCTCACATCATCACATTTTCATTTCTCACATCTCACATCTCTCATCTCTCATCTCACATCTCACATCTCACATCTCACATCTCACATCTCACATCTCACATCTCACATCTCTCATCTCACATTTCACATTTCACATTTCACATTTCACATTTCTCGTCCGCATCCAAATTGCAAGCCAAGATTACAAAATTTATCGCCAAATCATGCCATTGAAAGGCCTTAAAATAGCCATTTACTTAGCTTAGAATTTCTCTAAATTATGTCCACTCTTTGTCCCATTTGAATCATTGTCAAAATAATACCGCTTTTAGTGATCCTAATGTCTGTTTAACTGTTTGATAATTATTGCTTAAGATGTTTATCTTTACTTTCTACGAATGCTTTTTTGGGTAACACAACATTCAATATGAGCAAATCTATCCAAAGCGTTTGTAAGAAAATGTCAAAAAGCAAAAAAAATGGCACTTTGTAACCGATTATGACTTACGAATATTTATTTTTAATCGGTTAAATTAGAAATATTGTTTTGTGCGTTTCAATAGAAATGATCCGAAACATTTTAAACTTAAGTGGGTGAACAGATTTTATTTCATGCTTCTAATGGTTTTTGTACCATTTTTGATGGATGCTCAGATCGTCTCTGAGATCAATCCTGCCAATGTCGTGTACAACACCGAAAAAACAATTGACCTGCGCGTACATACCAATGGATATGCCATTGCTTATAACTGGGGTAGTATCCGCACCTATTATAAGACCTTATATTATCAAGTCGAACTCGGAAAACTCAATGACCCAAGAGAATCCCCACAGAATAGAAACAATGCCTTTGTTTTCAACCGCCTCAGCTCTTCTTATAAATTTGGAAAACAAAACGATGTTTTTGTGGCCAGATTGGGCAAGGGTGTGAAAAGATATTTGACTGACCAAGCCAAAAGAAGAGGCGTTTCCATCGGTTACAATTTGGAAGGAGGTGCGTCTATGGCCATCATCAAACCTTATTACCTGGAATTGATTTATCCCAAAATCATCGACGGCAGAACAGGCGCCGAATTAAAGGTCGAAAAATACACTACCGAAAATGCCAATAAGTTTTTGAATAACTCTGACATTTATGGTCGGGCAAACTGGTCAAATGGACTCAAAGAACTGTCCATCGCACCCGGCATTCAAGGCAAAGCAAGCGTTTTCTTCTCCCTGGGCACCAATGATAAAGTCGCCAAATCCATTGAAGTGGGCATGATGGCCGACGTATTCATCAAAAAACTACCCCTCATGGTAGAAACGCCAGTCGTGAGAAACAAACCATACTTTCTCAATCTTTATGTAAATTTGCAATTCGGAAAGCGCAACTGATTTTCATTGCACTCATTTTATTTATTTCAAGAGGACATATCGTGTTAGAATTACCAATCATTTCAGACGTCACAGTCGAGGAACCAAAAAGAACCAAAAAACCTGACTGGCTCAGGGTCAAGTTGCCCATTGGTGAAGACTATCGCCGCGTGCGCAGTTTGGTGGATGAATACAAATTGCACACCATCTGTCAAAGCGGCAATTGCCCAAACATGGGTGAATGTTGGGGCGCTGGCACGGCCACCTTTATGATTTTGGGAAATGTCTGTACGCGCTCTTGTTCTTTTTGTGCGGTGAAAACCGGTAGACCCAATGAATACGATACCGACGAACCACGCCGTGTTGCCGAAGCCATCAAATTGATGCAGGTAAAACACGCCGTCATCACTTCTGTCAACAGAGATGAGTTGAAAGACAAGGGTGCTTCTGTCTGGCACGACACCGTGAAATTCACCAAAGAACTCAGTCCCGAAACCACCATAGAAACCCTCATTCCAGACGTCAAGTCAAACTGGGAAGCCCTGGAAGTCATGATCAATCCCGGCCAGGAAGTCGTTTCCCACAATATGGAAACCGTAGAAAGGTTGTACAGGCTCGTGCGTCCGCAAGCCAAATACAGCAGAAGTCTGGAGCAAATCGCGCGCACCAAAGCCTTTGGCAAAAGGACAAAATCTGGTATCATGGTCGGCCTCGGCGAAACCCAGGAGGAAGTGTACAAAGCCATGGATGATTTGATCGCTCATGGCTGCGACGTACTCACCATTGGCCAATACCTGCAACCCACCAAAATGCACATCAACATCGCAGAATTCATCCGCCCCGAGGTTTTTGCAGAATACAAAGCCGTCGGCCTTGAAAAAGGCTTCAATTTTGTGGAGAGCGGACCTTTGGTAAGGTCTAGTTATCATGCGGAGCGCCACTTGTAGGCCAAGGGTTTATAATTTTTCTTTTTTTATTTGAATGTCTAATAATCTTTCAGGCTTAAAACTTGAAACGGTTTCGCCATGCCACATAAGTAGGTGATGTGGATCATTTTTTCCATTAATAATTTTTATCCATATTAATTGGTAAATATTATATTTGCAGTTCATCATTTATTTTGTAATGCAATTGACCCTATTTGATCAAAAAATCACCCTGAGTAAAATCTTTCACAACGGACAGGATCAAATTGCTATATCCTTCAATTATGATTTGAAGGTGGTCGAATGCATAAAAACCTTACCCGACCGCAAATATTCCAAAACATATAATTGTTGGTTGCTTCCCTACACCAAAGAGCACTATCAAAAAGTACTTGATTTAATAAATGAAACAAACAATGTTGGATTAGCAAATAAAACACAATCAACCGGAACCATCGATGCCGCTCTATCAAAAGATGTCCATACCGGTATATCTTCCAGTCACGATATGACAGAAGAGTCTTCTGTATTGCCTCCAAAGAGCGAACCAAAGGCTGCAGACATAAGGGAAACAAAACCTGAAATCACAAAACATTCAACGAAAACATCCATTGTCTTGAATGGTGGAAATTTTTTCATTCAAACACCTTATAATCCTAATGATGCCACTTTTTTAAGATCCTTGGACAAAACCTATTGGAATACCAAGTATCAAAATTGGGTGGTAAAAGGGACTTCACAAAATCTTGACAAACTCCAACAACGTTTTTTGTATTGGAATCAGGAAAGCTATTTGCAATGTTACACGCTAATAATGGAGGTAGAGGATCCATATGTTGTTGAATTATTTTCCAGTCCAGAGTTTCCAAAGCATTTTTTATTGCGAGTAAAAGGAAGTCAAGCTGATTTTGAATTCCTGAAAGCATTGCCTCAAAGAGATTATCAGGCAGATTTCAAACGATGGCTTATTCCTAAAGAACAAACTCTTCTGGACAGGATTGTAGAACATTACGAAACAGATGGAGCGAGGATAATCAACAAGGTGGTATTACACAAAGGTGATTTTGTAATTGAATCAAAAAGTCCTGAGGAACGAAAACAATTTCTTCTGGGAAAATTTGGTGCACCTCTAAGAACTACTTTGACAGTATATGTAAACACCATGATAAGAATGAGGTACAGTTGGAACACTATAAAATCCTACACTGGATCTTTTGCTTCTTTTGTGCAACATTTCGGAGAAGATCATTTGAATTTATTGGAAACATCTCATGTCAACGACTATATGGCGACCATTGCATGCAAAAATGCATCAGAAGCACTTTTGCATACACATATCAATTCCATCAAGTTTTATTATGCTAAAGTTATTTTCAGAAGTGACTTCAAATTGGAGGAGGTCCAAAGGCCTAAGCAAAGCCATACTTTACCAAAACTTCTTACTATTCAGGAAGTGGATAGAATGCTGAGATCTTTGGATAATCTTAAACATATTACCATGCTTTATGCATTGTATAGTTCAGGTATAAGACTTCAAGAATTGCTCAACATTACCATCAATGACATTTTCTGGGAGAGGAATCAAATTATGGTAAAGGGAGGTAAAGGCAAGAAAGATCGCATGGTCATGTTGAGTCAGGTATTAAAAGAAGTTTTTGTTTATTATTTCGATAGCTATCAACCAAAATATTATTTATTCGAAGGACAAGATGGGGAACATCAATACAGTCCAAGAAGTGTACAACAAGTAGTAAAGCATGCCGCAAAAAAGGCAGGAATCACAAGGACTGTCACACCACATGTCCTGAGACATTGTTTTGCAACTCATCTTTTAGACAATGGCACAGACGTGCGATACATTCAAGAATTGTTGGGACACAAAGATATCAAGACCACATTAATTTACACACATGTAACAAATGCAAAGCTAGAAACTATAAAAAGCCCGATAGATCAATTAAATTTGGGTAATAAATTTCAGAAAAATGCGAATGTTTGATACAAGAAATACGCAGATATAAGGAAGTTGAACAAACCCGAAAAAACAATCCCAAAACACTTCGGATAAATACCAATTAGGCACAAAGATTGGTCTATGCATACCATAATAAAAACAAATAAAATGGTATCACAAAACTATCACATCAAACGCTATGAAGATTATTTTACATTAATAAATAGCCCACAGCAAACCCGTAAATCGTATTTAGGTAGCTTCAAGAAATTTCTAACATTTTGTAATGAACACGATTACAATGATGTATTTTCTAATGCGGTAATCAGGGAATATTTATTGGAAAGAATGTCCAAAAAAATGGATTGGAAAACAGTGAATATTGACCATTCTGCGATAAAAAAATATGTTGCTGTGGTAAGTGGAAGGGAGTGGGATGTAGATATGCTACCTCGGCCAAAAACTGAGCAAAGTTTGCCCGACATACTTTCAATTAATGAGGTAAGCAGATTAATAGACAGTGCAGGTTTATTGAAATATAAAGTCATGTTTCTATTTGTGTACGCAACGGGGCTTCGTTTGGGTGAAGTAAGCAATGTGCGAATAAAGGACATTGATTCAGATAGACTACAAATCAAGGTGGTAAAAGGAAAAGGAAAAAAAGATAGGTTGGTGGATGTTCCGATTGAGCTAATAGAAGTGCTCAGAGAATATTATCGGATATACAGACCAGTAGACCTATTGTTCTTTGGTGCTAATCCTCAAGAGGTCATGAAGAATAGAACCGTCCAGCAAGCTGTGAAATCAGCGGCAAAGAAAGCAGGAATATTAAAGGATGTGTCACCACATACGCTCAGACATTGTTATGCAACCCACCATATGGAGAATGGCACAAGTGTTGTTTATATACAAAAGATGTTGGGTCATACAGCATTAAAGACCACAGCCATATACCTACACCTATGTGTAAATCAAATGTCAAAGGATATCAAACATCCAATGTTGGAGTTGGACATCGATCTGAATTTTCGAAAGAAGATGAGGATATAGGAGCACTGATGAGAACTCATGGCGCAGAATACATCAGGATTTATAAACCAGGTGCAAGAGAAATAAAATTCATTAAAGATGTAAGTAAATGCAAAACACCAGCACTTGGAGGCCTTGTTGTTAAATGCAAAAAATGTAAAGCAAAAACTTACTTATACAAATCATGTGGAAATGCGCAATGCCCGAAATGTCAAAGTATAAAAAGAATGCAGTGGCAAGATAAAATAGCAAGTAGAACATTAAAATGTCCATATCAGCACATCGTTTTTACATTGCCACATGAAATGAATTACATCGCCAATAAATATCCTGAATTGGTATATGGCATTTTATTTAAAGTGGCGTGGCAGACAATAAAACAGCTCTGCGGAGATCCTGATAATCTAGGTGCGCTCCCCGCAATGACAGCAGTACTTCACACCTTTGGTTCAGATTTAAAACATCATATTCACCTACACACCTTAGTTAGCTTTGGAGGAATGGATAAAGACAACAAATGGCAGTGGCCAAACAGAAAGAATAAATTGGCTTCCTATAGAAAGATGTGTAGCATGTTCAAACTAAAGTATTTAAAAGAAATCAGATCAGAATTAAAGAAAAAGGACGAAGAATATTATTTATCAATATCATCAAGATTGACATCGATGGAATTTGTGAGGTGGTGTGTTTTTAATAGCCAACCTACAACTCATACAAAGGTCATAGAAGAATATTTGGGCCGATACATCTGCCGGACTGGGGTAAGCAAAAAGAAACTTAGATATGATAAAATTCAAGATAAAGTCAAACTAATCTTCAATGACTATAAGCACCAGGAGAAAAACAAAGCTGCGCCACAATTGACAAAAACAATAGATCCGCTCATAGCGATAGGTCAAATTCTGACGCATGTTCTACCTGCAAATTTCAGAAAAGTAAGATATTATGGGCTTGCAACCGCAACTATGCTACGAGAAATTGGTGAACGCTTACCACATTTGATAAAACAAAACGGACAGACAGTCAGGAAAATATTCCAAATAATAAAAGTGCTCAACGGAATTGTAGAAGAAGATGAGACAGGCAATGATGAAAGGACTTGCCCGATCTGTGGATCAAATAACCTTGCGTTCGAAAATTTAGCACCGGATAAGGATTGGTATGATTTGAATATTAGAAAATGTTCGATTCACAATAAATCTCCGACGATAACCAGCGAAATATCACCCAATCAAAACCTCTTGCAAACCAAGAATTGGGAAGGTATTGCCAAGCCGAAAAAATATTGAAAAAAATGAAGAATCAAAGACCCGGATTCTTACAATTATCAGTGTAAGATGAATTTGAGGAACAAGTCTTGCAATCAAAAATAATATTATCACCCATTTCTTTGCCAAAGACAGGAGTAAAGTCTATTCGATATTCCCATTGCATGGATTCGTTCAACTAAAATATCTACGAGTCCGCTAAATATCTGTACGAATTGCTTAAATTTGTTGGGGCGGACTCGTAGATATTCCTATGAGTTATGAGCAAGCAAATGAATAAAAATGGGAATGGACCTTACCTGCATAATTGAAAATAAACTGTTGGAACATGAAATTCTGAATATTCAAACAATAGTTGATTGTTGGACTGATATACATAAACACGTTTTTGAATATCGAAAAAAGGCTTATCACAATTACGGACAAACCAATCTCAAATCAAATTGGGAATATGACAAATTAGATTTAGAGTCTCTTTATAGAATCTGGGAATTTGAAGAAAGTAGAGGAGAAAAAAGAATCAATATACTTATAGGAACAAATAGGCTAACTACTTTTTATTGCGATATAAGATTTAATCGGAAAACAATTATGATATGTCCAAGTCCTGAACATAAATATGCAAATCTACACGAACCAGAAATTGCTGAATATATTATTAAAATGGTTAGAATGGTTGCGTCAAAATTTGAACAAGAGGAAATAATATATTGCGTAGACTCACAATATCCTTCAGGACTAATTTTTAGCGAGTCAATCGCTGGATCAACTTTCGAGAATTTAAAACAAATTGCAATCAACGAATTGGGAGAACCTAAAGCAAATATATTTGATGGGTTGAAGGATTTGTTCTTTATCGATAACTTGAAGAGTCAAATGCCAAAGTTCAATAAATGGAATTGGATGGAATTCAAATATGCCACCGGTAATCATTCCTGTACGTAAGCAATATCCCTGGAACGTTGATATGTTTTGCAGTTGAACTCATTGAATTACAAGAAAGACTTTAGTTTTATCAACAAACCCACTTCCTATGAATTTAAATTGATGGAAACATTTCAACTTATGTTTTTGAATAAACACAGTAATCTGCTTCATTTTTATAAGGATTTAAAGATACAAGCAACTGAAATCAATGATTTGATTAACCAGGAATTAGAATGAAAGGTCGGATCCATGCAATAAAAGATAGAAAAAACCACTAAACGAAGGCTAACAAGCGGTATAACGTCAGCTGGGCTATCGCCACAGTCGCCGCATACCGCTGGATTAGCATCATGCTTCATCTTCACTTTGTAAGAAAAATCTAAAACAATGATAAGGTCTTTCCTCCTTCTACTCCTTTTCTTTAACGCATCCTTTGCGATTGCCCAAAAAAGTACTGCCTGGTATAACCATACTTTATTGGATGTAAAGAATTTGGAAAGTAGTGTAGATTTTTACACCAAAGTCTTTCAGGCTGACACTATACCGTATCCCTTTCCTCCAAGCCCCCAATACATTGTAAAATGGTTGAGATTTAGTGATGGCATTGAACTCCATTTGTCACAGTGGGTCAACGTCACGACTGAAATTATCAG
Source organism: Saprospiraceae bacterium (assembly GCA_016715105.1). Taxonomy (GTDB): domain Bacteria; phylum Bacteroidota; class Bacteroidia; order Chitinophagales; family Saprospiraceae; genus JADKBO01. The sequence continues at coordinate 53,957 of JADKBO010000026.1, read as the reverse complement.
TGACGTACCTACCGGACCAAAATATGTTGGTTTTGTACACTTCGGTTTATGGTAATTTCTATGGATGCTTTTCTGAAGGAGGCTTATGGAGGTGAGCAACGATTACAAATCTGGCAAATACGAGCAACCTATTATTGAAAGAATGCCCTACGGTGCAAAAACTATCATGATACAAGACCCTGATGGAAACGAAATACACGTTATAGAAGCAATGCCTGCAAACAGTGGCAAGAACCGCTAACATTGTATAAGCTTGATGCGGGCTGAACCGCTAAAAATGAGCATTTTTACTCTTGAAACTTTACTTTGAGTGGACAGTGAATCACTCCAAAACCCCGCACTTTGCATATGCTTGACTGTTGGAAGTAATTGTAAAGACAGGATACATATAAACAGGAGAACTTAAGAATTAAACTTAAAATTATGGATTTCAATTTGATATCAGAACTTCAAGAACATTTAGATACAAATGAAAAATTGATTTGGTATTTTAATGAGATAAGTTGGTAAACTTTTGTGAGATTTTGTAGCCGACGGCGCAACAAGCCGTATGATATTAGCTGGGATTTCTATTTTATTCAATAAACACTTTTCCCAAGCTTTCCCATTTTATTTTTGTAAAATTGCCTGTTGTGAGGTCAAAACACCTGATTTTAGGAACTTATGATCTTCATTGCTTTTTGCAATAAAATAGTACGAATAATGTCCACTGCTTCAATCAATAAGTTATGGAGTTTTTAAAAACTTTTAATTCACGGGAAGGTGTGTATTTATTGAATGAAGTTGACACCCATTTTGAAGACCATTATTTGGCAATCAGACAAAAGGAAAATAGAATTTATACGGATGAAGAAGTAAAATTGCTGCCTGCCATAAACGCTTCACATCCCCAATATCAAGAATGGCAAATCAGAAAAAAATCTGCTGAAAGGGTTGTATCCTATTTAAATAAAAAACCAATTTTAAATGTACTTGACCTCGGTTGTGGGAATGGTTGGTTTACAAAGTTGTTGACGCATGCAGATCATCGGGAAGTATTGGGTTTGGATATTAATCTATTGGAACTCAAACAAGCGGCAAGGCTCACAATTGGCAGCCGATGTAAATTTGCTTACGGAGATATTTTTACAGCGGAATTACCGAAAGCGCATTTTGATGTGGTGACCATCAACAGTGCCATCCAGTATTTTCCCAGGGTAGATTTATTGATTGAGCGATTAATTGAATTACTCAAACCTTTGGGTGAAGTGCACATCTTGGACAGTCCCATATATCATTCAAATGATGTGGAAGCAGCGAAAGCACGCAGCAGACTATATTACGAGGAAATGCAACTTGCTGGTTATGATTATCACCATCATTCCTGGGAAGCTTTTGAAAAGTTCAATTATGAAAAACTTTACCAACCCGATCTGCTAATTTCAAGAATCGGAAGGAAGATATTCAAAAATGATTCTCCATTCCCTTGGATAAAAATAGTGCGGTAATGATCAAAAAGATGAGTCAATCTTCATTTTTTGTACTCGCATGTGTTTTGATCGCTTTGCGTTTTTTGCACTTCGGGACAGAACTTGATGCTCCGCATGATTGGAGACAGAGTGATACCGCTTTTTATATTTACGACTTTTATAAAAATGGCGTTGATCTTTTATACCCGGCTGTTTGTTGGATGGGAGCTTCCGATACGGTCATTCTGGAATTTCCACTACCAGAAGCCATTGTAGCTATTTTTTACCAACTTTTTACTGAATCGATTCCTCTAGCCAGATTCATTTTCCTGAGTTTCTTTATGGGGGCAATTTACTATTTATATAAAGTTGTAGATTTTCTTTTCGGACAGGAACTGAGTAGAATCTCAACGTTGGTCTATTTGGCTTTGCCTTTGAGTTTTTTTTATTCAAGAGCCATACACATAGATTTCTTTGTAATCATGTGTAGTCATGCCATGTTTTATTACTTTCTGCTGGCCATTCAACAAAAGAAGCTGGCACCACTGATCATCAGTGTAATTGCTTGTATATTGGCTTTCCTTATAAAAATCCCCTATGCTTTTTATTTCTGTTTGCCCATGTTGGCTTACCTCCATTTGCAAAAGCAATGGAAATGGTTTGCTAAATATGGAATTTTATTCTTGATTCCGATTGCTGCATTTATCCTGTGGCAAAAGCACGTTTATGCAGTAAATAGTCTTTCGCCCAATTGGGATTTTATACTGCACTACCATCCAATGACACAAAGTGTGGGTTGGTATTTCGGAGGTTTGACTCAAAGATTGAGTTTATATCCTTGGAAAATATTATTGAGTCGGGGCATCTTGGACGTGGCGGGTTTGGGGGGAATGGTATTCCTTTTGTTTGGAGGTTTTCAAATTAGAAATGTAAACAACCGGTCCATTTTATATTTTTGGTTGGCCGGTGTTGTAATCTTTGTGTTGATTTTTTTCAATTTAAATTTTGTGCACAATTATTATCAAATCCCATTGCTGGCACCAGTGGCTTTGGTAATTGGTTTGGGTATACAAAAGTTGTACGCTAAATATGGAATAAATGTCTATCTATCTATTGGTTTATTGGCATGTTTAAACTTTGGATATGCAGAATGGGCCTATTATAAAATTCCAAAGGATTATGTTGAAATAGCTCATTTGATCAACACAAATACCGCAGAGAGTGATTTGGTCATAGTGACGTATAAAAATATGGATTGTAGAAATCCTAATATTTTATACCGATCTAAAAGGCGAGGTTGGTCTATTGAGGAGGCTGCTTTGAATAATTCTGTACTTGAACAATTGACAAACAATGAAAGTGCCAAATACTGGGCTTATATTGGAAATAAATTGCCTGCTAACTTTTTGAATAATATAAAGCACACTGTCAAACTTGAAAAAATATCACTCCAATCTAATGATCAATATTTCTATCTTTATCAATTAAGTAAATGAGTTTGGAAGGAATGGTGGTTGGTTTGAAACGAATGATGAAAAAATGGCTGCCCAATCGGGTAATCCGTATGTACCAACAATTCAAAAAAAATTATAAACAAAAGACTTTTTCGAATAAAAACATCAGGGAAGTTTTCACCTATATTTATAAAAACAATTATTGGAATAATCCTGAAAGTGTTTCTGGTCCTGGATCAACCATTGGACATACAAAGGGCATCATAGAAAGGATAAATACCTTCAATTCCCATCATGAAATCCATACCATTTTGGATATTCCCTGTGGAGATTTTAATTGGATGCGACACTTGAACTTGAGTAATATAAAGTATGTTGGTGCAGATATTGTCGAAGAGATGGTGCGTAAAAATCAGCAATTTTATGGAAGGGACGGCATTTTATTTCAAACCTTAGATATTACGAAAGATGCTTTACCCACATGTGATTTGATCATCAACCGGGATTGTTTGGTGCATTTTTCTATTGAGTTGATTTTTGCCTCTTTGAAAAATATGATGGAGTCCAAAGCTACCTTTCTCATGACGACCACCTTTCCAGACCATCAAAATAATGTTGATATCATCACTGGAAATTGGAGACCGATCAATTTGACTTTGCCGCCATTTAATTTACCTCAGCCAATGTATGTAATTGAGGAAAACACCATTGAACACTCATTACAAAATTTGAATAGGAAGATTTTGGGGGTTTGGAAAATTTCGGATATTAAGGCAATTATAGTATGACTATTTTTAGAATCCAGTCAAACTTTGACGGGCATTTTTCAAAACCAATGGTATTTTCGTTTTTGATCAACGTATATAAAAAAGGTTAGATGATAGAAAACAGGATAAAAAGTAAAGAAGCAAATGTTCTATACAGCATTTTACTTTTTATCATTCCCATTTTCATTTTAATTATTTTACGTTTACTTGGATTTGATGGAATGGCGGGCCAAGATGGCTATGCTTATGTGGACTATGCCAAAAATATTCGCAATTGGTTTGATGGAGGCGCGCATCCTGGAAGTTTTTTTTGGCCACCTGGTTATCCTTTGTTTGGGGCATTGCTAAGTTACCTTGGAATTTCTATTCCGCTATCTATGCAACTAGTTAGCTGTTTGAGTTTGTCGGGTGTACTTTTTTATGTTCAAAAATTTATAACCGAGCAAAATAAGAGGGAAGAAGTAAAACATGATGACCGAATTGTTTTTTCTTATCTACTCATATTTGGTGTTTTTGCTCCATATTTCCTGCGCGCTGCAATGGTTACCAGTTCGGATATGTTTGCTAGTTTTTGGGTGACTTTTAGTGCGTATTACTTTTATGATTATTCCCAAAAGTATCGTTTTCTTTCTTTGACAATGGGCGTATTGGGTCTTTGTTTGGGTGTTTTGGTAAGGTATCCGGTAATTGTTGCTTTGCTTCCTTTAGCCCTGTATGGCATTTATGTCTGGATAAAAAGTGTAAGGAAGCTGAGTCATTTATTAGTCTTGATTTTGCCTGTTATTGTTTATTTTATCCATGATTTGTTCAAATGTGGTGATGTTGCTTTTTTGAATCATCATGGAATTACTGAATGGTCGTGGACCAATGCATTTGCCAATAGTTTCCAGACCAGTGATGGAATTACTAATCATACAATTCCCAATATCGCATTTATTTTTTCGCCTTTTTTTCATTTAGGGTTTATGTTTTTGGGCTTTGTTTTTGTTTATAAATTATTTCAAGATAAAAAGAGTTGGTTGCCATTAAACTTGTTGATAGCCATCAGTTATTTAACATATGCAATTTTCTTAGCTGGGAATCCTGATCAAAACTCTAGACATTTATTAATTATTTTTCCTTATGTCTTAATTCTTTGCTTTTATGGATATGCTCATTTCTCCAATAAGGTGGTTGAGAAATATAAATTTTGGATTTTAATTTCTCTGGTAATATTTCAGGCTTTATTATTTGGAAGGGCAATGTTACCGAGTATGAAAAGAATGGCCTTGGAGAAACGGATTGTGGAGCATTTAAATAATCAATCTACAATTGTTTCTTCGGAAAAGGATTCTAGAATCTTGTATAGTTTTGACATTGATGTTGCATTGAAGTCTCGGGGAATTCCTTTCAAAAGTATCAATTTATTTAAGGAGGTTATCACCACTTTTAATCCAGGTGATTTTGTCTTATTCAATGAGGATAAATTGATGTTGCAATGGAAGGGTCTGAATCCGATGATTAATTGGGAGTTTTTGAAAAAAAATCATGAGCTCACTTTGGTGTCGGATTATGGTGATGGGTGGAGGTTGTATTTGATTGGGGAGAGGGTTTTTTCTAAATAGTAATTATTTTTCAAAGGACTGTTTCTAAAATTGCATTGATTATTTTGAACTAAAGCTAATCTTATCTAAAAAAAAGCATTCTCGAAGCTCGTGGCTCGAAGCTCGTGGCCAAAATTTCCGATTTCCGATCTCAGTCTAATATAAACATCATTCAACAACGGTGACATCACCGTGTAGCCATTCCTCTTTTCCGGAAGCAAACTGCAGACGAATGGCAAATGCATATACACCTTGAACCACATTTGCACCATCCCACGGTTCTCCTTGAGATTTGTAGACAATATTTCCAAATCTATCAAAAATGAGAAATTCCAAAATTTGGGTATTTGGGTCTGATAACTTGATTTCCATCGGAGCTCCTCCTTTTTTAAGGATGTTGGGGGTATATACTTCCACACCTCTTTTGATTTCTATTTCATCCTCAGTTGTACAAGTTCCAATCGATGCAGTAATCACATAAATGCCTGGTTCACTGACAATTCTCTCTATAAATGAATACCCATCTTTCCAAGCCAATGTAGCTTGTGTTGGCGTTACGGTAGGCAGTAGAATTAAGCTGTCGATCAATAAGGAAGGATTGTCTCTCCCAAAATCTATGATTGGTAATTCTACCACTTCAATATTAAATGTTTGTTGGGTCATGCAATTATCCTTTTGGGCTTTGAGCGTTAGTTGGTGGACTCCAGCATCATCAAATAGGATTTCAAAACTTTTGGTATTGTACTTTTCTATTTGATTGTTATGTGAAAAATTCCAATCATAATTTACGTTGGAGTAGGATTGGTTAGGTTGAAAATCGATGACTATTTTGTCATTGATACAGTAGATAGAATCCGCCAGAATCTCCCCGGAAAAATCCAGAAACCCCACTTTTAACTGATGTTGTGATTCACAAAACTCATTGGCAAGCGTATATTGATAAATTCCAGGATCAAATATTTTCTTTATGCTGGAGGTATCGTTATCTGACCATTTCCAGGAGGTGGCATTGGTTGCCGTAATGGGTATTTCAAGAATACCGCTACAAACAAGAGTGTCATCTGTTGGAATTGGAAATGGACTCGAAAATACATTTGTCATTTTGGTTATTTCCGCTTCGCATCCTTGCAAGCTCACTTTCATGGTGATACTGACACTCCCAGAATTGATAAATCCTATATAACCATTTTGAAAAGGTTTCAATCTTTGAGGAGGTGCAAATAAAAAATCATATTCAGTTCCGCGAGGATTTTGGTCTTGGATGAGGAGTAGAAAATTTATAGAATCCTCAGTGCACAGTAAATTAGGAGTTAGGAAGTTTGTATTGAGCTCAATACTTCTTGTAGACACTGTATCTGAAATTTGACAAAAGCCCTGATTATCTGCTTGCAGTATGAAGCTACCTTCACTGTCAAATGTCCGGTCAATACTGGGGAATCCATCGCTCCATTTGTAGTTCGTAACATTAGAAATTGCCAGATTTTGAATTCCCTTATTTCCCTGACATAAAAAAATACTATCCGGTAAATTGAATTTTGGATTTTCTAAAACCACTATTTTTTGTTCAAAAGTATCGACCAGACAACCAGCTTTCATCAGATGGCGGATGGTGAAATTACCGCCAACCAGGTATGAAAGTTTTGGAGGACCTTTACCAAAATATTTGTCGGGATTTCCTCCTACAGTTTGCCAAGTGGAGGAATCTGCATTTTGGTTTTTTAATTCCATAAAATTGACAAGTTCACCTACGCAAATCGTATCCTCGGTGGAGAAGGAAGCTTGAGGTCGTTCGCCCAAGAAACAATGTGTTTCTGATTGGAATGTTAAATTTTTCCATTCAAAACTGGGGAGTATTATACTCCTAGGGTCCAAAATATAATTGACTAAGTCGTTTCCATGATTAAAAAATACCATATTAGTTGGCGTTTTTACAAAACAAAAAGCTTGTTTTTCACATGGGCTCACACTCAAGTCTTCGTGTAGGTGAACCATGCCTTGCAGTTGAGCAGTACCCTCTTCATTCTGAGTTTGTGCAGGTGCATAAATCTCATTGTGGCTAAAGCCTGGAAAAATTGGACCATTCGTGAGCCTAAAAGAATGGTATCTTCGGGACAATAAAACATCCCCATCTAAATCGATTTTTAACATCTCAGAACCCAAAAATCCGAACCTTTGGATGATGATACCCAGTGCATTGCCGTTCATGGGAATGGCATTGAGCATACGTGCTCTGGATTCTTCATTGTCTCTATATGTATAAGCCCAAAGTAAGCCACCCACACCATCGGTTGTAATGACCGTATTACCTGAAGTAAGGAAAACTAACCGGTTGAGCGTTGTCAAATGCATTGAAATTGGTACTTGAGAGACCAATCCTTCTAAAGCATATATTTTATTTAGTTCACCATTTGCTGAGTTGAGGTGATAGATGACGACGGTCGATTGCGACGATACATTATTGAAAATATAACCTGACCAAATAATTTCATTACTCGGTAGCCGATAGACCATTTTCATGTCTTGTGTCAAGACATTATTGAGTGTTTTTGACCATTTAATTTGTCCATTATTATCCAGACTCAAGATCACTTTTTCGCTCAATTGATTATTAACCTGATAATTTGAATATTGGCAAATGAGGTCACCGTTGGGCAAAATGAGGAGCTGAACCTTGGCTTCTGTAGCAAATTGATAAATGCCTGTCCTTTTTGGTGTAATGTTTACTACCCATTGCTGGACCATATTTTCATCAAATTTCGCCAGCAGTATGGTCGAATTCACCGCATTTAAGTCCGGATCATCGTCTAGGTGTATGAAAAAGTATTTGGCCCTGTCTGCACCTTCAGCAAATGCAAGTATATAAGGATTTTTAGTGCTTCCTTTGATGGTGAGATAGGAAGAGGATACAGGATCTATATAAACGCTTACTTTTGATAACGTGGATATAACATCATTGGGTTTTAATTCATTGTTGCTATTGAGTAACCAAAGGTGGCCATCTAAAGCTTGATAAACACCAGTGACTGTGGCAGCTTTGACAGCGGTTGTATCAAAGTTTAGTTTTTTGAAAAACCCTTCCTGACCCTGTAAGAGGAAACCATTCAACAATAAAAAAAAAGACATTATTTTCTGAGCCATGACCAAAAAGACTGCTTTTCTAAATCTGTCTGAAATAAATCATTACTTTTCCTCTTTCAATTAAAAGAGGAATTCAAATATAAGGTATAATTTAAGTAAAAATAACAATAAATGAAAGTGACTTTAATCCGGAGATCCACTGGTATTTCAGCAAAAACTTGCTAAAAATCAGAGGTTTTTAGATTTACAATTGAAAAAGTTGAAAAACAAAAAGTGAAATGATGGCTCAGCATTTTTTAAAGGACAAATTCAGACCATTTATAAAAAGCATACTTCAACCAGTTTTGTCGAGGTTTCAAAATTGGTATTTGTCAAAACCTAGATGGTTTAAATACCAAGGTGTTCAGGTCAAAATATTACCGTCTGTTTTTCATCCAGGATATCTATTGAGCACTAAAATACTTTTAAAATATCTTTTACAATTTGATTTACTTGATAAAAAAGTTCTGGAATTAGGTGCTGGAAGTGGCATGATTTCATTGTTTGCCGCGCGGAATGGAGCAGTGGTAACAGCGAGCGACATCAATCCTTTGGCCATTGAATCCATACAAACTAGTTTGGAAAAAAATAAGTTAAATGGAAGCCTATTATTGTCTGATCTCTTTCAAAATATACCTATTCAAATATTTGATTTTGTGTTGATCAATCCACCATATTATCCTAAAACACCTCAAAATTTCCAAGAAATGGCCTTTTTCTGTGGTGCAAACTTTGAGTATTTTGAAAAACTTTTTCAACAAATGGGAGATTATATGAATGAACATTCTAAAGTTTTGATGATCCTAAGTGAAGATTGTGATATTGATAAAATTACTGCAATTGCATCAATTAATCATTTTGAATTGAATGTTGTGCACAAAACCAAGGCATTGGGAGAATTAAATTTTATATTTGAAATTAGAAGGTCATATCACATTCGGGAAATGGAATGACCTTTGATCTAATTTTGTAATAGAATCCTAATTATTGATGAGAGTTTTGTGGATCACCCCAGGTTTTGCACCCAATGAATCAATGGTAAATAGCATACCACCTATGCAGCTATTGGCCAAAGCTCTTGTCGCCCGAGGCATCGAACTTGAAATCATTGCCATCAATTTTCCATATACTGGTAAACCTTATCTTTGGAATGGTATCCAGGTACATTCGGCATGTAAATTCAAAACCCGAAAATTGCGGTGGATCAATTGGATAGTGAGTTTTTATTATGCGGTTAAAGCCTATAATGCGAAACCCTTTCAAGTCATTCATAGTTTCTGGGTTGGTCCAGCATGGATGGTAGGAAATAGACTGAGCCAATATTTGGGCGTCCCACATGTAAATACTTTGATGGGACAAGATGTTTTACCATCTAATAAATACCTCAAATATCTCAAGTCATATGATTATGACGACTTGATTGCTATTTCTGATTTTCAAAAACAAGTTTTACATCAAACTACTGGAAAAAATCTCAATCACATCATTTATTGGGGTATTGCCAGAGCAGATGTTGTATACAATTTAACACCAAATAGGCCCATTGATATATTGGGATGTGGCTCTCTGATCCCATTGAAAAATTATGAATTATGGCTGGAAGTGGTTTTTAAAATAGCCACAAAATATCCCAATATTCGTGCTGTTTTGATAGGTTCTGGGCAAATGTATAAACCTTTGCAATCAAAAATTGAGCAAGCTGGGTTGACGAATCAAATAACAATCAAGGAATTTATTCCACGACCAGACTTGCTTGAAATGATGGCCCAATCAAAGATATTTTTGCACACTGCCAATTTTGAAGGTTTTGGCATGGTGATGGTTGAAGCCTATGCCAATGGATGTAAGATTGTAAGCACTCCTGTGGGTATAGCAAATAAAATTGCTGATGTAGGAAATAATGCTGACGAATTGTTTTTGCAAGTTGAAGAAAATTTATTTGGGAAACCGCACCACACCATTTACCAAACCCGATTTATAGAAGAGGTAGCCTATGAATACGAGTTGGTTTATTCCAATAAGATTTATGTGAAGTAATCGATCTTCGTTTAAATGCTTAAAACTACAATCGTATTTTTTTTGACTTTCTTTCTTTTAAAGCCTTAGGATTGTTCATGAGATCGTCTGAAACCTCAGCTGATTACACCCAATCTGCTTTGTCCCATTTCAAATTTCTTGTGAGGAATTTTCCTATAAATGAATGTCCAAATACTTTAATTAATTGGTATTTTATTTGGTGATGAGATCTTTTCTTAAATTCGGATATAGCCTGAAATCTTAAAGCAAAAACTAATCTCAAATAAATTAATTTCAAATGCTTTTTGATGGGAAGGGAGACTTTTTCGGGTTCAAATTTATTGGGCAAAAATTGGATTTCAGGAAGTAGATATAAATAGATCCAATAGATTTGCTGTTTTGTGAATACCTGTTTATATCTGTCAATTCTCGCGTTTGTTATGGGTTGGTCCAAGCCTTGATGAATGATGCGGTCATAAGTTGCACCTTCCACAAACTTCTTCCTAAATTGAAAAGCCATCATTTCTTGTTCATAGGTTATATCCAGAAATTGACACAAGTCTTTGAGCGTAGATTCGGGATTTGCAATCAATGTTTCATAGTGGATCCATATTTGTTTTTGTCCTACAAGATTTTTTTTGACGTACAATTCATGTAAGCCCTTTTTTACTATTGGGGCGAGTTGAAAGATCAATCGATCAGTGACAGATTCTTTGAGCGCCAAACCGAGGCATTCACACATGGATAATAAAACATCCATTGGATTTCTGATCAAAACAATGTATTTGCTATGAGGTAATATCCGTTTGATGGTGGGTAAATAAAACAAGTTTTCTGGAGTTTTTTCACCAAATATTTCAGCGTTTTTGGTAGTAGTATAAAGCTTCATCAATGTGTCATAGAATTCATTGGCATTCAATGGATAATAGGACTCGGTAGTAGCCAATTGATTCAAGCAATCTTTGATTGGGTCGTCAAAAGATTTGGCCCATTGGTGAAAAGCATTGAGCAAAAGGAGTCCCTTTTGGTAATCAATTTGTTGATCATCTTTCAAAATTCTGGAAAAAGCCATCCCAGAAGAAATCTCAGGACAGACAGCAACTTTTGAATGTGCGTCGAGCATTTGCTCGAGTAGAGTAGTACCAGAACGAGGTAAACCAATGATGAAAAAGTTACTTTGGACTGGTGTATCTTTCAAAAGTAAAAGTTTAAATAGCGATCATGAGTTGCATTTTTTCGGCATCTATGCTGCCATTTCCTCCAATAGGAATGGGTGCAATGTCTTTGCGATGCCCAAAAGGTGCGCCATAATAAGCTGGAATTTTTAATGGTTGTATGAGTTTTGTCAAGGTTTCCCGAAGTGTGAATGTAAAGGCTTCGTCCTCACCATTGCAATCTACGAAGTGGCCAAAAACTATACCTGCAGCTTTGGCCAAGTCTGTCCCTTGCAACATTTGAACCAACATTCGGTCAACGCGGTAGGGCTTTTCACCTACGTCTTCTATAAAGACGATTTTATTTTTGTAATTAGGATTGTATTTGGTACCAACCATGGAGGCCAAAAGCGTGAGATTTCCACCGATCAATGGACCTTCGGCAATTCCCGGAGTGATGGTATAAGGTTCGTAGACAATACCTTTATCTTCCTGGGTATCTGCCTCAAAAATAAATTCTTTACGTTCTCCCATCAACATTTCATAAGTGTGCTTGAAGGTAAAGTCGGTATAATCTGAGGCTGCAATATTGGCATGAAAACCTTGTTGACCAGTCTTTTGATAGATGGCTAAAAGTAATGCAGTGATGTCGCTATAACCAATGATGGGTTTTGGATTCGCCTTGATGAGTTTGTAGTCTAAATCATCCAGTAATCTTGCTGTGCCATAACCTCCTCTGAGGCACCAAATAGCTTTCACAGATTTGTCGCTATACATGGCATGAATGTCAGCTAATCGTTCTTCATCAGTTCCAGCCAGGTAGCCATATTTTTTGTAAATATTTTCTGAATATTTGACAACCAAACCAAACCTTTCCATGGTTTGGAATGCTTTTTCAAAACGATCGTCTTTGAGTGGTCCAGAAGGAGCAATAAGTCCTACGGTGTCTCCAGGTTTCAATTGGTTCATTTTGGTGATTTCATTCATGAAAGTAGAGTATTGTGGATATATGGAATAGGCTGCTCCTACGGTTAAAAGTTGTTTATTGAAATGCCGTCTATCCATCAGTTTTGTTATGACCAAATGTTGAAAATAGTTGAATATAGTGTCTTAAAATTCATCGACAAATGTTTCGAGTTCCAAGTCTTCCGGTAAATTTAATTTCTTGCGCAATCTATTCCTAGTTTTCTTTACACTTGTAGCTGATATTCCTAGAATATCAGCAATGTCTTTGTTTTTCAATTTTAATTTAATCAGCAAAAATAATCGTTCTTCTGCTGCGGTAATATCTCGCCAGTTTTTTCTTATCTTAAGCAGATATCCCGGATAAGCTTTTTCAAAATAAGCTTTGAATGTATGGTAATCATCATCATTCAAAATTTTGGTGTTAAATATTTGATCTTCAATATCCACAGCCTCCAAGTCATTATTATCAATAAGGTCAGACTTTAATTTTGACTTTTCAAGTTCTTCATTTTGAGAAGAGATCAATAAATTCTTTTTTAGTATGATCGTTGTTAAATCAGTTAAATATTTTTTGTTTTGCAAATTGTCTATTTTGTGTTTCTTCTTTTGGGATATCCATAGTAAAAATGCAAATGCAGATAGTGCAAGTGCGGACAACATCATCCAAAAGTTACGCATATTTTTTGCGCTGATAACAGCCAACTCTTTAGCATTTTTTTCTAAAAGGACTTCTCTTTTATTGATTTCATTTTCTGTTTCCAGCTGTGATATTTTTAACTTGACTTCTGCGCCTTTTATGCTGTCATTGAGCAAATAATAATTATGTGTAAATTCATTGGTTTTCTCAAGATTTCCATTTTTTTCGTAAGCATCAGCTATACCAGAATAATTGTAACGTAATAGGTCATACCACTGATTTTGAGTGTTTGTGATGATACATTGTTTATATATATCTATGGCTTTTTTGGGCATATTCATTAGGGTATATTTTGCAGCAAGGTTGGATTTGTACATCATTTCTTTGTATAAATCCTTCTTTTCCACAGCAATCATGATGGCACTGTCTAAATAAACAATAGATTCTTTAAGCTTTCCTTGATTTGAAAGCAATATACTATAGTTGTTATAAGCAAGTGCCATTTCTGCCATTCCGCCGAATTTCCGCATCCACACGATGGCTTCATCAAAATAAGTTTCTGCAATTTCATAATTACCTATTGAGGAATTAAGATTACTCAATTGCTCTAAACATTCCGCAATACAAAAACTGTCCTTCGCTATTTTACAATAATTTATGGCTTTTTCATATTGTGTGATGGCTGCAGGGATATCAGCATCAATCAATTCAATCATATGTGCTTTCCTCATGCAGATAGCTGCCTTCCAAGCAGGATTACTGGCTTCATTAACCAAATTGGACGCTTCCAAAAAATGCTTTTGCACAGAGGCATAATCATCCTTCTTGTAATAGTCTACATAGAGGTAAAAGTGTCCGTAAAGTTGTCTTAAGGTATCCTTTTTGTTTTTAGCATTTTGTAGATAATTTTTATGAATAGAGATTGCGCTATCAATTGGGATATCAATCTTTAAATCAACAGGATTGGAATTTTTTAAACCCGTTTTAAAATTACTCTGTGCAGAAATTACACCTATGAAAATAATGTAAATAAACCAAAACCAAAACTGTTTCATTTAATGGAGTTTAAAGTAAATTTATATAAATCATATAAAGTAATTCAACATTACTAAAATTTTGAATGATTAGGTGTCATTATGATTTGTTATTTTTTACAAATTAGCATAATATCTCTTCATATAGATTATTTAAATTAACCTGTCAACTTATTAGCTATCAATCAAATATATTTTGTCACCCATTTTGTCACCAACCTAAATTATCATCAAATAGAAAATTGAATGTTATTTGTAGACATTAATGAATTCCAGCATATTATAGTTACCTAACAACAAACCATCTTCAAAATTAATTAAAATAAAACTTCATATGATTAACACTTTTCGAACTAGCAACTTGCTGTTTATCTTTTCTTTTTGTTTCATTTCTACAATTATTTTTTCTCAAAAGACTGTCAATTTGAGTTGGCAAAAAATGGGAGGAAATAAAAATGCCACGTTCTATGAGGTACAAAGAGATTTTTACGAGTATTGGGATCAAAGAAATCAAAGAACTGGATCGAAGCCAGGCAAAGGGACTGGGTATAAAGTATTCAAAAGGTGGGAAACCCTTACGAAACCAAGAGTATATCCAAGTGGGGATTTATCTCTTCCATCTTCAAATTATCAGAACTTCCTTGCTTGGAAAGCTGAAAATAGACAATTGTTTAACAAAAAAACAGAGCGGGCAGGAAATTGGAGAGAATTGGGACCGCTTACGCGACCTTCTGGCTATGATGCGGGAATGGGCCGCGTAGATTTTATAAAATTTGACCCTACAGATAGCAATATTATGTATGTAAGTACTCCAGACGGAGGCTTATGGAAAACTAAAAATGGTAATGCTTCAAATCCCCAATGGACAACAAAAAATGATTACTTAGCGGTCATTGGTTGTTCAGATTTGGTTATTCACCCCACAATACCAACGACAATGTATTTGGCAACAGGAAGTTGGGAAGCAGACAAAAAAAGCATTGGTGTTTTGAAAACAATAGATGGTGGAGTCAATTGGTTGCCAACTAATTTAACATTTCAAATCAGTGACCTATACTCGATCAGAAGGTTGATCATGGACCCTACCGACCCATTGATTATGTTGGCTGCATCCGACGGGGGCATCTTCAGAACAACGGATGGTTGGTTATCCTATGCTCAAACTAGTTTGGGTGGCAGTTACAATATTGATGATGTGGTGTTTAAACCAGGAGATCACAATACCTTATATGCTAGCGGTCGATCTGCTAGTAATATTTTCTGGAAATCAAGTGATAACGGTGAAAATTGGACACCTATTTCAGCGGGACTCCCTGCGCCTTCAACCATCTCAAGGATTCTTTTAGGTGTTTCACCAGCTGATAATGAGGTAGTTTATGCATTGGCTGGAAACGATGAAGGCGGTTATAAAGGCTTATATAAATCTGTTGATAGTGGTTCTACTTTTGGTACACAATCTGTTTCACCTAATATATTAAATACTGATATTCCAGCTTCAGGTAATGGTGGACAGGCTTCGCATGATCTGGCAATTGCCGTCTCTCATACCAATGTAGATTCACTTATCATAGGCGGTATAAATCAGTGGAGGTCTACAGATGGCGGTGTAAATTGGACCTTACTCACATATTGGTATGGTACAGACCCAATGAACCCTGGTGGTGATCCTATTGCTCCATATGTTCATGCTGACATACAATGGGTTGCATATTTACCCGGTGACGGCAAAACCATTTTCGCTGCTTGTGATGGTGGAATTTCGAGATCTACAAATGACGGGGTAAGTTGGACTTATATTGCAAATGACATCAGGGTCGCTCAACAAACAGATGTTGCACTGGCTGCAGACGATGCCATTATGATTACAGGCTTACAAGATATAGGAAATTTAAAAAACACGGGAGGTGTTTGGGACTACATAGGAGGAGGCGATGGTGAAAGCGCTTTTATTGATTATACAAACAGTGATGCAATCGTTATTTCTGATCCAAACGGTAATCACAGTTATTCTCCTGATGCAGGAATCAATAAATACACTCTTAATGGTCATGGACTTCCAGCTGGAACAGAGTTTTTCAGCCCCATCATTCAGGACCCTGTCACTTCAACAACTTGTTATGCTGGTGGTCGGCCTGAATTATATAGAAGTGACGACTATGCCCAGGCTGAATTCGACAATCACAATTGGTACTCTATTGGTACACCTTCAGGAACAGGAAGTGTGATCAGATTTGCAATATACCCGGGTAACTCTTCTATTATTTATACGATAAAAGAAAATGCAGTCTCCAGAACTACAGATGGAGGAATGTCGTGGACAGATGCCACAGGTGGTTTACCTGTCGGTTCCGCATATATGAGCAACATTGCCATTTCAAATACTGATCCGGATAAAGTATGGATTGTTTTTTCTGGTTATAACACTGATACAAAAGTATATAAAACCACTGATGGTGGCACTACCTGGACAGACGTTCATTCTGCTGCTTTGCCAAATTTGCCAATAAATACCATTGTTTATTTAAAAAATGATCCGAATGATGCTGTTTATATTGGAGCAGATATTGGCATATATTATACCAACAATACTCTAACAAACTGGATCCCCTATTTCAATGATATGGCCAACACAAAGGTCACAGATTTAGAAATATATTATCCCACTTCAAAATTAAGAGCTTCAACATATGGTCGAGGATTATGGGAAAGTACCGTTTATGATGCCAGTGGGGATTGCTCTACTACAGTAACCAATACTTTAGATGACGGTTTAGGCTCTTTGAGACGTGCAGTTGCTTGTGCTGTAGATGGTGCAACAATTGGTTTTGATCCATCTCTTGTTGATGGTATTGGCAGTGATACAATCAAACTTACTTCAGGTGAAATAAAAATTTCCAAAAACCTCAATATTCACCAAACTTCTGGTACAGTCTCCATTGTAAAAGCAATTGGTCCGACTGGTCCAATATTTAGAATCGAAGGTTCAAAAACACTATCTTTAAAATATGTCGATCTTTATGCGGCTACCAATTTGAATAATAGGGCATTGCTCAATAATGGCAATTTGATTATGGAAAATGTGACCATTCATGAAAAAAATGGAATAATGGGAACGGGCACCACCTTTACAAATTTAGGCAACGTAAGCATTCTTGGAAATGTAAATGTGGTTGTAGATCCATAATAGGTCTTTTCACGGAGGAACATTATACACAAAGGGGAAAAAAGCTCTTGGTTTTTCAAAAAAAGAAAACAAAGGGCTTTTTTTTGAACGCTATTTTATAGACAAAGCACCAGAAGGACATTTGGCAACCGCATTGACAATTTCTTCAGAACTTGCAGCTTCCATTTTAATCCAAGGTTGCTCTTTTGGTTTGAATACTTGGTGTAAGTTTCGCACACAGTTCCCTGAATGAATACATTTTCCGGATTGCCAAATCACCGTAATTTCACCATTAGAATACTCCTTTTTGATGTTATTTTTATCCATCTTTCAAAATCTGTATGAGTCAATCAAGTGCTTAAATCCAAGTTTTAAATTGAGTATTTTTCCATGAGGCAAAATGGTTGATTTACCAAAACATAGCCTCTAGGTGAATGCTCAACTTTCACAAGAAATTTAAAAATACAAAATATTTTGAATCACATTTATTTCAATTGGATTTCAATGCTGATTGGGTTTGAAAAAACCAGTTTATACTGCTCCTAGATTTGGGCAATTTTAAATTTTATGACCTCATAATGTTCCCAAACCTTGCCATTGATGTAGGGTTCTGAGGACAACCAAGATTGCAGGTCATTTTCTGAATCAAATTCCATGACAATGGCAGATCCCACCATTTTATCACCAGCATCGTCTAGCAAAGCCCCGGCAAAAATGAAATGACCCTCAGCTTTCAGGTCTTTCATTTTTTGTAAATGATCGGGTCGCGCAGCCATTCTTCTATCTTGTGCGCCGGAATCTTTTCCATCTTTACCAATGACGATGTAGTGCATTTTTAGTATATTTTGTCAATTATTAAAACCTCATAAAACCGACTGCGTGGTCTAAAACTTGTTGCATGGTGTCCACATAAAAGAATTTCATTCCTTTGATGAAATCTCCGTTTATTTTGTCAATGTGTTTTTTGTTTTCTGAACAAAGCATCACTTCTTTGATACCTGCTCTTTTGGCCGCAAGAATTTTTTCTTTGATGCCGCCCACTGGAAGTACTTTTCCTCTCAAGGTAATTTCCCCTGTCATGGCTAGAAAAGGTTTGATCTGTTTTTTCTTGAAAGCCGAGGCTATGGCACACAACATGGTGATTCCTGCGCTTGGTCCATCTTTGGGAATGGCGCCTTCTGGCACGTGAATATGTAAGTCTGTGTTTTCGAAAGAAACAGGATCGATATCCATTGATTCTGCGTTTGCTTTGATGAAACTCAGGGCAGTACTGGCTGACTCTTTCATCACATCACCTAGATTACCAGTAAGTGTAAGTTTACCTTTACCCTTGCTGATACTGGCTTCAATAAATAAGATGTCACCACCTACTCTTGTCCAAGCCAAACCTACAGCGACCCCAGGGTTTTTCACTTCCAGATATTCCTCGTCTTTGAATTTCTCAGCCCCAAGGATTTGCACCACGTCGTCAATAGAAAGTTTTTTCTTGTACTTTTCATCCATGGCCTTTTTCTTGGCCGTATTTCTCATGATGGATGCGATGGTTCTGTCCAAACTCCTCACACCAGATTCCTTGGTGTAATTGTTGATGACGTATTCCAATACTTCAGGAGTAAGTGTAATATCTTTTGACAAAAGTCCGTGCTCTTTGCGCTGTTTGGGCACTAAGTAATCCTTCGCAATGTGTGTTTTTTCTTCTGTGCTGTAGCCACTCACATCTATGATTTCCATCCTATCTAGCAATGCAGGTTGTACAGTGCTCAGCGAATTTGCCGTTGCGATGAACAAAACCCTGGAGAGGTCATATTCCACTTCCAAATAATTGTCATAAAAAGTGCTGTTTTGTTCTGGGTCGAGGACTTCCAGCAAAGCAGATGATGGGTCTCCTCTATGATCCCGGCCCAATTTGTCGATTTCGTCCAATATGAAAACAGGGTTTGATGATCCAGCTTTCTCCATAGACTTCAATATCCTGCCAGGCATAGCACCTATATAGGTTTTACGATGCCCTCTGATTTCACTTTCGTCGTGTAAACCACCCAAAGACATTCTGATAAATTCTCTGTTGAGCGCCTTCGCAATTGATTTACCCAAACTCGTCTTTCCCACACCCGGAGGACCAACTAGACATAAAATGGGAGCCTTGAGGTCACCTTTGAGTTTTAAAACAGCAAGGTGTTCCAAAATTCTTTCCTTCACATCCTCCAATCCGTAATGGTCTTCATCCAAAACTTTCTTGACATTATGTAAATTGAAATTGTCGTCAGTTGTTTTACTCCAAGGTAAGTCGAGCATGAATTCCAAGTAGGTCAACATGACCGAATATTCAGCAATTTGCGGGTTGACTCTTTTGGCTTTGGTTAATTCTTTGAAGAATTGTTTTTTGGCTATTTCTGGCCATTCTTTGGTTTTGGCTCTTCTTTCCAATTCCAAAAGTTCCATTTCCTGAGGGTTGCCACCCAATTCTTCTTGAATGGTACGAAGTTGCTGATTGAGGAAGTAATCGCGTTGTTGCTTTTCTATATCACCACGAACTTTATTCTCAATTTGATCTTTGATTTCAAGCATACGCAACTCACCATTGAGTAATTCCAATATTCTGTTGGCTTTCTCCGATAGTGTATCATTTTCCAAAAGCTCTTGTTTGATGTGGCTTTTGGCGCTGGTATTGGAAGCAATGAAATTGAGTAAAAAGGAAGGTGATTTTATATTTTGCAACATCATCACCGCTTCACTAGGAATATTGGGAGACAGTTCGATGATTTTTTTGGCAGTATCTCTGATGGTTGAAATCAGGGCTTCAAAATTAACTGCTTCTTCACCGACAGATTCTGTGAGCAAACTATACTTTACCTCGAAATAAGGTTCCTCCCTTACGAACTGTTCTAGCCTTACTTTTTTTCTACCTTGCAAGATGGCAGTTGTACCACCGTCGGGCATTTTCAAAACTTTTACCACTCTGGCCACAACAGCGACATCAAATAAATCAGTGATTTCGGGGTCTTCTTTGGTTTGATCTTTCTGACTGACAACCACCAAATTTTTGCCTGATTTTTCTGCTACTTTCAAAGCCTTGATTGACTTGTCTCTTCCTACGGTAATTGGAATGACCACACCTGGGAAAAGTACATTATTCTTTAAAGCCAGCAATGGCAAGAGATCATCAAATAATTCATTGGGGTCGTTGTATTCCTCGTCTAGTGAGAACATTGGTAAAAAGTCACCTTGATCGTCTCTTCCGCCTCCACTCATTATATTTCCATCAAACATTCAGTCATATTTTTATTTTTCAAACAGTTATTGGTGTTTGAAAAGAATTTGCATTGTGAAACTTGTGTCTCAATTTACATACCATAACGATTATTGTGACCTATTGTCATATAATCAATCACTACATTGCCAAAAAGTCCTACATTATAGGACAAGCTCACGGCTTGGTTATCCATAAAGTCCTCAATTCATTTCGGGTTTACGATCAAAAGCGCTGCCGTTTTTGAGGGTGATTGCTCCACATCTAGCAACTCGTGCAATTTTGAGTATAACTTTATTTGTTCTTCATTTTTCATTTCCAAAATGTCCATCAATGCTTTGGTTAGCTTTTCTTTCGTAAGGTCATTTTGTATCAATTCTACAACTACTTCTGACTCACAAATCAAATTGACCAAGGAAATGAATTTGAGGGAAACCAGCATTTTAGCTATGAAATAATTGAGTCGGCTGGTTTTGTAACAAACCACTTGGGGCACATTAAAAAGTGCAGTTTCTAATGTTGCAGTTCCAGATGCCACCATTGCTCCGTCAGCAACTGACAAGATGTTGTAAAAGTCGTTTTCAATCAGTGTGATGCGGTGGTTGGGATATTGATTAAGTACTTGAGCATAAACATCCAAATCTAAAAAATCTGGTTTTGCGATGACTAAGTCGTAAGTTTTGTCCATGCCCATGGAAGCTTCGATCATCACAGGCAAAATGGATTGAATTTCTTGTTTTCGACTTCCTGGCAGAAGGGCTAAAACGTGATTGCCCAAATGATGTTTTGACTTAAAATGGATGTCTGGTTTAAAATCTTTGACTTGTTCGACCACTGGATTGCCGACATAAGTCACTTCAATCTGGTGTTGTTTATACCAATTTTTTTCAAAAGGTAGAATAACCAACATTTGATCGACAAAGTTTCTGATCAACTCTTTTCTTTCTGGCTTCCAGGCCCAGACAGTAGGCGATATGTAGTAGGTATTGTGAAATCCTAGTTTTTTTGCCCACTTGACTAGTCTCAGATTGAAGCCAGGATAATCAATGTAAATGATTCTATCTGGTGCAAACTTTATAATTTCTGTTTTTATTTTTTTGAAATTGGATAAGATGGCTGGTAAATTTCTGATGACTTCCACAAATCCCATAAATGCCAAATTGCGGATGTGTTTATTTGGATTTTTTCCTGAAGCTTGAGCCATTTTATCACCACCCCAAAACTCAAATTGTGCATCCTGATCTAATGTTTTGACGGACTCGATCAATCTGGCACCATGGTTGTCACCAGACGCCTCACCGGCAATGAGAAAATACTTCAAAATGCATATTTTTCAATTTCCAATATATGTAGAGCTCTATACCACATCAGAATAAAACATTGTAGTAGGTATAAATCCATGCCACCACATAGATGATCGTAGGAAAAACAATGCCCTGCATGGTAGCGTCATAACGATTATTTTTTGCCCAATTGAAAGCCAGTAAATTGGTACAAATTGCTAGTAGCCCTACCGTACGCAATCGTCGGCTGATGCCCTCACCAGAAACATTGGCCATGATACCTACTGAGCTCAACATTTCAAAAATTTGATCGATGGCAATGTATGCCAATACAGGAATGATACAGCCGATGACAAAACCAAATAATTTGGAATCCTTATCCATGAGATACCATATTTGATTGTTCGATATTTAAATAAGACATAGGGGCTAATGCTTGATGTCTGGTGAGATCGTGGCCAGAAGGTACAACTGAAACATAGTTTTGTTCCAACCAACCAATATCCGTATTTACATCTTTATCAAGGTTGACAAACTCACCAGTGAGCCAATAATAGGTTTGATCTCTTGGATCTTTAGCTTCACGAAACTCTTCTACCCAAACGCCCTCGGCTTGTTTACATACTTTGATGCCTTTTATTTCCTCTAGTGGAACATTTGGAATATTGACATTAAGTAAGTTACAACTTTGGAGTCCTTTTTCAAGTACCTGTTTGATGATGATGTCTGCATAATGTTTGGCACCAGTAAAGTCCGCATCAAAAGAAAAGTCAAGAAGAGAGAAACCAATGGAATCGATCCCTTCCAAACTTGATTCCATGGCTGCAGACATAGTGCCAGAATAGATGATGTTGATTGATGCATTGGAACCATGATTGATGCCACTCACACACAAGGCAATGGTGCGATCTTTAAACAACACATTTTTGGCCAATTTGACACAGTCTACTGGAGTGCCTGTGCATTCATAAGCAATGATGTCATCAAATAGGTCCACTTTTCTGAGTCTCAAAGGGTTGTTGAGGGTAATTGCGTGTCCTTTTCCTGACTGAGGTTGATCTGGAGCCACTACGACTACTTCGCCATGTTGGCTAGCCACTTCAATCAAAGCTTTGATTCCTGGTGCTACTATACCATCATCATTGGTAACCAAAATCAATGGTCTCTGCATACGTTTATTATTATTTTGAATGCCAAAGATAGGATATTCATCGCTTGTTTAAACAGGAAGAAGTTGCAAAGTTTATTGAATTAATCAGATGATTTAGTTGGGTGTGCCTTTTGTAATAGAAACTATCCTAAAATTGAAAATGGTATGTAAAGTTTTTTGTCAAGTCACAAGTGTAAAATTCATTAAAATCAGGAAATCTTTTCAATTCCATTTGTTATGAAGTGAAATTCAACTTTTATTTTTTTCAATCATTGATTCTATCTGTAAATAATAGATTCTTAGCTGTTTATTTAATTTCCGAAATCTATAAACCCCAATAATGACCAAGATTATCGTAAGACCCAGAGACAGGTAGCCCAAAAATTTAATACTTTCAAATCCATTTAATTGTATAATTGCTATTCCTCCCAGTAGTAAATACAAAGAAGACCTGATGTATGATAAAAGAGTCCTCTCATTTGCCAATTTGGTCCTCTCCAATGCCAGATAATCTCGGAGAATTATTTCATCTTGATTCTGAAACTTACTCGAAAAATTAAAAATACTTCTTAAATTCATCATTACATTTTTTTATTAAAATGGAAAGAAATAAGGAATGATCAGGGAAGCTGCAATCCATATAATAATATTTAGAGGTGTTCCAACTTTTAAGAAATCATTGAATTTATAATTTCCAGGGGAATACACCATCGTGTTGGTTGGATAACTTACAGGTGTCATAAAGGTAAGTGAACAAGCAAACATAACAGCTATTAAAAATGGTTTTTCACTTATTTGCATAGCTGTCGAAAGGCTTAATACTATTGGAACCATTAACGCTGCGGTGGCTTTACTGGATAAAATGTTGGTCGAAACGAAAGTAATTAAAAAAATTAAACTCAAGGTGATACGGGGGTCATAGTCTCCAAGATTATTGAAAGCAAAGGATGAAATTAATTTTGCTCCTCCTGTTTTTTCTAATGCTGTTCCCATAGAGAGCACACCTGCTAACATGAAAATGACTTTCCATTCAATGGATTCATAGGCTTCCTTTGGTTTAACAATGGAAGTAGTTACCAATACCAAACAACCAATCATACTACTCATAAGTATTGAAGTTAATTCAAAGGCAGCAGCACTTACCACACCTATTGCAATTAACAATGCAGGTAAAGCCTTTTTATAATCTACTTTTTTCTCTTTGTACTCAGACAATACAATCAATAATTTTTGATTTACCAATTCTGCGATTTCGTCTTCGGTACCATATATTATCAATAGGTCACCTGCTCTCAGGTAAATTTCTGAAATATTTTGGCGAACCAATTCATTTCTGTGTCTGATTGCCAAAACAGAACAATTGTAAATGTTTCTAAAATTGGATTTTTTGAGATTATTACCGACTAGTGCTGAACCAAGAGGGATAAGTGTTTCATAAAGTTTTTTTACATGTCCGCTTGAATGTTCTACTTGTTTGTCGCCGGATAAAGTGTATGATGTATTTGCTTTCAATTCGCTCAGTTTTTCTGGGCTGATGACACATTTCAAAATATCATTTTCTTCAAGGACAGTTTCACGATTATAGATAGAAATAGGACTTCCATTTCTAATTATTGATACAATATTTGCGGCATAAGTTTGAAAAATCGCTGACTTAAAAATTGTTTTATTGATGTCCTTATTTCCTTTGCTCAAAACTACTTCAGCAGTATATAATTCCAAAGTGATTTCCTTTTCTGTATCATTATTTCTGATTGGAAGCAAAAATGGTGCAATGAAGAATAAGTATAAAAAACCTATGGCCATTAAACACAAAGCAGGTAGTGAAAATTCAAACATTCCAAAAGGTTCTAACCCACTTTTTTCTGTGATGCTGCTGACGAGGATGTTTGTTGAAGTACCAATAAGCGTACATGTGCCACCAAAAAGAGCAGCAAAAGATATAGGAATCAACAATTTGGAAGGGGCAATTTTGGCATCTCTACAGACAGATAATGCCAATGGAATCAATATAGCAACTACGGCAGAATCATTTATAAATGCAGATAATGAAGCAGAAATCAAACAGAAAACAATTAATGCAACTACGTAATGTATTTTTGCAATTTTTACAATGAATGAGCTCAAACCATCAATGAGACCTGACTTAAAAACCGCCCCGCTTACCACGAACATACATCCCAAAGTTATGGTTGCCGGGTGGTTAAATCCAGAAAAACCTTCTTCTGGATTTAGTACTCCTGTAACAATAAACAAAGCCATAATCAGGATTGAAGTTGTATCAATGCTGAAGTAGTCTTTTATGAACAGAAAAACCCCAATACAAATAATGGCAATTGTTATGTATAATTCCATATACTATTCAAGTTCTATAAACATTAAATAAAAAAAATCATAGCAATTTTAAGTCAATTGCTGCTGTCAATATTCATCTTGATAATATACAGATGCAATATTTAAAAAACCAAATTTTAACTTTTTGAGAGATTTCTACGGGAATTTTCGATTAAAGAAAGTTTTTTACTTTTAATTTGTTCATTTATCAAAATTAAGTTGAAACGAAGCAGAATGAAAATATGATTTAGCCCAATAGCATAGATAAAATGGAGTTTGGTAATTGTCAATTTGTGCAGTAAAGGCACGTAGGTGACAATAAGAGAATTTGTCATTTTGAGATCTAACCAGACTGCGTTTTGAATAATATTTTCAAAGTAAATTCCCCAGAATTGAAATAAACATATCTTTGCGAAAAGAATTAAAATGAAGAATATATTATTTATTGTTTTTGCTATTTGCATGACCATTGGTGTCCATGCACAAATCAGTACACCAGCTGCTAGTCCGGCTTCGACAGTTACTCATGAAGTAGGTTTGGCTAAAGTGACCATTGAATACAGCAGACCTTCTTTGAAAGGTAGAAAAATGTTTGGTTCTGATTATATTCCTACTGGAAAAGTATGGAGAACCGGAGCAAATAAAGTACCGAATTTGATTGTATCTCACGAGGTGATGATTGCTGGAAAGAAAGTACCAGCAGGAACATATGGCATTTTATCTATTCCTACAGAAAAACAATGGACTATTATTTTGTCAAAAAATGCGGGTCAATGGGGTGCATATGCTTACACCGAAAGTGAAGATTTTTTAAGATTCACAGTACCAGTGAAAAAACTAAAAGAAAAAGAAGAACATTTTACTATGGGTTTTACCAAGTTTAAGGAAACTTCGGCAAATGTTTTTATCAGTTGGGAAAATCAAATGGTGATGTTTGAAATCAGTCAAAATCCTCATGAAACCATCATGGCCGAAATTGCCACAAAAACAAAGGCAGCTGATGTAAGTATGGACACTTATTTTGGCGCAGCTGAGTATTATTTTGCCAACAATCACGAATTGAATAAAGCTTATGAGTGGGCTGATAAAGTTGTAAATGCTGATAAGCAATATTGGACTTATTTCTTAAGAGGCAAAATTGCTGCAAAAATCGGTAAGTGTGATGTTGCGAAAAGCGATGCGATGGCAGGTCTGGAAATGGCAAAAAAGGCGAGTGATGGAGCGTATGTCAAAAATTTAGAGGGGGTTTTGGCTTCTTGTAAATAGGCTGCGTAAATTGCTGAAATGCAAAACTGCTGAATTGCAGAACCGAACGCCGTCTGACAAGTGAAAGTTCATAAAGTTGACTGTTTAGTTTTTAAAAGATATGCTGAATGAAGAGAGATGGTGGCCGATGCAAATTATTTAAATTTAGCAGAGATCGCAAGCCTTGCGTCTTACAGAATGAGGGCGGAATGCGTTCCGCCCTATTTCGTTCATCTGATAGGACAATCTGAATTGCTCAAAAAAGGAAATCTGGGGTAGACCTATTTAAGCGTGGAAGGATTTGTAAACCCAAATACAACTGAAAACTTCCTTGCCTGTTCAATTTCACAAATTTTTAGCTGAAAGCTGAAGCACCATGACGGCCACTTGCTAATTTTTAACAGACTTGTATTGTTAAATCTGATCATGGACTGGTACCTGCTGATGGCCATTAATTCACGAATTGGCTCGGTTTTCGCCCTGTAATCAAATATAACAAAGCCATGTCCCTTTAGGGACAATATATTGGTACAACAAAAAAAGAAATCATATATCGTGCCGTAGGTACGACCTATTTAACGCGTGGAAGAGCCAGATTTGTAATACTCCAAATACAACTGGAAACTAACCTCTGGTACTCACTAATTCACAAATTTTTTAGCTGAAAGCTGAAAGCTGACCACTGACTGGTTGCCACGAATTCACGAATTTTTTAATGCAGACTTCGTTTATTGTTGTTAAATCTGATCATGGACTGGTACCTGCTGATGGCCATTAATTCACGAATTGGTCTCGGTTTTCTCAGTAATCACAAAGTTTATAACAAAAAAGTCAGTAATCACAAATTTTATAACAATAAAGTAATGTCCCGGTAGGGACAATCTCTTGGTACCTCAAAAAAAGGAAATCATACATCGTGCCGTAGGTACGACCTATTTAACGCATGGAAGAGCAAGATTTGTAACACTCCAAATACAACTGGAAACTTGCCTCGGGTACCCACGAATTCATTATTTTTAGCTGAAAACTGAAAACTGAAATCTGATCACTGAAAACTAACCACTGATCGCTGATCACTCAAGAAGAGAATAACATCAGGTTATTGCCACAATGGTGCGCTTTAGCATTAGGGAAAGTTTTTTTGAATGTGTTTTCAAAAAATAGGGTGCTGTATTTGCGGTCTTTGTTGGTGAAATACAAGGTGTTGAAAATCAAAAGGCCTTTTTCAGAAAGGGTTGCTTTACAGGTTTCTAGAAAGTCGCTTTGCAGAAATTGCTCGGGGATATCATCATCAATAAATAGGTCAACGCAGATCAGATCATACAAGTCTTCGTTGATTTCTACGAAAGTTTCTGCATCAGCCCTGATCAATTCTATTGGAGATTTTAGTTCATCCAGTACGTATTCGCTGGCTAGGTAAATGATTTCTTCATCGATTTCTATGCCGGTATAACTTATTTTTTGGTTGAATTTTTTCTCCAGCATCACTGGTATTGATCCCAAACCAAAGCCAAGAATCAGGCAAGTTTGTTTATCTGAAAGGTCTATCTTTTTGAAGGCATCGTAAAAATTGTCATACTTGTCTTCAAAAGAATAAATCACTTTATTAGTGACCAATTGATATCTACCTTTCACCAAAAGTAAATACAAATCTTCATTGTATTCTGAGTTGGTATGTTCAATGAGTTGATCAGAGAAATAACTCAAAAGCCTTTTGAAGAATGGTTGTTTCATTTGGAAGTTTTACCAGATGTTGGTTTCTCCCAGGTTCTGTATTTTTTGCTATCGTGGTAGATGTATGTAAGAATGTCTGCATCTTCTTTAGTCAACTCCATACCTCTGCGTGCATAAACCCGCTCACAAGTTTCCAATGCTTTTTCGATTTTGTAGGTAGTGTATCCTGCAGGTCCGCCCCAGGCAAAAGATGGGATGAAGTTACGAGGGAAACCATCGCCAAATACATTGGTACTTACGCCGATCACAGTGCCTGTATTGAGCATGGTATTGATTCCTGTTTTACTGTGATCACCCATGACGAGGCCACAAAATTGCAAACCAGTGCTGACAAATGACTCTGTTGCATAGGACCATAATTTTACCTCATCATAATTGTTTTTGAGGTTGGAAGCATTGGTATCCGCGCCTAAATTACACCATTCACCAATTGCTGCGTTGCCCAGATAGCCGTCGTGAGCTTTATTGGAACAAGCGTACATGACCACATTATTGACTTCACCACCAATTTTGCAATAAGGACCCAAACTGGTCGCACCATAAACTTTAGCGCCCATCTTCACCACGGTGTGATCGAGCGCTGCAAATGGTCCTCTGATCATTGCACCTTCCATGATCAGTACGTCATGGCCAATATAAATGGGACCTGTTTTGGTATTGAAAATACAAGCCTCAACGGTTGCTCCTTTTTCAATGAATATTTGGTCAGCACTACCAATCAATTGGTTGCTGCTTGGTAATGGTTCACTTTTTCGACCAGCGGTAATGCGCTCAAAATCTTTGCGTAAAACGAAATCATTTTTACTAAAAAGCTGAGTAGGTGAGGTAAGTTGCATGATCACATCCTCTTCACTATCGCCCAATTCAATGCCCTTGAAAGAATCCAATTCGTTGGTTTCTTGCATTTTAATGAATTGTTTATCATCAATTTTTGCAGCGATCAACTGATCATGCATCAAAATGGCTTCGTTGACTTTGAGGTCTTTGATCAACAATTCCAGTTTTCGAGTGGGCAACACACTACCATTGATGAGAATATTTTCACTTTTTATCGTGATGGGATATTTTTTGGTAAGGTGGTCCTTGGTAATATAGGACGCTTTACCTGCTAAAGCATATTCCCATTTTTCTCTGATGGTGTCAATGCCGATTCGTAGTTCACCAATGGGCCTGGTAAAAGTGAGCGGCAGAAAACTTGTCCAGTTTTCATCATCAAAAAGAATGAGGTTATTCATCATATCTATAAAGCTAAACGCAAATTTAACAAATTTAATATTCTATATAGTGATTGAACGTGTATGATAACAAATAAATGATCTTGCAAGGCACCTATTTTGAATGAGGTGCAAAAAATGATTTCAGTATGCTCGATAAGTTTGCGTTACTGGGAAATGCAAATTCGTGGAAAGATTTGCAATATTTAGAGTTGTGTTCTGACGGCATATTATTTAGGTAGGCCTCGCCTTGGGTCAGGGATTGCAGCGGTTACGACGAAGGAGTGGAAGCAGCTGTCGGGTAGCGGAAGGAGACCCCCAAATAATTTTACATTTTATCATGATTGATCAAAGGTGCGTAATCTCTCCAAATCGGATTGTGCGGTACATCGGCGGTTATCTTTACTGGTGTTTTGAGCACGGGATGTATAAAACTCATGGAGCGACAGTGGAGACTGATCGATTTGTCAGGATTGGCATATTCTGCACCATATTTGAGATCTCCTTGAATAGGGCAATTGATTTTTGCCAACTGTACCCTGATCTGGTGTGGCCTTCCTGTCAGGATATTTACTTTGAGGAGGATGTGCGAACGATCTACTTGACCTACAAATTCATAGTCCAATATGGCTTCTTTGGCATCACCCTTTGGTTTTGGATATGCTTTGACGATATTGGTTTCTGTATTTTTAATGAGGTAGTGGATGAGTCTGCCTGCGAGAGGCTCAGGCCTGTTGTTGGTAATAGCCAAATAGTTTTTGTCGATGGCGTGGGTTTGAAATAGTTTGGTCATCCTTTCTGCTGCCTTGCTCGTGCGTGCAAAAATGACTACTCCGCTCACAGGGCGATCTATACGGTGTAGGGTCGCGAGGTAAACGTCTCCCGGTTTGCCGTATCTAACTTTTATGTAGTTTTTCACCATTTCATCCAATGAATAATCACCAGTTTCGTCAGCGTGTACTAGAACGCCTGCTTCTTTATTGACAGCGATCAAATGATTGTCTTCAAAAATTACCTGTATCATTGGTTTAATCTCCTCTTTAAGATGTCAGCGCTGAGTTGATTGGCCAGTGCTGCTTTTTTTCTACCATACAAAATGTCTGGTGGGTGCAAAGGTAGACATTTGTATGATTATATCGTATTTACTGAAAGTCAAGTGGCCGTAAAGCAGTTTTGATTTTTGAATTATATGCATTTAAGCCCTCCCAAATCTTATTCACTTTTCGCTTTCGATAAAAATTTCAATTAACTTATAAATATATAACCTCCCTTTGGGGATTTAAACTAAATGTGAATTGTGCTCCCTTAAAATCTCGTAAATTTTTTAATCAGAGAAAGTTGTAAAAAATATAATTGTTTGAATATTTAGAATATTCTCCTACCTTTGTGCCGCTTTGCACAAAAGCTACCATAAGTTTTGTGCAAATTTTGTATTTGATTAAGTTTGTATAGCGACTAATTTATAAGTGTAATGGCATTAATTTCAAAGATTAGAAGGAATTTTTGGTTTGTTTTGATTTTACTTGGAATGGCCTTGGCGTCATTTGTGATCATGGACATCATGGGGTCAAGAAATTCGGGTGGAATGTTCAATCAGACAACAGTAGGTGTTGTAGATGGAGAAAAAATTGAAATAGCAGATTTTACAAATACTGAGCGGGCATTGTATAGCGGAGGACAAGATCCTTATGCATCAAAGGCAAGTCTTTGGGATTACATGGTCAGCAAAGTTTTGGTTGATAAGGCTGGTGAAAAATTGGGCTTAGGCGTCAGTAAACCAGAATTGATGGATTTGCAATTTGGTGCCAATCCAAGTCCTGTTGTCCAAAACATGTTCAGAAATCCACAGACAGGTCAGTTGGATAGAGAGCAGTTGACACAAATCAGAACTGCAATAGAAGGTGGTCAACCATTAAATGATCAGTTCAGGTTTACTTGGTCACAACAAGAAAGTCAGATTCAAGTCATCAAGGTGCAAGAAAAAATCACCAATTTGGTTTCTAAAGCTATGTATACACCTTCATGGTTGGTAGAACTCAATAACCAATTTGGTACAGAAACTGCAGATGCTGCTTTTGTGAAAGTGCCTTTTGATTACATCAGTGACGCTGAGGCGAAAGTAACAGACGCTGACTATACGGCATACTTAAACGAAAACCCGAAAAGATATACCAACGAAAAGGAAACAAGAACAGTAGATTATGTAGTTTTTGATGTGATTCCTTCGGTTGCAGACTCTGCTAAAATTTATGAAAAAATTGCAGGTCTTAAAGATGAGTTTATCAGCACAACCAATGATTCTACTTTTGTTACAAACAATGGTGGTGTTGTTTCTAATCTTTATTCAAAGTTGGATGATTTTACAGGAGAATTGAAAAATCAAATTGCAACATTGGAATCAGGTCAAGTTGCAGGTCCTTTTAGTGAGAATAATACGTATGTCTTGTTGAAATTGATTGATAAAAGTGTAATTGCAGATTCAGTAAAGGCAAGACACATTTTGAAATCTACCGCAACAATGACTGAAGATGCTGCAATGAAAGCAATTGACAGTTTGAAATTGTTGTTGGCTAAAGGAGAACCTTTTGACTCATTGGCTATCAAGAATAGTGATGATCCGGGTTCTGGATTCCTTGGTGGAGATCTTGGAACTTTTGCACAGGGTAGAATGGTACCTGCATTCAATAATGCATGTTTTATAGGAAGTACTGAAGGAGGCCTTTACACTGTAAAAACTGAGTTTGGTGTTCACTTGATCAAGGTTGAAAAGAAAATTTATCTCAATCAAGAACCTAAATATAAGGCCGCTTTGATCAGCGCTCCGATAATTCCTTCTGAAGAGACGCAGGTAGCTGTATTTGATAAAGCCAATAAATTATTATCAGAAAATAGAACCTTAGCAAGTATCACCAAAACTTTGGAAAAAAGCGATGATATTGTTGTAGAATCAAGTGCACCTTTGGAGGCTAACGATTATTTCTTCCAGAATTTGGGCGGTGGTGAAACTTCAAGAAGCATCATCAAGTGGGCATTCACTGCTGATCCAGGCGCTGTTTCTCCAACAGTTTATGAATATACTGATAACATCAATTACTTTACAAAAAGTTATGTTTTAGCTGCTTTGAAAAGTATCAATAAGCCAGGAGTGATGACTTTGGAAAATGCAAAAATCAATTTAGTTGATTTGGTAAAGAACAAAAAGAAGGGTGAAATCATTAAAGCTAAAATAAAAGCTGGAGCAAGTTTGGGGGCTATTGCAACTGAATTTAGTACAGATGCAGATACTTCATATAATGTAAGTTATGCACAAGGTTCTGCTGAACTTGCTGGCGAACCAATGGTTGTAGCTAAAATATTCAGTCAAAAAGAAGGCAGTGTTTCAAAACCTGTCATTGGTACCTCTGGGGTTTATGTTGTTGAGACATTGAATAAGAGACCAAGTGTTGCCATCAACAATATGCCATATGCAAAACAATCAGCAAATGCAAGTGCAAGAGCTGCTGTTGACTACAGATTATGGGATGCGTTGAAAAATAAAGTTGAAGTAAAAGATAATAGATCTCGTTTCTATTAATATTTCTGTTGACCAGAAGAAAGCAATTGGAAATGAGGCCTTGACTAACCATCAAGGCCTCTCTTATTTTATAGCATATCCTAAAGTGACTCAGTCAGCATATTTTTGATTTTAATGAGAAGTTGCTAAGACAAAAATGGTTTGCAAAGGTCATTTCAAGGAAATGAGTTAGATATACGGATGTCTATTGGCACAATGGTCCCCCTAAACCAATCATTTCAAGTGTTTGTTATTAGTTTATCTTAGTGGACTAGAAATGGGATATTGGCATATTTGAAAATGTTTGATCCCGATTGAAATTCTTAAAAGCTGCAACACATGGAATGGAAAAAGAAAGTTTGGACAATTGCGTTTAGTCTATTATTGTTTGTGAGTTTTTCTTGGGGCCAAGAAAGAGCACTGTTTGAATTTAACCGGTCTTTGGGAAAAGGAGTGAATTTAGGAAATGTCTTTGAAGCTCCTGACGAGCAAGCATGGGGCAATCCTTTCAAAAATGAATTTATCCCCAAAATCAAAGAAGCGGGTTTTGATCACGTTCGGGTGCCCATCAGATGGGACACACAAGCTCGTTGTTTATTACAAAGTCCATATACCATTACACCAGCTTTTCTGGAACGCATAAAATTGGTGGTAGATTTAGCTTTGCAAAACAAGCTAAAAGTAATCATCAACATGCACCATCACGATGATATTTTTGTAAATCCGGCTCAGGTGAAACCCAGATTTTTGGCTCAATGGCAACAAATTACAGCTTATTTTAAGGATTATCCCAAGGAGGTCATTTTTGAGGTGATGAACGAACCGCATGATCAATTGACGCCTGCATTATGGAATGTTTATTTTGCCGATGCTTTGACCGAAATCAGGAAAACCAATCCCAACAGAGTGGTATTGATGGGTGTTGCTGAATTTGGCGGAATAGGAGGTCTCTCAAAATTGGTGCCACCTCAAGACAGTAATGTGATCGCTACCATACATTATTACAATCCTTTTAATTTCACACATCAGGGTGCTGAATGGGTTGGAGCACAAGCCAATGAATGGCTGGGTACACCTTGGAATGACCTTGACGCAGAACGTGCAGCAGTGCGTCAGGAGTTTGCTGCCGTCAAACTATTTGAACAAACCTATGACATACCCATTCACATTGGAGAATTTGGTGCTTATAGTAAGGCAGATCAGGCTTCCAGACTTCGCTGGTCCACATTTATGGCCAGGTATATAGAATCCTTAGGTTATAGTTGGGCATACTGGGAATGGAGTGCAGGATTTGGTGTCTATGATCCAGTTACTGGTGCATTTAAACAAGAATTAATTGATGCATTGGTCAAAAATACCTTGCCAGATCCGACTAAAACCATCCTCACCCCCATCTATGAGTCCAATTTTGCATCAAGCTCTGGTTGGAGCTTTTTTACATCCAATGGAGCATCAGGTACCATGGGTGTCGGAGATAATTTGTTGAATATCAATATAAGCAGAGCTGGTTCTGCTGGCTGGCATGCACAATTGGTTCGCAATGGGTTTTCTATTTATAAAGGGAAAATGTACAAATTGTCATTTGAAGCAAAGTCAAATTCAAAACTTCCAGTGTCCTTTTACATGGGCAAAGCTTCCGACCCATGGAATGGCTATTCAGGATTTTCGACGGTGCAACTAACCAATGAATATCAAGAATATTCAAACATTTTTACAATGACCAGCCCAACAGATCTGGCAGCAAGGATGGTTTTTGACCTTGGTAGTCAGGCTGGAGATGCAACCTTTAGAAAAGTGAAACTGGAAGAAGTAACACTAGATTTCAGTTCAAATACTCAGGCACTAAATGATGATCAAATTTTGCTTTATCCAAATCCTGTCAATAATCAATTGGTGGTAGCTGGTTTGGGTAGCGGGCTTACTAAAATTGATGTATTAGACCAAAGTGGGAAATTGTTGTTTCATCGGGAAAGTATTGGAGAAAGCATTGAGTTATCCGTTCATTCACTTCCTTCGGGCACCTACATTTGTCGAGTTGTGAAAGGAGACCGTATTTCCAATCATCGATTCATCAAACAATAATTGGAAACTTGGAGTCTGTTGGCGAAATAAATAATAGACAATAAATAAGGCAAGATTTCTGATCCAATAGTTGATGTTGTTATCTTTACACCAAACACACTCCTACTATGTCAGAGAAAAAGTTATTTCTGCTCGACGGCCACGCCTTGGTTTACAGAGCCCATTTTGCATTCATCAATAGACCGCTGATCAATAGTAAAGGCATCAACACATCTGCCATTACAGGATTCGTAAGAACACTTTGGGATTTGATTGTCAATCAAAAACCTACACATATAGCAGTAGCATTTGACCCCAGTACAGCTACCTTCAGGCATGAATATTATCCGGAATACAAGGCCAACAGAGATGCTCAGCCAGAGGATATTTCAATGGCAATCCCTTATATACAAACCATATTGGATGGTTTCAGGATTCCTATCCTCATTGTAGATACCTTTGAAGCGGATGACGTGATTGGCACACTCGCCAAACAAGCAGAAGCAGAAGGATTCCAAGTTTATATGGTCACGCCTGATAAAGATTACGGCCAATTGGTAAGCGAAAATATTTTTATGTACAAACCTTCCAGACAAGGAAATGGTGTGGAAGTATTGGGTGTAAAGGAAATTTTGGAGACTTGGGAAATTACCAGTGTTGATCAGGTCATTGATTCTCTTGGCTTGATTGGCGATAGCGTAGATAATATTCCCGGAGTCCCGGGCATTGGCCCAAAAACAGCGGTAACGTTATTAAGAGATTATGGAACCTTGGAAAATGTCCTTGCAAATGCGGACAATATCAAGGGCAAAAATGGAGAAAGGCTCAAAGAATTTGCTGAGCAGGCCTTGCTTTCAAAAAGATTGGCAACAATCAAATTGGATGTGCCTATACATTTTGATGCTGAAGCTTACAACATCGATCCAATGGATAAACCTGCCCTGTCAGAAATATTTAAGGAATTGGAATTCAGATCATTGGCATTGCAAATATTGGGTGAGGGCGATCTTGACACTCCTGCATTACCGGGCAAACAACCAAGGGTTGTGCAGGGAGACCTTTTTGCATCTTTCAACGATACTGGCGATAAGAGTGAAGCTCCCAAACAAGCGAATACTTACAAAGTAGCGGGTAGAAATATTGACAGTGTAGATCATGAATACGTGGTTGCTTCCACTTTTGAAGAGCGCCAAACCTTATTCAAAAGCTAAAAGGCATTTACGAAATCAGTTTTGATACAGAGACAACTAATATTGATGCACACATTGCAGAATTGGTCGGAATGGTCTTTGCCACAGAATCACACAAGGGCACATATGTTCCAATACCAGCAAATCAAGAAGAAGCCAGAAAAGTGGTAGCTGAGTTTAAGGAATTGCTTGAAAGCACAGACAAACTTTGGGTTGGCCAAAACATCAAGTACGACGCTACCATGATGAAATGGTATGGAGTTGAAATGCAGGGACCTTATTTTGACACGATGATCACGCATTATTTGTGTGAACCAGATTTGAGGCATAAACTGGATTATTTGACAGAATCATACCTCAATTATACCATGGTGCCAATCGAAGATTTGATTGGAAAAGGCCGTACGCAAATCACCATGAGGGAAGTACCACTTGAAAAGGTGAAAGAATATGCCTGTGAGGATGCGGATTGGACTTTGCAACTCAAGCCCAAACTTTTGTCTATGATTGATGAAATCGAGGTGACAGAATTGTATAAAACGCTTGAGGCACCTTTGATCAACGTGCTTAGAGACATGGAATACGAAGGCATCAAAGTCAACGGAGAATTTCTCAGAAACTATTCATTCGAATTGGCAGATAGTATTTTGGCGATGGAGAAAACCATCTATCAGCAGGCTGGTGGAGAGTTCAACATTTCTAGTCCTAAACAAGTGGGAGAAATTTTATTTGATTCACTTAAAATACCTTACAAGGGTAAGAAAACGGGAACGGGACAATACAGTACGGATGTAGAGGTGCTGACGGATTTGTCTATCGATCACCAAATCGTGAAGGACATCTTGGAGTATCGTAAGCTCAGTAAGCTGAAGTCAACATATGTTGATGCATTGCCGTTGATGGTCAATCCCAGAGATGGACGCATACATTCCAACTTTAACCAAGCTCGTGCTGCAACAGGACGTCTGAGCAGCGAAAATCCCAATCTGCAAAATATTCCGATCAGGGATGAGGCAGGTCGAGAGATCAGAAAAGCATTTGAACCACGAGATAACGAACACATTTTATTGGCTGCCGATTATTCGCAGATTGAGTTGAGGTTGATTGCTGAGATATCCAAGGATGCGGCCATGTTGGAAGCATTTATTGCGGGCAATGATTTTCACAAAGCTACTGCAGCAAGAGTTTATGGTGTGGCTTACGATGAAGTCACGTCTGAGCAGCGAAGAAACGCCAAAACGGTCAATTTCTCCATTACCTATGGTGCTGGTGCTACCAATCTTTCCAGGCAATTGGGTATACCTAGGACAGAATCTACAGAATTGATCAAAAATTACTTTACCCAGTTCCAAGGCCTGAAGAATTACATGGAGGAGACGGTGGAATTTGCACGAAAACACGGATATGTGCAGACTTTATTGGGCAGAAAGAGAACATTGCGTGACATCAATTCTCGCAACGGTTTGGCTCGTTCGACTGCTGAGCGTGTGGCCATCAATACACCTATTCAAGGTACTGCTGCGGATATGATCAAAAGGGCAATGATACACATCAGCGATGCATTCAAAAAGGAACAAGTGCGGTCGCGTTTGATCTTGCAAGTACATGACGAATTGGTTTTTGATGTTTACCAACCGGAATTGGAGCAAATCAAAGCCATTGTTGCTGAGAAAATGCAAAATGCAATTGGGGGTCTTAATGTGCCAATTTTGGTTGAAATGGGTACTGGTATGAATTGGTTGGAGGCGCATTGATTAATGGTTAATTGTTAATGGTGAATGGTGAATAGTGAATGGTGAATAGTGAATGGTGTGAAATGGGAGATGTGAGATGTGAAATGTTTGAGGCCTTGTTAGTTGAGCTAAGGCACGCTTTGGCTTCACAACTCGAATATAGTTTTGAAACACAGGTTGAGAAAGGGCTTGCCCCTTTCTTTTCAAAGGGAGAAATTTTGATTGGTGAATGGTTAAGCTAAGGCACGCCTTGGCTTCACATATCAAATATGATTTAAATACTGGGATGAAAATTGAGTTAAAAAAGATAGATTTTTCAAATCATGAGTTGATAATCATTAGGTCTGATAACACAACTGAAAAAACCATTCTAGATACAAAGACCTATTTGCTACATGACATTTGTCATTTTTATGTCGAGCAGGAATTAAAAACATCGGATGGTTTTTGGGGCATGCTTGCCCAGGGTTACCGTTTGGAGCAACTTTTTGGGAAGACAAATCAACTTACTGAAAAACTCAGAATTATTGAAAGTATTGTTGGAGGTACGCAATCAGTATTTTCAAATCACATGAATGAAACAGATTTTTGGAATTATCTCAAAAGCACAGAATTTAGTAAAACAGACAGTGGTTTTTTGGTCAAGGTGATTCCTCGAATAACCGAATTTATGGATGAATGGAAGTATTTACCCATTGGGAAAACGATCATTTTGAATTTTTAAAAATGGAAATTTTTAACGTAGGGAACAATGCAGTAAACCTGTATTTGGTGTAAATAAATTATTTCCAAGTCATTATGGACCGTACGAGCTTGAGGTGAATAGTGAATGGTGTGAGATGTGAGATGTGAAATGTAAGATGGAACCACAGGTAGAGAAAGGGCTTGCCCCTTTCTTTTCAAAGGGAGAAATTTTGAATGGAGAATAGTTGAGCCAAGGCACGCCTTGGCTTCACAGCTCGAATGAAATATTGAAACACAGCAGAGAAAGGGCTTGCCCATTTCTTTTTTGTCTGGATAGACCATTGGCCATGAGCTAAAGCCAAATGCGAATGAGGAAAGATAACTACTTGGGCTCTAGATTTTGCTTTCAATTCAAAGCTTCAGGTTTCCCCAAAAGCTGATAGCTGATCACTGAAAGCTGATTGCTAAAATCCAGCGGCTCAAAAAAGCTGATAGCTGAAAACTGAGAACTGACAGCTCATCGCTCATGGCTCGTTGCTCGCAGCAAAATGAAGCATGAAACTTTTTAAATATTTTAAGAAAAACAGGTTGCAGGAGCACAAAATATTGCTATCTTTGCGCACTCAATGAAAAAATGGCTCCGTAGCTCAGCTGGATAGAGCAACTGACTTCTAATCAGTAGGTCTCAAGTTCGAATCTTGACGGAGTCACTTCTTAAACGGCTGATAATCAAATACATAGGTTTCAGCCGTTTTTATTTGATTTGATCACTTGCAAACAACTTGCAAACAAGAACCTGGAAAGTCACAAATTCACTGAAGAAACGCTATAAAAAGTATTCATCTTTGGTGGAGAAATCATTAAGGTGGAAAGAATGGATTTAATTTGCTTGAGATGTGCTCGTTATGGTGATAACCATAATATGATGGGGTGCTTGGCCTATCCTAATGGCATCCCTGAGCATATCGCAACTGAGAATAAACATGATGAGGCGCAAGCTGATCAAG
Organism: Saprospiraceae bacterium; assembly: GCA_016715105.1. Classification (GTDB taxonomy): domain Bacteria; phylum Bacteroidota; class Bacteroidia; order Chitinophagales; family Saprospiraceae; genus JADKBO01. The sequence goes on along the minus strand of JADKBO010000026.1, from coordinate 14,180 downwards.
AGGGAAAATTTACTTTTGACCCTTCATAAAGATCATTTAGTTTAAAACTTTCTTAGTATTTAAAAGTAATTTCAGGACTTCATCTGAATCATTCTTCGAAATTCTTTCAGTCCCACTATCAAAGGTTACTGTAAAATCCCATCTGTCTTTCTTGCCTTGATTTTTCAAAGTGACCCCAAAATCACATTTAGTAAAATAGTTATAGGAAGTAAAAGTGGTGACTTTTTCTAGCTTCCATTTTTTGTCACACTGGTTTATAAACTCAATCAACTCGTCTATCTCCGATTCATCTAAATAAGCAGAGCGCCCTTCTGAAATAACGCCGCTTAGCCAACTGTATTCAGCTGATTTACCGAATATAGCACCTTTTGTAATTTCGCCAGTGCTCAAGTCTTGCACGATGGCCGCCCTCAAATAAAACGGTCCAAGATGACCACAATCAATCATTTCAACTTTGGTGGTAGAACTTTTCTTGGTCAAATAGAACTCAAGCTCAGTTATTGAGTCGCTTTGACCAAAGGACCATAAAGAGATGATGCAAAAGAGTATGGTAAATGTTGATTTCATAGCTTTTTTATAATACCCATCAAAATTGATGCCTGATATATTGCTCAGCATCTTCGTAACCATTGGGATGGCTATACGCAAATGAGTATTATATAATCGCATTTACTATATTTGATTATATTTAGCCATAGAAAAAAATAACAACTATTTGAATGCGCTAATCTCAAATGAACATTTCTTAATTCTTTATTGCTATGAAATCCATATACATCTTTTTTTTAATATTTCTTCTTCATGGGACAACCTATGCCAATGACTATCGTCCATGTTATGGAGTTTTAAACGCCACAATCAAAGTAGGTGAAACATTTAGTATTAGTTGCATACCGGAAACAACGATTACATTAAATGACAAGCAAAAGGTTGTGGTTTCTAGAATGGCAATTTGCAACAATAGAGTAACTGATTATTATGAAATCTTTATTGACGCGAATAATTATTTTGTTCATAAATCAAATTTAAACCTCTCTTATGAAGACAAAAATGCATTCATAAGTAACCAAAAATTAGATTTAGATACTTTACTGCAGGGATCAAAGGAACTATCTATATGGGTAGGTTATCAAAATGCAATCAAGGAATTAGAATTGAAGAGAAAAAAGGAAGGTATTATATCTTTCATTAAGAAGTGCGCCACAGATGGAATTGCAATTGTATCGTGGGGAGTGCAGGACGAAAGTGAATACACTGACGGGACATCACTAATAATTGGTTTTTTAAACCCAACAAAAAAGGCGATAAAATATGTTTGGGTTGATATTGTTGGTTATGATCCAGTTGGGGAAAAAGTTATCGAAAGAGGCACATCCAAAAAGTCTGTAAAATGTGTGGGGCCAATTGAGCCTATGGAAACAGGGACTTATGAATTTGAATATGTATGGTTTACTGATTTAGTGGAAACGGCAAAGCTAGGAACAATAAAAGTACAGTATATGGATAACACATTTAAAACAGTTTTAAAGCCAGATAAAGTAACTTTCCCAAGTGAATTGGTCACCCCTTCGTCAGAAAGTTATGATTAGCTTTATGTTTTGATTGCGGCTCATCATATTTTTATTTCAAACTGCTTTTCAGATCAACAAAAACGTGCTTTCCGATCTTCTTGGTAACGATTAGCCCGGTATTCCTCCACAACTGAAATGTGCTTTGGGATATCTCAAACTTATCCTGAAATTGCTTTGCTGTAAGCCATCCGGATTCAATTGAATCAAGTCGTTTGAGTATAAGATCCAGCTTTTCATTTATTTCATCGAGCTGAGGTAAGTCCAATTGTAATGTATTTTTATCTTTCATTTTTCTTTTTGGTTTGCAGGTAATCTACCTTTAAATAATGATTTCTTTGTCGCTTTTCAACTTCAATACATTGATCAAGTCAACAACTATTGAAAGGTGTTTGTATGTATCTGGATTGTTTTGACTTAATATCTGAATGCTTTCTCTCGTGTAAAATTTCCATTGTACCATATCTTTCAAACAACCTGTTATAAATGACTTCATTACGATGGAGAGATTTCCGAAAGGATCTAATAGCCTTGACTTAATTTCAGCTATTCTTGCATTTTGATATACGCTTTCAATAGAGTTTTTCTTCTATACTCAAGTGCATCTGATATCAATTTTATTTGATCCTGTGATAGTTTTTCTACATGCATTCCAATAGTTTTTAAATAATCTCTTTGAGCTTTTGCAGCTGATCACCAATCTCAGAAACTTTGCGCTCAATGTTTGATATAATGTCTAATGAAGTTTGAGAAGACTCTTTTGTTTCAATGAACATCTCCCTTACATCAATATCCAGTACATCAGCAATTGCTTTTAAAAGCTCAGGTTTTGGAAAGTGAGTACCATTCACAATATTGTAAATTGACTGAGAACTTACACCCGTTTTTTCTGCCATTTCTTTACCAGACACCCCTTTTTCATTCATTAATTCTTTAAGTCTTAGAAGATTCATATTTGTTCTTTTGCTGCAAATATAGAGAACATAAGTAAAACTTATAATAATTTATATAAAAATTAAGTAATACTTGTTTTATTGTAAAGTAATGCTTATCTTTATTTCATATTATTCAAGTAAAACTTTAAACTCACAAAAATGACAAACGTAGAATCTTTCGCTTACCAAGTAAATAACTTCGACTTCTATTATGAGATGAGCGACTCAACAAAAACCTATTACAAAGGAGCTGCAGCAAAAACAGAAATCAAAAATACTGCTGAATCAATGACACCAAACGAGCTGAATGAGGCCAAGAAATTGATCACAGTAGAACAAGAATTGATTGAAAGATACTTTCAGGGACTTTTCCATGAAGTATCTCCAGAGCCTCAACCGTCGGCAAATTCCGAATTATTCAAAATGGCTTGGTCAATATTGAAATCTGGCCTTGCTGAAAGCTTCTCAATAGCTCTCAAAAAGGCTTGGATAATCATGAGAATAAAGCTTCAAGGAGAAATTACCATTTCATTTGCCAAAGAAACCGGAGAGCTTAGGAACGCATTAGCTATTTCCGTTGGAAAGCTTGACACAATTGAGAAGGGCTTTGTTAGGTACATGGAAAACATCGAAGGGCAAGAGACCTGGAGATCATTTAGGATTGAACGACTACTCACAGCATAAAAACTCAAATAATGACAAAATTCAAATTATCAAAATTCCCACAAGAGGCCATATTGAAAATAAAAGCGCTCTTCCCTGATGGCGGTTCACTCAGATATAGTTCTGTTGGCCTGATGGATGTCTGGATCACCGTTGTTGACATTTATAAGGACTTCCATAATAAAGGGACCATTGTTCCAGGAGACCTAATGAGGGTTATTCCATGTAGTCCAAAAAACTGGAAAAAACCTTATCACAATGAAGTCGTTTTTCTGGTCCTTAGAAATCAGACAGAGGCCGTTGATAATGAGACTGACAGTCAAGAGATTGTAATTCGATGTTGTCGCATTCTTGAGAATTATCAAAACCATTTTAAAATCTCAGCTTTAGACGATTCGGATAAAGTTTTTGACCTATATTTTTCACAAATAGCTTACATGTGGTCATTTGCAGAATTGAGGCGAAAAGAGCTCTACTGGCAAAGAGGAGATGAACCAAAAAACTTTGATGAAGTTTCGAAATGGTACCATCGAAAGCCATAAAAAAAGCCTGGTCCAATGTCAAGTTAGGACCAGGCTTTTTTCTTTAATCTTTGTTTTCCCTATGCTTCATATTCAATGCTCGTATTGCACCGGGTTAGAATGTCGTCAAAGCTTATTGGACCATCAATTAAGTTTTGCCTCAGATCTAGAACATCTTTTTGCAACCTGGGAGCCTTTTGTAAAAGATGATTCAAGAAACCAACTTCTATACGTATAAGTTCTTTTATTTTCTCAATAAAGACCTCGCAAGGTAGTAAGCTGTAAAAATGAAAAACTGATGATAGTTTGCCAATTGACTTGACTGGATCCACAATTTTTACCTTATTTGACTTTGGAATCAATGAATTATATACTTCAATTGGGTTTATATTTTGCTTCTGGATCCGCACGAACTCTTTTGCAATTAATTGAATTGAAGGGTGCACGACGAATTCTTTTTCAATCGATGTGCTGATGACCTTCAACCAGATTTGATCGTCACAAAGAAGCTTTTCCGCTTCACCTATCATGAGTTCTTTATGACTCTTTTTGTAGCTGTCCAAAGAATCAAAAGAATCTGAATAATATTTTGCAAAAAGGTCGTGTTCTTGCTTTAGAGGATCCTTTATTGAAAGCTTTACTTTGGTCATCCTATCATATTTTTTCTAACAATCAAATTGTTTTTCTTTTTGTCAAGCTTTGCCGCAAACCCTTCTGCATCAAGGGATACATTGAACGATAAATGGGAGATACTGTCCTCGATCTCACTGAGTCTATTCTCAAGCTTCTTGACATATAAAGGCTGGACTTGTACTGGCATGATCCTATTTGGAGCTATAGTTGGGAAGAGCTTGTAAAGTTTTACAGCTTCAACAAGCTTTTATTTGGGAAATTAAAGCCTATCTCGGAGTTTGTTTTTGCATCAACAACTCTCTCATTTTTTGAAAGCCATGCGGGAATCGAGTCAGATGTTGATGTGCCAGGGCCTTTCAACCTCTCAATACCGTCTTTGAAATTCAAATCTGAAAATGATGACCTTACCGTTTGGATGATAAAAGCTATTTGAGCGCCAAGAGCCAAACTTGTTGCAATACCGGTTGCTATACCTGCAGGTCCGCCAGTTTTAAATGAATTAGCAACAGCTGCTATTGAACTGGCAACTGCAACGCCTGAAGAAGCTAAAACCTCCGCGTTTGCAAGTGCTCGTTGCTGAGCCACATATGACTCTTGCTTCCTTAGAAGCTCTGCAAGCCTATCTTCTTCAATCTTTAATTGTTCGACCTTGCCTTTTTCTGCAAACTCTTTGGCTTTCTCAACCCTCGTTTGTTGTAAGTCTATTCTTTTCTGGTTTGTTTCTATCTCGTATTGGTAAACCGCGTCAACTACTTTTTTTAGTTCGTTCTCTGCTTGCTTAAGCCTGTCTTTAAAAATGGCAAACTCTTCATCTGTCATTTTAAACTTACCTTGAAGGAATGGCTTATCTTCATCGCCTTCGTTGAAACGTTTATCTTTTGCTTTATTCAAAGCTGATCCTATTTGTTCGTCAAATCCTTGTTTTTGATCCTTTTTGATATCCTCACTAATATCCTCAGGTCGGAGGATTGACCCAGTCACGAGTTTTATATAATCATATGTTTTTTTATCGATCTCTCGCTTTTTAAACAAACCATCGATGCCTTTGTCAACAAGTTCGAAGTATTCAAATAAAAATTCTTTGTCGTCTGGCCCTAATCCAAGAATTTTTGCAATTGATATATTTATGTCTTCTTTATCATATTTTTTCAAGTTGGATTGAAACTCAATCAGTTTTTGGTTGGCATCGTCCAATAAGTTTTTTGTTGATTCCGCACCAACAAAGTCTTTTTTAAATACTTGATTCTCTAATTGAGTCTCAAGATCGCTGATGGTAGATTTCAGCTTTTCCAAATCTGTTTTGATCTTCTCTTTACAACACCACTGATATTATTTGTAGTTGTGTCTATTACTGGGGCTGCTACCACAGCACCGAATTGAGCCTCTAAGTCTTGAAGAGTAACTCCGAGTTTGGCTACAAGTTTTGAGTAGACAGTCTCAACCTCTGCGACTCTTTTATCATAATTATCTATGATGACCTCATTTGATTTGATCGCTCGGTCGTCCTCTTCTTTTAAGCCTTTATCGATTATTTGATCGGCAGCCACAGACCCAAACACTTGCTTTAATCTAGGAGCACCTTGTTGTGTTCGAACTCTTTTTAATTCAATGTCTGCGATCTCCTGAGTTGCCTTCTTGGTCTTTTGGAGTTCTTTATTTAGCTCTTCTTGATACGCTTGATAAAATATTTTTTTCTTAAACTCTTGATTGGCCAGGTATTGGAATTTGTAAAGCTCCTCAGTTGTTGTTCTCTCAGTGATCAGGCTTGGAAGGTAATCACCATACTTACTGTTTATGTCGGCTATAAGTCTAGCTCTATTGGCGTTCTCAGGGTTCAACTTTAAAAGTACATTAATCTCAGAGTTGAATTGAGCTGATAGCTCGGAAGTCTTCTCTGATAGGCTTTTTGTTGGAGAAATCAGCTCAGAAATGACTCCGACGGTTCCAGAAAGGAGATAAGTAAATCCTTCAAAGAATGGTGCAAGCTTTTCGCCAACGATCTTCAATAAGTTTTCAAAACCATCACCAAGGTTTGAGACCATACCGGATAAAGTACTCATCTGTTCTTGGTTAGACCCTGCCACACCATCCAGCTTACCGAATGAAAGTATCGCTGCATTGATTGCTTCAGGCGTATTTTTCACCTCCTTGTTGATTCCTCTAAAAGCAAGCCTTACAACGTCACCATTTTTTGACGCCCTAATCCCAAACTCTTTGAGCCTCTCGAACTCTGCAGTTCCTGCGTCAAGAACTGCCTCTGTCAATTGTTCAAATGATTTGCCTTGTGATGCAGCAAGATCGGCATAAGAAATAATCTCCTCTCTGGTTAGCTTTACGCCTCTGTTGGCAAATTTTATATAAGATGCTGTTAGCTCATCGACCGAAAAAACGGTTTCTTTAGCTGTCTCCTGGATAAGATCCAGTGATTTCTTTGATTCTTTTTGTGAGCCTAATGCCACTTCAAGGATCTTGGCATAAGACTCATACTTTTTGGTAACGTCAAATATGGCCTTTCCTGCAGATATAAGTGATTGACCTGCAACTATGCCAGCAAAGGCAGCTTTTGCACGCCCGAATACATTCTCAAGGCCCGTTGTTTCTTTCTTTACTTTATCTACCCCGTTTGTTGAAGTAAGGAACTCCAAGAGTATGTTATACTTTCCAATATTTTCTCCTGCCATTTTGATTTTTTTATATTTTACTTATGTTTTAAATCATCATTACACTATCACACACAATACTTTATGGCTATATCTTTTTAGCCATGTCTTGCAATACTCCCTGGACAATTGATGCTTGCTCGTAATTTTCTTCATCTATGTAATGCTCCTTCATTAGCGTCAATAACAAAAATCTTATAATTGAAGCTTCATCTTTCAAATCCTTTAATTCTACACTTAGTTGGGCAATTGCGTGTTCGTGTATGAGATTTTCCCGTATTATATTGTCCAGAGCATATGCATTTTTACGATTTGCTTCAATTAGTTTTCTGTTTGTATAAACCACAACTAATGTTGCTATCACGCAAAGAATTAAACCGATTATAATTAGTGCCATGTTTGTAAATTTTATTGATTGATATTTTTTTTAAGAAAAAAATGGTCCAGATTGATATTTATTTTGTCCGATTAGATGATGGATTAGAAATAAATAATTCGACCACCAATATCGAAGCATTCGATGGTATTTACTAAAGTGTTATTATTGATGGTGGGGCCGTCCCGATAGTCTCCCTCTACCTTACTCAAGTACTCCAATGCTCTGAGTATGTCCTTGGTCGATGGGCAGATAGTATCCTTGACGGTTCCATCAATGCCCTTAATTACCATTGGCTCACCCCGGGCAATTCGAGAAGCTATTTGCATCCTCTCGAGCTTCTCAACTATCTGGATCTCTGCTCTAAGTTTTTGTCCTTCGATTTCGACAGATTCCCGGACCATCCTTAATTCATTCTGCAGGCTTTCTATTTTCGGCTTTGCTATTTTCCAGTACTTGGAGAAGGTTGATTTTTGCAACCCAAATTCTAGTTTGAAATCGTCCGCATTTTCAACATATCCGATCCTATGTTTATGGACGACATTCTGCACTATATAATCGATGTAGGTGCTTTCTTGAATTTTATTCATGTTAAATAGCTTTTACAATTGTTGTACAATTATTTATTCTAGGTTTTGTAAGCAATTTTATAGCTTTTGTAAAGCCTTGAAAGTTACAAAGACCTGTATATCAAATGTTTATGATTTTAAAGGCTTTTTTTGCCCGGAAAACCATTATTTATATAGATTGTTTTTTATTTTCTATTGTGCGTAATTTTACCATTTTACTACACATATTTTATAAACAACTGATAATCAAAATATTATATAAAACAAAACCTAAGAAATGGACTACAAAACCTATTTTTTAGACCACAAAACCTAAGAAATGGACTACAAAACCTATTTTTTAGACCACAAAAGCTTTCCCTAGAATGGCACATCAGCCTCTTCAGGAATAAACCATGGTTGATCTGAAGCCCATTTTTGGAATAATGGCCATGCCTTCTTATTTAATTTTAAACTCAACGGTGCTTTGATAAAATCATATTCACCATCCTCTTCCTCTTCTCCCTTATTATTCTTTTTCTTCGTCGTCTGTTTAAGTTTTATTACTCCGTTAATATATTTTATAAGATTATCCTTAAAAACCTTTGCGTTTAAATCCCTTGAATCAAAGATGCCAGCATTATCTTTAAAATCCGTATACTCGGTCCATGGTTGTATTATGGGTGAAAACTCATCCTCTTTCCTATTAACATTCCATATTTTTTTAAAGATGGAGGACTCGCAATAGGAGATGAAATCATCACCATACGGCGCCATCTCCGCTCTTATTTTTTTCTTTACTGAATTTGAACCGCCGCTTTGGTTCGGTACATTTCGCCCGCATCGGAAATAAATAGAAAGGCAGGTCAGCATGAAATCATAAAAGGCGTTCCATTCTTCGTTATTCCAGTCGTAGAAGAAAGTCTTTCCAAATTCTTGCTCTGGTGTAAATTCTCTGGTGTAGTATCTGCGAATAAGTATTGTTTTGATTCTTCGGCTCTGATGCTCTGACCTTGCATCCCCCAAAGAGTAATTAGTTGTTATGCATATTTTAGGCGATGACTCAAATGGTATGAATTTCCTGTCAACGCCTTTTTTCTCTATTTCGAAGCCGTCAGAAAGATAGTTGTACAGTGCCGAAAAATCAAATGTGTCTGGCGCATCATTCACAAGGCCAATCTTAGTGAACTCGTCTAGCAAGCTCCACGCAAATTGATTATTCGTCTTAAACCCTTTGCCGTCTATCTCTTGCAATTTCTTTAAATGACCGGGTGCCTTCATGGCTAGAGATTTGCCCGTCCCCCCGCCTTTTTCTGAATCATCGACATCTTCAGAGACCACAATTGCATATGGCTTGGAAGGGTCCTTGTAGGTGTGCATAAGATAGCCATATACAAGTACCAATGGTCCTACCTTGAGCCAATTGGTTTGGCCCTGATCAGCATAAATTTGAAGCAATCCTTTATCATGGCAATCAGATGTTATTCCAGAGATGTTGTAAATAAATTTCTGGAAATCGCCAATCTTGCCCTCTATAGGTCGAGAAAACTCTTTGTCCAATATTTCCGATTTGGTAAGATATTTTTCTCCGTTACAATATTTTGATGAGCTATACCCATCCTTGTTCACTGTTATAACATCATCTTTAAAGCATATATACGCAGAGTGTTTGTCATCCTTAATGTATTCGATATCTTTTTGATCTTTTCGCTGCATCTCGCTGAAAAGAGATTTTTCAAACCTGCCGGAGTTCTCTCGTGTTGCTCTTTTAGGATTGTGGACCAAGCATCACCGGGTTCGTCTATCAGCTCTGAAAGATGGTCATCAATCCATTGGACAAGTAAATGGGCAATGTCTTCGTATCCATTTGGTAGTTTTTCAACAATCTTCCTGTCTGCATGTATTAGAAGATAATCGCCTTCAATATTTTTTGATACCCTCCGAAATTTCCCACACCTGGGATAAGTATTCCTGAGAAATTCCCGGAACTTAGAGATAGAGATATCAACCTTACATGATCCATTTTTTTGCCTAAACAAGCTAAAATAAAGCTTGTTTTTTGCATACTGCTTTTCACTAAGCCCTTCTTTAATATGGTCCCTTGTTTCTTTTGGTAGGGCTGCAATGGTTGGGAATCCTTTAATTATGTCCTCAAACATAGTATCCGGACTCAATAAAAGACTGATTTTTTTAATATCTGCTTTTTCGGACGAATCATATTGTTCACCGTATCCATTCATCTTAATGTATGAAATCGCTTGTATGAAATCTCCTCCAAATTTGACGATCTTTAAAATATTGAAAGGGGTGTATGCTTTCTCAGATTCAAAACATGTATTCCCGGTAAAGACATAAAAGAGTCTTTTTTCTATGTGCCAATTTGCGGATTGTTTATTTTCGGATGGGGGGACGATAGAAAATACGTCCTCGCTTTTGCTCAACAAATGTCCATCCTTCATCTTCCACGACAATACGCCAGGGATTACTTTCATCTAAATTATACGCATCAATAGGCGATTGCTTATAATCATCAAAGGCCTTTCTTTCAACCCTGGTTGGTGCTGGAAGGTTCCTCAAGCCTCGTTGAAAGACCTACAAACAGAAAGAATCTCATCAGCTATTTCATTTTAAAGACTGGAATATTTTCAGAACTACCATATTCAAATACATAGTTCGGTGAAGGCGGAACCATTGCATAACCGCCTTGTCTTCTCATTTCAATAAAGGTGAGTTTAGGTACTTTCGGATTTATTTGTAATTCCTCTTTAGTGGCGAACCTGGATGCAAGTTTTGCGTTCCTGTAATCATCATTGGTTTCCTCCGTCCTAAACCATAGGTGAGTCCCTCCGGATGGTGTTTTAACTCTGACCATTCGATATAAATCTTCACCCACAATGTCAATTAAGGCCATGCAGCAATCATCAACTATTTTTCCGCCTTCTGGATGATTTTTTGTATCGAAATCGATACAAATCAAGTTTCCTGAAACCTGACCACATACTGCGGCTATTCCAGTTGCACCTGCTTTACAAAAGCTTTGAATTTCTCTTGGTGTTGCAAAGCTTTTGGTGAAAGGGCTCCAGGTTCTTACGACGGGCTCCTTTCCAACACAACCAAATACCGATACTCCTGAATCTATTAGTGCCTGATAGTCTTCAGCTGATTTAATATTTGACATCAGCTGAAGATTTATATTCTATAAAATGTTGCAAGTCATTAACTTGTAGTAACTTTGTCATGTCTAATTAAGTTTAAAATGGTTCAGGTCAAAGGACACTGGACCATTTTTTTTTACATGCCAACGCCTTATGAAGAACCACTTCAGTTGAAAAAAAAATAAAAGCATAGCCATTCGATTGTTTTTCGACAATCGCGATAGCTCAACTATGCGAGATGATTTTTTGATTTAAGATTACCGCCACCTGACTAGGCAGAAGTTTACTATTATTTTTCACATTTTTTTTTGCTGGGACGTGCTACCCTGTGACTTGTTTGGCTAGGCGTCACGAACCTAAGTACAAATATAGTGATTAAGCGGCTACTTCTTTTGTCTCGAGCCACTCTTTTATTTTAGCTAAATCAAATCTGAGTCTTCCCCCTATTTTCATGAAAGGAATTCTGGTTTTGCCTTTGGCATTGTCATATTATAAATGGCTTGCTCTGAGACGTTTAGGTAGTCTGCAACCTCTCCTGATGGATAATAATTTCTCACTCATTTTTTCTGATTTATTCAAGTAATAAGCCAAAGGTATATCCATGAGGTAAAAAGAGTAGAATGTAAATTCAATTAAAAAAAACAATATTGGTCCACGGATCGGACCAACTATTTTACAATTCTTTTGATGCTTGTAGGCGTTATGTCAAAAATTTTACCCAGGTCACCTAAAGAGCCTTTTGCCCCTTCTTTGTAACCCCAAAGGACAAACGGCGTTTTAAAAAAATAAGTTGAAGGTTAGAGGAATACAATTGATCAATCAATATTCTTTGATCATTACTCGGTTCGTGATGTGTGTCGATTTCATTGTAATTGTTCTCATTGAGTTCTTGGTAGAACCACTTTGAAGGATTCTCTCTTATTCCATCAATAAAATAAAGCCATGGTCTAGAATAGAATGCAACATAAAGTTCAGACCAATACCTTCTTTCATCATCACCGGGACCAAGAAGTAGTTTTTCCTCTTTATCTAAAGCAAGTGCAGATTCTAATTCTTGATGTATTTTTCTTCCTAAATCCTGTGACGCTTGGAAAAAGGGTTTAAGACGACTTAAAGAAAGCAATATCAATCTAATTTCATTCTCTGATATACTTTCCTTCTTTGATAGTGAATCCAAAACTTCAATAAGGCCAAAAGTTGATATTTCACACGTTTCTTCCACAGCCTCAATAAGTGATAGGCCAAAACTATTTTTAAGATCGGTTATCTCTGATAATGCCTGATTGGCTTGTTTTATAGCTGAACCTCTCAAGGTGTCCGAATTGATCAAGGTGCTTATTTTTGACAAGACTTTGGATTGATCAATATTTGATGAAATAACTCCAACGAGTTCTCCCTGTTCTGCTGGAGGCTTTATTGAAAAAAGCTTTTCAAACTCTTTAATAAAAACTGAGTCTGGTTCCACAGCTTTTATTAAATCCTGATAGTAATTACCTTGCTTTACATTCATTGGCACAACCCTTCTAACCATAGGTTGCCGTTTCCCTGTAAATATCCTGTTAATTGCCATTTCCAAACCCTTTTAATATTTTATCGGCTAGCCTCCTTATCGATGGCCAGGCCAAAAGAGGCAATATAGTTTTGAGTGACTTTTACCGAACTGTGTTTGAGTTTCTCCTGCAGATACTCCATGCTGTAGCCATTCCTGATAATAGCAGTGGCATAAGAATGTCTAGCATAATAAGTTGATGTCTGGTCCCCGTTTTCAATGTCTTCAAAGACCGCAACTTTTTTAAGCCATTCATTCGCTTGTTTGATGAACCATTTGATTTTGTGGTGTATTTCTTCATCGGACCAAGATTGCTCAATGAATGGGAAAACATATTCACTTTTTGGATCATCATACTTTGCCATTATTTGCAGGCAATACTCATGTAAGTAAACAATTTGATCCTGGTCTGCTTTCTTTGTATTTATAGTTTCGCCTGCAAACTTCAACAGGTTGGCTTCAATCTGATTTCGTTTGTAGTCAGATGTCTTTAAAATTCATACCATTGGCTGCAAAGCTGAACATAAACAAATCGATGCACATGCGGCCGCGCTCAGTCATTGGCATAGATGTATTTGCGATTCTGGAAATATCATCAATTGCTAGTGCCTTTTTGATGTTTTTGGAAACCGGTATCTTGTAGGACTTGAAAGGGCTTAACGATTGATGAATTACACCCTGCTCGATGGCTCTATTATATACATGCCTTAAGTTCCTCATATATATCCCTATAGTCGTTTCAGATCGTCCTAGCCAAAGCAAATATTCTTTCCACTCATCTAAAAAGACTTTATCAATATCCTGGTATTTAATAATTACTGGCTTTGTTGATCTTGACGCTTTCCATTCGTCCAAAAGGTCTTTACTAATGGACTGGTACTTAAGAGATTTTGTCTTTTTGGAATTAGACTTAATTGCTTCCCACTCAGTAATCGTATCTCAGGTATTTGTATAGAGTCTGTAGAACCATATTTCTTATCTTGTTTAGCTCATTGATTTTCATTGAAACCATTTTCAATCTGAAGTATGTCTTTGGTTGTCTGGTTGATAGCCCTTTCAAATTTTTCAAAGGAGAAACCCGGCAGTGCATCAAGTACTTTCTCAAAGTGCGCCAATTGGCCCTCAATCGCTCTTTTGCGTTCTCGCGCCTCAGGTGTGGGCCTTTTGCCATTTATACGCTCGAAGTCTTCTTTTGTAACTTCCACGCCTGTAGGGTAATATTTTGATTCTCTGTAAAAGGTAACTCTGATCTTTACCGGGAAGACAATTGCAGATTTAAATCTGGTATCAAAATAAACCGATGTTGTGGGTCTGTCCAATCTCATAAAACAAGCTTTTTATACTCACTTGCAAACAACTTGCAAACAACAATTGTAAAGATATGTAAAAGAATTAAAAAGAATATATAAAAAAACAGCTGTTTTAATAAATTACAAACAATTGAAAGATAGATAAATGTGATCTATTGGAAACTATTTTAAAGAATCTTGAAAATTTAGAAAAAGCGTTTGAAAAACTCGAAGAAATACTAAAAACTGACTTCAATCAGTAGGTTCCAAGTTCGAATCTTGA
>JADKBO010000025.1 GCA_016715105.1 Saprospiraceae bacterium | reverse complement strand
AAAACTGCACTTGAGAGAACTGAGGTGCTTACTTGCTATGGCGGAAAATCAGAGATGCTGGAATATCACGATAAGTTTAAAAATCAAGCTTGGAAAACTGAACCATTTTTTATTGAAAATACAAACGGATGAGGTTTACAATACAATCTGGTTTGACAGTTCCCTCCATCTTACATCGAGCTATTTCGACATCATTAAATGAAGAAAAATATCTAGCCCCTAAATTTGTTTGCTGAACTGTTAAACCAGCCCTTATAACAACTTGCCGGACATTAAAAAACTGGTTTGACCGTTCCTCCCACAACGTTCAGCTATCCTATCAAATCATTAGACCCCATAATGCACATCCCTTCCAGATGAAATTCTGAACTGTTTTAAACACCCACCAATTCACATCCCTTTTCCCCCTACCAACTTATTATAAATATTATTCCACCCCTGGAAACTCTTATTTTCTTTAGGGTCCCGCACTTCCCCTATCAAAAATCCATACGGTTGTAAACCTTCTATATGATCAAAAATAATCTTCAACATTGCCGTAAGTGGTATGCCAAAATATACCTGAAATCCCCATACCATCTCCCCTATCACCAAGGCATGATGGTATAAAAGGATTAATTTTTATTGAGGCCCCACAATAAGAGGCTCCAATATCCAACCCTGCATCAATTGAATAATGACATAGGTAACTACGATACCGATCAATAAGGTCAAGCTACCACCCCTGAGCTGCAGTAACAAATACGGTAAATGTAGTGCCTGTAATATTTCCAATAAATGGCACAATCTCTAAAACTACATATCACTGCAAAAAATAGGGCATTTTTGGCCCCTATTATACTAAAAGCCAATACTGTACATAACCCACAATAACCTATCATTTTCATCAACCCGATAAGATATTGTTGGGACACCTGCGAACATTGTATATCACTTTTCTACTTCGATTCCATCGCCTTTTTAGAAAGCCTCAGAACGAAGTTTTTATGTGATTTCGATAAACAAATCAAAATATATAAACTACTGTCAATATAAAGGAAGTGAAAATCCGATAAGTGAACCGCGCTACCAATTGCAAAATATTACTATGAAGGCTGCTCCGGTTTGAGCTCTTCCAATTGACTTTCTTCGGATATACCAAGATGAGAAAAAATAAACTCCTGTACTTTGGTAAAGGCTGTGATTGATTTTTCTTTGATAGTCGGATAATCATCTTGTACTACGCTTATTTGCCAACCCAAAACAGAAAATATGGATGCTATAAAAGCCAATAATTTCCCACAACCGCCAACGAAGGAATGTACCTATTTGTTCTTTTAAGCCAGAAGGACCAAGGCTACTTATTCAACACCAGTATTTTATAATTCCCTCTTTGAGTAGTTTGTCTTCATTTTACTAGACTACATTTTCTCTTCTAAATTGTCAGACTTTAGTTAAATTATTTTCCAGACCCTGCAGGTATTAATTTTGTAAAAGTCCCGAATTTCATACTCACATCATTGTCGTTTGCCAATACCGAAACAGTATTAAATGGCTTTTTTGGAAAGAAAATATCAGTCATTACAGTCCTTCCGTCATCTGCAAATACTCAATAGATGCAACATCCAGATAAATCAAAAGATGTACATTTCCTTTTCATACTGTGCCAGCAGCATGAAAATCTGCAAATTCTTTACTAAAATCAGAGTTTCCGGCAAATGTTCTATCTATAAAATATTGCTGATCTGTCACTGCATATCCACATCTACATATTCACCCTCATCATTAGAAAATCTCAGGGCAATCATACCACTTGCTGGTATTTCAAATTCCATATCAACTTTGAGGAGATTTGGTTCCCCAAATTGAAAAACAACGCTATCTCTATCAAACTTTTGTGCTGAAAAATTGGTGACCTCTCCCTCCAATTCCGCTACCTCCTTCACAGGTTTTGAAATCAAATAATAACCCATTGAATCTTTTGCCAAATCCAGTGTTCTTGGTAGCGTCATCGCACTTCTCCATTTTTTGGTAGGTACCACCGTTGCGTATTGCCAATTGGACATCCATCCCAGAAATAACCTTCTGCCATCTGATTCTGGAATATTGGACCAGGTCACCCCTGCATAATTATCCTTCCCCTGATCTACCCATTTAGCAGATCCTTTAGGAACCTCTTTGGCGAAACCCGAGTCAAGTTTAAATTCCTTTCCATCAAAATCTCCAACAAAATATTGAGTCGCTGAGCCGCCGTTTGGACCTCCTGGATTGATACTCACTAACATTACCCATTTCTGCTCTCCTGTTTCTGTTATGGACATTGGAAATAAATCTGGACACTCCCATACACCACCATGTCCGCCAACCGCTCCAAATTCACTTGAGAATTCCATGACTTCAAATCAGGAGAATGGTACAATCTTACTCTATCTGCTGCTGCAAAAATCATCACCCACTTCTTGATTGCTCATGCCATAAAACTTTCGGATCTCTAAAATCACGAATTCCAGGGTTTTTGATGACCGGATTTCCTTCATATTTTGTCCAACTTCTTCCTTTGTCAAGAGAATAGGCAATAGATTGATTTTGATAATCCAAAACACCAGCTTTTTCCCCTTCCATTAAATGATGAGTAAAAATGGCAACCATTGGCACTTTGCCATCTCTTCCAAACCCTGTGGTATTAATTAAGTCAATAACAGCACTTCCAGAAAATATATAACCCAAAGAATCCGGAAACAAAGCAATAGGTAAATGTTCCCAATGAATCATATCCGGCTCACCGCATGACCCCAATGCATGGGACCCCACACCGTACTATCCGGATAGTATTGATAAAATAAATGATATTCTCCTTCAAAAAAGACCATTCCATTTGGATCATTCATCCACATAGAATCAGGAGTAAAATGGTATTGGGGGCGGTGTTGTTCGTCCATTTTTGCTGATGCTGTTTCTTTTTCTGTACAACTAAAAATTCCAATTGAAAAAAGCAAGATCACTAATATTTTAAATTTCATCACATTCATTTTATAGCAAATTAATAAGTTATATTAACCAGAAAAGATAACCGGTAAGTCTGTTACCAATAACTGATCGGAATATGGATTATCCATTTTAATTATACAGACAAAAATCCTAAGATCAAGATGAAGCCCGTAAAGAAATCGTTGCAAACGATTTTAGCGCTGAACTGTGACCTCCTGAAATTATGTGGACAAATATATTTCCGAAAAGTTTACATCCAAATTTTCTCAACAGTTAGAATTTGTAAAGAAGTAGAAGAAAATAACTTCTACTCCTTTACCATTGAATCAAACCGTTAATTTAAATTTTATTTGTTTCAAATTTCAATTTATTAATATCCTGGATTTTGCTTATAAAGTCCATCTGTGAAAGTGATCTCAGCCTGAGGTACAGGAAGGTATTCATCACGACCAGCAGTGAATTTTGCTGTACTTAAGAAAGTTCTTCTCGTCTTCTCTTTTGAGATATAATCATTTAAAACGGGTTCAGCTATCCCCCATCTTACCAAATCAAAAAACCGGGATCCTTCTGTTGCAAACTCAATTCTTCGTTCCCATTGCAAGGCTTTTAAAGCAAAGGCCTGAGTCCAGCCACTACTTGTGTATGGCTTTTACATTATACTTAGAAGCAAAAGTGCCATCAGCTTTCTTCAACTTTGATGTGCTATTTGCCGCTCTTTCTCTCACTTGATTGATCAGAGGTAGCGCTAAATCTTGTTGTCCCAATTGAATATATGCTTCTGCTAAAATCAATAATACATCATCAAATCTCAAAATATCGTAGTTTTTAGCTGTGCCCATAAATGGACCTAACTTAAAATAAGATCCACTTGAAGCTGCTTGTTGAAATCTCATTGTATGGAAATTTCCATAAACACCGGCATCTCGTACCCAGCTATTGCTAAATGGAAGTGTGTTGTCATATTTATAGGGATGACCGTCTATACCTATTGTATGGTCTAATCTTGGGTCTACAGTAGCAATACTAAGATCAGCTATCGAATTATTGAAAGAATCAAAATTTGGCCATCCATTTGCGTCGGTGGTATGTGCATTCACTAGATTTTGACTACCAGCATGAAATCCGCAGCATCCATATTGAGAAGCTCCATGTGGATAATTTAATCCATCTTCATAACTCATTCTACCAGCTGTTGTACCATCGTTAATTGAAAATTGTATGGCAAAGATTGATTCTGGTCCATTTTCGGTTTCTGGCAAGAAGTTTTCAGCGATGTCTGGTGATAAGCTGTACTTTCCTGAGCTTACAACTGCCTTTGCTAAATTTACAACCTCCTGTAATCGAGATTTATTGATATTTGTTACTTTGTGGTTTACATCTTGCTCATAAGCTTGATAAAGTCTCAATTTTGCGAGATAGGCTTGTGCTGCCAACTTATTAGCTCTAGCCAATTCAGGCTGAACTTCTGGTAAATTGTCAATGGCGTATTGAAAATCTGCTGCAATTTTATTCCATGACTCCTCATTACTCAAATCATTTGATATTTGTAAAATTTCTTCTTGAGAAACATTTTCATCGAAAATCGGAATGTTTTTATAGAGCAATTTCATAGTGAAATAACTGTGGGCACGTAAGAAATGTAGTTCTGCCAATCTTGATTTTTTCTCAGGATATGCTGCCTCGTCCAGTCCTGTTACAGCACGAAGAGCCACATTACATCTAGAAATTGATTTAAATAGATTTCTCCAGGTCCTTGTTACAAATGCATCCATGGTAGGCTGTACTAAGTTATAATGTTCTAAGGCATCTATCTCTCCTACGTCACCAGTACCTCCACCACCTTTGTATGTATCATCGGATCTCACGCTACCATAAACCCAATTACTATAAATTGGTCCTATCATATCACCATTACCAATAGCCGCATAGGCTGAAGTTACCAAGCCGTCAATGGCCTTTGGAGAAGTTAAGTCAGAAGAAGATAGCACACCGGTAGGTGTATAATCCAATTCTTTTTCGCAAGAGCTTACAGCTAAAATTCCAACTGCAAAAACGCCCAATATTATATTTTTCTTCATGATTAATTTCTAAATTTTAAAAGTTAAAATGATGCGTTGATTCCGAATGTAAAAGTCTTGGGAATTGGCACAGGATCCAGATCAATTCTCTCAGGGTCTGGGCTCAAATAGCTTTTACTTTTAGTCCAGAATAAATTATCAGCCATTCCATAAATTCTCAAATTAGAGAAAATTGCCTTAGGAGTGATGTTGTATCCTAACTGAATATTTCTTAATTTAAAATAAGATGTATTCACGATAAAATAATCTGAGGTACGCCCTTCTCCATTATTATCCTTTAATGTAAGTGCCGGAACATTTGTATCTGTATTTTGAGGAGTCCAACCATTAAATACTCCAGGTCCTACATTTTCTCGTCCTCGCATTAAGTTATTAAAAACAGTGTATACATCAAAACCTTCCCGGCCAGCTACCCCTGAACCGAAAACAGAAATATCTAGTTTTTTATAGGTCATATCTAACCTAAGGCCGTACTCAGCGGCAGGCAACGTTGTTCCAATCCAAGTTTGGTCAAAGGAATTAATCACCCCATCATCATTGATATCTACGTATTTGATTCTACCAGGACCGGCACCAATTTGCGTCGGTGCAGCTTCTACGTCAGCTTGAGATTGAAATAAACCGTCTGTCTTATACCCAAAGATGTCAAATTGAGAATGACCTATGATGGTGTTATCAATATTACCTGCATATGCTGGACGAACATTTTCGGGTAGTTCTGTAATTTTATCTCTAAAATGAGTGATGTTGGCTGTGATGTTGTATTTCAAATCGTTACCAGCACTCCCTCTATATCCAGCCATAAACTCCCAACCTTTGTTGGACTTTGAAGCTCCGTTTACAGCTTTGGTTTGACCTTCTCCCAGCGTAGCAGCTACAGGAGGAGTAATCAAAATACCAGTAGTTTTACGAGTGAAATAATCAAAAGATCCAAATACTTTATTGTTTAAAAAAGCGAAATCGGTACCTACATTTATCTCATCAGTTGTTTCCATTTCAAACTCGAGTTAGCAGCCTGAGTCTGAACAAAACCTGAAGGAAGTGTGCCTGTATTTGCGCCTGACAAAGCATAAGCCGTGCCTATATTCATATATTGTTCCCAAAATCCTCCTACCAATTGCGCCTGAGTGGTCCCATAACGAGTATCAAATAAACCAAATCTTGCCAGATCTCCGATTTGTTGATTACCTACTCTACCAGCTCCAACTCTTAATTTCAACTCGTCAAAAACACCACTATTGATCATAAATGCTTCTCTGTCCAGTCTCCATCCCAATGAGGCAGCAGGGAAAATACCATACCGATTATCTTCACCAAATCTTGAAGATCCATCTCTACGAAGTGTAACAGCGACTAAATATTTATCACTATAATTATAATCTATTCTGGCAAATTGAGAAAATAGTCTATTACCTGTAGAACCACCGGTAACTGTTGTATTTCCAGTACCAGCATTCAACGTAAAATATTCTTCAGATTGCAGTGCATATCCTTCTTTTTTTGTTGACTGAAAATCTATATCAGTTTTGATAAATTCAGTACCAATCAAAATTTAAAATCGTTTTCTCATTTAAATTCCAATCGTATCTTACCGTATTTGACCAAGTAGTGCTCAAAAAATGGTTTTGATCAAAAGACAAACTATTAGTCGTTCTGTTAAATGCACCTTCTGGAGAAAGTTGGAGTAATTACCTTATTCAAAAAGTTGCATTATCTGCACCAATATTTGATTTAAAATATAGGTTCTTCAATGGCTGTATCTCTAAAAAGCATTCCCAAAAGCACTTAACCTGTTTGCATTATTCCATCTTGAGATATATTGCATGAAGTGGATTGTTCCTGTCAGAATAACCTGCTCCTGATGCACCTGCGAAAGTTGCTCCATCTTTCTGATATACAGGGATAGTTGGTGCCAAAGTAACAGCCAGAAAAGTTGTAGAAGCACCTCCTAAATCTCTTGCAGTAAGTGTCTCATTTGAATTTGCTACTCTTAAATTCGTACCAAATCTGACTTTGTCATTAAATGCTCTGGTCAATGCGTTGATACTTCCACTGAGTCTATCATAACCTGTGTTGCGGAGCATTCCTGTATTCTTAAGTTGTCCAAAATTGATCTCAACGGAGAGGAGTTTTTATTTCCATAGGAAGCAGTAAGATCATTTTTGTAATGATACCTGTCTTATACATTACTGATTGCCAATCTGTGTCCCCAACTGGTGTATTAGGATCTCCACCAACGTTTGGTTTCAAAGTTACACTTGACAAAACAGGATTTGCAAAATCATTATTCCATGAATAATTATAAATATCTCCATATCCTGCAGCGGGATCTTGACCATCATTTACAGATGCCTGCCACAAAGCTTTACCCCTATCTGTAGAATTGAGCATGGTAAAACGCATTGACTTTTCAGACTGAGCAGCAATACTTGTATTGAACTGAAATGCTACTTTTCCGTCGGTATCTCCTCCATTTTTGGTAGTGACAATGATCACACCATTGGAAGCTCTGGAACCATAAATTGACTCTGCAGAAGCATCTTTCAGAACCTGAACCGAAGCAATGTTTGCAGGATTCATGTTTTGAAAAACCTCAGGTCTTGTTGTTGGAATTCCATCAATGATGTACAACGGGTCGTTATTACCCAATGTATTCGCGCCACGTATCAGAATTCTTGAGTTAGACCCATTTGGAGATCCATCTTTTTCAATATAAAGACCTGGAACTCTGCCTTGCATCGCTTGCATCACATTACCTGAGCTGTTGTTTTTGAGTGGCTTCATTTCTACGACAGCCACAGATCCTGTGAGATCTTGCTTTCGTTGGGTCGTATAGCCAACTACAACAACTTCAGATAACTCGATTCCAGGAGCAAGTGAAATGTCAATAATGGATTGATCACCTACAATTACTTCTTTTGTTTCATATCCGATGTAAGATATTTCCAATACATTGTTATCGTCCATCAACTTAACCGTAAACTTGCCGTCCACATCTGTAATAGTACCTTGAGTAGTTCCCTTAACTATTATACTGGCTCCAATTAGAGGCTCACCTGTGTCAGCCCCGGTCACAGAACCCGAAATAGCCTTTTGAGCTTGTGCCACTTGCAATGACATGAGCAGTCCAAAAAGTAAATAGAATGTTTTTTTCATTGTATTGTTTTGTTAAATTTTTAATTATTGAATAGAAGTCACTTTGTGTTTCATTTTTAAATTTTCTATTTGTTCAAAAGTTATTGCAGGGGTTGCTCCTGAAGTTTGGGCAACCAAAGCTCCAACAGCACAGGCATTTTCTAATGTCTCTTGTATTGACTTTTGAGATAATTGATGAGAAATAAGCATTGCTAGAAATGAGTCACCACTTCCAATTGTGTCCACCACATCTACCTTAAATCCTCCAAAATCATAAAACTGATTATTTTGAAAAAGAACAGCACCATTTGCTCCAAGCGTTACACAAATAATGGGTATCTCATATTTTTGAGACAATTCCTTTACTTGATTTTCAAGATCATTTGATTGTAAGAAATAGTCACTCAAGATGACTAACTCTTCTTCATTTATCTTTAGTAAATCGGTATTTTGCAACAAGAATTCCAATACTGGTTTATCATAATTTGGATATCTCAGATTAATATCTAAAATTTTATTTTTTGCAACTTTCAAGTATGCTTTTAGCGTTTCAAAAGTCTGCTCAGATCGAGCTGCAAGAGACCCAAAAACAAAAGCCGCAGACTCAGCGACTATTTCTTGAGCATCCAAATCAAAACCTATATAGTCCCAGGCAACTGGAGCAATTATTTTATAGGATACATTTTGAGCATTATCCAGATTTACTTTTACAATACCAGTAAGGTGTGTCTGTCCTACTTGGATATATCGGATATCCATATCTTTTGAAATCAAATATTCTAAAAGTTCTTTGCCTAAGTCATCTGTTCCGACCTTGCTAATTAAACTTACAGTATTACCAAAATTTCTCAAATGGATAGCTACATTCATTGGTGCACCACCAGGCATCTTTCCAGTAGGTAACATATCCCACAAAACTTCGCCAAAACACACAACATTTTGATTTGAATTTCTCTGGATCATTCTATGATGGTTTTTTGAGTCAATTGAATAGCTTCCTTTTTGGACTGTTTCACTAGCTTTTTTTCGATCTCCTCAAGCGAAACACCTTTGGTTTCGGGCATGAGTAAAATGACGAAGAGCAATTGGAGGATCATAAATATGGCAAAAAAGCCAAAAATTGGCCATGGGTTGTCTTTAAAAATTCCATCTTTTGCATCTAGAAAAACAGGTGTAATCAAGGTAATCAAGGCTGCAAAAACCCAATGTACACTTGACCCAAAAGATTGTCCTGTAGCCCTGACCTGATTTGGAAATATTTCGGATATAAAAACCCAAATTACTGCTCCTTGGCCGATGGCATGGGATGCGATAAAAAGACATATAAAAAACAATAAAAACCCTGAACCAAGTCCTGCATAAAACGCATAGGCTACCATGGATAGACTGATTATATATCCTATGGAACCAACCAACATTAATGTTTTCCTACCTATCCTGTCAATCAAGTAAATACCTGACATAGTAAATATCAAGTTGACTACTCCAATGGATATAGAACTAAATAATGAGTCCTTTGAAGCCAATCCTGCTCTTTCCAATATTTCTGGAGCATAATACAAAATGAAGTTTATTCCAGACAATTGGTTGAAAAATGCCAGCAGAAAAGCCAACATTATTGGAAAGGAGTATTTACCGCTAAAAAATGACTTCTTAATTGTTTCTGCAGAAGCAGAAAGATAATCCTTTATGGTTTCATCTATGTTTTGAATTCCCAACTTCGAAAGCACTGTCCTTGCTGCTGTTTCGTCCTTCTTTTGCAAAAGTAACCATCTGGGACTATCTGGAATACCAAGAACCATAAAGGAATAAATTAGGGCAGGAAGAGCTTCTATTCCCAGCATATAGCGCCAGTCATTGGCTCCGCCAAAACCCTTCAACAAGTAATTACTAAAAAATGCCACCAAAATGCCAAACACGACCATAAACTGATATCGGGCAACTAAACTCCCCCTTTTATCTGTTGGTGAAATTTCAGAAATATAAGTTGGGGCCGCAACTGATGACGCTCCTACTCCTAAACCCCCAATAAACCTAAAAAAAGAAAATGAATAAGGATCCCAGGCAATACCAGATCCCAATGCCGAAACAAAATACAAAACACCTATCCATAAAAGTGTTTTCTTTCTACCAATTGAGTCACAAGGTATTCCTCCAAATATGGCTCCGATTACCGTACCCCAGAGGGCCATAGACATGATGAATGTGCCATGAAACCAAGGTGTTGTGTGCCATAATTCCTTAATGGGTAAGTTGGCTCCTGAAATGACTACAGTATCGAAACCAAATAAAAATCCCGCAAGTGCAACCGTGATGGTCCAATAGGATAATTTGCTATTCATGTGCTTTAACAATTTTCTGTTGGCAAAACTATGCACAAGAAAAATATTAAAATATCAAAGTCGTTTCAAAAGCTTTCAAAATTATATTTAAATTATTAAATATATGTATAGTATTGATTTTGAATTGATTGCAAGGTGCGTGAAATAAAATTTAAAATGCACTTTAAAAATTGTATCACCATTTTTAAGAATTGCTTCATTTTGGATTGAGCTTAACAAAGCTTTGGATATCATTGGTATAAGGCTTCTATTATTTCTTATACTCAGTAGGTGTTATATTATATTGATTTTTAAACATTGTCGAGAAATAAGAAGCAGAGTTAAACCCACACTTATAGGCTATTTCTGAAATAGTTAACGAGGTACTTTTAAGTAATTCCTGGGATTTTTTTAATCTCGCATGCTGGATATAATCGTTGATAGAAGTATCGGTTATGCTTTTAAATTTCCTATATAGCTGAATTCTCGATAGATTCAATTGTTTGCAAATGTCATCTATATTGAAATCAGGGTTTTCAAAATTTTCCTGAACGCATTGATCGAAAGATGAAATAAATGCTGTCTCTTTAGTATTCTTTGTTTTTGAGGCATCATAGATCAAATCCGAAGAATAAAACCTTTTTAAGTATTCTATTTGCAGTAAATGTGCCCTAATTTTAGCATGGAGGATATCCATCTCAAAAGGTTTTGTGATATAATCCAATACTCCAAGATCCAGACCTTTCAACTGATCTTCAGTCATACTTTTTGCAGACAAAATAATAATGGGTATATGAGAAGTGATGATATTGTTTTTAAAATGTTTGATCACTTCCATACCACCTAGTTCCGGTAAATTTAGGTCGCATAAAATAATATCAGGAATGTGCTCTTCGGCTGTAGAAATGCCCGACTTTCCATCGTTGGCTTTTAATATATTATAATCATTAGATAATGATTGGCTGATTAACCTTTGAAGATCCGGGTTGTCTTCTATTATCAAAATGGTTTTTAAATTTTCATCCATTTCTGAAAGTTCTTCTTCTTTCAAAACAGAATCAATCATTTGATTAATATAGGAAGCGTATACTTTGCTGTCTCTTTCTTCAACAATAGGTAAAGATTGGTCTATCGGAGATAAAGCATCTATATTTCCATTTAGTCTAATGGTAAATGTTGTTCCTACCCCTTTTTCACTTTCTAAATCTAAGCTTCCTCCGTGCATATCTATAATTTGCTTCGACAAAGAAAGTCCCAAACCAGACCCTTTTGTAGAATAATGCTCACCTTGATAAAAACGCTCAAATGCATGAGAAACATGTTCTTTAGACATGCCTCTTCCATTGTCAGATATCTTTATAACCACAGAATTGTCATCGGTATTGATGCCACAAAAACAATGAATATAGCCGTTTTCCGGAGTAAACTTAAATGCGTTTGATAAAATATTAAAAAGTACCTTATCTAGCATATTTTGGTCTGCTATTATATATTTTTCTCTTATCTGAGATTTAAACTTGAAATCGATATGACGTTCCTTTGCCAAGTATTTAAAGGCATCTACAATTTCTCTGGTAAATGAAACAATGTCTATTTTGCTGTTATGGAGCTGTAACTTATTATTATCAATTTTCCTGAAAATCATAAATTGTTCAATCAATCTTTGCAACCTTTCTGCGTTTTTCTTTATCAACCGCAAATTGATCAATTCGCTTTCTGTAAATTTATTTGATTTTAGCAGATCAATGATTGGTGCTAAAATGAGCGTTAGTGGTGTTTTAAACTCATGTGAAATGTTAGTAAAAAACTCCATTTTTTCAAGATTCGCAGCTTCGTTTATTTCGCTTAAGCGCTCTAACTCATTTCTTTGAAGAATAATTTCTTCATTTCGTTTCTCCAACACTTTATTTACCTTTTGTTTTGAAGACAATTGATACATAACAATGCCGGCCAAGCTTAAAAAGAGTATGGCCAAAATAGAAAGTAGAATGGTGAAAAACCGCTGATTCTCAATAGCTTCTGATTGGATAAATAGAGATTCCTTTTGTCGTTCAATATCACTTTGTTGTTTGATCAATTTCTGTCCCTGCAACTGCATAATTAAAGCATTTGTAGAATCAATTACGGTTGTTTCAAGGTTGATTTTCTTGGCCACAGCTTTCCCCTCCAAAATATCTATCGCTGTGTTAATTGCTATGTCTCCACCCGTAGGATAAAGGATGGTTGCTTTGAGCACGTGATCAAGAATCATTTGAATGCCACCTTCAGGACCAAATAAACCATCAACACCGACGACAGGAACCTTTTTTGACATACCTATACTCTCCAAATATTGAAAAGTAGCTAACGCCATCATATCATTATGTGCAAAAACCATTGATATATTTGAAAAATCAATTTGGCTTGTTTGGAGAGCATGTCTTGCTATTTCTTTTTGCCAACCTCCTTCAACAATATGGGTGATTTTTACTCCTGGCGAATTTTTGATACCATCCAGAAACCCTTGATGTCTATCTTTTGCAGGGCTCGAACCAGTCAATCCC
Source organism: Saprospiraceae bacterium (assembly GCA_016715105.1). Lineage (GTDB taxonomy): Bacteria > Bacteroidota > Bacteroidia > Chitinophagales > Saprospiraceae > JADKBO01. The sequence goes on along the minus strand of JADKBO010000025.1, from coordinate 89,861 downwards.
CGTACTTCTACAATGTTCCCCGTTCCCTCTAACTGGTTGGCTGCATACTGACCGGCGATTTTCCCAATGGTGTAATTGTTTGCTCCTATGTAACTGTTGTATTGATAAGAGGATATTTCCCTATCGATAACAATAACTGGTATATCTTTCTCAAATACTTCAGACACTTTTTCTGTCAATGGCAGGCTTTCATTTGGCGATACTATCAGCAAATCAATGCCAAGGGACACCAGACTATCAATTTGTTCTATTTGTTTTTCATTGTTGTCTTGGGCGTCGGTGATTATGATGTGCACATTGGGATGAAAAGTGAGTGCTCGTTCCATTTCAAGCATCATTGCTTTTCTCCACGCATCAGTTGTTGTCGGTTGTGAAACGGCGATCGTATAAGACTTTGATCTTGGGGTTTGCTTACATGCTGATAAGGCAATAAACATTACAAAGAAAATGTATAATTTGTTTTTCATTTTACGCAAGTCAAATGTGCCTTATAATCAGATTCATACAAATAAAAGCAATAGAATTCATAATTTCTAAACTATCTACAGGCCCAATTCTATTGCTACATTTTATTTACATGTAATTAAATTCAAAACCAATACAATTTCTTTATTCATGTTATTTTGGAAACCATAATTGTTTCCAAGTAAAAGTTGAAAGAAACTTCTCTTATTTACTGTCTCTGATTTTTTAATCTGCTTGATTTTTACTCAATCATCCACCGCTTGAAAAACCATTTGTTTGAATTTCCAACTCGTTTCATCTCCAAAAAGGGCTTGCGTTTGCTTCATAATGATGCCTATTATTTCTTCTTTGGGATCTGCAAAATACTGAGTGTTAAAATATCCGCCCCAATCAAATGTTCCTTCACTACCCCGCCCTCCTTGGGCTTGGCCATTGGCATCAACTAAACCAAATGCCAATCCATAATCCGAACCAGAATTCACACCCCTCAAATCACCAACTTGATTACTCATCATAGTTTTAATGGTAGTACGGCTCAACAATCTGATTCCATTTATCTCTCCTCCATTCAAATACATTTGCAAAAATGTGGCATAATCCTTAGCAGTACTTGATAAGCCTGCACCCCCAGAAAAGAACTTTTTCGCACCTTTGATCGGATAATCAGGATCATAAAAGGTTACTGGATATGGAATCCATTTATTATCTTTTTTGGTTTGAACGCTTACCATACGATCTTTCTTTGCATCTGGAAGATAAAATCTAGTGTCATTCATCTGCAAAGGATCAAAAATTCGCGTTTTAAAAAATTCATCCAAAGGCATTCCTGAAACAACTTCGATAAAATATCCTAATACATCAAGACCTTCACTATAGGTATATTTTTCACCAGGATGATGGTGCAAAGGAAGTTTCGCCAACTTTTTCACACTCTCACCAATACTGATATTTTCTGTAGTAAATAAATCTGTAATTCCTGCTTTTGAATAGATAGCCTTAAACCTTGGATCGCCGTCTATCATGCCATAACCAAGGCCAGAGGTGTGCGTAATCAAATGTCTGATGGTGATTTCTTTATTAGCTGGTTTGGTTGTGTAAGTACCATCTGGTAAAAGACTGTCGAGCACTTGCGGTTTTGCAAATTCTGGAATAAATTTTGAAATAGGGTCATCCAGCCTAAATTTCCCCTCCTCCCACAACATCATGACAGCTGTAGAGGTAATTCCTTTGGTTTGTGAAGCAATTCTAAATATATCGTCCGTTTTTAAAAGCCTATTCGTAGTTGCATCCGCACTCCCAAACGCCTTATGATAGACAATTTTCCCATTTCGCACGATCATTGCAACTACACCAGGAATTTCATTCCTTTTTACTGCGTCTGACAACATATTATCTATCCTATCCAATCGATCTGTTGACATACCAACACTACTGGGATGGGCATAAGTTAAAAAAGGTGAATATTGTAATGAAGGCGTTTGAGCCCTTAAAAATGTAGTTATAAAAACTACAAGGAGTGTGAGTCTGAATTTCATTTGTGACGCTTTAAGCTCGCCAAGATAATTAATTCATAGATAATCGTTTCATAACACTAGATTGAAAAAAATAAATGAGCGTTTGTTTTTAAGAAATAGTTGGAAGCTATTTATCAACCTTTCGTCTCTCATCCTTCATCTTTCGTCTTTCATCATTCATCTTTCGTCTCTCGTCTATAGATGCCATTTATATCAACTCATCTCTTACTTCCAGAGACATATTATTGTATTTATTTCTGTACTCAATAGGCGTAAGTCCGGTTATCTTCTTGAATAAATCTCTAAAAGCTTTAGTATCTGTATATCCAACATCAAACATTACCTCTGTGACATTTTTTCGACTGGTTTCCAAAGATCTTTTTGCTGATTCTATTTTGACTCTTTGAATGTACTCTATTACAGAATTGTTGGTTGCTGCCTTAAATCTACGTTCAAAGCTTCTTCGTCCAAGTAATACAAATTCTGCCAATTCATCGACCGTCATTTTTTCCTCAATATTTACCTCAATGAAATCTTGGACTTTTTGAATGGCTTCGTCATTGTGGTTTCGCTGCCCTTTAAACATCATAAACTTACTTTGGCTATCTCTGTCAATATCCACAGCAAAAAACTTAGATGCTAATATGGCAATATCTCTGCTGGTATATTTCTCTAATAAATACAACAACAATGACCAATAAGAATTAGCTCCACCACTACTATAAATGCCTTTTTCATCAGAAATAATACTCCCATCTATCAATTCTACCTTTGGAAACATCTCTCTAAATTCACTCGCAGATAACCAGTGAGTCGAACATTTCTTTCCATCCAACAATCCCGTCGATGCCAATAAAAATGCCCCCAAACAAAGTGATGCAACCTCTGCTCCTTTTTGCCTTTGCGTTATTATCCATGGTAAATAAACTTGATTCACCTCAATGGCTTCCCTTAAATTTCCACTGATTGCAGGTATAAATATCAAGTCAGTTTTATCTATTTCATCCAATGTTTTATTGGGATGAATGGTTGCCAAGCCATTCATCAATTGGATTTCTTGACGATGACCTACTAATTCCACCTCGAATAATGGAGCCTTTCCAAACGATTTGAGAAATTCATTGGCTGAAGTGAATAAATACCTGGGATCTGCGATTGCCTCCATCACAGCCGTTTCTGGAACTAATATGCTTATGTGTATCATATTGCAAATGTAAATCAAAATATTGACGGAATCAACCCCTCATGTTGTCGTTTTTGCACAATATGAATATATTTATTTAACATCATCTTTGTTTTATTATTGAATCAAAGTATAATTTAAAATGAGCAAAGTTTCTATTTACCTCAATTTTCAAGGAAAAACAGAGGAAGCATTCAACTTTTACAAAGAAGTTTTTCAAACCGAATTTGAAGGATCAATCATGTACAATAGAGATATTCCTCCTCATGAAGGAATGCCAAGTATTCCAGAGAACGAAATAAATAGTGTCATGCACGTATGTCTACCTATTCTTGGTGGAATTAGAATCATGGGTACTGATATGTTGGAATCAATGGGCCATAAAGTTCAAATTGGCAATAATACAACCATCAATTTAGAACCTGATTCAAGAGCTGAAACCGATAGACTTTTCATTTTATTGTCACAAAATGCTACTGATATTGCACCAATGCAAGACATGTTTTGGGGTGCTTATTGGGGTTGCTGCCTGGATCAATATGGCATTAGATGGATGTTCAATCATACAACCGCACAATAATCAAAATACACGGATGCATTACATAACTTCGTTTTAAATACCCCAGAGGGTTTAATATTAATAACCATGGATGAAGTCAATGGCTAGAAATTAAACGAGCATTTGATTTTGGCGAGATTTTTGGCTTTTCTCCAAAAATCGAAAAATCATGACAAAATCACAACGACAAATTTAAGAAGTCGTGAAATGCATCCAATTATACTGTTCGAAACAAATTTCACAAATTAACTCAGTCAAATAAAATGAGAAAATTAAAATTACAAGTTCAAATTACCATCAATGGATTCATTGCAGGTACCAATGGTGAAATGGATATGTTTACGTGGAATTGGGGAGAGGATATTGTACAATATGTCGAATCGTTGACAGAGGATGTTGATACCATTGTTTTAGGTAGAAAATTGGCTGAAGGATTCATTCCCTATTGGAAAGATGTTGCGCAAAATGACGAAAACCCTGAGCAATCATCAGGCAAATTATTCACTGATTTACAAAAAGTTGTTTTTAGCAAGACCATAAAAACTTCTATTTGGGACAATACAACAGTTGCTTCTGATTTAATCAATGACATTCTATCGTTGAAGAATGAAAATGGAAAAGACATCATAGCCTATGGTGGTGCCAATTTTGTTTCGAATTTAATTCAGGAAAATTTAATTGACGAATTACATCTATTTGTCAACCCAACTGCTATCGATGCTGGATTACCAATTTTTCTTAATAAAACCAATTTACAATTGAAACACAGTTTGGCCTTTGAATGTGGAATTGTGGTACTGTGTTATGAAATTAAATCGTAAGAAATGAAAAAACAAATTTATCCTTGTTTATGGTTTGATGGCCAAGCGAAAGAAGCTGCTCAATTTTATTGCGAGCTTTTTGAAAATGCAAGAATCACGGATGATAATCCCATGGTATGTCGTTGGGAATTGAATGGAATTACTTTTATGGGCTTGAATGGTGGTCCAAAATTTAAATTTACAGAAGCTGTCTCTTTTGTAGTTGAATGCGAAGATCAAGCAGAAATCAACAAGTATTGGAATGCACTTATAAGTGATGGAGGTGAGGAAAGTTACTGCGGATGGTGTAAAGACAAATATGGCCTTTCCTGGCAAATAGTTCCTTCAATTCTTGGCCGAATTAATGGGAAATCCAGATAAAAGAGAAGCAGTAATGAATGCATTTTTAAAATGAAAAGTTTGACATTCAAAATTTACTAAATTGTTGAGCATGTAAAAAATTGTACCTTATCTGACCTTTAATGGAAATTGCAGAGAGGCCATGTTGTTTTATCAAGATTGTATCGGAGGCGATTTAAAATTTAATACTATTGGAGAATCTCCCCTTTCTGAAAAAATGCCTCCAAAAATGAAAGAAAGCATTTTACACGCCACACTGGCCAACAACGAATTTGCTTTGACTGCCACTGACATGGTTCCCTCAGAAGGCAAATCAACAGGCAACAACATTTCTCTGATCCTAAATTGTGATTCTGAAACACAAATCAAAGAGTGCTTCTACAATTTGTCAGAAGGCGGAGTAATCAACCATGCCTTAGAAATTACCTATTGGGGAGCAACCCTCGGAGGATTGACAGATAAATATGGAAATCGCTGGATGCTGATTTTACAACCACCACAGGACCAATTGTAGGGACGCAAAAATTTGCGTCTTTACAATTGATGGCATGCCATGCATCAACCATCACAACCATTCACCATTAAACATTGACCATTAACCATTAACCATTACCTATCGATAGCTCCAATATTTTGTTACATTTGCCCTTCAAATGAAAAATAAAGATGGACCTAAGTAACATAACCGATAAAAACATCATTTTCCAAAAGATAGAATCCTTCATAGAAGAAAAAGGATTTAACATTGCTGCAAAAGATCACCAAAGGCCATGGGGAGGCTTTCTGGTTTTGGATGAAAGTCAAGCACCACTTTTTGTAGAAACTTTCTTCCCCCACTTATCAATGGCTGACTTCGTCGGTTTTGATAAATTAAGTCCAAAAATCCTCATCGTAGCTCCAAACAAAAGACTTTCCTGGCAATATCATCATCGCAGATCAGAAATTTGGAAATTAATTATGGGTGTTGCAGGTGTAGTAATATCAGATGATGACAACGAAACATCACTTCGACATCTTCAAATTGGAGATATTGTCACACTTAAATGCGGAGAACGCCACAGACTAGTTGGTACTGATGGGTTTGGAGTTATTGCTGAAATCTGGCAACACGAAGACAAAAATCATCCTTCTGATGAAGATGATATTGTAAGGGTCCAAGATGATTTTGGAAGATAGCTGATTGCTAAATGCTAAATTGCTGATTTGCGACTGATTTGCAAATTGCTGATTTGATAAAACTTGAACGCATAAACATACCACGTTGTTGCGAGCTCGCCCAGATTAATTCACTTTTCACTTTTCACTAAATCAATGATCCAAAACTGATCCATCAAAACTATCCCACATTTCTGGAAATTCCCACTCTTCTACTCCACGTTCATTGTCAATAAGGTTTTCATCCAATTCGACGCCCAATCCAGGTTTATCAATATTGCCAACTATTTCAATATGCCCATTACTTCCCATAACCAAAGGCTTTTTAATATAACTTTTACCAAAAGCACTTCGCTCCACACCATCTTTTGGCGCTGCTTGCAAACTTGGCCATTCGTGAGCCATCAAATTCGGTATACTCGCGACAACGTGTAAGGATGCGACCGCACCTATGATACCTTCTTTTGCATGAGGCAACATGGCCGCATAATAAGCTTCCGCTAAGGATGATATGGCTTTCAATTCTGTTATACCACCACAATGCGTCACATCTGGCTGTAGTATAGACGCTGCCCCAAGATTAAGCTGTTCCCTAAATTGCCACTTAGTCACCATCCTTTCTCCAGTTGCAAATGGAATATGTGTCTTTTTTGCCATTTCCGCCATCAATGGTAAGTTTTGAAATTGAATAGGCTCTTCATAAAACCATGGTAAAAATTCTTCCAAAGCCTTAACGATCATCATAGATGTCTGGGGAGAATGGTCCCCGTGTAATTCTATTCCCATGTCAATTTTTGGCCCAATAGCCTCTCTAATAGCAGCAATATTTTCCACAACCCCTTGTATGAAATCCGGATTTTCTACCATTCTTGACAGTCTACCCCTACTGTAAGTAACACTGATTTTCATAGACTGATAACCTTCAGCAACAACCTTTTTTGCACCTTCAGGATCACCTGCTTGTCCATAAAGCCGCACTCTGTCCCTGGTTGGACCACCGAGCAACTCATAAATAGGCACTCCCAAAGCTTTTCCTTTGATGTCCCACATAGCAATATCCACAGCAGAAAGTGCACTGGTCAAAACAACTCCTCCCCGGTAAAAAGCATGTCTATAAATCGCTTGCCAATGATGGGCCACTCTCCTCGGATCTTTGCCTATCAAATATTTTTCTAGTTCTTTTATGGCTGCCGTTGTGGTTGCTATTCGCCCTTCCACAGTTCCCTCTCCCAAACCAATGATGCCTACATCTGTATGCATTTTTACAAATATGGTACGCAACGTATGCACCGGAATAATTTCCAGTTTTGTAATCTTTATTGGATCTGTTGGAGATAGGAGCGCCCTTGAATCTTTAAATGGAAGGTTGAAAGGTGATGTTGAAGACTTAGCCAATGCATTTTCAGCAAATAAAAGTCCAGCCATTCCGCCTGTCAATTGACGAAGCCATGTCCTGCGAGCATATGTGTTTTTCATTCATTAGCGATTTGAAAGGAGCGAATGTGGTAAAAAAGAAGAGTATAAGTACAACAGTATTTTGTTGAAACAAAATTAAATCTTTGACCCTTTATATGACTTTTAAATTATTTTATATCAACTGAGGTTATATAAATTTGAGTTGTATCACTAAGATTAATAAGAAACAAGTTAAGTACAAAAAGTCAATTAAAAATATATTAAACTCTGAATATCAATCAATTATTCAAATAAAATTGTTTTAACTATGTTGTTTTCATTAATTAACCTTTAAATTTTCATTCAATGTCTAAATTAACTTATTTAATCTTTTTTTCTTTTTTACTTATGTTTTCATGCAGTAAAGAGGAAATCATCAATTCTGAACTCACAGACCGTTCTGCAAATCAGGGTGTGATCAATCATGTAAGTGTTGGTAGCAACGACGCATGTAGTACACTTGGAGCAAAGCCCGGATGTGATAAAAGTTTTTCATTGACGGCGATTGTCAAAGAAGATGGAAGCGTCAGTGGCCAATGGGTCGATGGCTACAAAAGTGACAATTCAAAAGGAATTCACGTTTCTATTGACTGTGTTTCTATTATTGGTAATTCAGCTGTCATTGGCGGTATTATTACGAAAGGAACATTTAATAATCTAGATGTGACAGGATTTTATGCCATGACCGCAGTAGTAGACAACGGAACTTCGTCAAAAGATCCATTAGATCAGATTTCATTTTCTTACGTTTACGCAACACCAAGGGATTGTTCTCAATTTGTAGCTGAAGATTTTAGTTTACTAGACCTTAAAATTGGTCAGGTAAAAGTGAAGTAATGAGCAAAAGGGATTAGATCTAGTTTTTAATTCACACACATTACTTGAAACTAGATCTAATCCCTTTTATATATGAATCAGCTTTCAGTTATAGTTGAAATCAAATTAAACTCCATTGAAGTAATTGAACTCACATTGATGAAATCCATTGCGCCGAAGGCATTGCGTCCGCAAGACATTGCGTCCGAAGGACATTGCTCCCGCAGGGAATTGCGCCGAAGGCATTGCTCCCGAAGGGGGAATTGCGCCGCAAGCTTGAACTCATTGAAATCCCATTGAAATCCATTGCGCCGAAGGCATTGCGTCCGCAGGACATTGCTCCCGAAGGGAATTGCGCCGCAAGCTTGAACTCATTGAAATCCCATTGAAATCCATTGCGCCGAAGGCATTGCGTCCGCAGGACATTGCTCCCGAAGGGAATTGCGCCGCAAGCTTGAACTCATTGAAATCCCATTGAAATCCATTGCGCCGAAGGCATTGCGTACCTACACTGTGTAGGCACATTGCTCCCGCAGGACATTGCTCCCGAAGGGAATTGCGCCGCAAGCTTGAACTCATTGAAATCCCATTGAAATCCATTGCGCCGAAGGCATTGCGTCCGCAGGACATTGCTCCCGAAGGGAATTGCGCCGCAAGCTTGAACTCATTGAAATCCCATTGAACTCCCATTGAATTCCCATTGAACTCCCATTGAACTCCCATTGAAATTATTCACTCTTCAAACTATTCACCGGATTTACAGTAGCAGTTTTTTTCGCTTGATAAATCAAAACTAAGAAAATGACCATAAGCGTACTAATCGCCGAGCCTACAAAAATTTGCCAAGAAATGTCTATTCTATAGGTAAACTTTTGCAACCAATTGTACATGAAATAAAAAGCAATCGGGGCAGCAAAGATGTTTGCATACACAGTGAGTTGTAAGATGTTTTTGAAAAGTAAAACTATGATGGAGGTTATAGATGCACCCAAGGTCTTTCTGATGGCAACCTCTTTTGTCCTCCTGTCAAATTCTATCATGGAAATGCCAATCATACCAAAACAACCGATCAAAAATGAAAGGCCAATAAACATTAAAATGATGTTTAAAAAACCTCGATCATCCTGATATTGCCTTTCATAATAATCTTTTGCAGAAAAAGCATCGAAGGCAGCAAAAGGAAATGCCTGATGATAAAGGATTTCTGTAGCAATTTGTGCTTTATTCAAGTCAACTTGAGCACCATATTTGATTGCATAATAACCATCTTCATAACCTTTGGCATTTCCCCACAAATCAAACAAAATGGCTTGTAAAGGATGATGAATGGAAAGTTGATGGTGGTCTTTCACAACACCAACGATCTCTAATTTCTTATCGTTATTCATGATGGTTTTTCCGATGATATCACTTGCTTTCTCATACCCCAAAAGCCTTAATGCACTTTCATTAATAACTCCATACGATTGGTCTTTCAATGGGTTTACATATCGATCGTTTTTTGCTAAAAATTGGAATTGAAATGTTTCAAAAAAGTCAGCAGCAATGAAATATTTATGCAATAATTTAGAAACATCTTTGCCTTCAAAAATGGTATTTTCAAGGTGATCAATAACTTGCCCGGGAATTACAGTCGAAAATCCTAAATTTTCCACTTCTGGTCGTTTCTTCATTTCCTCATAAAAATAATTGAAATGAACATCCTGATTTTCTTGATAGGCAAAGCCTAATGGCGACCGCAAGATAGTCACATTATCTAGGTTGATAGACAATGGCTTTTTCTGAGCATATTTGGTTTGTTGATAAATCAATATTCCAAAAGAGGTCAAGGCAATCATGATTGCAAATTGAAAAATCAATAATGCTTTCCGAATATTCAACCCATTGACTGATTTTGAAATTTTGGTTGTAAAAACCCCAACAAATCCACTGCACTTAATATAAAAGCTGGCAATACCGTTGATAAAATGGTGCCTATTACCACGTATAGAATAATTAAAAAAGCAGGAGCACCCAGATTCCATTCAAGGTCCAATGCTGCGTTTAAATTCCAGTCAAAATTATTCTTGAAAGTTAAATAACCAATTACTGCCAACAAGATGCCAAAAGCGATGCCTATCAAATTAGTCAGCAATGCAGATATCGCCAATTGGTTGAATACATGTTTTCTATCTGCACCAATGATGCGTCTGATGCTCAATGGCTTCATCTTTCCGAAAGATTCTGCTGTAAATAAATTGAAATGATTGATCCAACACATGGCGAGTATCAAAAAAGAGATGCCCAGTAAAGTAAAAATATTTGCTCCGTTGATGCTTTGACCCAATCCATATTGTATTTCATTGTCCATATGGATATCAGTCAAACCTTGTACTTCAAAACCATTTTTAAATTTATTTTCAGCAAACTCCCCATAAAAACTGCTATTTAATTTTTGCTCAAATGATTCAATAGGAGTTTGATTGTCAAGGACCAAATAAGTAAAAACTGCTGCATAATCAAAATGATTGTCTTTATACATATCCAAACCAAATTCCTGAATGGTAGTTATTGGACACAAAGCAGAGAATTGGATATGAGACTCCTTAGGCGGGTCTTTCAGAACTCCTGTAACTAAAAATGAATTTCTTCCATCAAATATGATTGACTTACCAGAGCGACCTTCTTTCCAAAAAATGCCTTTGCTTTTGATTCTGTGAGCACAATTGTATTTGGACGAGACAACACTTCTTTTGCATTGCCTTCTATAAGCTCGAATGAAAATACTTCCATAAAATTAGAATCAACAAATAAAAAAGCATCGTCTCTGATGACATTATCTCCAAATCTCAGCACTACATCATTGGCTATCCAACGAGCCATTCTCACACTGGACTTCACTTCTTGAAATTGGTCGACCGCCCAAGGTCCCATTCCTGAAAATGTGATTGCGTTAGACCGAAAGGCGGTTTCTTCGTTTTCAGAAATCGCATTGATCCTTACGATCTGCCCACTTTTCTGGTGAAACCGATCAAATTTCCACTGCCCATTGATATAAATAGCCAATAACAAACTGGCCGCTACCCCAATACTTAGCCCAGAAATTTGCAACAATGCCAAAGCTTTGTTGTGCCACATATTGCGAAAAGCAAGTTTGAAATTATTTAATACCATGCTCCTTTTTTAAATCCATTACTCAAAATTATCATTTCCCTAACCTACAATTATAAATGTTCACAATAATTAAGGTAAATAATTGTAAATACCACGGCATGCCATGCCTCAACCATCCCAACCATTCCAACCATTCGCCAATTTTTTGCACACCCAACAATTAAAATATCGTTCGGAAGGGACGCAGCTCTTCCTCTGCATGCGGATCCATTTTATATTGGAGTTGAGAAACCATGGCATGCCATGCCTCAACCATCCCAACCATTCACCATTAATCATTAATCAACCATTATCTACGCCGTTCACCCTTTAATAAAATATCGTTCGGAAAGGCACGCAGCCCTTCCTCTGCATGCGGTTCCATTTCACATCTCACATCTCACATCTCACATCTCACATTTCACACAATTCACAATTCACTATTCACCATTAACCATTAATCATTAACAATTAACCATTAACAACGCCGTTCACCCCCACAACATAACCATTCATCATAATTATCACCAATTACCATTATCTTGCCATTACATTTGGTATCAAATATTATACATGATGAAAAAAATAATTGGTGTTTTATTAGTCACATTCATGGGAGCATTTTGGTCACTAAATGCCCAAGATTTAACTGGAGATTGGAATGGGGAACTGGAAGTACAGGGAATGAAATTACCGCTGGTTTTCCACATCACTAAAAATGATCAAACTTTATCAACCACTTTGGATAGTCCACTTCAAGGTGCAAAAGATATTCCTACTGGATCAACTCTGCAAATTAATGACTCGATTTATGTTTTTATACCAGCCCTTGGTGCCAAATATGCAGGTAAATTACAAGAAGATAAACTCATTGGAATATTTAGTCAAGGTGGCCTTTCACTTCCTTTGACCTTATCTAGAGGATCGGCGTCAAAAGCATTCAACAGACCTCAAGAACCCAAAGAACCTTTTCCTTACTTGGTTGAAGAAGTAACTTTTAAAAACCCAAAAGCCAACAACATCACTTTTGGCGGAACTTTGACATTACCCAAAAATGTGAAAAACCCCCCGGTGGCAATTTTGATTTCAGGTTCTGGCGGCCAAAATAGAGATGAGGAATTACTTGGTCACAAACCATTTTTGGTCATTGCAGATGATCTCACCAGAAAAGGAATCGCAGTACTTCGATATGATGATCGTGGCATTGCTTCGTCAGAGGCATTTGTTCCTCAAGGATTTAAAGATAACACAACACTCGATTTCGCCTTGGATGCAGAAGCGGCTTTCGATTATTTAAAAACGCGCAAAGACGCTGTTGATATTCAAAAGATTGGTTTTATCGGCCACAGCGAAGGTGGACTCATTGCACCAATTGTTGCATCACAAAGAAAAGACGTTGCCTTTTGTATTTTGTTGGCTGGACCAGGTGTAAATGGGACAGAAGTATTGATAACACAAGCCAGAAGAAATGGGGAACTTAGCGGGGAGAACCCAGAATTCATCGAGATCAATGAAGCTTACACAAAGAAAATCTATGAAATTATCCATGCAAAACCAGAGGATGAGAAAGTCAAGATAAAAGTTCTATTTAAAGAATTATTGGATAAATATCCTGGCTCAATGGAAGGGGTAACGGAAAAGACTATAGACGCACAAATTGCAAGCCTTACATCAGATTGGATGAGAACTTTTATGAAACTTGCACCTGCAGATTACCTAACCAAAGTGCAGTGTCCTGTTTTAGCAATCAATGGAGAAAAAGATTTCCAGGTGTTGCCAAAAATAAATCTCCCGGGCATCGAACAAGCATTAAAAAAAGGCAAAAATAAAGATTTCACCATCAAGGAATTGCCCAATCTCAACCATTTATTCCAAAATTCTCAAACCGGAACATTTTCAGAATATGGTCAGATCGAAGAGACTATTTCGCCAATCGCTTTAGAGTTGATGTTTAATTGGTTGAAAGCAAGATTTTGATGAAGAATAAAAAATATGGAAAAGCATTCTGGCCTATACAAATAGGAGGCTGGGGCTTACTGATGGTGCTTACATTTTGGGCGAAAATTTTGCATGACAATGACATTAGTGATTCCTATTTCCTGGTTGAAGGATTGATATTCTTCAGCCTGGCTATTGCTACTACCACCATTTTAAGATCCTATTTGATCAAAATAAGATTAATAGATGATCAGTCAGTCCCAAGCCACCAACATTTGGGCATGTCTGCTTTAGAAATTCTGGTCAATTACATCAATATAACGCTCTATGTAATAATGTGGTGTGTGTTGTACATTGTGATTAAATCAAGTTTGAAATTACGAAATGAGAAAATACGTCGGCTCGAATTGGAAGCAGCATTGAAAGAAGCTCAACTCAATACCCTCAAAAGTCAGATAAATCCACATTTTATGTTCAATAGTCTCAACAATATTCGTGCATTGATTTTATAAAATCCTCATAAATCACGAGAAATGTTGACTAGTTTGTCAGAAATGTTGCGTGCTTCACTCAATGCTGACATGACTGATACTATTACCGTGAGAGAAGAACTCGAAACAGTCAAAAACTTTATTGCCCTAAGCACCATCCAAATGGAAGATAGATTACATTATGAACAAGAAGTGGATGATCAATTAATGGATGCAAGAATTCCGCCAATGATGCTACAATTGGTTATTGAAAATGCAATCAAACATGGTATTTCAACTTTACCAGAGGGTGGCAAAGTGAAATTATCCATTTCACAAACGGCTGACAAAATGCAGATTGCAGTTAGTAATGATGGACGTTTACTTTCTGGTAGCACAGGAACTTCAGTGGGAATTAAAAATATCAAGGATAGATTGCGTATTTTATATAATGGGGTGGCCGATTTTTCTATTAAATTTGAAGATGGGAAAGTAATGGTCCGTATTCATTTACCCTTATTTATGAATCAGTCATGAAAATTACTGCAATTATTGTTGAAGACTCTCGATTAGCTCGCAATGAATTGAAAGAACTCATCAGACCATTTGATGAAATAGAAATCATTGGAGAAGCAGAAAACGTAGAATCTGCTTTGGAATTAATTCAAAACAATCAACCACAACTTTTATTTCTCGATATCAATTTACCCGGTAAATCAGGATTTGATCTACTGGAATTATTGGAATTATTGGATGAAGTTCAAAGTGGTATTTACCACAGCTTATGATGAATTTGCAATTAAATCGTTTGAATACAATGCATTTGATTATCTTTTGAAGCCTATCTCAGCGGATCGATTTGAAAAATCCATGGAAAAAGTCATAAACGCGATTGAAAAAGACCAACTACGGACTGAAGAAAAATCGATTCATAGTCAGATATTTATAAAAGATGGAGATTATTGTTGGTTGGTCAAAATAGCCGATTTAGAATTATTTGAAGTAGATGGAAATTATACTCGAGTGTTTTTTGAAAACCACAAGCCAATGATTTACAAGTCTTTACAAAAAATAATTGCTACCCTACCAAGCAATGAATTCTTTAGGGCAAATCGCCAACAAGTCATCAATATTAGAAAAATTTCCAAAATCACGCCATGGTTTAGTGGCAATCTCAAAGTGACCATGAACAATGGAAAGGAAATAGAAATCAGCCGCCGTCAAGCCAATGCTTTTAAAGAGCTGCTTAGTTTATGAGAAAATTAGACTTAGGCAAAAAGGTTTTAGAAATTTACTTGTTCTATTTACCTCTTAACCTGAGTTTATGAATTGCTAAAAACAACCAAACCCATTTTTTATCACCTATACACAACAAACACCACAATTTTTAATGTTTTGTTGTCTATACACAACAAACACTTCAATATTAGATATTTTGTTGTCTATACACAACAAATATTACTTCTATAAGAGTTTTGTTGCCTATACATTACAAAATTTGATTCGCATTTTCCCACTCCTACCAACTACCAACCTCTATTGTCTAGTATAAACACGCTAATTTAGAACGGGTATTACTACGGGCAATTCGCGCCTTTCATGCATCTATCTTTGAATAGTTATTAAGATTCATTAACTCATTCGCAAAAATCCAATTCATATGAATTCAGACTATTCCTGTTATGTGACCATTGTAAATAATACTGGCCAGACGCTCATTTTAGAATCTCAAAATATCATTCACGGAAGTTATGTCACTCCTCCTCCGAAGACTATTCCAGCAAATGTTACCATTACTTTCCAATTACAAGGTAGCAATTATGGCCCGGTTGGTTATGGTGGTATGGGCAATTGTAAATATAACTTCATCGCAGGTGGTGATAAATTTTGGTATCAATTTGCCTACAGTTGTCCACATTTAACCAATGATAACAGCGCTTCTGTCGTAGTTAGCACTCCTAAACTACCAGTTGTTGCCATCCCTGATCCCATTCCCACAGGAGGCCATCCTGTACGCATCCAATTTACACTAGCAGACGTCACCCAATATGTACCCCAAGCACAATTAGTGGACGAAAATGAAATTACTCAACCCCAATATTCCTAAAATCATAAAACATAAATTCTAATGGAAACAACTTTATATTCTCCTTTCGTCCGAGCTTCCAATCCTGCACTCGCAAGATGGCAATCAGCTGTTATGTCCGTAGTTAGTAAACGGATACAAAGTGAAAATCCCGACATGTTACCCCATGAGGTCAGGACACTTGCCTTACAAGACGATATGATTGCAGGCACCAATTTACATGTACAGCGCGCTGCAGACAAATTACCAAACCCAACTCATGAAGAACTGGAATTTGTCTCACAATTACATCAAACTGGCGCTAGCCATCCGCATATTCATTATTATGCCTCTCATTATTTTTACCGTCAGGCAGTATTGAATGTTGTCAGAAAGAATCCAGAGCAAGCAGGTTTTGGGTTTACTGATCTCGGAGTGAATGACAAGCCTTCTTCCTTCCCTGATACTGACTCAAACACACAACAATGGATTTTGGCTGGAGCCGAATGGGAAGCATATGCAAACCCCTACCCCAGCCCTTACATTGACTGGGTGAATAAAGTGCCAATCAACGTTGACAAGAATACTTTCAAAAAAACATTCAGTGTTTATACCATTCCAGACAATGCCAAAGTGGCCATTTTAGGTGATTTTGGCACAGGGCTTACGGATGGAATCCTCATGTTGATGTCCTTACTCATCAATCAAAAACCAGACATAATCATCCATTTGGGAGATATATATTATGCTGGCATGAACAGTGAAGTGGATGCTTACATCAACATGTTTACAGAGGCTTTCAAACGCACTGGCAAAGCTGTTCCTGTTTTCTCCATACCTGGAAACCATGAATATATGAGCGGTGGAGAACCCTTCTTTACCAAAGTTTTGAAGATGAATGCTGCCAATGGCTTTCCACAATACGCCCAAGCCGCAAGTTACTTTTGCCTCAGAAATCAATCAGGTACATTGCAATACTTGTCCATGGATACTGGACTAAATTCTGTGGACGCATGGGTTGCTACACAACTTCAAGGCGCATATTCTCCATGGCTTTGGTTTAGCGAAGCTGATTGGTGTCAAGACAAAATGGAAACTTTCAAACAATCAGGTGGAAAAACCATATTGCTTTCTCACCACCAACTCTATTCTGTGAGTAGTGAAATCAACGATGGCAAAAATGTAGTGTACGTGGGCTCAGCTCCAAAATCCAGTATGGATTATTTAAACGGAAATCTTTTCAATGTCTTCTCTCCCTACTTTGACCAAGTGTTGGCCTGGTACTGGGGACATGAGCACCTTTTAGCCATCTATCGCAACAATGAATTACTCAATGCAAATAATATTCCTTTGAAAAAAGGAAGGCTTGTTGGAAATAGTGGTTATGAACAATGGGACAAAGATGGCGGATATGCCGTAAAGGGGGACCGATTCCACTATGCGAGCCCTATGGTTCAGGTTGGTATTACACCCGTTAACTGGACCCAGTGGATCACCGTGCCAAACTTTCCTCCCCAAAAAGTAACCAGAACTAGTGAATTTTTCAATCACGGTTGGGCGGTTTTGGCTCATCAAGGCAGTAATTTACAAGCCAGCTATTGGTCTTTTCCGGTAGGAAGTCCCGACATTACTACCCTTCCTCCAGTTGGAAATGTACCACCACCAACGAGTCTTAATTTTTCTGAAAATTTATAATTATATTACTTCATCTTTTAAATTTAATATTAATGGCTTCAAATCTTCCGCTTACTTTACAAGTAGTAGTAACAGACCATCAAGGCTCAGGTTACTCCAACAGAGTGGTCATGGGGACTACACAACTAGCTTGTGATCAAAATCTACGCAATGTCTACTGGGCCCTGGTTGTAGATCGTACAAATCTCAATGTTGTTGAAAATTTCACTTTCTCCGACAACAATACGATTCCGCCAAAATTGACTCAGTACACTACCAATTCTCAATACATGTTGATATTGAGTTCACAAATTTTGCTCACTGCATCTATACCTGCAGGGCAGTTTTATGCTTATCTTTTGCAACTTGGGGCTGGTCCACAATTGCAAAGCATTGAGCAATTTTACCAAACTTTGGGTTGTGGCAACTGGGTGTATTTAAACTATACCATGATTACTGTTTTTGGTAGTGGCGAAGCAATCGAATACAGTGAATACAAAGAAGATTCTGTGTACACATTGGAATTGATTCCTGTCCCTGCAACCAACGGAGTTATGTATACACCTTCTTTGTACTAATGATCAATCAGGGAGAAACAAAAAAACCAGTATTGGTTGCCTTGGGCATTTACTTCCCGGGTTACAGTTTTACCAGAGTTTTTGATTCTCTGCTGAAAGAGCTATCGGCTTATTATACCATACATTGGTCGGGCATTGCCTATAAGGGTGAAGTGTTAGTTTTAGAAAAATATACACTTCACCCCAGCAATGTCAAAGGTGGTGACATTTTTGGTGCTTATGGAGCAGTGACTTTAGCTCAAGAAGTAAATGCAGACGTAGTCCTATTACTCAATGATTTTTATTTGTTGAAAAACTATAAAATGGCTTGGTTGCCTCTCAAGGAAATAGGCATAAAATTAGCCGCTTATGTACCTATGGATGGTCTGGTGAATGAGGTCAATATCATCGAACAATGTTTATTTTTAGACGAATTGGTATTGTATCACGAAGCCGCCAAACAGGATGTAGAAAAAGCCATCAATACTTATATAATTGAAAATCAAATAGATAAATCTAAATCTCCTAATTTGAGTGTTCGTTTCCATGGGGTTGACACCAATACTTTTGCACCCAAATCATCTGATGAAGAAATAAAAGTTTTACGAAAACGACTTTTTAATGTTCCTGATGCAGAAGAAGCTGTTTTTATTTTGAATGGAAATCGCCACAATGAAAGAAAAGATTTGGAATCAACTATTGCAGGATTTGCTAAAGCCTTCCCTCATTTTAAAAAACCTGCATATTTGGTTTTACACACTCCCAATTTAGCAGAGGAAAAACGGGTGGATCTATTAAATCTCATTGCAAAAAGTGGTGTTCAAAATAATATATTACTCAATCCCTTGGGTGAGGAATACGTAAGTGATGAATTATTGGCAGATCTTTACAGAGCTTGTGCTATTGGTGTCAATACAAGTTATGGTGAAGGTTGGGGCATGATCAGTTTCGAACACGCTGCTTGTGGTGCTGCTCAGATTGTTCCTGGTCATTCTGCACCTGGAGATTTATGGAAAGATGTGGGTGTGGTTATTCCAAATAAACAAGCTATTCAACTCGCCACAAATCCATTTTTGATGTATGCTGTAGATGTAGAAATCTTGAGTGAAAATTAATTGAATTGGTCAATGACCCAAATTATTTGGCGCAAATATCCCAAAGTTGTTTTTTACATGCAAGGCGTCAGGAATTTGATTGGGCTGAAATCGCTAATGTTTGGTATCATCTTTTAGATAAAAATCATTAACTATAATAATTAAAAACAAGTTTGAAATCCTGATTTGTTCCCTATTTTATTCCATTCGCAGAGCATCAATTGGTTTTTGCAAGCTGCTTTTACAGCAATCGACTCACGGTAGTATACAAATGAAAGTAATTACAAAGATGGGTAATAAATACATCCACCATTTTACTTCAAAGTGATTCGCAAAATTAGCCAACCATTTATGGATCAATAAATGAGACAAAGGCAAGGCAATTAATAAAGCAACAATGATGTATTTGAAATACTGATTAGTAATGAGTAGAATTATATGAGAGAGGTTTGCTCCCAATACTTTTCTGATCGCAATTTCTTTTTGTTGTTTGGAAACCGTGTACATGACGAGGCCAAATAATCCAAGACTAGCTATGAGTATTGCCAAAAAAGAAAAACTAGAAAAGAGCTTTCCAAAAGCTTGTTCATTTTGGTATTGCTGATTATAAAAATCATCTAAAAAAAGGAATCAAATGGATCATTGGGATAAAGGACATCCCATTGTTTCTTTATCCGGTCAACAGTTGCACCTATTGAGTTAGTTTGGATCTTCATGGTAAAAAAACCAAATTCATAACCATGGCCATATTTCAAAAGCAAAGGTGTTACTTCATTTTGCAAACCTTTATAATGCACATCTTTTATCACTCCTACGATGACCCTATCATTTTTTTCATTGATGTTAATGATTTTATCAATTGCCTTTTCTGGACTTTCAAAACCAAGTGACTTTACAGCCGACTCGTTGATAATGATGGTGGAATCCTCTGGTCTATTTTGAGAAAAATTTCTTCCCGCAATTAAGGATATTCCAAGAGTTTGAAAATAGCCTTCATCTACTGAAGCAAAATCATAGGATATGTTTTTTCCAGTTTCTACCCCAATTTGTCTTACCCCTTCCCTATGATTTAAAAATTCTTTTCCCGGAAGACAACCTGAAGAGGCAATGAATGAAATTGCTTTGTCCTGCATCAAACTTTGCCTGAATGTTTTAAAAAAATCAACCCTTTTTTCATTGCCAATCATTGACCTTGGAGTATGTACTACCAAGACAGCTTCATCTTCTATGCCTGTAGGTTGATTTTTCATAAAATCAATTTGATAAAATATGGCTCCAGTCGCTGAAATGAGGAAAACGGTAATAGAAAATTGGAACACAATTAGTGTTTTTCTAAATCCATTTACACCAGAATTTTGGGTAACCAATTTCCCTTTCAATACTTTTATGGGTTGGAAGGTAGATAATATAAATGCAGGATATAAACTCGCAAGAAATCCTCCCAAAGTGACTACTCCAGAAAAAATGCCCCACAAACTTAGTTGCTCTGTCGAAAAAAGTGCTGTATTTACTTGGATGATTTGTTTAAAAGGTCTGAGTATTACAATCACTAATAAAAGAGAAAACAATGCCGAAAACAAAGTAAAAACAAAACCTTCAAAAACAAATTGTATCATCAATTGTCCATAACCGGCTCCAACAGATTTACGGATTCCAATTTCCTTTGCTCTGTCAATTGCCTTGGCGGTATTTAAGTTTATAAAATTGGCTAGCGCTATGGTCAATATTAATAAAGCTGCAATAGCCAGCGCGTAAATAAAAATTCTATTTCCTCCTGGTCTTATTTCAGAAGCCAAGTTGGATCGTAAATGTATATCCCTGATGTTTTGGAGTTTGAAACTATAATCGATGTTTTGTTTTTGGGCATCCGGAATTTTGGAAACCAGTACATTATTTATTTTCTCCTCTACTCTATCAATATTTGTTTCTTTATTAAATTTCACATAAGTGTAATCAAAATTATCACCCGGTGGCATCGCCGTTTCCATTACCTGACCAATTAAACTAGTCAACGTACTATACGATACAATAAAATCAACAGCGAGATGACTATTTGCAGGTATGTCGTGATAAATACCTTGTATCATAAATGGAACTCCCTCATTGAGCCAGATAGTTTTACCAATTGGCGTATTTTCACCACTCCAATCAGAACCAAATAATCGTTCTGCACCAGATCGTGAGAGAATGGCGTGATTGGGTTTATCTAGCATTGCAAGATCACCTGTCAGCTCAAATTTCAAACCCAACATCTTATAAAAGTCAGCATCTGCCCAATAGGTTTTTTGGTTATTGAATTTGAGTTGTTTGGGTCTATAGTGCAATAATACTTCCTCAACTAAGATGCGGGCTGCAGACGCTACTTCAGGAATCTCTGCTTTCAAAATAGGCGTTATCCCCGCATAGGACATCGCACTATGCATGCCAGCCTCCTTGTTCTCCGACTGCACAACCGTAATTCTATAAATATTTTCTGATTCAGGAATGAATCTATCATAAGTAAGCTCATACTTGACAAAAAAGGCTATCAATAAAAAAGAAGCCATACCAATAGAAAGCCCCACTAAGTTGATTAAACTGAAAATTTTGTTCTTCAGTACATTTCGCCAAGTAATTTGTAAGTAATTGCGGATCATGATATTAATGTAGCTATAGCTACACAAAATACTAAAATTCACCTCAAATTTCTCTTAGATTAAAAAAAAAATCCGATGGCGATAAGGAAGACGCCTTGAGCGTTCCCTACTTGCCCTTCCATTTCACATCTCACATTTCACACGATTCACCATTCACCCCAAATTAGCTAGTGGCAAGAACTTTTTATACCTGAGTTCTAATTTGATTTCACATTTCAAATTTCACACCATTAATAATTATTACACCAACTTCTCATTACATATCATTCTCATTAAAAGGAAATGATAAAAAACAAGCATACACAATCTGCATTTTTTCATTTTTTTACTATAAAAACATAGGAGTAAACCCTGATTTTTTTAACTAAATTATCTTTTATCCAAAAATAATTTTTTTCTAACTATTTTTTTCTATACATTAGATTTATACTTTTCTAGAAAAGTTAAATTTATCAGAAAGGCTATGAAAACATCCTCGGCCAGGAGGTCTTCGAAAACCACATTTTTAATTTTATTAAATTATTTATTATGAAAAAAGTATTTTTATTTGTTGTTTTATTATTTGGAAGTTTTGCAGCTTTTGGAGATTGTATAGATCTGCATTTGCTTCAACCTCTGATTGTGACATTCAGACAGAGGGTTGCCTTTCAAGATGGCAAGCCGCTTACAATTCATGTGTTGAAACAGATTGTTAAGTAAATTTGAAGGAACTTTAAGTATACATATTGCTTAAAGTTCCTCTTTATTTTATTCTTAAACTCTAATCTATGCAAAATCATTAAAAGATAATTTTATTAAATATTTTCTTCTGCTACAACACTATTGTTATTCACAAAAGTCTAAACTAGATTTTGGATACGCCACTTATGAAGTAACTTATAAGCATTACCGTGAAGGACCTGACAGTAATAAAATTATTATACTAAGTGATCAAACCATCATAGATTTTGATAAGATTTTAAAAGATTATACTTCCTTTCTCCAATTCAATAATATATGCTCCAAATATGAAACAGCTAGTACTGGTAGTCCTAGAGATTTTGTAGGGATGTCGTTAACTTTTTTTCGGGATACTTATTATAATTGTTTACCTACCAAAACCAGATTAACCGAAAAAGTTCATAAAGGTTACATCGAGTATATTTCTGACGATGTGCCCCTTGCTTGGGAAATATCTCAAGATACTATGGTGATCAATGGGTTGAAATGCATTAAGGCAACAGGGATAAAACAATCTCCAGGTTATAAGCCTGACATCTACGTTGCTTGGTTTACCCCAGATATTCCAGTTCCTTTTGGTCCAATTAATGTCAATGGTCTTCCTGGTCTCATCCTAAAGTATAAATGGGCTGCTTCTGTTGTTGAGGCGGTAGATATCAGAAAACTGACTGATCAAAAATACAAATTGGTACTTCCTGATGCGAAGGATGTAATTTCCTATGATCAAAAACTATTGGAAGCCAAAAAACAAAAAGCAGAAGTTCTTAAAAATAGGTCAACAAGGAAAAATTAAGGTTTGGAAAAATGTAATACCAAAAATCATATCTATGAAGTGGAATTTAGTAGTTTTATTTTCTTTAATTTGGGTACCACTGTCAGCTCAGGTTTGCCTTGTGCAAATTAGGTCACTGATGCCGCAAAAAGAAACTCTAGATTTTGCTTCCATTGCCTACAAAATAACGTCCAGTGATCAGTGGTCAGGGACTTATACCAATGAAAAAGGAATTGCAGAATTAACATTGGCAAATGGAGAATCTTATGACATTCAAGTAAAATATTTGGGATATCAGGACAAAACGCTACAATGGACTTGTAACAATGGCAACGATTTAATCAACATTGAAATGGAAAGTTCCAGTTTCAAAATAGAGGAAATCGTCATTACAGAAAAGTTCCCTGCCATCGTTGAGAAACAAGATACCACCATTTTTAATGTTTCAGAGTTTGCCACAGGTAACGAAAGTAAACTCAAGGAAATCCTCAATCGTTTGCCCGGATTAAACGTAGATCGCGAAAACAATGTTACTTTTAATGGAGAAAAGGTGGAGCAAATACTGGTTGAAAAAGAAAAATTCTTTACTGGTTCTAGCTCCATGGCAGTGAAGTTTATTCCAGCCAATGCGGTTGAAAAAGTTGAAGTATTACAAAGGTATAATAACATCAAAGTGCTTAGCGGCACTGCCATCAACGATAAACTGACCATCAATATTCAACTGAAAGCCGATAAGAAAAAGTTTGTCTTTGGAGAAGGTATGGCAGGAACCAATGCCAGCTCAAGGCACCAATTACATAACAGCCTTTTTTATTTCAGCCCCAAATTTACTTCCAATAACATTTCAGACTTTTCTACCGGGAGAGAAGCCGCACTTTCAAATGAAGAATTGACCAAGGTTTTTGGTGCAAATACCAATGAAATGGATCCAAAGGGCAATCCTGAGCAATATGCCGAAGCAAAAAAACTAACGACCCAACTAGTGCCCGATCAAATCAATGACCGGTCTGCTTTGCTTGGCCATCAGCAATTAAAATATAAATTCAAAAATAATTATGCTGTGGAATTCATTGGTCTCGGGGCCAAAAATAAAGACTTTTCGCAAAAATCATCTTTTACCAATTTCCTCAATATTGAATCTCAACAAAACACCAATAACATGGCCAATTTACTCAATAAATTGGGCCATGTTGATCTGAGCTTTATGACTGACCCATCGGCAAATGGTTATTTATTGTATAATTTCAACCATACTTCCAACCCCAATGAAGTTAATCAAAATCAGTCCAACACTTTTCTCAATCAATCAAACGAACTTTCTGAAAATAGACAAGTCAACGTTTATAAAAATGTACACTACCTTTCATATGTCCAGCAAATCCGTGACAAATTCCAATGGATCAACAATGTCAAATATTCGATAAGTAAAAATAGGCTTAAAACAATAACTTTGGCAAAGGGAGGTCTAATTCCTGATATTTACATCCCAGAAAATCCTTTAAATATTAAAAACAACCTTACAGATGAGCAAGTTTCTTTTTATTTCCTTTCACGGCTGAATTACAAACTCAATCGACAATCCAATTTAAACGTCTATTATCGATTGACCACCACCCAATCTATTTTTGATGGAAATCTCATTCAAATAAACTCTGGTCAAACCAATTCAGAAACTTTATTGGACCAATTTACTAATGATATTAGATATCAAAATGAACTTCATATTACTGGGATCAGATATCTTATAACAAAAAAATTATGGAATCTAGATGCGGGCATTGACGGACACCGTGTTTTACTGAGTGGTAATAAATTGGAAAAAAGAGATGCCCTATACAAAATAATTCCCAATATAAAATTTACAAACAACATCAATCATTTTGCAAATGTTATTTTGAGTTACACATTCAACTATGATTTGCCCAATGTCGCACAAACATCTGGAGGTTATTTACCAATCAACTTCAACCAATTTAGCGTAGGTTCACCATCTATCAGACCTGAAGAAAATCATACGGTGAGAATTATGTTACAAAGAAGCAAGCTCAAAAAAGGGCTGAGTGGTAGTTTGGCTCTTTCCTTTACCAGAAGCCTCCACCCCATTATAGGAAATTACACGCAAGAAGGAAACACCATCTTTCAACGATTTTCCAATATTGACCGGCCATCCAATACTTTTATGGCCACATTTATGCATATGAAAATGAAAGGCACAGATCGAATGGTCAACACTTTAATTGGTTCCTATCGCACTTATGGACAGACCATTAACGGAACAACCTCAGATTTTTATAATTATCTGATTTCCCACCAACTGTCCATTACAAAATCATGGAAAGACTTAGAGATCAACTTGGGTAACCGATTTAATGTCTTAGGTTTACCCAGCTCGGACATTGCCAAAGCCCCAATCTTGAACAATGATGCCCATTTCAGTTTGTCTTATTATCTATCTGATCAATTAAATGTGTCCACGGATCCTCGATGGGTTGTAGTCAAGTCTACACATTCTAACCAAAATAGTTTCATACTCGATGCCAAAATCAAGTATTCCTTTAGAAATGAAAAATACAAATTGGGACTTTCAGGTTACAATCTTACAGGCCAAAACATACAAAATACAGCTTCTGTTTCTACGATCAGAAGTCAAGTTACCTCAGTGAACCTTTTCCCCCGATATGTATTGTTTTCATTAACATACGTTTATTAAAGAATAATAGTTAAGGCTCTATTGCCCATTGCCTTATTGCCTTATTGTACTGCATCTGGTTCCAATTCACAATCCACATTTCACATCTCACATTTCACATTTCACATCTCACATTTCACATCTCACATCTCACATTTCACATTTCATCTCACATCTCACCATTCACCATTCACCATTTACTATTTACTATTTACTCAATCATTTCGCAAACTCTTAATAGGATTGACAAATGCCGCTTTAATGGATTGAAAACTAACAGCAATCATAGCTATAATAATCAAAATGCCTCCACCCAAAATAAAGACCCACCATGGAAATTGGATACTATAGGCATAATTATTCAACCAATTATAACTAAAATACATAGCCAGAGGTCCTGCAATTACAATAGAAATTAAGATTAATTTCAAAAAATTCTTTGAAAGTAAAAGAACTATACTGCTGATACTTGCTCCTAAAACTTTTCTGATACCTATTTCTTTTGTCTTTTGCTGGATATTGTGAAAAGTCAATCCTAGCAAACCAAGACAAGAAATTAAAATTGAAATAAAAGTAGCGGTATTGAGTAGTTTGGCTTGACTTCGCTCATTATCATAGAATCTTGAAATATCATTATCCAGATACTCTAGAGAAATATCTTCTTTAATGTTGGGAAAGGTGTTTTTATAAACTTCATTGACTCTTTTGGTAAGTGATTTCATATCTATCACCTCTTCATTCAATTTAATGGCAAGATTTCTAGCATATTTAGGTTCAGTCCTGATCATCAAAGGTTTGATTACGTGATGTAATGATTGAAAATTAAAATCCTTTAATACTCCTACGATAGGTATCTTCATGGGATTATTATTGGTATCCCACCAATCCATCATATCACCTACCGCGTCTTCAGGATGTTCATAGCCATATGCCCTTGTAAAAGCCTCATTTACAACAACTTCCCTTGGTGTATCACTTTCCATTAGTGCGCTTCCCGCTATAATTTCCAGGGCATAGAAATTTATAAATTTATCATCTACAGACTTTTGGTGTACGTCCAATTCTTTATTTTTGAATTTAAGTCTATTCGTTGAAAATCCACTTCTGGCTACAACATCAGATAAACAAACATCGCCTACACCATTCAATTTGGATAATTCATCAACTAAAATGGCTCTCTTTTCATTATCCAATTTCCAGCTTAAATCAAAATAAACTATTTGATCTTTTTGAATGCCCATGTCTTTATTTCTCAAATAATCAGATTGCAAAAACATGACCAGTGTGCAAATAATAAAAATTTGAGCTATGGCAAATTGAAAAACAATCAGGGATTTACCAAAAGTCAGACTTTTGGGATCTGTTTCAACTACTGTATTTTTCAAATTATGGACTAAATTCTTGCGAGAACTAATAAAAGCAGGATAAACTCCTGCAAGTACTGTGGTAACAGCCACTAACAATAATAAAAAGGACAATATCTTAGGATCCAAATAGTTGAAAAATAGATTTCCGGGTAAAAAGTCAGAAAACAATGCAAATATTGGTTGGATCAAAATCGCAGAAATAAAAACAGCACCAATAGTAAGCAAAAATGTTTCTGTCAGAAATTGAAAAATTAAATTATTTATTTGACCTCCCAACAACTTCCTAATCCCAATTTCTTTACCTCTTTTAAAAGATTGAGCTGTACTCAGATTTATAAAATTTATAATGGCCAAAATCAAGATGAATATGGCAACTACAAATAGGATGTAAAAAGTTTTCATATCTACAATTCTTCCCATGACCATGTCTTCATAGGCAGTATTGAAGTGCATTTTTGTAAGCGGTTGCAAGTCAAATTTCCTCAGGTGATTCCACTTATCATTTGGATCAACATGATTCTTTACTATATTTCGAATTTCTGTTTCATATTTACTAATATCCTTTTTATCTGACAATTGGACAAAAGCCTGAGAAGTTGAATTGGTATTTGTCCACTGTTTAAACTGAAAAAAAGATTGCCAATTTTCACTTTGTATCGAAGAAAAGGAAATGAAATCATGTCCATTGATATCCGTGTTTTGAGGCAAATCTTTGACAATACCAGTCACTGTAGTTGCCAATGAATCTGAATAAATGATCTGTTTTCCTAGTACATTTTCAGGCGCAACATCACCAAAATATTGCTTCATTTTTGACTCAGTCAATACAACAGCATTGGGCTTGTGAAGACTAAAATTTGGGTTACCAACAATCCATTCATATGGAAAAACTCGAAAATAGTTCGTATCAACCACCATAATGTCGGGTTTAACCAATGGCCAATTCGGTTCTGGGAAATATTGATCTGCCCCATTGATAGCAGGAATTCTTACATCCGTCCAAAAAATCTGTAACGCTGTCAATTGCTCAAAATCTGGTAATTCTGCTCGCAATACGGCAGGAATTGGCGCACTGATTCCTTCATTATAAGTAACACCTTCTGGATAGTCAAATACACTAGTTATTTTATAAATCTCATTTTTATGAGTCCAGAAATTTTCGTAACTCATTTCAAAATTGATCAATAAATATATTGCAAGGCTTGTCGCAATCCCTATACTCAATCCTAAGATGTTTATTATTGTATAAACCTTATTTTTAACAAGATTTCGCCAGGTTATTTTAAAATAATTCTTAATCATTATTTCTATTTAATATTTTTCAATTATCCTATAATCCACTAAATTTTTCATATCATTCACCATTGCTAATTAATTTTTTAACTCTCATTAGCAATCATGATAAGCTTATTTCAAAACCAAGTTCTCTATAGTTTTTGCTAATGCTATGACTTCATCGCGAGCTGGTGAAGGAAAAATCCTGATATGTTGGTACATAACACAATTGTAACATCACGCTCAGGGTAGTACTGTACTTGCATAGCTACTCCAAAATTACCACCTGCATGGCCAATAGCGTCACCATATGGTGTAATTTCTCTGAGCAAACCAAACCCATTATATATTTCATCTTTTTGATCATACTTCCAAGTCATCATTTCGTTCAAAGATTTATGAGAAACAAGTTTACCTTCCATCAATGATCTTATAAATAAACTATAATCATAGGCAGTGGCAAGCATGGCATCATGCCCGACGTTTGTTTCATCAAAATGGATAGCCACTTTGGTTATATTCTCAAGCTTTCCGTTACTATATCTATCCCAATATGAATTCACTAAACCATTAGGATTGGGATAGCCCTGCTCATTTTTGTAAAAGGTATTTTTAAGGTCCAATTTTTTAATTATCCTATCACTTATTACATCTGCATGGGAGCCAGCAACTTTATCAATAATAAGGGTAAGTAAGACCGTATTTATATTCGAATACTCCGCTCTCGACCCGGGTGCAAATTTTGATGGTTTATCATACACATATTTCAAAAAATCTGCAGTATTATTATTGTGAAAATAATCATTAAAATAGTCTGTTAGAAAATTAGTTTCCAAAATAAAATCTCTGATGCCAGAGGTGTGATTGAGCAATTGACGTACTGTTGCCTTTTTACAGTTATCAATATGATTTACAATATCTTCATCTAGATAATTCTTAACAGGTGCGTCCAATTCCAACAGGCCATCTTCAACTAATAACATTGCAGCTGTTGCCATATACATTTTCGCAACACTGGCCGAATGATGAATGTGACAGGGCATCATGGCTTCATTGCTTTCTATCTTTGCCTTTCCAGATGAGCCTACCCATAAACTATCTTCTCCTGTTCTAACCAAAAGGACTAATCCCGGTATACCTTTTCTTACCGCTTCATCAATGGCCTGTTGGTAAAGTTTTTCTTTTGCAAATCCACTTACCAGATTAGGAATATCTTCAGCACATTGGGTTTGAGGTATTGACCAATCTTCAACATTGCAATTAACAAGGAAAGGAATTAGAAAAAATAATGCTATTTTTTTCATAACAATTTATTTTTCCGAATTTTCAAACCTAAGTGATAAGTTGCATGAGGCAACACTGGCACTTCGCTATTATACCTGGTTTGTATAAAATTTTCATAGCGCAAAAAAGGCGATAAGACCCGATTCTTCTTTGATTTCAATTCATACCCTAGACTTATGCCGAACGAAATTAGTAAAGACGAAAAACCCTTGTCATTTGCCTTTATATAATCTCCATTTGCCGACAACTTGTAAATATCTGTAGGATGAAATACTCGTAAATATCCACCTCCAATTCCTCCTTCAGCAAAAACTCCATATTTGATTTTATGCCTCAATGAAAACTGACTGTTTAAATATAACCCTGTTCCATTGTACGCATTGTAAAAAAAACCTACATTCAAAGTTTGAAAAAGTTTGGCCTTAGCCGATTCCTTTATGTGAAATTCTTTCCCAATTTGAAGACCTGGATGAATTGGCAAACGTATCATTTTATAAAAAGGCAAGGAAATAGCATGATTAAAAATTGATACGTTTAATACCCTATTTGCAATATTCCCTTGATTTGAAATATTAGTAGAATCCAAATCTCTATTCCCTTGCGAAAATGCTAAAAATGGGCTTATCAAGAGTGTAACAAATAAATATTTTATCATCGCATTCAAAACTTTTATCTAAGGCCTTTTATTATCATCCAATTTTTGATTATAATTATTGCCACCTATTATCTAAAGGTGGTTTAACTGTTTATGTGTTTAATCGTTTATTCAGTCATAAACAAATAAACGCATAAACAAATAAACATCTCCTGCGAAACTGATGTGACTGCGAAATTGCCAATTGTGAAATTGCCCATTTACATCTCACATTTCACATCTCACATCTCACATCTCACATCTCACATTTCACATTTCACATTTCACACCATTCACTATTTACTATTCACTATTTACTATTTACTATTTACTATTCACTCATTACATTAATCC
The DNA here is from genome assembly GCA_016715105.1 of Saprospiraceae bacterium. Taxonomy (GTDB): domain Bacteria; phylum Bacteroidota; class Bacteroidia; order Chitinophagales; family Saprospiraceae; genus JADKBO01. The sequence continues at coordinate 58,893 of JADKBO010000025.1, read as the reverse complement.
GTTCGTAAACTCTTCACAGGATTCATCAAAGCTGCCTTGATTGCCTGAAAACTTACTGTTAACAAAGTAATAGCCAATGCTCCAGTCCCGGCTGCAACAAATATCCACCAGCTAATCTCTGTTCTGTAAGTATATTTTTGTAACCATTCATTCATGAAATACCAAGCTATGGGTATTGCTATAAAAGAGGAAATAAGTACCAAGATGATAAAATCTTTGGTAAGTAATCGCCACAAATTGATCACACTCGCACCCAGCACTTTTCTTACGCCAATTTCTTTTATGCGTTGCTCGGCTACAAAAGATGCCAGGCCTAACAAGCCCAAACAAGAAATAAAAATGGCAAGACTTGCAAAGAAGATAGATAATTTGCCAACCATTGATTCAGTTTTGAATTTTTTATCAAATTCTGCATCAGCAAATCGATATTCAAATGGAAATGAAGGGTTGTATTTGCTAAATATAGGGCTGACCGATGCAACAGCCTTATCCAAAGAAATATTATCTTTTATTCTAAACATGACGATTCCAGCCCAATACGGATCACAAAGAAATCTGGCCGGTCTCACTTTTTCAAATGGATTTTCCATAATCGAATTTTCAGCTACACCAATGATTTCCTGTCTATTCCCTCGCCAATCAGTGATGTATTTACCTAGCGGATCTTCGATATCCATCAGGTCAACTGCTGCTTGATTTAAAATAACTTTATCTTTATCCGCTTCAAAATTGAGTTGATTAAAATCCCTCCCCTCCAGTAGTTTTATCTTTAATGTTCCAAAATAATCGCTCCCAGTGGCAATATCAACTATTGAAAATTTTTGATCGCCTTCTCTTCCAGGGTAATCAGTTATGACAGAATTTGCCCTTGTCTCATTAATAGCATTTGACGATTTAGTAACCTTATCAATTAAGCCAGTTGCCAACAATTCATTTTTCACCACATTGTAATTCTGATATAAATCGCCTTGTATATCCACCATCATTACATTGTTTGAATCGTAGCCTATTGGTCTGTTTTTTGTATATTGAATTTGTTTGTAAATGACAAGAGTTCCTATTATCAGCGAAATTGATGCCGTAAATTGGGTAATAACCAAAATTTTCCTTCGGGATATAAAGGCACCAGGTATTTGAAACTTACCTTTCAAGGCCTTAATACTTGAAAACGAAGAAAGATAAAAAGCAGGATAACTTCCTGCCATTAAGCCAGTGGTTAGCATAACAATAACACTAATCAACCAGAAGTAGGGATTTTGATAAGGGAATTGCAATTTAATTTCAAGAACTGAATTAAAGGACGTCAGTAAAGCAAACAGAATAGCCATTGACAAAATCATAGAAAGAGCGGACATTAAAACTGATTCGACTAAAAATTGCATAATAAGCTGTTTGCGTTCTGATCCAATTGCTTTGCGCACTCCAATCTCTTTAGCTCTTTTTTCGCTCCGAGCTGTGGTCAAATTCATGAAATTAATGCAAGCCAATAACAATACTAAAAAGCCAATAATTCCAAACATTTTGACATACACTATCCTCCCACTTTTCGCTTCCCAATTCTCAAATACATCATATAGCCTCCATTCATTCATGGCATGCAAACCAATTTCATTTTTACTTTCCTTGCTGTGTTCCTGTATAATGTTTTTGATTTTAGGTAATACCTGTTCCCTATTCGCCCCAGGAATAAGTTCGATATATGTGGGGCACACGTAATTTTCCCAACTTCCCTTCACATCTTGAACCCAACTTGTTCTATTTTCAAAATTACTGAAAGGCATAAAATACTGCCTTTCACCAAAAAAAGTACTTTGAGGAATATCTTCAATAATTCCGGTAACTTTTAGGTTTGTGGTGTTGTTCCATTTCAAAATTTGATCAAATGCAACATCATCATTGAATAATTCTTTTGCCGTACTTTCAGTAAGCACAATGGAATTTGGATCAATCAATGCTGTATTTGGATCCCCTTTTAGAAATTTAAATTTGAAAATTTTAAAAAACTCTTCAGAAACATCTGCCCCATTTTTTATGATTTTTTTATCACCAACCATCAAACCATTTCGACCTCCCCAATTCACAACCGCTGAATATTTTATTTCAGGAATAGTGTTTTTAATCTCTGAGTAAAGTGGTAATGGTGTTGCCTGGGTAGTGTATTTATAGCCTGCATTAGCATCTAAGCCATTGGTCACCACATTAAAAATCTGGTCTTTATTTTGGTGTTCCTTACCAAAATTAAATTCAAAGTTGATCCATAATCCTATCAACATTGCAACGGCCATACCTACAGCAAGTCCACCAATATTGATTGCAGAATACCCTTTATTTTTAAGAATATTCCTCCAAGCGATTTTAATATAATTCTTTATCATAATTCAACGGAGACCGGAAACCGAAGTACGGAAACCGATTTTTTTAGTTTATAAAATGTATTCTATCATATTAATATTTATTCTCATGTATCATCTATTAATCTATCCATTTGTCCATTCTTCCCTTTCTCTCTTTTACTATTCCTCTCCCCATTTTCCCGTATCCGGTCTCGGGTTTCCGATTTCCGGATCCGATTCTCATTCACTTTTCAAACTCTTCACAGGATTCATCAAAGCTGCTTTTATACCTTGGAAGCTCACTGTTAATAACGTAATAACCAATGCTCCAGTCCCAGCAACAAAAAAGACCCACAAGCTGATTTCTGTATGATAAGTATAATTTTGAAGCCAATTATGCATAAAATACCATGCAATTGGGCTTGCAATTATAGAAGAGATAATAACTAATAACACAAATTCCTTTGACAACAATTGCCATAGATTTGATACCGAAGCTCCCAATACTTTTCTGATGCCAATTTCTTTTGTGCGTTGTTCGGCAACGAAACTGGCTAATCCAAATAAGCCAAGGAGCGAAATGAAAATAGCGAGAATGGCAAAAAAAGTAGACAATTTCCCAACTCTCTGCTCTTGGTTGAACTTTTGAGCATATTCATCATCAACGAATCTATAATCAAATGAGGCTGAAGGCACTACTTTTTTGAAAACTGATTCAATTTGAGGTAGTGCCTTATTTGCACTGATCGTTGGTTTTATTTTGATATTTATACGGTTTGCGTCAGAATATTTCACATCAAGGAAGAAAAAACCTCGCTTAACGGGTTCGTATGGTGAATTCATCACCAAGTCATTGATTACTCCGATTATCTGCCACGATTTACTGCCATCCTTAGACTTAATAAATTCACCAATCGGGTTTTCAAAATTCAAATATTTAGCTGCAGTTTCGTTGATAATGATGCCGGAAGAATCGGAGGCGAAGGATCTTGAAAAATCCCGACCATTAATTACTTGCCAGGTTGCCATTTTTCCAAAATCATGGGAAACATATGTGCATGCAAAGCTAGCTTGAACATCCGGATCTTTGCCTTGCCAGTTAAACTGACTTTGGTGATTATTTAATTGTGTCAAAGAACTGCTTGACACTGCCATATCATTCACCAAACCCGTATTTAATAATTCACTCTTTAATAGATCGTATTTACCTTGAAAATTGGAACCGTTTATTGGTACGGTAATCAAGCCCTCTCTGCTATATCCTATGGGTCTATCACTAGCGTATTGAATTTGCTGATATACAATTATAGTTCCAATAATCAAGGCTACTGAAACCGTAAATTGAACCACCACTAATAGCTTACGAGGAATTGAGGCAAATTTACCCAAATGAATCTTTCCTTTTAATACTTTAATAGTTTGAAATGACGATAAATAGAAGGCAGGATAAATACCAGCTAACAAACCTGTAAATACAATAAATGCCAAAGCCAAAAGCCAAAATATTGGATTATAAAAAGGAATTGCTAAATCTTTGTATGCCAGATTATTAAACCAAGAAATGGATAATACACATAGAGAAACTGCTAAAATAAAAGCAATTACCACTACCAAAATGGACTCACTTAAAAATTGAAAAATTAATGCACTTTTCGCAGAGCCTATTGCTTTTCGTATTCCAACTTCTTTGCCACGTTTTTCTGACCGGGCAGTACTTAAGTTCATAAAATTAATACAAGCTAATACCAATACAAATATGCCAACAATTCCAAAAAGCCAGACAAAAGTTATCCGCCCATCATCTGGCCTTCCATCCTTAAAATCAGAATACAAATGCCATTGACTCATTGGGTATAAATATGCCTCCTTTTTGAAATTTAAATCTGTTCTGATCACAGGTTTATAAAACAGGTCTTTGATCGAAGCGTTTATTGCAGCATAGGACATGTTAGGATGTTTTTGTACATAAATATTAAAAGAGCTGTTCTCCCAATCATCTGTACTTTCCTGGACCCAATTGTTTGATGAAACCCACAAAGCCCATGGAGCAAAAAACTGCACTTCCCCAAACTTGCTATTAATTGGTAAATCTTCATAAACACCGGTTACTTTCACTTCAATGCTATTGTCAATTTTTAAGGACTTATCGATTGGATTTTCATTACCAAAAATTGCAATTGCTTTTGATTGAGAAAGTATGATCGAATGCGGGTCCGCTAAAGACTTATTTGTCCCACTTAACATATTTAAAGACAGCATATCAATGACCTCAGGTTCTATAAATTCACCTTTAGTTGTTATCTTATTGTCACCAGATGAAAGTGTGAAATCACTGATCCACCAAGCCATTAAAATATGTTTAAAGTTTTGTTTGTATTCATTTTTTAACGCATCGCCCATAGGAATTGGGACACCATCAGAACCACCAATTGTATTGCTACTTTTGTCATAATTGGTATATCTTAATTGTGCGATTTCACCATAATTTTTATGATTTTTATCAAACGACAATTCATCATTAATCCATAGTCCAATCAGTATTGCTACAGCCATTCCTACAGCAAGGCCTCCAATATTTATAACAGAATATCCTTTATTTTTAATAATATTTCTCCAAGCGATTTTCCAATAATTCCTTATCATAATAGTATCATTTATGCCATCAATTAATTAGCAAGCTATTTCATTTCTTTTTATCAAAAATTTTAGCAGCGAAGACATAGCATGCACTGTCTCAACAATTGGTTTAAATTGGAATTTAAAATTTCACGCCATTCAACATTTATCATTAACCATCAACCCGATCACAAAAAACAAATCCGTTCGGGAAGCACACGGGCCTCCCTCTACCTGTTGTTCCAATTGAAATTCACATTTTGCATTTCATTTCTCACAACATTCACCTTCCACTATTTACTATTTTCCATTCACAATCACATCTTACATCTCACATCTCACATTTCACATTTCGCACAATTCACAATTTAACTCCCAAATAGAAAGGGGCAAGCCCTTTCTCTACCAGTGGTAAAATTAATTTCACATTTCACATCATTAAACATTAAACCTTAACAATTAACCATTAAAAAACTAATTCATTCGCAAACTCTTAACCGGGTTCATCAAGGCCGCCTTAATAGCCTGATAACTCACGGTCAATAAAGTAATTGCCAATACTCCTGCACCAGATGCAACAAAAACCCACAGGCTCAATCCTGTACGATATGTGTATTTTTGAAGCCAGTCATTGGTAAAATACCAGGCAATGGGTGCAGCAATTAAGCAGGATATAATTACTAATAGAATAAACTCTTTTGATAATAATTGCCATAGACTAGATACAGATGCACCCAAAACTTTGCGGATTCCGATTTCTTTGATTCTTTGCTCTGCTACAAAACTGGCCAGGCCAAATAAGCCAAGTAGAGAAATGAAAATAGCCAGAAAAGAGAAGATCATTGATAATTTTCCAATCTGTCTTTCATCGCCGTATTTCTTTGCGTACTCTGCATCAATAAATTGATATTCAAAAGGATATTCAGGATTGTATTTATTGAAAATGCTTTCTATTTCTACCAGTGATTGTTTGAATTGTTTTGAATCATCAAGTCTGATATTAATAGAATTTATATTACCCTTATCAAAATAAACAAAGAGAGGGTCTATGGCCTTAAATGGAGAATCCATAATCAAATCAGCCATCACTCCAATCACAGTTCTTTCCTGATTGCCTTCCCTAAATACAGTTCCTATAGGTTCTTCGAGGCCCAAAATCTTAACTGCAGATTCATTTATAATTACAGCAGAAGAATCTGAAGGTAAACCTGTGAAATCTCTCCCTTCCAACATTTTTATCTCAAATGTTTTGGTAAAATCAACATCAACTGCCATCATATTGACTAAGAAATCACTATTTTCTGGTTTCCCATTCCAATCTGGAACAGGGCTCCTCCACCAAATCTCTGTGACTGGAGAAAAACTTCTGTTGATGCTTTTAGCCAAACCTGATGTCATCAATTCATCTTTCAAAGCCACGAAATTCTTTTGAATATCTTCTGATGCAGGTACCATAATCATACTATTTTGATTGTATCCAAGATTTCTTTCTTGTATATGACCAATTTGTAAGTAAACAACATAAGTTGAGGAAATCAAAATAAAAGAAATGACAAACTGACTAACAACCAATGTTTTGCGTGAAAATGTGCTATTTTTAAAAGTCCCTTTCAAAACTTTGATTGGGTTGAATGAAGACAGGTACAATGCCGGATAACTTCCAGCGATAAATCCTGTAAAAAGAATAATACTAATTGCCGCAATCCAAAAATATGGATTTAAAAAATCGATACTTATTGTTTTGTCAACCAATCGATTGAAGTGAGGCAATAGAACCAAAACTGAAATGATAGAAAAAACGAATGAGATAAAAACGATGAGCATTGATTCTGTAAAAAACTGGTAAATCAATTGTTTCCTACCAGATCCTACTGTTTTTCGAATTCCAACCTCCTTGCTTCTTTTTTCAGATCTTGCAGTAGATAAATTCATGAAATTGATGCACGCAATGAGCAAAATAAATATGGCAATAATTCCAAAAAGCCAAACATAATCAATTTTACCACCTACATTTTTTCCTTCTTTAAATTCATCATACAAGTGAAGTTTTTCTAATGGAAAAACGAAATATTTACTGATTGCCTCGTCATCAGGTGAATTTTGGTATTTTATTTGATTGATTTGTTTTTCAAGTTGATTGATATTTGCTTGCTCATTTATCTGGACAAAAACATCCCAAGAAGACGAATACCAATTTGTCATAAATCTTTTTATATCATCAGACCCATAATCAAATGGCAATATATAATCAAATTTAATTGTAGAATTTTCAGGTGCATCTTCAACAACTGCCAATACTTTTACATCCACACTATTTCCCGGAATTCTGATGATCTTATCAATTGGATCACTTGTCCCGAATATAGATTCAGAAGCTGATTTACTCAGCACTATGGAGTTGGGTGTTTGAAAAATAGATTTGGGATTTCCATTTACCGTTTTCCAAGTGAATACATCAAAAAAATGATCACTTACAGTATACCCATGTTTTTTAATTTTATTGTCTTTATAAACGACCACAATGTCTTGTGGGTTTGTCATAACAACGGCATTTTTCACCAAAGAACTACTTTTCTCCAAAACACCAGCAAGTGGAAGAACCATATTTTCATCCGTGAAAGTTTGGTTATTGAATGTTCTATTGGCAATTACTTGAAATATCTCTTTTTTGTTTTCATGAAAATCATCATAAGTGATTTCATCAAAAATCCATAAAGATATCAACATGGTAAAGGTCAATCCCAAGGAAAGTCCAATAATATTGATACCATTGTATCCTTTGTTTTTGAGGATGTTCCTCCAGGCAATTTTAAAATAATTCTTTATCATAATTCAACGGTGACCGGAAACCGGAGTATGGAAACCGGTTCTTTTTGGAAGACCGGAAACCGCAATGCCGATACCGAATTTTTTAGTTTATAAATTATATCTTTTCATAATATTAATACACACCTACCTTATCCAAAAGTTGAAATAATTTTAAATATCTTTCACTTTATAATTTTATTTCTAAATCTTTAGAAAATTTGGGACGTCCTTCACTTTTATATTCAATCCTAAGTTTACAGTTTCTGATCTTCTACATCATGTCCCGATTTACTCTTGTCTAAAATCAATAAATTAAAGACCAAACCTGTGCCAACTTATATCTAATTGATTATCTGACTTTTATGAAATATTACAACATAAGGAGTGTCCGTTTTCGTACACTTTGTGTTCGGATATATTTACAAAGTCCAAGTTCTTTTAATTGAGTAGTTTTTGATTGAGTTGCTTGAAATCAAATAGGGTTAACAATAGTCTAAGAAAAATCAATTTTACCATTTCGCGAATTGATCTTACCTTTAATTACGAACATAAAAAAGCCATACAATTTCAAATGAAAAACTGAAATTGTATGGCAAAATAATCATTGCATGTTTGGAGCCCTTGCAATGTGTTTAAAAGCGAATTTATTTTATGGTAACATTTCCTGAGTTTGCGCTCAATTGCACCTTTGCGCCACCTCCATTGATTGTTCCACCTAATACCTTTTTAGATTTAGTTCCATTGAAATTTGTGAAAGCAGGTGTGTTAATATTTTCTCCTGATATGTCAAGGTCCATTCCTTTGTTTAAAGGCATATCAACTACGATGTTTCCTCCAGAAGTAGACAAAGTCAGAAAATTATTAAATGACAAAACATCTGCATGTATATTACCACCTGAAGTTCTAGCTTCTACATTACCAGCAATTCCTTCTAAATGTATAGATCCTCCAGTAGTTGATGTTATTAATTCCCCTTTAATGTCTCTGGCATCAATACCTCCACCGCTGGTTTTGGCATTTATATTTCCACTTATATTAGAAAGATTCAAACCACCTCCTGATGTTTTCAATAACAAAGTACCGCTTGCCTTATCGACTGAAATGCCTCCTCCACTGGTATGTAGGTCAAGTATTTCATGACAATCGTACATGGTTATACCACCGCCCGAAGTTCTACCTTTTACATTTCCTGAAATTCCCGTCAAGTTAAGACCTCCACCGCTCGTATGGAATTGTAAATCACCTTTTAAACTCTTGAGATCAATACCACCTCCACTGGTGTGCAAATCGGTATTTATTTTAGTTGGTACAAAAACTTTAAAACTGATACTCAAACCATTCTTCCAATCATTTTTGTGCTCCTTTCTTTTAGCGATACAAGAAAGTGTACCAGAAGCAAGATCAACGGAAAAATCATATTCTGAAAGTTTACTCTCTATATCTTCTTTAGAAAGATTTGATTTCCAATTACTGCCTTTGATATATACTTCAACTTTTGCTTTTGACTCATTACCACCTTCAACAGTAATTCCACCACCTGATGTCTCAATATTTAAGCTTTTGATCTGACTAGCATTAAATTCTTTTTACTAAGTATGGAGTCTCCTTCTCAGAGTCATACATTGAAAAACTCAATAAAAAGCTTGTAAAAACGACTAAACAAGAAATCCCTAAAATATTTTTTTTCATTTCAATAGTTTTTGTTAGAGTAATTAAATTATTATTTATTAAAAATTAACATATTCAAATTCATAAACTTTTTGATTTTAATAAGGTTACAATGAACCGATGGATATTTTTCTTTTCACACCATTCATTTTACATTCGTGTAAAATAGAAAGGGGCAAGCCCTTTTTCTACGGGTGGTTCCAATTTTATACTATCCCACAGCCACCATTAACCATTAATAATTAATCATAAACCATTATCCTACTCCATTCTCAAACTTTTCACAGGATTCATTACAGCAGCTTTGATAGCCTGATAACTTAAAGTCAATAAAGTAATGATGAGGACAAACAAAGAACCTAGTATAAAAAACCACCAGGAAATGGTAATGCGATTTGCAAAATTTTCAAGCCATTTAGTTGCAACAAAATAGGCCGCAGGTATGGCAAATACCATTGCAAGACACACCAAAGAAATATAGTTTTTAGAAAGCCCATTAGAAATTTCAAATAAGCTTGCACCCAAAACTTTCCTTATGCCAATCTCCTTCGTCCGCTGATTGATGGTTAACATGGCAAGGCCAAACAATCCAATACTTGAAACAAATATCATAAGGATAGCACTGAGCGTAATGATTTGCTTCCATTTAGCCTCAGCTTCATATTTCTGTAAATTTAAATCATCCATATAGTCGTACCTAAAGGGTCGATTTGGAGAAAGAGTTTGGTATATCTCTTGAATTTGATCCAAGATCTTCACTCTGTGGTTGGGGTCTATTCTCAACAAGAATCTGCCATATAAACCACCAGTTTGCATGTGAAATAACTGAGGTTTAATGTTATTTCTCAAACCATCATAATAATAGTCTTTTACCACTCCTATTACCTGTAATTTCTTATCAGATCCATTGAAAAAGTCGATGGTTTCACCAACTCCATTGCTTTGCCAACCTGCTTCACGAACATAAGCTTCATTGACCATTACTGCATCTATGGTATCTGAAGCAAAAGTATTTGAAAAATTGCGACCTGCCGCCAAATCTATTTCCAAAGTAGGTAAGTAACTTTCATCTACATGTTCAATCACTACAGGTATTTCTTTATCTTTTACTCTTGAACCAGTAGCCCAGAAACCATTTTGGCGTATAGCAACACTTTGTATCCCAGGTATTTTCTCAAATTCAGATTTATATATTTTTTGAAAATTTTGATTTGCATCTTGCCCGACACTTACAATAAGCAAATTCTGATCATTATATCCCAAATTTGTTTTTGTCAAGAAATTGAACTGTTTATAAATAATGAGGGTACTGATGACCATAAAAGTTGTGATTGCAAACTGAAAGACAATCAAGCCCTTGGACAAGTAATTTTTACCATTTAATTTAATTTGTTGTTTTAAAGTCGTGGTAGGTTGAAATCTTGTTATTACCATGGCCGGATAAAAACCAGCTATGAATACGGTAATGATAAAAAGTGCCAAATACCCCATCATAAGCTGTCTATCAAAAAGGTAATTTAAAGCCAAATTTTTATCCGACAATTCATTAAATACAGGCAAGCTGAGTTGAACTAAGAGCAGTGCAGTGACAAATGCGAATGAACAGATGAATGCAGATTCTCCCAAAAATTGAAAAATTAATTGCTTTCGCTCGCTACCTATTACCTTTCTGATTCCAATTTCTTTGCTGCGACGAAGGGATTGTGCGATGGTTAAATTGATGAAATTAATGCAGGCGATGGCCATAATAAATAGTGCAATACCAGACAAAATGTAGGAAAACCACGGATTGCTTGGTGCTGTTCTATACAAATACTCGGTATTCAAATGCATGCTGGCAAATGGTTGTATACCATACTTAAATGTCGCATCGAAACCATACTTTCTTTCTTCACTTATTTCTTTGCCAGCCTTTGATGCAAATATTTGTGCCATTTTTGCTTCAATATTTTCCAAATTGGCATTTTCCTTTATCACAAAATACGTTGGATAAGAAAGGTTTAGCCAATGGTCATCTGGATTCTTTGCAACCAAATATTTGAAAGGCAAAAGCATATTGAACTTAATGCTAGAATTTTGTGGGGCATTTTTTGCAACACCAGTCACTGTAAATATTTCAAAATTATTATCCATTTCCAACTCCATGGTTTTACCCATTGGATTCACATCCCCAAAATATTTTTTTGAAATTTCTTCTGAAATTACAATCGAGCGTGGATCAGTTAAAACTGCTTTGGGATCTCCTTGCACTAAAGGAAAAGAAAAGACGGTGAAAAAATTATCATCCACAAAACTGGCATTTTCGTAAACTGTTTCACTCCCCTTCCTAACGACATAATCCCGTTCATGCAAACGCACACAACTTTCTATCTCTGGTATTTCCTCCATGAATGAGGGTCCTTGTATTTGAGAAGCCAGCGCATACTTAGAAGTTGACCCATCTTTTTCTGTAACGCTACAAGTCAGATGATACAGATTATCCGTTTGTTCATGGAATCTGTCGTAACTCAATTCATCTTTAGTAAACAAAATGATGAGCATACAACAAGCCAAACCTATACTCAGTCCTGAGACATTGATAAAAGAAAAAGCCTTATTTCTTATGAGGTTTCTCCAAGCGATTTTGAAATAATTTTTTATCATAAATTAACGGAGACCGGAAACCGATATACAGTTACCGAATTTTTTAGTTAATAAAATTCACTCTTTTCATATTATTATATATGCTCATATATTATCATTCAAAAAGAACTCAAAGGTCATGGCTCGAAGCTCAAAGCAAAATTATACTGCTATTCGTTCGTCCGATATCCGGATTCTGATTTCTCTAAAATTTGCTCTAAATTAACGAAAGCCCTTTCTCTATTCATCCTTTATTTCCGATTTCGGTTTAGTAAATCCAAAGCTGTGCCAATTCATATATAACTGATTATCAATATTATAATTAAATAAAAGAAATATCTTGTGTCCGTTTTCGTACACTTTGTGTGCGGATAAATAAATAAACTCAATCTTGTAATTTGTAGACCTTTTTTACAAATGTGAGGATAGCTATATAGTGGCGATATTCCAAGCCAGAAAGATTCACGTTCATTGCCATAATCATGGTTTAATTGCAACGATATTATAAAAAAAATGCCGTACATTCTCAAACTCTCATTGAAACTGTACGGCAAAAATTCATCACAGCAACCAAGATCACTGTGAAGTTTGAAGCGAATTTATTTTATAGTAACGTATCCTGAGTTTGCGTTCAGTTTCAAATGAATAGAGCCACCTGGTTTGGTGGTTATTAATTTACCCTTAATATTTTGGGCTTCTAAATAATGTCTTATTTCAAAAGTCTGTGCATTAAGGATTACTTTTAAAATTGAATAAGGTTACAAACTCTTATAATTTAAATTAATTTTATTTAAACCCATTTTTTTCTTTTGCCTCAATAATTATTTTCACTCCGAACGCAGAGCCTTTACAGGGTTGCTCAATGCAACTTTTATGACATTCAACGCAATGGTAATCAAAGCCAACAAGATGGCCAGTACCGGACCCGCCAGATAACTAGTCCACGAAGAAGGCGTATAGTAAGCAAAATTTTCCAGCCAGGAATGAGATACATAGTATGCCGGTAAAAGTGAGCCTGCGATTGCTAATAAAACCAATAAAATAAATTGTCCTGCAATTAAAAATACGATTTGTCTGGCAGAGGCGCCCATTACTTTTCGAATGCTGATCTCTTTTTCTTTTCTAGCAACCGTAAATATGGTCAATCCCAATAGTCCAAGGCAAGAAAGTAGAATTGCAATTCCGGAAAACCACTTGCTGAGTAGAGCTGTTTGTTGTTCACTTTTATAAAACCATTGAGGCTGTTCTGTTTGAAAATTATATTCAAATAAATAACCAGGGGCCATTTTTTGGTAGATATCTTCAATGGCACTAATCACTTCTTTGTTGTTTTTACCATCCATTCGCACGTACATCAACCAAGTCCAATCCGGGTGAAAGCTAAGTATCACAGGACCTATGGGATTGTGGAGTGATTCAAAATGAAAATCTTTCATAATACCTACAACCTCTCCTTTGCCACCTTCAGTCTCAATGATTTGGCCAATGGGGTTTGATAGATTCATTTTTCTTGCTGCTTCTTCATTGAGGATGTAGGCACTGGTATCTGTCGAAATATCTTTAGAGAACGATCTTCCCTCAACGATTTCAAGACCCATGGTCTCTGTGAGGTCCTGATCTCCTACTATGAAATTAAAAAAAACATCCTGACCTTCCTTTTTGCCCGACCACGTTACATTATGCCCTCTATTATTGCTGCCGTTGAAAGTCATCGAGGAAACAGCTGTATGAACAACCCCGGGAATTTTTGATATCTCGAGTTTGGCAGTTTCAATCTTATTATACGGAATACTATTTGCAAACCAAATGAGATTTTCTTTGTCATACCCCAAGTCTTTCTCTTGTAAATAGGCCATTTGCCGGGAAACTGTCATGGTGCCGGTAAGCAATAATATAGTCATGGCAAACTGCACTACAACGAGAGTCTTTCGGACTATGGATGCACTTCCAAAACCTGAAAGTCCTTCTTTCTTCAATGCCTTAACCGAATCAAATTTTGATAAAATAAAGGCTGGATAAAACCCTGCAGAGAGTCCGGCAATTAATATGATGCACAGATATAGTCCCAAATGTATGGGTTGATTGAGGCCTAGATCCAAACTCTTATAGAAGTGCGTATTAAAAATTGGGATGACTACTTTCAAAAAACCGATTGAAATAATTCCTGCAATAGAGGATAATAATATCGATTCCATCAAAAACTGACGAAACAACATCCAGCGGTCGGCTCCAATACTCTTCCGCACACCAATTTCTTTCAAGCGTTGTGTAGCTGTGGCCGTTGATAAATTCATAAAGTTGACACAAGCCAATAATAATATGATGAAAGCTATAATTGTAAAAATTCTGACGTACATGATTTGGCCGCCTTCCATTCTTCCTTCTTTAAAATTACTCCTCAAATACCAGTCATCTATCTTCCATAAAAACATCGAGCTTGTTGCTTGCTTATCTGTGTAGTCATGTATAAAAGTTTGTATTTTCTGATTCATCTCCGAAAAATTTGCTGTGGGAGAAATCTTTAAATAGGTGCGCATATTATTGGCTTCCCAATTACTTTGTGTGAAGGAGTATGCATCTAAATAATCTTGTAATGGCAACAGAAAATTAAACTGGTTGGTCGCATTTTTTGGTACGTTTTTCATAACACCGACAACTTCGCAAGTTCTTTCTTTGCCTATAACTATGGATCTGCCCACAGGGTTCTCGGCACCAAAATACTTTTCAGCGATGCTTTCAGTAATGACAATTGTATTGGGCTTTTTAAGAATTTCTTTCTTTTCTCCTTTGATCAATTCATATCCAAAAACATTCATGTATTCAGGGCTGACATAAAGACCATACTCAATAAAATCCTTATCATCAACTGTAAATTGTAATTGATCTCCCCAGGTAGTCGTAGCAGCAAGACTGACACCAGGTAAATCGTCCATCAATGCTTTGGCCAATGGCAGGGGTGTAGCAGGGTAAGTTTGTATTTCTCCGCTTTCAAAAGATTGGTTGATCATGACAGCTGCGATCCGATCTTTATCGCGATAAAAGTCATTGTATGAATACTCATTTTTGACCCATAACATGATAAGGGTAAAAACAGCAATTCCAAGACTCAATCCGGCAATATTGATCACCGAAAAAGTTTTATTTTTCCAAAGGTTTCTTATTGCAATTTTTAAAAAATTCTGTATCATGATCTTTATTAATTATTAATGGTTAGTGGTTAATGGTTAGTGGTTAATGGTTAATGGTTAATGGTTAGTGATTTATGGTTAGTGATTAATGGTTAGTGATTTATGGTTAGTGATTAATGGTTAGTGATTAATGATTAGTGATTAATGATTAATTGTTAATTAAAAAACAGCTCGTGGCTCAGCTCGCGGCGCTCGTGGCTCATTGCTCAATGCTTATTCAATCTTCAATGTATCCACTGGGTTTTTGGAAGCAATTTTAAGTGTTTGGGGTATGATCGTCAGCAATCCAATGATAAATAAAATGAGTGCTCCAAGGCTTAATGTGCCAATGCCAAAATCAGCTTTCACCACCATATAATCCAACCATAATTTGTTCAGGAAAAAACTAGCTGGAGCAGCAATGGCTATTGCAATTCCCAACATGATAATAAATTCTCTTGAAAGTGTATAATTTAATCCAAGTAAATTGGCTCCCAGAACTTTTCGAATACCAATTTCTTTTGTTCGTCTCTCAGTGATGTAAATAGCCATCCCAAACAAACCTAAAGAGGCTATCACAATGGCAAGAAATGCAAGAAAACCAATGATGGCCACAAGGTCAACAATAGCCTGATTGTTATCAGACAATTGATCTTCATAAAATTCAAATTGCATTGGATGAATTGGGTCAATGGTCTTCCATTGTTCTTCCATTGCTGCAATTACCTTTGATTTATTATTTGAGGTAATTTTAATGGTTGCAAATTTAAATAATTGAGGAGCTCTTTGGAATACAATGGGTCCGGTTGTACGTCCAGTAAATAGCAAGAAAAAATTAAAATCGTTGAATACTCCTGTCACTGTTTTAGGAGTTCCATTTATTTCAAAAATCTGTCCAACCATTTCTGAGGGATTTGCATAGCCAAATTCTTTCGCTGCAGTTTCATTTACCATGATTTCATTATTTACTGAATCACTGGTAGCGTTCATTTTTCTTCCGGCCAGCAGACCAATTTTCAGCACTTCTGCAAAATTGGCATCCACACTTAAATCAATAGCAGACTTTACAATATCTGAATCAATTTTCTTTATACTACATTGATCATTTCTACCATCGGCTGGTACATATGCGCAAGCAGAAACAGCATCAACGCCTGGAAACAGCGCTCATAGAGCTTTTACTAATTCATAATCGTTACTTTGCAAATTGACATTTACAACATTTTCTGAATCAAAACCATAATCAAATTTCATAAATTGATCCAATTGGTTGTATATCAAAATTGCACTTACTATAAACAACATAGAAAGCGCAAATTGTGATACAATCAGCACCCGCCTGAAGCCCATTTTACCTGATCCGGCCGATTGTTTGCTTTTCATGGCGTCAATTGGACTAAATCGTGACAATTTTAATGCAGGTATTAATCCTGCAACAAATCCAATACATAGTGTAAATCCAAGGAACATTGCATAAATCTTAACATTGAAATTCATATCAAAGTCAAGAAATTGATTGAGCCATAAATTGAGAAATGCTTTCTTTATGAAAATCAGGAAAAAATTGGCAAGAATTAATGAAAGAAATACAGTAATTAATGACTCACTTAAAAATTGGAAAACCAAATCTTTTCTGCCTGCTCCTATTACTTTTCTCACCCCAATTTCATTGAATCTTGTAACAGCTCTTGCTATGGAAATACTGGCATAATTCAGACAGGCAGCTAACATGATGATGAAAGCGAGTCCCCAAAGAATATAATAAACAGAAAGAGGCAATGTAGTGTCTGTGGAATTTCCAGTTGCTTCTCCAGGTGTAATTTTGGTCAAAGGTTGGAAAGTAAACCTTGATTTCTTAAGGCTTTCATTTTCATTATCTTGAAGTTCTGCCTCAGTTAACGAAACCAATGCTTTCTCCAAACTTGAGACTGGTGCTTTTTCTTTTAACATGACATAGCCATATGCCTTGAAATCCGTGGCCCAATTATTAGTTAAATCGTCTATTTTCCCTTGTTTATATAACAAATCCAATGAGGATTCAGAAGCCATTACTTCAAACTTCAAATGCGATTTCTGATGATTTTCAGCAAAAACTCCTGTGACAGTAAAGATGCCCCAGTCTACTGGCGGACTGGCTTCTTCTGTCCAATAATTTAATCCCCGATCTGAGAAGTGAATATTTTTACCAATTGGCGATTCCTTACCAAATAATTTATCAGCAATAGACTTTGTAATAACAATTGAATTAGGTTTTTCCAAAGCTGATTTTGGATCTCCTTCAGCCAAATTAAAATCAAAAACATTAAAGAATGATGAATTGGTAAAATAACCGCGCATTTCAGAAAAGCTAATCTTTTGATCTTTATTAGTATAAAGACCGTCGCCTCCAAATTCTCTTCTCAATGTAACTGCATCTTCAATTTCAGCCACTTGATTTTCTAATTTATGAATGGTTGGATAAGGAATCGTTGCCCTTTTATTGGAATTTTCAATTTGACTTGTAACGATGCGATAAATTCTATCCTTATTTTGATGAAAGAGATCATATGCCTTTTGATCTGACCACATCAACATGATGAGCATACAAACTGA
Source organism: Saprospiraceae bacterium (assembly GCA_016715105.1). GTDB lineage: Bacteria > Bacteroidota > Bacteroidia > Chitinophagales > Saprospiraceae > JADKBO01. Next base: position 41,087 of record JADKBO010000025.1, on the reverse strand, counting down.
CATTGCTGCCGCCAAGCCAAACACATTGATCGCGGTAAAAACCTTGTACTTTATCGCGTTCCTCAACCCTATTTTGAAATAGTTCTTTATCATTTTATAAAATTTTATATCAAGGAATGGTAATCTTATTCTTTACTCTTATCAAATAACGGAGCTGGGAAGGCAGGATAAATCCTGACTCAACAATTCGTAGAAAACAGAATTCCACATTTCACATTTTACATTTCACACCATTTACTATTTATTCGTGCCGTATAGAAAGGGGCAAGCCCTTTCTTTACGTGCGGTTCCAATTTATATTTATCCCGTGAAGCCATGGCATGCCATGGGTCAACAAATCCTTTTACACATTTTACTTCTCACATTTCACAAAATTCACCATTTACCATTAACCATTAACCATTAAAAAAATGCTCTACTCTGTTTTCAAACTCTTCACCGGATTCATCAAAGCGGCTTCAACACTCCTGAATGCAATGGTCAGGAATGCAATGAGCAAAGTAATGATGCCTGCTACTACAAAAATCCAAAAGCTAATATTGGTACGGTATTCAAAATCCTGGAGCCAATTTTGCAAAAGATAATACCCTATCGGAAAGGATATAAGCATTGAGATACCTACTAATTTTATAAAATCTTTTGATAGCAAGGCCACAATTTGAAGCACTGAAGACCCTAATACTTTGCGAATACCAATTTCCTTTATTCGTTGCTGTGTGGTATAAGTAATAAGTCCAAAAAGCCCTAAACAAGCAATAAAAATGGTAAGAAATGTAAACATCCTCAAAAGGGTAAGCATATTGGCTTCCTTTAAGTATATTTCATTGTAAAGGTCATCTAAAAAAGCATAACGAAAGGTCTCTCCAGACCCAAAGGCATTCCATACACTTTCCATTTTAGCCAAGAGTCCAGGAATATCTTTGTTTTCTGCCTTTAATATCAAGCCATGATATGGGTCGTATTTAAGCATCAATGGTTCAATAGATTCCCGAAGAGAGCGGTCATGAAAATCTTTCACCACACCTACAACGGTTTTGGGTTCATCATTGATTTTTATAATTGCTCCAATTGGATTCCCCGCTAAGCCTATGGCTTTTACAGCTGTCTCATTGAGCATTATGTTGTCAGATTTTTCATCTATTTTGTAAGAAAGATTTCTGCCCATAACCACTTTCATACCTAAAGTAGGTACATAAGCTTCATCTATACTGTAACTTTTAATTCTTAAATGTTGTGTTGGGTCATTGGCTTTTAGTACAGTATTCATATTATCGTCAGTAGGACCTGCAGGCATGTAAGAAGAGGTTGATATGCTTTTTACACGACTATCATTCTTTAATTCATTTTTGAAAACCTCCATCTTATTACCCAAATATCCTGCATCACGAATCACAATCAAAGAGCTTCGATCATATCCGATATCCTTTTTCTGTATAAACTCCATCTGTTCGTTCACAACCAAAGTACCTATAATAAGTATAACAGAAATGGCAAATTGAAATACAACCAGCGTACTCCTCACTCCTATGGTTTTACTTGAAGTAAACTTATTTTTCAATGCTCCAATTGGATTAAAAGATGACATATAAAAGGCAGGATAAGCCCCCGCTAAAAAACTAATAATAAGCACCAGAGCTGGAAGAAAAAGCAAATTATTGAATGTCAGTAATCCCTCAACGTGGAAAACTTTTCCACTCAATTGATTGAATAAAGGGAGGAAAACAAAGAATAGACAAAGCCCAATACAAAGTGCTAAAACTGTGGTTATAAGGGACTCGGTCAAAAACTGAAGTATGAGTTGTTGCTTGGCCGAACCCAAAACCTTACGCATGCCTATTTCTTTCAAACGTTTTGATCCAGAGGCTGTACTGAGATTTATAAAATTAAAACAAGCGATCAGAAGCATCATCATTGCAATGGTGCTGAATATTAGCACCGCTTTATAGCTGCCACCTGCTTCATATTCTCCACGAAGATTTGAATGCAGATGTATATCTTCAATACTTTGCAAGCCCAATTTCACTTTGTTGCCTTTTTTCTCAAACTCCTGTAAATTCATACCCAGAGCTGTTTTCAGTCCATCACTAAAATGCTGGTCAGTAGTCTTTTTTATTTTAGACTCCAGCGATTTATGATCTGTGCCATCATGTAGACTGAGATAGGTAGCATATTGCCCAGAAAGCCAGTTTTGACTATTGGCAATGGTGTTACTACTCATAGAGGCCAGTAATTCAAAGTGGAAATGTGAATTTGAGGGTATTTTTTCAACAATCCCAGTGACTGTAAATTTACCTTCAAAACTATTGAAGCCTTTTTCGTCCCAAATGCCTATATCTTTGATTTCTATGGTTTTATCCATGGGATCTTCATTTCCAAAATAAAGATTGGCTTGCTCTTGGGTCAGTACCACTGAATTGGGTTTTTGAAGTGATGTTTTAGGATTTCCAGAAATCATTTTTACTGAAAAAACATCAAAAAATGTTTCATCTGCCAAGAAAAGTCTGCCACTACGCAGGGTTTCTTTAGGAAGTATTACTTTGGCTGCATCGGCCAATTTAAAGATTCTTACCGTCTGCTTTATTTCTGGGATATCGGCTTTGAGTCTAGCTGCAACAGGGGCCATTACATTAGATTCATTGATATTTTCTTCACCCATTTTGGCATCCAAAACAACCCTCACAATTTCTTCTGAATGAAAATCATCATAACTGAGCTCATCCACCACAAATAGAGTGATGGTAAGAAAAGTAGCCAAGCCTATGGATAAACCAAGGACATTTATACCAAACAAGCCTTTGTTTTTGAGGATATTCCTCCAGGCGATTTTGAAATAGTTTTGAATCATATTCTAAAATTTAACATCATTGAATTGGTAATTCCATTCATTTCTTTTATCAAAAATTGGTGCTGCGAAGACAGGATAAATCCTGTCTCAACAATTGGTTACAAACAGAATTTCGTATTTTACATTTCACACCTAACACCATTTACCATTTATTCGTGCCACATAGAAAGGGGCAAATAGCCCTTTCTTTCCATGCGGTTCCAATTTATATTTATCCCGTTAAGCCATGGCATGCCATGGGTCAACAAATCCTTTTACACATTTCACTTCTCACATCTCACTTCTCACATTTCACAAAATTCACCATTCACCATTTACCATTTACCATTCACTTATTCTGTTTTTAAAGCTTTCACAGGATTCATCACTGCTGCTTTTATTGCTTGATAACTAACCGTAAATAAGGTAATGAATAATGCGCCTGCTGCTGCCCCTGCAAATATCCACCAGCTTATTTCTGTTCTATATGTATATTTTTGCAACCATTCATGCATAAAATAGTAGGCTGTTGGTGCAGCTATTAAGCAAGCAACTATCACTAAAATCAGAAAATCTTTGCTTAACATTTGCAATAAATTTGCAACAGTTGCCCCTAACACTTTCCGTATTCCGAATTCTTTGGTCCGTTGCTCGGCCACAAAACTGGCTAGGCCGAAAAGGCCGAGGTAAGAAATGAAAATGGCAAAAACCGCAAAGAAAGTAGCGAGTTTCCCGATGCGTTGTTCTGCTTTAAATTTTAGATCATATTCTTCATTCGTAAATTTATACTGAAATGGTGCGGACGGTACCAAATTTTTCTGGATACCTTCGATTTTAAACAAAGCTTCTTTGGCGGTAACTCTAGGATTGACTTTTGATTAACATTTCACTAAGGTCATTTGGATTTTTTATGTACCAATAAAAGGCCATTTTAACTGGATCATATGGTGAGTCAGCAATAACATCTTCCACCACCGCAATAATCTGCATTTTTTGTTTCGTATCATCATTAGTAATAAATTCTCCTATAGGATTCTGTAAACCAATGTACCTTGCCGCCGATTCATTTATTATTACAGCAGCAGAGTCCGTGCTAAATTCGCTTGAAAAATCCCTACCTCGTTTAATTTTCCATTTGATAGTACTGCCATAATCTTCATTGATGTAGGTTACGGCAAATGAAGACTCTGATTTTGGATCTTTACCTTTCCAAGTAAATCCTCCCCAATTATCCCAAATTGCAGTAACCGGGCTACTAGAAAACGCAATTTTTTCAGCCACTCCACTTCTGAGAATCTCTTCTTTCATTATCTGCTTATTATTATTAAAATTGGGGTCACTCATCGGAATTCTAACCAAATTTTCTTTGTCATAACCAATTGGGCGATTTTGAGCAAACTGAAGTTGTTGATACACGATGACAGTGCCAATGACCAAAACTATTGAAACAGTAAATTGGACCACAACCAATGCTTTACGGGGTAATGATGCATATTTTCCAAGGCGGATAGTTCCTTTCAACACTTTCACCGGCTCGAACGAAGACAAATAAAAAGCAGGGTAAAGGCCAGAAAATAAAGATGTAAAAAATAAAAATGTTCCACAAATAATCCAAAAAAACAGGTTGGAATAAGGGAAAGTAATTTGCTTATCGGCCAATTCATTGAATGTAGAAATAAAACTGAAACCAAACCAAGTGTAATAAAAAAGGCAATAAGTACAACCAAAAACGACTCGATCAAAAATTGATTGATTAATTGTGATTTTAAAGAACCTATTGCTTTCCGGATACCCACTTCCCTAGCTCTTTTTTCGCTGCGGGCGGTACTCAAATTCATAAAATTGATACATGCCAAAAACAAAACAAATAACCCAACAATGGAAAAAAGCCATACATAGGTGATACGCCCTCCAGAGGGATATCCATCTTTATATTCAGAATACAAATGCCAATTTTTCATTGGATTCAAACAAAGTATGGCTTGATATTCTCTGGCCAATGCTTTGAAATCATCTGGGGCATCTTTCAAGTAGAAATCTTTGATAGCTGCATTTGCCTGCTCCATACTCACATTATCGGCTGTTTGTACAAAAAGCCTTTGAGAACTATTGTGCCAATTGGATTCATTAGCTTTTATTTTTGGGAAAGTGGCCTTGATGTTTTCAAAATTTCCAATAAATTGTATGTCACCTAGGAATGAATTTTTAGCAATATCTTCATAAACTCCTGTTATTTTACAGTTGATCTTATTATTCAATTTTACAATTTCGCCAATAGGGTCTTTTTCGCCAAATAACGAAATAGATGTTGTTTCTGAAATTACTATTCCATGCATATCCTTCAAACTCTCCTTGCTCCCTTTCAACATTTTTAGCGAAAACATATCAAGCACACCTTCAGAAAAAAACTGTCCTGTTTTTACTACATTATTATCCCCAATTTTAATGGAATAATCAGATTCCCATTGCAGTAATATTACGTGCTTGAAAATGTGACCATATTTTTCTCGAAGGACGGTTGCCAAAGGTTGCTGCATGCTGGTTGAATAGTCTGCCTTTTTCTCAAGAGGCTCAATAGTGTGATTATGAACATGGGCTATACTATCATGATTTTGAAAATTTCTATTATAAGATACTTCGTCCCAAACCCAAAGCCCAATAAGCATGGCCACAGCCATTCTCACTGCCAACCCACCAATATTGATGAAGCTGTACATTTTATTTTTGAGGATATTTCTCCAAGCAATCTTGAAATAATTATTTATCATATTCTAATATTTAACATCACTGAATGGGTAATTCCATTCATTTCTTTTTATCAAAAATCGGAGCCGGGAAGACAGGATAAATCCTGTCTCAACAATTGGTTACAAACAGAATTTCGTATTTTACATTTCACACCTAACACCATTTACCATTTATTCGTGCCACATAGAAAGGGGCAAGCCCTTTCTTTCCATGCGGTTCCAATTTATATTTATCTCGTGAAGCCATGGCATGCCATGTCTCAACAAATCCTTTTACACTTTACATCTCACATTTCACATCTCACATTTCACAAAATTCACCATTCACCATTCACCATTCACTTACTCAGTTTTTAATGCCTTAACAGGATTCATCACTGCTGCTTTTATTGCTTGATAACTCACTGTGAGTAAAGCAATAGTCAAAGTAAAACCAACTGTATAAAGGAAATAAAATGGACTAATTTCAATTCGATATTCAAAATCCTGAAGCCATAGTTTCATGAAATACCAGCCAATAGGACTGGCAATGAAAAAAGCTATAAAAATGAGGAATGAAAACTCTTTCCCAAAAATTAATAATATGTCTGAAAGACTACTTCCCAAAACCTTCCTAATACCTATTTCCTTGGTTTTTTGGACAACCATAAATGAGACTAATCCAAATAAACCCAGACAACCTACAAACAGTGCAATAAATGCAAAGAATTGAATTAATGTCAACATCATAGCTTCGGTATGGTAAAATTCTGCAATACTCTTATATAAAAATTGATATTCAAATACTTCATTTGGGTATTGATCATTCCAAACTTTTTCAATGTTTTCAATAGTGGATTTTGCATCATTCATATTTATTTTAAGCGCAAAATTTCCGTAATTATCATTACTCGTCATGAATGCTACTGCCCCTATTTCATCTCGAAAAGAACGCTCGTGAAAGTCTTTTACAATTCCTACAATCGGTCCTACCATAGATCCACCATCGGCTGATAATATTTTACCGATCGCATCATCAGGTGTTTTTAAGTTGAGTTTTCGAGTAAAAGCCTCATTGACCATAAACTCGCTGACGGTGTCTGAGGCATGTAGGTTTTTACCCGCCACCAGTTCCAAATCAAATGTGCTTAAATAATCTTCATCAGCGGCTTTCATATTGGTGCCGAAATTAACTTCCTCACTACTATTATCAAACTTTACAGAGTTATTCCAAATATCAGTTGTAGCTGGTGCCTCGTGACATATACTTACTTTTTCAACACCAGGAATTTGCTTAAATTGATTTTTTAAAGTTTTCAAGGTCAAAGCTTTTCCCTCTGCACCAGTTTCAACCATTAAAATTGCATCTTTGGAAAATCCAAGGTCTGCTTTTTTGGTATATTTCATTTGTCCCATGACCACCATAATACCAATGATCAATACTTGAGAAATAGCAAATTGTGTTATAATCAATGTCCTTCGCGTATTTAAACCTCCAATATGTTGCTGCGACAATTTCCCTTTTAACGCTGCAACAGGTTGAAAACCAGCTAATTTCAGTCCAGGGTAGGAACCTGAAAAAAGTATTACCACCAGACCTAGAATCAAAAGAAATAGTGGTAGACTATAATTTGAAAATAAATTAAGACTCATTTTAGATTGAAAAAACTCATTGACAAAAGGCATAAATAAATAGGACAAAGCCAGCCCAATAAAAATGCTTAAGCCAACCACCAAGGTAGTTTCCGATAAGAATTGCCAAAATATTTGGTTTTTCATACTACCCATTACTTTCCGCAGACCAACTTCTTTCGATCGCTTTAGAGATTGTGCAGTAGCTAAATTTATAAAATTAACACAGGCTGTTGCTATCAAAAACAATCCAATTATAGACAATATCCATAAATACTTTCTCTCCATAGCGCCATGGTAATCCGCATTAAAATGAATATCTGACAGAGGCTGCAATTTATAATGGTGTACATTACTGCTATTTGGTCTAAACTTTTTAACATATGGCTGCATGGATTTTTCAACTTGAACGGGGTCAACATTGGGTCGCAGTAAAATATAACTTTCTACACCACTTGCGATGCCACCCCAGGAATCTTCACCTGCAAGCCATTCGTCGTATTGTTTGAAGGTAGAATAGGAGGCATAAATCTCTGTCTTGCGGTCCGTATTTTCAGGTAGATTTTTTAAAATTCCTGTGATGGTCAATGCAATTTTATTATTCAGCCATAAAGTTTTCCCTATTGCATCTTCTTGACCAAAATATTTTTGTGCCGCGTTTTGAGTTATAATGGCAGTATTGGGTTCAATCAATGCTGTTTTGATATTGCCTTTCTGTAATTGAAAATTAAAAATTTCGAAGTAATTGGGTTCTGTAAAGGATAAGCCTTCCTCTTCTTTGAATTTTTTATTTTCGGTAGCTCCTCTTACAACAAACACTTCTTCCCTAAACGTTGCAATGCAAGTTACTTGCTCACCATAATTAAAGTCTGCACGTAACTTTTTTCCAAGAGGAGAAGGCACATTAGGATTGTAAGCAATATTATCCCTGTGCATTTCCGTAACAATTCTGTAAATACGATCAGAATTATTGTGAAAATTATCAAAACTCAAATGGTAAGATACAACTGAAAATATCAAAATACAGCAGGCCAGGCTTAATGCCAAACCTGCAACATTTATCCCAACGATTGTTTTATTTTTGAGGACATTCCTCCAGGCAATTTTGAAATAATTATTTATCATAATTTATTATTTAATATCACTTGTAATGGGTAATTTCATTTATTTCTTTTTATCAAAATCGGTTGAGAGAACTCTTTCAACCAGGTTCCATTTCACATTTCACATTTCACATTTACCATTTATTCGTCATTAAAGGGCCATTTCACATTTATATTTACTAAGCGCTCAACAACCCTTTAAAAACCATCCTCAACTCATTAACCATTATCAATTATTCCGTTCTCAACGACTTCACCGGATTGGCTACTGCCGCTTTAATGGCCTGAAAACTTACTGTTATCAAGGTAAGCAAGATGGCACCTATTGAAGCAAACACAAATACCCACAAAGAAATATCCGTCCTATAGTCAAATTGATTGAGCCAATTATTCATTAAATAATATGCAATTGGTATGGATACAATACATGATATAATAACGAGCACAATGAATTCGGAGGACAACAATCTCCAGACACTGGCTACAGAAGCTCCCAACACTTTCCGGACGCCTATTTCCTTGGTTCGCTGTTCTGCTACATAAGATGCCAGACCGAATAATCCAAGACATGATAAAAAGATGGCAAGGAAGCCGAAAAATCCGGCTAAATATCCAATCCTTGTTTCTGATCTAAACTTCTCTGAAAAGGTCTTATCCACAAAATCAGTTTTGAAAGGAGTCGCAGGGTCAAATCTTCTAAACACCTCTTCCACTTTAGCGAGCGTCTCACTGGTACTCTTTTGTGGATTTAGCCTTAGCATTATTACATTTTCTTCTTCGCCTGAAATATGAAATATCGAAGCTCGAACCGGTAAATAAGGAGATTCCACCAATAGGTTGTCAACCACTCCTATTACCGTATAAGGATCTCCATTCCATTTAACTGTCTTGCCGATTGGATCATCAAAGCCCATAAATTCTGCTGCAGCTTGGTTCAAGATCATAGCACTTGAATCTGAGCTAAATTCTCGGGAAAAGTCTCTGCCTGCTTTCACTGTCCAGCCGATGGTTTTCCCATATTCAAAAGTCACCCCATTGTTTGGAAAATCTACTCCCATGGATGGATCTTTTCCTTCCCAATCAAACCCTCCATTGGTATTATAAACATCGGTGGCTGGACTAACACATTCTGTCATGTCAACGATGGCATTGGCATCCATCAGGCTTTGTCTGATAACCTCGAAATTTTTATGGCGCATTTCATTTGACCAGAGATTTATCAAACCACTTTTATCATAGCCAATTGGTCGATTTTGGGCATGATTTACTTGTTGATAGACAATGGTGGTGCCAATAATGAGTGTTATCGCAATGGAAAATTGTGAAATGACTAATATTTTCCGAGGTAGCGATCCTGCCTTTCCTGCACGATATGTAGATTTAAGAACATCCACAGGCTGGAAAGAGGACAAAAATAATGCAGGATATAAGCCAGCAACAAATCCTGTAAATAAACTGAATCCCAAAGTGAGTGTCCAAAATAAAGGAGATGTCCAAGGTATGCTGGTTGATTTTTCTGCAATTCCATTAAAGCTGGGAAGCATCAAAGTGACGAGCATTATTGAAAAAATCATCGCTATAAGCGAGATCAAGGTAGATTCGCTGAAAAATTGGGCCATCAACTGGAATTTATTTGATCCAATTGATTTGCGAATCCCAACTTCCTTTGCCCGTTTTTCGGAGCGCGCTGTGCTGAGGTTCATGAAATTGATACAAGCCAATAAGAGCACAAAAACCGCTATTATGCCAAACATCCAGACTGTCTCAATTTGACCACCAGTATTAATGCCATTCTCGAAAGTATTATACAGATGCCATTTGCTCATAGGATGAACAAAAACCTGAGGCTTATACTTTTTTTCCTCGTCATCGATTTGTTTAAATTTTACATCTTTGATTCGTGCAGATACATCTTCAGCACTCCTGTTGGGTGCAAGTTGTGCATAGACTTGTGTGAAATTAGCACCCCATGGATCCGACATGGAAGTTGCCCAGGTGTTTTGCGCTAAATACTGTTCCCAAGGCATGATGACCTTCAGATCGTGAAATGATGAGTTTTTAGGGATGTCGCGGTAAACCCCAACTACTTGCAAATCTATCTTGTTATTTATTTTAATCGTTTTTCCAATTGGGTTTTCTTCACCAAAAAAGGCTTTTGACACCGATTCATTCAATAACATAGAATTCATATCTTTTAATCCATCTTTGGCACCATGGATCATCTCAAGACTTAGTATCTCGGATATTTCCGGCTCAACATAACTACCATTCCAGACCAATGCCTTGTCACCAACCGTGAGAATGTGCTCATTATTCCAAGAAGATTGAACTACGTGAGTGAAATCGTCTCCATGATTCTTTCTAATTTCAGAAGCCATAATATATGGATTTGTAATAAAGCTCCGCACGGTTCCATTGAAGGTCTGATGTTGCATCACACGCACAATGGAATCGTAGTTTTTGTGGTGTTTATTAAAGTTGATTTCATCCCAAATCCAAAGACCGATTAATATCGCTACAGCCATACCTACAGCAAGTCCACCGATGTTTATCGCAGAATAACCCTTGCTTTTTTGTAAATTTCTCCAGGCAATTAAAAAATAATTCTTTATCATAATTTACGATTTAATATCTCCTATCTACAACATACATTCGACCTGAGAAGACAGGATAAATCCTGCCTCAACCAGCGAGGTTCCATTTCACATTTTACAACATTCACCATTTATTCGTGCCATATAGAAAGGGGCAAGCCCTTTCTTTACCTGTGGTTCCAATTTATATTTATCCGGTGAAGCCATGGCTTGCCATCGCTCAACAAATCCATTTAAACATTTTACATTTCACATCTCACATTTCACCATTCACTATTCACTATTTACCATTCACATTATTCGCTTCGCAAAGATTTAATAGGATTCAACAAACAAACCCTGATGGATTGATAACTGATGGTAGCCACCGCAATCAGTAGCACCAGAGTTCCTGCAAGGGCAAAATGCCACCATTCCAATTCGATTTTATAGGCAAAATCCTGTAACCAATAATTGCCTGCATACCATGCCAAAGGAACCGCAATTACTACGGACAAAACAATGAGGAAAATAAATTGACGAACAAATAATTGGGTAATGGAAAGTAAGGTAGCGCCAAGAACTCTCCTAATTCCAACTTCCTTAGTTCTGCTAAAAGTCACAAAGGCAGCTAATCCAAAAAGCCCTAAAGTGGCTAATAAAATTGCTATAAAAGCTGCAGCTTTAAACAATGAAGTTGTCCTTTGCTCCGACATATATAATTTATTATAGTCATCGTCCAGGAAATGAAAATTAAAAGGTTGCCCAGGCATTCTAGTAGCAAATAATTGCTCCAAGCCTTTTAAGGTTTCCTTCATTTGGGATCCATCGATTTTAACCAGAAGTTTTCTAGAAGCATCTTTATCTAAAAATTGAAGCAACGGACCAATTGGTTGATGTAAACTTTGAAAATGAAAATCTTTTAAAACGCCCACAATGGGGCCTAAAGCTCGATGTTCAATGGTTTTGCCAATAGCTTCTTCAGGTGTCCAACCTATCATTTTAGCCAAGGTTTCATTGATGATGTATGGCAATTTGTAATTAGCCGAATTATTGGTAGTGTCCATCAGATCAAAATCATACTTTTGAAAATCTCTGCCAGCCGCGAATTGCATACCTAAAGTTTGAGCGAAATCTAGATCTATAGGCATGGCGTTGAGAGATATTTCCACAGGACCATTTTTCCCTGTGGCTGAAATTCCATCTCCCCAAGCTACATACTCTGGAGTATCGTAGGACGCAGTAACAGATTTCACACCCATTACATTTTGAATGGCAGGTTTTAAAATTTCGTAATTTTCAGAAATCTTGTTATTCATAGGAATCACAACGACATGATTCCTGTCATAACCCAAATTGGTTTCTTTCAAAAAATTAACTTGTGAAATAATAATGCCTGTCACGGCTATCAAAAATATTGAGATAGAAAATTGGGCAATAATCAAGGATTTTCGTAAAATATTTCGATTGCCTTTAGCCAATTCAAATGAAGATTTCATTGCTGTCAAAGCTTTGGTACCAGACAATACCACTGCAGGATAAAGACCAGCTAAAAAGCTAATAATTACTGCAAATAAAGGGGTCATAATCATTACCTTAGTACTCAAAACATCGCCATAAACAAAACTTTTACCTGATACATTATTGAAAAAAGGAATGGCAGCGAGTGTAATAACCAAAGCCAAAATGGTTGCTACACAAGTCAGCACAACAGCTTCACCAATAAACTGTGAAAAAATTTGATTTCTATTTGCTCCCAGTACTTTTCTTGTGCCTATTTCACCACCTCTACCCATCGCTTGGGCAGTTGCCAAATTGGTGTAATTAGCTCCAGCAATCAATAATATCAATAAGCCAATTATACCGAATATATAGATGTATTGTATATTCCCATTTGGTTCGAGTCCTTCCACTGATGAGTGTAAATGAACTTTGGTGAGTGGTTCCAAATTATAATGCAGAAAATTGGGATGCATGGATCCTGTTTGTTCACGCACTAAATCAGAATCCATGTAGGCATTGACCTGATTTTCAAATTGTGCTATATCTGTCTGATTATTTAACAAAAGATATGTTACCCAATTTGCATTCCACCAAGTTTCCGTTTTATAGGCATTTCCGATATTGCTAAAACTGATCACAAAATCAAATTTGATTTGCGAATTTTGCGGCGGGTCAACACAAATTCCGCTTATTTTATATTCGCTCCCGCCATATCTCAAAATTTCACCCATTGCATTTTGTAGGGGAAATAATTTAGCAGCGCTACTTTGTGTCAAAACAATTTTATCAGGTGCATCAATTGCTGTTATTGCATCACCTGCCAATAATTCAAATGAAAAAACACTAAAAAAAGCTGAATCAGCAAATAACATTTTATTTTCATCAAATACTACTTCACCTTTTTTAATAGAGGAGGTTGATGTGTATGTCCTCACATATTCTACAACATTGGGAAAAGTCCTTTTGAATTCAGGGCCAACTTTAGATCCCGAAACAGCTGCTTCTTCCACAGGTCCCGCAGTACTATACTCCATAGTGGCGCGATAAATATTATCTGATTTCAAATGAAATTGATCATAATTCAGTTCATTGTGAATATACAGGCCAATCAAGATACATGCAGAGATTCCAATACTTAAGCCAATGATATTAATGGAAGAATACAACTTTGATTTAAGTAAATTCCGCCAAGCTATTTTAACATAATTCTTTATCATTTCTCCTTCGTTTTGTTAATTACCTTTTAAGACTATAGAAGGTTTCATTCTGTCTACTTGCCATAATTTTATCATCACAACTGTAAGGATAAGGGCACACACTCCAAAAAATGTTTTTAGCAAACTATCTGGATTAAAACCTACATTTACTTTAAAAATTAAATCCATCAATACTTGAGTAAGAGCGGCTCCTGCATACATACCAAGACCTGCGGCAATAATAAAAACCCAGAAATAACTCTTATTAATTACCAATAAAATATCTTTAAGCGAGGCACCTACTACCCTTCTTATGGCGATTTCTTTATTCTTTTTAAGAATGGTGAGTGAAATCAAGGCGAACATTCCCGTCAGGGTGAATAACACAGAAATTATCCCAAACCAAAAAAATATGGTAGTTACACTTTGATTCACGCGTTGAGCTTGGCTCGTTTCTTCATTTTGATAAAAACCATTGAATGGCTTTAATGGAAAAGTGTTGGTCCAACTCGCCTTTATTTGATCATAAACTGTCTTTAAGGAATTTCCATTGCTTTGAACGATGAGTAATCGACTGCTTGTATTAGGTACTTTTACCATTGCCAAAGGGTCTATATTATTGAAAAAACCGCCAACATAAAGGTCCTTTGTAACACCAATAACAGAATACAAAATCGTATCAACTCTCAATTGTTTTCCAATTGCATTGTCTTTTGTCCACCCATATTCTGCACACAATTTTTCAGAAATAATCATACTTTTATTTACATCTGAGTCATTGTTATGGTTGAAATCTCTGCCTGTAAGTAACTTCACACCCATTACATCTAAATAATGATCTCCGGTTTGAATGAAATTAGTTTCCTTGATAATACCTCCTGCTTCCACCCCAAGATTTCGCCAGGAATAACCCAAATGCCCAACTGACCCTGCGGTTTTATCTACATCTGGTATTGCTGACACGGCATCTCTTATGGTTGAAAAATCACTTTCTGAGGTCCATAATCCTATGATATTATTTTGATTAAAACCTAAATTAAAATCTCTTTGAAATTCTGCATTTTTTGCAAAACCGAAACTTGCAGAAACCGTAATAAATGCTATCAAAATTTGCATACCTAGTAGAACCCTTGAAAAAAGATTGGTTCCGCCATAATTCACGCCACCTCTGAAAATTTGACTCGCATTAAATCTTGCAATATAAAGGGAAGGATACAGACCAGCCAACAGGGTAACAAATAATAAAAGAAAAACCATAAATTGGAATAATTGGAAATCTTCAAAATAATTGGCTGACAGAGCAATACCATCAAACATCCTGTTGTATGTGGGTAACCACCACGCCGTAAAAATGGTAGATAAACATAATGCAAAAAATACGATCAGGCTACTTTCCAATAGCTGCTGAATGATCAATTGTGATTTACTGCCTCCCAATACTTTGCGTACACCCATTTCTTTTAACCTTTGATTTGAGCGAGCAACAGTTGTATTGGCAAAATTGAGACAAGCAGATAATAAAATAAGAATAGCTAAAACCAAGGGACCATATATTGCTGCATCGCTAGGACGTGTGAACAATGCATTGGTAGCCATATCATTTTGTTTGGCAATACCTGATAATGGATCTAATTGAAACTCAATAGGTTTTATATCTTTTCTAGCTTCAAATGTAAGTGGCAAATACTTTTTGAACCCATTTGCTAGTTTGTTGGCCATCAATGGGTTATCAACCTTTAAGAAAACTGCATCTGCATAATAGGACCAATCATCTATCTCCAATAATTGACCATTTGATTTTCTGAAATTGGAAAAATTGGAAAGTATATCAAATTGTATGGAAGAATTCGATGGCAAATCTTTTAAAACACCTTTTACCACCAAGGGGAGCTGGTGAGATTCATTAACATAAAACTGAATAGTTTTCCCAACCGCTGCATTATTTCCGAAAAGTTTTTTGGCTTCTGATTCGGTAATCCATACGCCTGCGTTGTCTTGGAGATTATTGGAACCAGACACCAAAGGGAAGTTAAAAAAATCAAAGAACTCCGGATCTGTAAAATGCACACTCGAATTAAAAGTTTCCCCTGCCTCTGGTCTGATGGTTAAAAAAGCTCTTTCTAGTCTTACGGTTTTTTCTACTTCAGGAAAATCTTGCTTAGCAAAAACTGCAATTGGCAAAGGACAATATCCATTCCATAAAGGTGAGCCTTCATTCTTAGTGATGATTCTGAATATTTGATCTCTATCTTGATGAAAATTATCAAAACTATTAGCAAAGCGATAATTTTGAAATGCCCAAACGATCGAAGTAATGCCAATGGCAATGCCCAATATATTGATCAGCGTATAAAATCTACCTTTCGTCAGATTTCGAAAAATTGCCTTGATATTTATTTGATTCATCCTATTTCATTTACAAATTATATTTCAAACTTTATCTTCCTCGATAAAAGAAAGGGCAAGCGCTCCACGGCAACCAAGTCGTTCCACAAATCCAACTTTCAAGTTGCAATTCCAAGGAAGGCACGTTGGCCTTCCCCTACATGTCGTTCTAAATGAAATTTCACATTTCACATTTCACATTTCACATTTCACATTTTACATCTCACACAATTCACCATTCACCATTTACCATTTACATCCCATTATTTTTGACATCCGGCCTTCCCCTGCATGTCGTTCCAAATTGATTTCACATTATACATTTCACATCTCACCATTCACCATTCACCATTCACCATTCACATCCAACTATTTTGACATTTCATTCCGGAAAGCATGTGGGCCTTCCCCTGCATGTCGTTTCAAATGAAATTTCACATATTACATTTTACATTTCACACAATTCACCATTTACCATTAATAATTAACCATTCATTCCGCTCTCAAACTTTTTGTTACCTTAGCATTCGCAGTTTTAATTGCTTGAATTGCAACCGTAAATAATGAGACCATCACAACTGAAATACCCACCAAAATGAAAAGCAAAACCCAATTAATTTCTACTTTGAATTCAAAATTTTTCAGCCAATTAACCATCAAATAGAAAGCAACAGGTGCTGCAATGACTAAAGAAATAACTACAAGTATGACAAAATCTTTGCTGAGCAAGGAAACAATGCCACTCACACTTGCTCCAAGAACTTTTCTTATACCAATTTCTTTAGTCCTTGTTTCCACAACAAAGGTCGCTAAGCCAAATAATCCCAAACAAGCAATGAAAATGGCCAGCACAGACGCTATGGTAAATATCCTTCCATATTGTTCCTCTTCCTTAGCGCTTTGCAAAGCCTCATCAGTAAAGAAATATTCAAAAGGATTTCCTGGAAAAATAGACTTGTATTCCCGCTCCAATGAAGACAACTTAGATGACAAATTTTCTGGCGTCAATCTGACTGAGTAATATTGCCCATTTAATTGAGGATAGTATATAATTGGATCAATTGCATTTTTTAAATTGGTGTGGTGATAATCCGCTGTCACTCCGATGATGTCTAGATGTCTTTCATCCCATTGAATGCCCTTTTGCATGGCATCTTCGGCATTTGCAAACCCCATTGAAATCATGGCTTGTTCGTTTATCAGAACTTTAGAATTGTCATTCCATTCTACATCACATTCCTGATAGGTGAAGTTTCTACCTGCCTTCATTGGAATTCCATACGCACTCAAAAATTGATCGCTGATGATTAAAAAAGCATAACTCTTAAATTTATCATCTGGTTTGGACCCAGGTTGGGTAAATCCTGCTGTTCTAAAATTGTAATACTTACCAGGTACAGAACCAGAGGTTGCATATTCTTTAACGAAACTTTGTTGTCCGAGGTAATTTAAAAATACTTTCTTTCTTGATTGGTAAGTACTATCCAATCCTACTTGTGGACCAGACACCACAACCATTTGGTCAGTATTGATTCCTAGTTCACTATTTTTCATAAATTTTAACTGTAGGAAAATAACTGCCGTTGCTATGATGAGTAATATTGAAAATGAAAATTGACTCACTACCAATCCCTTTCTTACCAACTGACCACTTCCACTACCTTTGAGTTTCCCTTTTAATGTATCGACAGGTTTGAAATTTGACAAAACAAATGCTGTATAAAATCCCGCGAAAAAAGTAGCTAAAATCAATGCAGCCAAAGCATAAATCCACACATTTGACAATTGTAATGATTGAATGCTCAAGGCTTTTCCAGTCAATAAATTGAAATAAGGCTGCATGATCATGACCAATGAATGCTACTGCGTAGGCAATGCCTGTTATCATCCCTGTTTCGGCCAGAAACAAGCCTATCAATTGTCCTTTGCTTGCTCCTATGGTTTTTCTTATTCCTACCTCTTGAGATCTTTTCAATGATGCAGCAGTTGATAAATTGATGTAATTAAACCATGCAATTAATAGGATTAAGGCGGCTACTGCCGAAAGGATATAAATGTATTTGAGGTTACCATAAGTTTGCATTTGGTCCCCAAGAGAGGTACCCAAATGCATATTTTTTAATGACTGAAGTCTGAATGTTACACCATCATCCTCTTTACTGACTTCTGATCTGAGTTTATTGATGTCTTTTTCTAAAATATTGATATTCGTATTTGGAGCTGTTGCAACATATAAATTGATGAATTGAGAATCAAAATTATTGAGATCCGCCCAACCATTACCGTTTAAGAAGGCAGCACTTCTTAAGGTTTCTAGTGAAAAGACCATATCATATTGGATATCTGATTCTTGGCTAATATCAGCAAAAATACCTTTTACAGAATAATTGACCTTTCCAAATTGATTGTTTAATGTCAGGCTTTTGCCAATTGCTGGTGAATCTCCAAAATATTTTTTAGATGTAGTTTCTGATAAATACACAGTTTGTGGTGTCTTTAAATCTGTTTTATTTCCTTCAATAATATTGAAAGTAAAAAATTCAAAAAAGTTGCCGCTGGCATATCCAATTCTATCTTCTTTAAATGACAAATTTTTCTCAACATTCTGTACAATTCCTTGTCCAATTCCTTGTTCGGCCAAACAATATGATTCAATTGCCGATTGTTTATCTTTGAATAATTGTGCCCATCCAGGTTCAACTTCCGACCAAGTAACTCCTTGTTTATCTTCATTCAATAATCTATAAATATTGTCAACGTTGGTATGAAATTGATTTACTGATTTTTCCAATGAAATATATTCCATTATGAAAATAAATGTTGCCAATCCAATTCCTAAACCCACAATGTTTATCAAACTTGAGGTTCTATTTTTAAGGAGATTTCTCCATGCTATTTTAAAATAATTCGTTATCATTTCATTTTATTGGAAATCGGAGATCGGAAATCGGAAATCGAATTTCTGTCCGATTGTTAATTAAAAGTTTTCCTTTCGAGCTTTAATTAATTTAGTAAGCATTGCAGAAATTTTATTAGTTTTATCCAATAATAGCAAAGCATTTTCTGGTGATAATAATTGCACTTTTTCAGCTAAATAAATCTGAGTTCTTACTTCTGCACATGAGCCTTTAGCAATGAATAAAAATTGAATAAATTCTTTATTAGTTTGTCTATCATATCCCTCAGCAATGTTTGAAGAAATAGAGATAGCCGCTCTTTGGATTTGGTCTTTAAATCCATAATCTTTACAGAATTTAAATGAACTATAAATTTGAACTGCAAGATCTAATCCCTCTTGCCAAACCAACAAATCTTCAAATTTTTCTATCATAATTAACTCCTTATTGATTATTTATGTTAATGCCCCTCCGATTTCCATCCTCCGATTTCCGTCCTCCGATTTCCGGATTCCGTTTAAAGCAAAATATTTTCCGTAACGGTTTTACCATCCAGCATCCTCACAATACGGTGACTATATTTAGCATCGTGCTCGCTGTGAGTTACCATGATGACCGTAGTTCCCTGTTCGTTTAGGTCAGTTAGTAATTGCATAACTTCATTACCATTTGCAGAATCTAGATTACCGGTAGGCTCATCCGCGAGAATCAATTTGGGTTTATTTACTACAGCGCGACTGATGGCTACCCGTTGTTGTTGGCCACCACTGAGCTGTTGTGGAAAGTGATTTTTACGATGCATAATTTGCATTTTCTCAAGCACTTCTTCTACCCTCTTCTTGCGATCTGTGGCATTGACTTTGGTATAAATCAATGGCAATTCGACATTTTCATAAACTGTCAATTCATCAATTAAATTAAAGCTCTGAAATACAAAACCTATATTGTGTTTACGCAATTCAGATCTTTTTCTTTCATTGAATTTTGCTACTTCAATTCCATTAAATAAATAACTTCCACCATCCAAATCATCGAGTAATCCAATGATATTTAATAGCGATGATTTACCACATCCTGAGGGTCCCATAATGGAAACGAATTCTCCTTCTTTTACTTCGAGATTCATTTTGTCGAGGGCAATTGTTTCGACTTCTTCGGTGCGGTAGCGTTTGTCTAGATTTGTTAATTTGATCATATAAATTAAGATTAAAGATGAGAGACGAAAGATGAAAGATAAAAGGTACCAGTTTCTTTGTTAAACATTGGATATTCTAATCCAATCCACTTGAAGTATTTTTTTGTTGTTTTTATCATTTATATTTTTACTTTTATGTTTTAAACCTTATTTAAAATATTAATCTATGGTAGATTTTCAAAAGTTATTAATCTGGCAAAAATCGCATCAACTCACATTAGAAATTTACTTGGTTACCAAAAAATTTCCGAAGGAAGAAAAATATGGTCTCATCGGACAAATGAGAAGATCTTCCTCAGGCATCCCAACTAACATTGCTGAAGGAAGTGCACGCAATACCCAGATGGATTTTAAACGTTACCTGACTATAGCTCTTAGTTCTAATGCGGAATTAAGATATCAAATTATTCTTTCAAAAGATTTAGAATACATCTCTGTAGATGAATTCCATACACTAATTCAATTATCTGAAGAGGTGCAAAGAATGATTTATGCATACGCTGAAAAACTTAAATGAAATTTGTTATCTAAATATAATTTAGATTTATTATTTTATACTTTCTTTCATCTTTCGTCCTTCATCTTTCAACTTTCGTCTCACTTCAACACCAACTCATCCACATCACCAAAAGAATCATAAGAACTCGTAATCACCTTATCACCTACACTCAAACCCTCCATCAATTCATAATTCTCAGGACTCTGCCTATTTAATTGAATATTTGTTTTATAAGCGGTGCTGCCATCTTCACTCAACTTAAAAATCCAATTACCACCAGTTTTTTGATAAAAACCACCACGAGGTAATAACAAAGCCGTCGTTTCTTCACTCAAATTCATTCTGATTTGTAGAGACTGACCACGGCGAATGTTTTCTGGCGCAGCACCCTCAAAAACCATATCCACTTGAAATCTGCCACTTACCACCTGAGTATATACTTTTTTGATTGTCAGGATATAAGTTTTATCTTTTGTAACGTATTCAGCATTTTGACCAGGAAAAATCCTGGAGATGTAGTGCTCATCAATATCAGCTCTTACTTTATAACCTGAAGTAATGTCCAATTGCCCTAAACGATCTCCTTTATTGATGGATTGACCAATTTCTGAATCAAGAGAAGTTAATTGTCCATCGACCGGAGCACGCACTATCAAATCCCCAACCTTGCGTTTCATCAATTGCAAAGTGTTTGTCATCCGTCTATAAGACTCAGTTGCCTGTTCAATTTGTTGTGACATTGAGGATTTATCCTGATTAAGGATGTCCTCTGCCAATTTCTTTCTTTTCTTTTGGTATTCAAATAAATTCTCGCTACTCATGTAGTCCTGTTTCCCAATGGCCCCTTCCTCAAACAACTTCTTATTGAGATTGTGTACGCGCTCTGCTTCTATCAATGCATTGTCCACATCAGCCATTTGGTTTAATCTATTCATCGAGTTTTGCTCTGCGATGTTTTTGGTGTATTGCATTTGCGTCAATACATTAAATACAGCAACTTCTTGATTAGCAAGATTTAATTCCAAATCCGTATTACTCATTTTAAGAATCGGTTGACCTTTTTTCATCATGGCACCATCCTCAACGTATTTCTCTTCTACTCTACCCCCTTCTTGCGCGTCCAAATAAATGGTTGAGATGGGGTAAACTATACCATTGACAGGTATATTCTCTCTAAAAGCTCCCTTTGTAACCGTGCTCACAGTAATTCTCTCTGCCTCCACATTCAATTTGCTTGCTCCACCTTGTAATTTAAACGTGTAAACGGTGAATGCAATCAAGGCCAAAACTCCCAGGCCTATCAAAACCCTTGTTGTTGTAAATCTTTTCTTTGGAATTGGAATGTCCATATTTTTCTTTCAAATTTATACAATCTGTATGGTCAATAGCGTGCCAATTTTTAAAATATTGATTATCAATTATTTAAATTTACAATTGAAAAATGGAGTGTTCGGTATTGGTACACATTGCGTGCTAAAGCGATACATCAGCTTACGGTAGGTGTGAGATAAATAATGAAGGGGCGAAAGATTTTTCGCCGGTACATTCATAATAAATAGATTTACAGGTAATTGTTAGTAGCCAAATGAAAAATACAATAAAATGAATTTGTAATCTATAGATAACAATAAATTTTCCGCATTAATCAGGCTGGCTCGTGGCTCATGGCTCGAAGCGCGTGGCTCAGCCCATCGTTCGATTTTGATACAGAAAGTGTCTCAAAACAATACACAAAAACAACCTGCAAAATCTTGCTCAATGAATCGCTATGAATTTCTTAGTTTTGCTGAGAACCAAGTAGAAAACATGTCAATAAGTAATTTAAGAATTCTGGCAATAGATGATGACGTCGATGTGTTGACGGCACTCAGGCTATTACTCAAAGGGAAGGTAAAAGAGATCATTACCGAAAAAAATCCAAACAACTTGGTTTCCCTAATCAAGTCTTCCAGCTTTGATTTGATCATTTTGGATATGAATTTCAATGGTATGATTAATACTGGTAATGAGGGTTTATATTGGTTGAATAAAATAAAAGAAACCGATGCCAATATAGATGTCATTCTGATCACAGCTTACGGCGAAATTGATTTGGCCATCAAATCTTTAAAAAATGGGGCTAGTGATTTCGTGCTCAAGCCATGGAGCAACCAAAAGTTGATCGATGCAGTCACAGAAATAGAAAAGAAAAGACGTAAGTCCAAAGAAAAGAAAGTAATAACAAGTTCGCAAGCAACCATGATTGGCAAAAGTGACGTGATCGCAGCGGCAATGCATCGGATAGAAAAAATAGCTCCTACTGATGCCAATGTTTTGCTCTTGGGGGAAAATGGCACAGGCAAAGACATTGCGGCAAGGATCATTCATGAACTTTCGAATAGAAAAAACGGACCATTTATCAAAGTAGATGTCGGTTCACTTGCTTCTTCTTTATTTGAAAGTGAATTATTTGGTTATAAAAAGGGGCTTTCACTGATGCAAGAGAAGACAGAAAAGGTCGGTTTGAATCAGCCAACGGTGGTACTTTATTTTTAGATGAAATCGGAAATATCTCCTTGCAACAGCAGGCCGTATTACTTTCAGTATTACAAAATCGGCAAGTTTTGCCACTAGGAAGTTCACAACCTATTCCTGTAGATATTCGATTGATTTGTGCGACTAATATAACTATCAGAGATCTTGCGGATGAAAATAAATTCAGGAAAGACCTAATTTATCGCATCAATACAGTCGAGGTAGTTTTACCTCCATTACGAGAAAGAGAAGAAGATATTTTATTGCTGGCAGACCATTTCTTAGAGATGTATACCCTTAAATATCAAAAACCCAAACTTGAACTTTCAAAATCATTTATCGATAAATTATTAGCTTACCACTTTCCAGGAAATGTAAGAGAATTGCAATACGCTCTTGAAAGGGCAGTGATTATGTCTGAAGACGAGATTTTGAAGGGTAGTGATTTGGTTTTTTCTCCAATTGAAAAATTCAATACACTGGTGGACGACGGTGATAATAAATTGGACAACGTCGAAAAAAATACCATTCTCAATGTGATTGAAAAAAATAATGGAAATATTTCTAAATCTGCAAAAGAATTGGGAATTACCAGAACTGCATTATATCGCAGACTCAATAAATATGGATTATAATAGGCATTATTACCGAATATCGTTGCTCAGTATTATACTAATGGCAACCATGCTGTTGGCTTCTTATTTATTGATTCAAAAACAATTTCTTGAATCAATAATTGTCTTTCTTGTAATCATCATCATTGGATTTCAACTCATAAAAAAACTCAATGCTCATAATAAACTGGTATCGGATTTTTTCGATTCAATCAAATATAGAGACTTTACGAGGTATTATGATAATCACACGGAAATACAGATGCAGATTACCTTCATCAAAGATTTAATGAAATTACTTCCATCCTGCGCAACTTAAACACCGAAAAAGAAACCCACAACATCTATTTGGTGAAAATTCTGGAAATGATTCAAACAGGCATTCTGGCTTTTGATGTAAAATCTGGTGACATCATTTGGATCAATGAAACTTTTTGTCGGATGCTTGATATTCCTTCTATCAAAAACATTACTTTTTTAGAAAAAAGGAGGCAAGATTTATTTCAATTAGTAACCGGTCAATTAAATCCTAGCGGAAGCAACATTCAATTAAATGTCAATAATCAAAAGCAAAATATGTTGTTTTCCTGCACCGATTTTGAAGCCGAACAAGGAGCTTTCAGATTGGTGGTTTTACAAAATATTGACGATACACACAACCAAATCGAATCTGAAGCCTGGAAAAAATTACTCAGTGTCATGACACATGAAATCATGAATTCCATTGCCCCAATTGCTTCATTAACTGAAACTTTACAATCGCACATCCGCTCAAATATGGTGGACAAGACACCTATTGATATGACTGATATGGATGCTGGTCTAGAGACCATCCACAGGCGAAGCGAAGGGCTCATGAAATTTGCTCAAACGTATCGAAGTCTGAGTAAAATCACTCATATAGATTCTTCTTACGTAAAACTAAATGATATTTTTGAAGGATTAGAGCAATTATTACATGCAGAATTTGGCAATAAAGGTATTGACTTATCTTTCCAAATCGATCCAATTGACCTTGATGTCGAAGTAGATACTTACCTAATTGAGCAGGTATTGATTAATTTAATACTTAATGCAGCTGATGCAGTCCAAAAAAATGACAATCCATCCATAAAGTGTATGGCTTCAAGAAGTTTGGAAGGCGTAGTCACCATCAAAGTAAGTGATAATGGAAAAGGAATTCCACCAGAAGTTCTTGAAAATATTTTCATTCCTTTTTTCACTACTAAGAAAAATGGAAGTGGCATAGGACTTAGTCTTAGTAAACAAATAATGTTATTACACAAAGGGAAAATCTTGGTAAACAGTGTTTTGGAGAAGGGAACTACAGTTTCTCTTGTTTTTCCAAATAATGCGTAATTATAATGGTGAATTGTTAATAGTGAATGGTAAATAGTGAATGGTGTTAGTGGTGTGGAAATGTAAGATGGAATGGACCAGAAAGTGAGATGAAAGGATGCCAGGCTGAAGTGAAATGAACATTCGAAAGGATTACCACAGGCTAAAGCCGGTGTTAATTAACCCTTGAAGAAGCAGGGACATGTCCTGAATTACGAAACGGAAATCCATAACAACAAAAGCAGCCCAGCTCGAAGCTCGTGGCTCGTTGCTCGATGCAAAATACGTATTTCAAATTTCGACCTCACGGTCTCCCGTTTCCGGTGTCCGGTTTCCCTTTGCCGATTTCATTGAAACTGATTGCTGATCTCTGAAAGCTGATCACTTAGACCGTCGATCTGAATTCTCGTTTCCAGCTTCTGTTTTTGCGACTTCCTGTTTAAAATCAAAAGGAAGCATAATCCAATTTACTTTCGTTATCATTTCATAAACGTTTTTGCTGCCCTCTTCCTCTCTCTCCCCCATAAAATATTGCTGATATGAATCATATGTTAAAAAAAACAAAATTAAAAATTTAAATAACATCAAAAAAAATCTATATTTGGATTACCAGTTGATTCCTATATTGCCGAAACCAAAAATGTGAGACAATTAAAATAAAAATTTATAAAATTAAACATTCGCGGAATTTTATCTAACCAAGCGAATGTGTTTATTAACCTAATCAAATTTTAATGGTATGCAACCAAACAAACACAAAACTTGCTATTTGCGCAAAGAAAGGCTATGCCTATTCCTTTTTTTCGCATTTTTCTCAATCAGTGCTACGTTTGCACAGACTGTTTCCGGAGTGATCAAGGGAGCAGATGGTGAAACAATTATTGGCGCTACTGTACAGATAAAAGGGACGGACATCGGCACTGTTACGGATGTCAATGGAGTTTATTCCATTCAAGCCAGCCCTGGACAAGAATTAATTTTTTCTATGATTGGTACAGAAACTCAAAATGTTACCGTGGGTACATCAAATACTATCGATGTTGTGTTACAAGGGTCTGTATTGATTGATGAAGTCGTTATCATTGGTGCTTTGGGTATCGTCCAGGATAAAAGAAAGCTAGTCTATGGCGCTCAAGGTGTAAGTGGTTTAGAATTAAAAAACACACAGAGAGATAATGCTTTTCAATCATTACAAGGTCGGATTTCGGGTATGACACTTACCCCTACCAGTGGTTTGGCAGGAGGTAGTGTAAGCATCAACTTACGTGGTGTTACCTCCATCGGAAATAGCAACCAACCATTGATTGTTATGGATGGCCTTCCGATCAATAGCGGTACATTCAACCAACACACTTTGACTTCAGATGCAAATGCGGTAAATGCAAACATCAACAACAACAGGGATGATGTTGGAAGTAGATTGGCCGAAATAAATCCAAACGATATCGAAAGTATCACCGTGCTCAAAGGTCCAGAAGCTGCTGCGCTTTATGGTAATGAAGGTGCCAATGGTGTCATCATCATCACTACCAAGAAGGGTAAGGCAGGAACAGGTAAAGTGACCTACTCCAATAGATTTACTACATCCAAAATCACCCGATTCCCTGAAGTGCAGACTACCTATGGAAGAGGTGTAAATGGCGCTGAATCCTTAAACGATGCAGATTATTTTGGTCCAGCATATCCCGCGGGCACTACTTTTTATGATAATCTTGGAAACTTCTTTCAAAGAGGCAACAATATGAGACACGACATCGCACTAGAAGGAGGATCTGAAAGAATTACTTATAGGCTCTCAGGTGCTTATGTGGATAGTAAAGGTAATATCCCAACCAATACATACAATCAAACCAACCTGGCTTTATCTTCTGATTTCAAAGTCACCTCTTGGTTAAAAGGATCTTCTAGATTTTCCACTACGCAAAACAACAACGTAATGCCTCCAGGTGGCTCTCAAGGATATTTGACAGGTACTTTGAGATATCCAGCAAATTATGACATGCGTGAGTATGTTGATGAAGCCGGCATCCGCACCTTGACTTTGCCTTCTGCAAATTTTGGAAACGACAATGAAAATTCATTTTTTAATGTTTACAAAAATGCAAGGACTGAAAAAACCACGAGGAATACAGCAAATGTTACCTTGACAGCGGACCTTGCGCCTTGGTGGAATATTACGGGTCGCTTTGGAGCAGACACTTACAATACTGGTGCCAACAGATTTTTCCACCCAGAATCAAACATCGGTTTTGGAAGAGCAGGATGGATTGAAAATTACATTGATGTGGGTAAAATTTTAAACACAACCATCTTTACTACATTCAACAAAAAATTTGGAGATTTCTCTACGAATTTCATAGTTGGAACCTCCGTCGATGATAGAAGAAATGAAGTAAGTACGGATTATGGTGAGAAATTTTATCTGCCAGAATTCAACAGTATCAACAATACAGAGCCAACTACACAAAGGAATAGAACCACACTCACAAGAACAAGATTGGTAGGTATTTTCGGAAAAGCAGAATTCAACTATAAAGAATTTTTGATCTTGAGTTTGACGGGAAGGAATGACAATTCCAGTACTCTACCAAAAGAAAACAACTCTTACTTTCTACCCTTCTGCTGGATTGGCCTTCAATTTCACAGAACTACCTGCCTTAAAGGGAAAAACAGGACCTTTGAGTTTCGGTAAGATTCGAGCTTCTTTTGCCAATGTGGGTAACCCTGCACCCCCTTATAAAATCACTTCCAGACTTGTTTCTCAGACCAGTACAGGTGGTGGATTTTTATTTGACTTTTTTGGAGATAACCCTGCATTGAAGCCCGAAAGTGTTAAAAGTATAGAAATTGGAACTGAATTAGGACTTTGGAACGACAGAGTTATATTGGATCTTTCTTATTATAACAAGAGTATTACAGACCAAATTGTGACCCAAAGACTTAGTTATGGTACAGGTTTTATCTTTGGTTTGTTGAATGGTGGCGACGTACAAACCAATGGAATTGACGGATCTTTGGATATCAATATCTTCCAAAAGCAAAATTTTAGATGGAATGTGATCACCAACTTCACAAAATATAAAACTGCTGTAGCAAATCTCCCAGCACAAGTGAGCGAATATTATGATTCTGACACCTGGGCCATTGGAAATGCTAGAGCAAGTGCATTTGCACCTGCAGATGTTTTAGCATCCCGTTTTACTTCAGCAACCAATTTATTTTACGAACCCATCAATGGACGAGGTGCTGGTACGGCAACAGCAATTGGAGGTTGGAGTTATTTGAGAAACTCAAAAGGGGACGTTTTGATTGATCCAGCAACAGGTTTTCCTTTGCGAAATGCCAACTTTTTACCTATTGGCGATAGAAATCCTGATTTTGTAATCGGTTTGGTCAATGACTTTAAGATCAAGAACAATTTGAGCATTTCTTTCCTTTTGGACATCAGAAAAGGCGGCGACATTTTCAACGGAAACGAATTATATCTCTACCAAACAGGCTTAAGTAAAAGAACCCTCGATCGGGAGCAACCATTGACAATAAAAGGAGTATTGAAGGATGGAATGGAAGAAAGTGAAACTCCAACAGTTAATACTAAATCATTCATACCTATTGAAAATGAACAATACTTCTCTGTTTCTGTGCAACCAGAAGATTTTGTAGAAAGAGACATCAATTGGATGAGGTTGAGAGACCTGACTATTGGATACACCATTCCAACAAAATTATTGAGCAAGCAGAATGCCATTAAAGAAGCTAGCGTATTTATAAATGGAACTGACTTATTTCTCTTGACGAATTATTCTGGAGCTGATCCTTATGTCAGCACAACCAATCCTGCTACAGGTGGTGCCGGAGGATTCGGAATGGATTTTGGAAAAACCTCCCTTCCAAGGACTTTTTCCATGGGATTGAATGTTACATTTTAACTTTTAAAAATTAGAAAAATGAAATCAAACATCATAAAAATAGGGATGCTTTGCATCATTTTAACTTTCGTAAGTTGCGAGGACTATTTGGATATCAACAAAGATCCTAGTTTCCCACAAGCTGCCGATGGATTTTCTGTATTACCTCCACTTTTCTCACAAATGGCTAGAGGGGAAGTTTTTGATACCAGATATGTGGGTCAGTACATTCAAAACTGGAATTGGATTACCGCAAACAATGTTTGGGACCAACAAGGATACGCAGCAGGTAGCGATGCAGCCGGTGAAAAGTGGAGACAACACTATTGGGCTATAGGTAAAAATATCGACCTCATTGTAGATGAATCCACACTTCAGGAAAAGTGGGATTATGTGGGAGTTGCAAAGGCGATCAGAGCATGGAGCTGGCAATCATCTACTGATGTCTACGGTGAAATGATATTGAAACAAGCTTGGGAACCAAACAGGTATGTCTTTGACTTTGATACACAAGACCTGATTTACGAAGAAGTGAAAAGACTTTCTGACGAAGCGCTTGCTGATTTGGCCAGAACGGATGGCAAATCTTCAGAAGCCAGTTTAGGAAGGGGCGATTTGGTTTACAAAGGTAAAACTGCACAATGGACTAAGTTTGTATATGCCAACCTGGCTAGGAATGCTCACCATATTTCAAATAAATCAACCTACAACCCTGATAAAGTCATAGAATACGTGGACAAATCTTTTGCATCCAATGCAGATAATTTTTCAATACCACACGCAGGCACCAACAGTAATGATGGCAACTTTTATGGGGCAACAAGAAATAACTTGAGGAGTTATAGACAATCTACTTACATTTTGAGTTTGCTAGATGGAACCATTTTTAATGGTGTAAAGGACCCAAGGTTGCCACTGATGTTGAGTGCTTCACCAGATGGCGTTTACAGAGGAGTAGAACCCAACAAAGGAGATACTACCAACACTTTGAATAAGCCCACGCGCATCCCATTGCTTTGGGGTGTTTCGCCAACTGTAACTGCTGCTGCATCTATTCCTGGTAAATACATTTTCAAAGACAATGCACTTCATTACCTCATGACATATTTTGAACTTCAATTTATGAAAGCAGAAGCGGCGTTTATCAAAGGTGACAAAGCTACTGCATTTGATGCTTTCAAAAAGGGTGTGATTGCCCATATGGACTTTACGAGTGTTTCTACACCTGACAAAGATGCATATATGGCAAGTGCCGCTGTGCCGCAAACTGCCGATGTATTGACTTTGAGTGACATCATGTTGCAAAAGTACATTGCTTTGTGGGTACATGGCGCTCTGGAAACTTGGGTGGACATGAGGAGGTATCAGTATAGCCCGGCTGTCTATAAAGGGTTTACCTTACCTTCAAAACTTTTTGCAGATAATTCCGGTAAAACCGTGCAAAGATTCAGGCCAAGATACAACTCAGAGTATGTTTGGAATCTAGAGTCTCTCAGAACTTTTGGAGGAGATCTAGCGGATTACCACACCCAAGAGTTGTGGTTTTCAAAAAAATAGGCGCAAATATTGTTTGTAATAAACGGGAGGAGATCAGTTTTACTGGTCTCCTTTTTTTCTTTATAAAAGGATGAAAAGCAGCACCTCGACTCAAAAGTCATCAAGATTATTTAATTAAGAAAATTGTTTTTTTCAAATCTTTTATGCTATACAAAATACTACTATAATTTCTTTTCAAAATTTTTTCGGTAAAACATTACGAAAATGAAATAAATTTTATAGCTTTGATCAGGCTCTATTGAAAATTTATATAATGAAAACACAGAAAAAATACTTTTCTCTATTTTTTGGTCTATTAATAGTCTGGTTACTCATCCAATTACCATTGTATGGACAAAAAACTGACATTCAACTCACATTTGAAAAGAAATACAATATTGAAAAAACGCTGAGCAATGGTCACATCATATTTGACACCCGGCAAGACAAAGGTCTAGCAGATTCAAAATTTAATATAGTTTTAGAACCTATTTATATCCACATCCTGTCAAACCCAGATGGAACACAGTTAACGCTATTCGAGAATATTGTAGGTACTGGTTATAATGATGGTGGAGGTTTTTTAACTACCTCCTATGCTGGTATCTTTTCATATGATTTATTATCAAAGGAAAAAAGGAAAATTAATCCAAATTATCTCACTTTTTATGGAGTTGGTAATCCATTGGGCCAAACACTCAAAAATAGAGGCCAACTCAATTCTAAATCTATAATGTCTAATAAAAAAGTGTTTTAAAATAAAACTCATTAAAAAATTAAAAACAAATAAAAATCAAATTCCAATGAAAAGTAAATTAATTATTCCCATTATTTTCCTGACATTCTATTTCCAACTTCATGCACAGTTAAAGTTAAAGCATGAATTTATAGCTGGTGCTGCAGGGATCAAACCAAGCAAAGTTAAAGTTGCTACTCAATTCAATGATGAAATATTTACTATTATACCAGTAGATGCAGCTGAGAAAGACATCCATATATTTGGTATTAAAAGCAATGAAGTGATTGATTATGGTCAGATTTGTTTTGATTGCTTTTATACTAAAATAAAAACAGAAAAATTAGGAAATAGTCTCATCTATAATTTGGACAAAAAAGTATATATTTTAAATCTGAATGATAAAAAAATCAGCATAATAGATGAATTCGATTTCCTAGTAGAAGACATTTCAGTGAAAAATGATAAAATATTCATTTTTAACAACACAGGATTTGTAACTCAAGTATACCTTAATGATGGCAAGCCAAAGATGACTAAATTGCTTAGGCAATTTTCATCTCCAAGAATTCCATCAAACTTAAAAAACTATGGACCTTATAAAGAAGGATTTGTAATAATTACTATGGATGGCTCAAACATCGTATTAAACTATCTTGATGCAAGTGGAGCCAAGGAACTTGGTAGACTTTTGATTAACGAAACTTGGCCAATAGCATTTGGCCCTGTGCCGAATAGGGGTGGTATTTTTTTCATTGAACAAAATGGTGGTATATTTCAATGGGCAGAAAATACAAAAAAAATTACTGCCATGGGAATGTTAAAATATGATTTCTCTAATGGATATGTTGTTACAGAAAATGGAATTCTTGAAAATATTAATTATAAAGGTGCATGGATAGCAGCAGGATATCCTGTAGAATATATGAAGGTGACTGACCAGAGTAGTTCATATTCTGGTAACCCTTTTAGTCAATATATCAAAGATCAAAACTTGATTATAAATCTGAGCATTGGCGTAGACCCTAGAATGTTTAAGGTAGAATTTGACACTAAAAAAGCAATTCCATTTCCAAATTTTTTGAGAGCATATGTATCTGATTTTGTTGGTAAAAATGAGGAAATTGTTTTTATTTCTGGCGTAACTAATGGTTTTTCTCCTACAATTTATCATACTGATTTGAATTTCAATTATATTTCTCAACCCATTGTTTTGGAGAATAATGGTATCAGTTCTACTACTGTTGTACCTCTGGGACTCATTGGGAATACACTTTATTTGATTTCCAACTTAAATCCCAGCACTGGAGGAGAACTTTACTCTATTGAATTAAATATGATTTCTGCAGTTGATAAAAAAAACCTTACTACTTATAGTTTTGAAATATTCGGAGATAATATGAGAGTAACAAGCCAACAAGACTTCGAGCAAGTGAATGCAACATTTTTTACCATTGATGGAAAGAAATTAGAGTCCACAAAATGGAATCAAATACTTGGTTCCAAAAGCTCACATATGAAGGAGTTGCAATAGTTCATTTATATAAAAGTAATGGTACACCAATATTGTCAAAAATAATCATGCTTTAAGCAAATACCTATTTAAAATCAACCAG
Source organism: Saprospiraceae bacterium (assembly GCA_016715105.1). GTDB lineage: Bacteria > Bacteroidota > Bacteroidia > Chitinophagales > Saprospiraceae > JADKBO01. The sequence goes on along the minus strand of JADKBO010000025.1, from coordinate 8,292 downwards.
TAAGCATAATAGAATCAATAAAGCTTGCTAGTAAGTAAGGCTAGACTTTAAGAGGATTAGTACCTGGTTTCTTACGAAGAAAATGTTAATTAAAAGACTTATTTTAAGCTTCAATTCACGAAAGCTGATGTTAGTTATATTAAAGGTGACAAATCAGCATCTGTGGCTAACGGGCGCATTTCATCACTGCGTTTTAAATACCCCAGAGAGCCCAGAGGGATTAAATATTAATATCCATGGATGAAGTCCATGGCGAAAAATGAAAAGTGAATATGATTTTGTCATGATTTTTGGCGAAGCTTCCAAAAATCATGACAAAATCCCAACTACAAATTTAAGAAGTGATGAAATGCACCCTGACTAACGAAAGGATGAATAATGTCCTTGAATTAAATAATTTTAATAAACTTTCAACACATTGTTTGAATAAAATATTATCCTTACTTTTATATCCTTCTTGAATTTTCAAAACATGAAGGCTTATAAACGTTTTAAATAAAAGAATTGAAATTTATGAAGCTTACATTAATTAGAATTGGAATACTGACTTTTTCAATGATCTGTTGGATGTCTGTGACGGGTCAAAAAGCAGTGACAAAAGTGGTGGAAGATGGTGGCACAGGTCCCCACAAAGCCCTCATGATTGCTGAGCCCTTCCTACTAACCCACACTGTGTTCAGACCTGAAGATTTGAGTAAATTTGGAAAAGATCATAAACTGCCGATCATAGCATGGGGCAATGGAGCATGTGCCAATTCTCCCTGGGAACACGTCAATTTTCTTTCTGAAGTGGCATCTTATGGATATTTGGTCATTGCAATAGGGCCAATGCCAGTAGAAGGTGTAAAACCTGAGGGTCGTACACAGTCTAAGCAACTCACGGATGCAATTGACTGGGCTATCGCCGAGAATAATAATAAAACAAGTCCTCTTTTTGGAAAAGTTGCTACAGATAAAGTTTCTGTCAGCGGCATGTCTTGTGGTGGCTTACAAACCATCGAAATGGCTCCTGATCCGAGGGTTACAACTGCTGTTGTTTACAACAGCGGAGTTCTTGGAAATGGTGGTGGAATGCCCGGTATGCCTCCTTTGAAAAAAGAAGATTTACTAAAAATCCATTCTCCAGTTTTATACATGTTGGGTGGACCATCAGACATTGCGTATAATAACGGTATGGACGACTACAAACGCATAGAACACGTTCCTGCCTTCGCAGCAAACCTAGACGTAGGACATGGTGGTACTTACAGACAGCCCCATGGAGGTGAATTTGCAATTGTTGCAACAGCATGGTACAATTGGCAACTAAAGGGTGACAAAAACGCCAGTAAAATGTTTGTGGGAGAAAATTGCGGTTTGTGTAAATCCGATAAATGGACTTTTGAAAGCAAAAATTTGAAATAGAGGTTGCTTACTTATCATTGAAAATTTTCCATATTAAATATAGGTCCATTTTACAAGAGTTCGGAAGATAAAAGATGAAGGATGAGAGATGAGAGATGAGAGACGAAAGTAAATTGTCTTCATAGGAGATCGTGAAGTCATCGCATCTTCGCTGATTTTTCTTTCTGCTTTCATTTTAGCAGTCTGCGGTACACTTTTTCCAGCTGATCTTGCGGATCTTCGCTGATTTTGTTTCCCGCTGATTTCGCAGATCATCTCTGAGTTTTATTCTTGGGGGATATTTTTCTTTCTGAGTTCATCTGCACAGTCTGCGGGACACCTTTTCTCTCGGATCTTCGCTGATTTTTCTTTTTGCGTTCATCTGCGCAATCTGCGGGACACGTTTTTCTGCTCTCGCGGATAGATCAGAATCCTGAAAGGCTTGAATGGGGTTGAATTAGTCACAATCTTGTTGCGAGTAAAGAAATCATTTTAGTGTAAAGTTTATGTCAATAATGATACTCCGCCATATCAATCTTCGCTAAATCTATCCCCTACTTTCAAGCCTTCCTCACTTACATTAAAATAGACCCTTTCCCTTTTTGATTTATAAACATCTTGCCTCACATCGCCGTAATTGATCACTGAAGTAATGGTGATGATGTTATTTTTTACAAATAAATGCATGCTTTCAATTTCTGAAAAGTTGGTAGAACCTCCTGGCAAGGTAGGACAAGATTCTGAGGAAAGAAGGTTGAGAGAGGCGGTATCATTGGCAAACCACTCGCGCAGAAAACCTAAATGAGTATCAGAACACTGGTAACCTAAATCCAATGCGTCCAGAATGGTACATACCAAATTACTTCGATCTTCTTTATAGGCACCGTCCCAATCGCACTCATTTCCTACAAAAGTGGCAACAAAACCTATGGCCGCTTTTTCCTCCTCTGAAATGGTGTCCAAAAATGCTTCATTGATCATCAATCTGCTCATAGAATCTTGTAAATCAGCATCATAAACAACTTCAGACCACAAAAAGTTTAACTCTTTTTCAGAGACAATGTTTTTCTTTTCAGCCACATTTGATGGTGACGAAACTGCTGCCTGCTCTTCCTTGCAGGCAAGCATTGACAAAATTGCAAAGGCGTATAAATGGATGCTCTTCATTTTGATATTGGAAATTTGTTACAAATAATTGAATGCAAAGTATGCAATAATTTGAAGTGTGCTTGTGAAAATGGTACTATGTCTTTAGAAATATCAGTTTTGAGCTAAAAGAATACAAATTAATTTTAACCAATTTAATTAATGTTTTTTCTTCATAATAAACTCAAATTGGATTAACTTTGGATAAAGCTGAGAGATATGACGAGATTTTTGATAATGCTATTTCTATTCACAGTTAATTTTTCATTTGGACAATTACTGCTTAGACCTTATTATTCAAATTCATCTCAAAGAATATATGAAATTTGTGATTCTATAGGTGCGGTGGATTATTTTTTTACGCCAACACCGCCCTTTCTACTTAAAGAAGGATTTGAATGGTTGTGTCATGTGCCAATGGATGTGGTGATGGAAAATCTTACAGCTGGATTAGCAGTCCAACAAACCAAATTGTTTATGAAAGAAATCATACATGTGAAATCCAATGAACAATTGATTAAATTATTGAAACAATACCCACATGGCCATGGATTTCTTGACAAAGAAACCTCAGAATACGAAATAGAAAATTTTTTATGTCAAATAGAAGAGTCTAAAATTAGAATTTTTTATGCTGGAAATCCGCCAAAATCATTTTGGATAGTTAAAAATCAAAAACTGCTATTGGATAGAATACCTAAGAGAGCTATCCCAATCGCAGAGAAAGACTTCAAGTATCCAATCGACTAAAATGCTCTCTAATTTATCATTGAAATAAGTCTTAAGGATAGAACTAAAATAATGTAATTAACGCGTTGAGCCATTAAAATAGATGAGAAAAAGATCGTACATATGGTTGAAAACCAGTATATTAAAGGATTATACGACTAATCTAAAATATACCATTATGCACGATCTGAAGGCAATATACGTAAAAGTCAAGGGAACTATAAAAGAGCATTGCAAAGAATATTTTGTTTTTGAAGAAAATATCCAGAAATACCCAAGATCGCCTAAAATGACAGATCTAGAGGTAATTTCTTTAAGTATTACTGCTGAATGTTTACAGATTGATTCTGAAAATCTATTGTGGTCAAAATTACAAACAGATTATTCAGAGCTATTTCCACAATTGCCTCATAGAACAAAATTCAATAAAAGGCGCAAGCGGTTGGTTGATATCCTTGGGGGCTGTATTAGAAATTTATCTGAGATATTGTGTGCTGGAACTAATTCAAAAATATTGATAATTGATTCAATGCCCATACCAACATGCAGGCTTGTTAGAGAGTATAATTCAAAGGCTTGTAGGCAGTCAAAATTTGATGAAGTGCTTGCTGATAAAGGTATAAATGCAATAATGGGAGGTTGGTTTATAGGTTATAAATTCCATTTAATAACCACAGAAACAGGAATTTATAAAGAAATGATGATATCATCTGCAAGTGTCCACGATAATTACTTTTTAAAATTATTGGATGATAATCATACTCACTTAAAACAACACGAACTAGTTGGTGATAGAGCTTATATTGGCAAGGCAATTCAACTGAGTTTATTTGAAGATCTTGAAATAAAATTAAATGTTCCATTTCGAAGCAATCAAAAGGACTTCATAAAATACGAACCTGAAAAGAAAATAATTCGTAAAACGATAGAAGTTATTTTTTCACAATACTGTGATGAATTCAACATTAAAAAGAATTATGCAAAGCGATTTGAAGGACTTTACACAAGAATTGTAACAAAGGTGAGTGCAAAGACTTTTAAGCAATTTATAAACTTTATCAATGGCAAACCAATTAATCAAACCAAACATGCTTTGGCTGCTTAATGGCTCAACGCGTTGTAATTACATTCATGTACATAAAAATGGATGGTCAAGAATCACTTTTTATCCATACTCCTTATAAATGCAATGGCCGACTCAAGACTCTCAGATCTACCTTGCAAAACTTCACCCTTATCGTTGACAACCATCAGCCGCGGTACAGTTTGTAATGCGATATCTATACTTAATCTATCCTTTTTAGCTCCATTTGGAATCAGGTAATGGGCGTAACTGAATTGTTTTTTATACAAAAATCCTTTCCAATCCTGTTCTTCTTCGTCAATGCTTAAAGCAACTACTTTAAAATTTAAATCTTCATTTTGCTTTAAGATATTTTCATAATTGGCCATCGCTTTGATACATGGTCCACACCACGAAGCCCAAAAGTCAATAACGGTATAGTGTGCAGATTTAAATTCCAAATCCATAATTTGATCTTCCTGATTTTTTACTACAATTTCAGGAAAATGCTTTATCGGATATCTGAGCCCTTTCATTTGCCTACCATAATAAAATTGTGTGAAACAACTTTCTTCCAATGTATTTATCAGTGTCTGGAATTTTTGGTCCGAAAAACGAGTCGACCCAATAAATTTTAGCGCAAAAACCCCGAATGCATTGTTATTGTTTTTAATAATTGACTGCTCCATTGCCAATGTATCAAAAATATTTTGATTAGCATTTACATAAAAGTTTGCAATTTCTTCATTTATGGGACTGTTTGTAGCGTATTTATCCTGCCCCTTATACAATGTAAATTTGATTGGACCTTTTTCTGCCAACATAGCACAATAAAAATTATGTTCTCGTTGGTAATCGTCGGGTTTCATATCTGAAAGGAAGAATAACTCATTGATTTCATCGGTCGCCCAATGGAACTTACCATCCTGAGAAATGACAATCGTATCAATACATTCTGCCAGATTAAATGTCCTGAAAACATACAATTCTTTGCATGTAGGATCATCCAGTTGTATATCAATTGTAGAGGTGGCAGCGACTCCTTTACAGCTTAAAAAACCAAGCAGAGCAAAGAATGCTATTTTAACCAAATGAACATTCATGATTTGTTTTTTAGAAGTAAATGAAAAAATTTCCCACAAGAGTATCATAAAAGTATGTCAATCATGAATGGGAACAGTATTCTAAAATTTATTGCCAAAGACAGTTGCCACTTCTAAAATGCTCTGTGTCATAAAATTAAGCATTTTTAATAATTTACCTAACATATTGACGTATTTATTTTAGAGCAAAGATGCAACTCCAAATAAATTACTTTTTAACTAGATCACTCAGTATCATTTTTAATTTATCTGAAGAAGGTCTTGGGGCATCATAATTAATTATTTTACCCTTTCTATTGATTACAAGAAATCTTGGGATACCGTTTAAAGTTATATCCTCCCACTTCTTATTGGAAAATTCGAAATCATATAAATGTTCCCAAGACAAGTTATAAGTACCAATTATTTTCTGAGCTCTATTTAGATCATTTCTTCTATCAATATTTATTCCAATAAACCGTACTCCCTGATCAGATACTTGATTATGTAAATCAGTCAAATATTTAAACTCTTCAATGCATGGTTTACACCAAGACGCCCAAAAGTCTATTAAAATGTATTCTTGTTTTGAATTTTTGATGAAATCTCTTAGAGACACTTTTATACCCTCGTTATTTGTAAGCGCAATGTTGGGAATTTTCAAATTAGAGTCAATATTTGATTTTATTGAGGGTTTCATTCCAGGCATTTCTACCATTTTTATTTTTTCAAAATCAGGATCTCCGAAAATTTTTTCCTTACAACTTTCAGTACTTAATTTATAGTGATACATTACGTGAGAGGAATCAGGTAAACGTAATAATTCTTTGATTGCCCCATACTCAGTAAAGATATTTGAAAAACTTTTACCAAATTTAGACCAATGTAAAGGGATATTAATGGAAGTATCTACTTTTATAAAAGTCTCATATTTTTTATATTCAGAGGATCTTATAATGTAATCGTAATTTAAGTTTTCAGATATTGCTACCTTGCAATCCAAAAGCGAAGAATGTGGAAATTCTTCCATGTCAAATCCGAAATAATAATCTTCTTGACTATTATATAAGTAAAGCCTATCTCTAATTTGGATGGATTGATGAAAAGTTCCAGTTAGATCAAATGATTCTGATACCATGGTATCATTACAGATATAAAATTTAAAAGAAGAAGTGTGATCTTTTTTACTTGAATTAAATAGATGTGATTTTTTTTCAATTTCCAAATTGGTAATATTTTGTGGATAACATAGTGTAAAACTAAGTAGCGCTAAAAATGCTAGTAATACAAATTTCATTTTGAAATATTTAATGAGATAGTAGGATTTCAAGGTAAATCATATAGGGATAAAATTCTTTAACGTATTCTGGAAGAAAATATTATTTAAATATTTTAGTCATGATTTTAGTACTCAACAGAATTTGCTTGTGAGAGTAAGTTGCACCAAAATGAACTATACACCTTACTCAAAATAAGGAAATAAAATGTGCGTTTGATAAGTTTGAGAATACACATAAGGTGCTAATTTGAATTAGCGATGAACGGAAAAGTATGACCTCTGAAACATCAATGAAAAATACTAGTTTATGAATTTAAAAAACCATGTTCTGGCAATTGTGGTCATAGCAAATAGCTGTAATTGTTCACCCGCTTCTAACACATCTAAAGAAAAATATTTTGGTGATGTTGGATACATAAAATTCAACCCCCAAATCGATTCTCCGTCCTATAAACCTTGCCGAAATGACATAGTACCGATTTATCAAAATGGCAATATTTATAAAGGAGAAAAAATTGCTTTAATAAGTGAGTTTGCTCAAAGCTTTGATACAACATATTTATCATCAAAAAATGATGGTTACATAACATTACGATTTGTGGTTAATTGTAATAAAGAAGTCGGAATGATACGGACTGAAGCTTTTAATTATGATTATGAAGCTCAAAAGATTGAAGAAGAATTGCTGCTAAAGTTAAAAAAGGCTCTTGTAAGTTTAAAAAATTGGCCCAAAATTGAAGATGGCAAAGGAAATGTCTTTGATTATTACCAATATCTGACATTAAAAATTTCAAATGGGAAAATTGAAACCATTCTACCATGAGAAAAGTACTGACACTTTTATTCGGAGTTTATATTATGCACCTTTTCGGGCAGCCTAATTGTGAGATCTATCATTCAGTTGAAAATCAAAATTGCTATACAGCCTGTAAACTTGCCATTCAAGCCAGCAATGATCAAGGTTCCAAAGAATCGCAAATTCTATTTGACGAGTCCATCACACTATGCCCAAATATAGATTGGGCTTACTTTGAAAAAGCTGTACCCTATTTGAAAAGAGGAGAGTTTTTAACCTGGCTTAGATTAATAGATAAGGCTGTCAAAATTAATCCAAGGGCACATTTAGGGTATAGAGGATGGTGTAAATATCAATTTTTGAGAGACTATAGAGGCGCATTAGAAGATTTAGAATTATTAACTCAACTGAAAAAAACAAATATTGGATATTCTCAAAATGGTAGTTATCATTTAGATATAGTTAAAGCGCTTTGCCATAAGGGATTAGGAAATAATTGTGAAGCTATTAAAATAATAGAAGAAAAAGTAAGTAGCCCAAATTATCAAGCCGGACTTTATGATTATTTGCATTTAGGAGTAGCATACATGAAAGAAAAAGAATATGATAAAGCGAAGGTTGCATTTGATAAGCAAAGGCAAATAAACGACCACTTAGCCGAAACTCACTTTTACTTAGCTCTAATTTTTAAATACAAAAACCAAAAAGATAGATACAAAGAACATTTGAACATATCAAAGGAAAAATATTTAAAAGGGAGCAGGTTAATGGACGATTATGCAATTCCGATGGATAAAGTTTATTTAAAGGAAAT
>JADKBO010000024.1 GCA_016715105.1 Saprospiraceae bacterium | reverse complement strand
TGTTTTCCAGCCTCCAATGCCCTGATGGTGTATTCCGCGTGCATGAAATTGGGCAAAACTATGTAAACAATATCGATGTCTTTGTTTTTTGCAATCTCATCAAAACGCGCATAATCGTAGATGTTTTCGTCTTTGAGTTGGTATTGTTCTTTCCACTTGAGGCGTTTTTCTGCCGTGCCGCTTACAATGCCAGAAAGATAACAATGTTCGGTCTGGAGCAAGGCAGGACCCAACATCGCCGTTGCATAATTTCCCAAACCTACAAGGGCTACCCCTAATTTCTTTTCAGCCTTATCACCTACCTTGAAGGAAGGAAATAAACCGAGTCCTATCCCTAAGATGGTGGTCGTTTTGATGCTAGTTCTTCTGTTCACTTTGTGCGATTTTAAATGGAAGGATTGGTTTGCATAACCAAACCTTAGGAAGGTAAAGGCCACAACACTATATCCACTCGTCGGTTTTTGGCCCGCCCCATGGAAGAATCATTATCATAATCTGGATTGAATAATCCATGATCCTTGATGAATAACTGATTGGTTGGTATACCATCTTCTTTGAGAAATTGGTAGGTAGCTTCACTGCGCATACGAGAAAGCCATTCATTAAATTCCACCCCACCCACGTTGTCAGTATGGCTGTGGATGTGAATTTCATAATTCATCAATATCTGTTTACTCAGGAATTCTCGCACCACATCTTTTTGTTCTTCGTCTACATAGTAGCTACCTCCTCTGAAAAAGATAGAAACAATCTTAAAAGGTTGACCATCGCCGCCCTCTTGAGCACGAACTTGTAAAGAAAAAGATAGCAGGCAAAAAAGGAAAAGATACCACTTCATTTAGTAATGATTGAGCCATGAATGAAAGGTGTAAACAAATATATACAAAAAGTGGTTTGGTCGTGGATAAAAATTTGGGGATTTATTTTGAGCATGGTACTTACAAATTAAAAGAACCGAGTCAATTTAGTTTAAATTTATCAGAAGACCATTTTTTTGGATTATTTCTGATGTATTGAGAAATGTTATTATATGAGTGCTCATCATGAATAATTCGTTCATGATAACTACGTTGCCATAATTTACCGTTGAAACGAGGCCACCCATGGGTTTTAACTCCTTGTATATATTCATTTGTTGACATTGTTTTAAACCATTGCATCACCCGTGAACCCACGTGTTCGTCCCTACCCACGTGTTCGTCCCTACCCACGTTTTCATTATTTCCAGTGTATTCTTGCCCAATATCAGGTTCCGCCCAATCCGCATCATTTTCTTCATCATGGTTTCCTTCAATGTCTACAGTAATAACTTCGCCATCAATATGTTCTCCCAAAACATTTTGTTCGAGGCAGACACGTGGGTCTGCCTCTGCGTTGGTTCCAACTGGACCAACGTTTTCGATTATACAATGTAAATGATTGGGCATGATCACCATTTCATGACATTTAATATCTGAATATTTACTTTCCAATTTAAAATACCACTTTTCAATCATTTTCCCTGCCTGATTTAAAAACATTTCTCCATCTAAAACATCACCAAATAAACAACTCCGATCTTGGGTGCAAATTGTGATATAATATAAACCTGCTTTAGAATAATCATATCCTTTTAATCTGATGGATTTGCGGTGGTGAAAATTAGGCTTCATTTTTTCATTTTAAATTTTTACAAAATTCAATCTTTCAGGAACTTTAAACATATATAAAACATTAGCTAAGTTAGCTAATCATAAATGTAAAACATATGACTGTAGTAAATATTCACGAAAGCAAAATCAAACCTTTCTGCATTGATTCAAAAAGCTTTGGACGGAGAAGAGGTTATTATTGCAAAAAATAATGTTCCAATTGTAAGTTTACAACCTTTAAAAGTCAAAACAAAGAAACGCAAATTTGGCGCTTTAAAAGGTCAGATTACTGAGGCCGCTGATTGTTGGGAGCCCGACAAAGAATTGGAAGATTCTTTTTATAACTCTTAAAGAAAGGGTATAATATGCAGTATTTACTTGATTCCCAAATATTGATTTGGCTTTTGTCTGACAGCAAAAAAGTCAATAAAAATCTCTTGACAGTCTTAGAAGACAGTGCCAATACAGTTTATTATAGTTCTGTTTCAATTGCAGAACTATATATAAAGGTGTCACAAAACAAACTCATTTTACCAAAGTTATTTCTAGAGCATTTAACAGATTTAAATTTTATTGAATTACCTCTAAAGTGTAACCATCTTATAAAACTATTATCCTTGCCATACCACCACAAAGATCCTTTTGATCGATTCATCATTTGTCAGGGTATGGTTGAAAATTTGACAATTGTAAGTTCTGATGCAGTATTTTCAAACTACAACGTAAAGCTAGTTTCACCCTTGTAAATATGCGAAAGGTTTGATGTTGTGGTTTGACAGTTTAAAAAGATATTATAAGATAGAATTATTTGTGCAGAATCTATTAGACCACATGGCAGTTACGAAATGGCACAAAACCATCCTCACCCCCTAAGCGTTGTCCCATAACAACTAAAATATTGCAACATGGAAACCATGACTCAAGGACACAATTTGACATTACCTGTTTACATCTTACAAATATCTTATGATGATGTAGGTGAAGGCAACATTCCTGTAATCTTCTTACATGGATATCCTTTTGATAAGTCTATGTGGCAAGGACAATTGGATTTTTTACAAAAAACACATCGGCTTATTGCCATAGATATCAGGGGTTTTGGTGAATCAACGGACGAAGAATCCTATTTGAGCATGGACACTTTTGGCAATGACTTGATGCAGTTTATGGACAAATTGGGTCTCGAGAAAGCCATTATTTGTGGCCTTTCTATGGGTGGATATATTGCTTTGAATGTTGTAAAAAGATTTCCAGAAAAGTTTAAGGCCTTGATTTTATGTGATACTCAATGTATTGCAGATACTCCAGAAGCAAAAACTAAACGGTTTAAAACCATAGGTTCTATTGATGTTAATGGAGTAGAAGATTTTAATGAAGGCTTTATTAAAAATATATTTCATCAAAATTCACTGACCGATAAAAAGGAAGTGGTTGAAGAACTACGCACTGTTGTATATGCAAATTCCAAACACATCATTAAACAAGGATTGGTTGCACTAGCAGAGCGAAATGAAACTTGTTCGACTTTAGGTGACATCAAAATGCCTACATTGATACTTTGCGGAAGGGAAGATAAAGTGACACCACTCGAACAATCTGAATTTATGCATGAGACAATCAAAGGTTCAGTACTTCACGTTATTGATGATGCTGGCCATGTTTCCAATCTGGAGCAACCAGAAGTATTTAATAAACACCTTCTTGACTTTTTAAATGGGTTATGATGGGAGTTACAGATACATTGAAACCCCCAAAATTAAAACATAAACCAAAAATCCAAGAGATGAAACTACATGAATGCTCTTGGATAAGACCCAATCGTATACAATCAGTGAAATAAAAAAAGCCGTCCATATACCAAAAAACGTAAGCTGCCAACCCATTTCTGATGAAATCATAGAATCAATAAATGAGCGTCCCATTGCCCTATCCAAAATTGGACCTAACATATAAAAACTAGCAACAAACATCAATCTTTTGTGGCTTGCGGTCTGCTTTCTGTATAGGTATGCCAAGGCAATTAATATCCCAAAACCCAACATAAAAAACCTATTTGCTTTTACCAGCGGTGACATATTATCCCAACCATCATAAATTAGAATAAAAATATAAATGGTTGACAAAAACACTCCAAGAGCTGCAAACAAGCCAGCAAAGCCAAGCTCTATATGTGCCTTAAAATTATTATTTTTTATAAAGTTGGTCTGAATAACCAACATGATAAACCATGCGAAACAAAACAATCCATGGATGATAAACTTGGGATCGCTGTTGCTTTTCTGCCCCACATCAGTGATCAAATTATCAGAAAATGCAATGATCGAAAGGACAAGTAAAAAGAGACTTACCACTAAAAAATAATACTTTTTCATTTCCTAAAGAATTTTATTTCTCTTTGATTTCGAGTTCGAAATTTGCGTTGTTACTCTAGTCTTTAGACAAGTTCGAACTGAAAGGTAAATGCCTTTTATTATAATTAAAACAAAACCCTTATACCTCCATTTCCAATAAAAAAGAACTGAGCGACTTCCTATGTTTATCCAACAAAGTCGAACTGGTAACCCCGCCATCTAATGCGTCGTACAAGACAAAATTCAGTGCACCTAATTGTGGAAGTTCGTATCGTTTTACTTCTCCCAAAACTATGTCTTTAAACCAATCTTTTACTTTTTTCTCGGTGACATTTTCTTTGATCATTTGAAAATTGGATTGATCATAGACTATCAAACTAATGTTGCTGATATTGCCTTTATCTCCACTACGCGCATGTGCTATTTCCAAAAGTTTCATATCACTTATAAATTTAAATATTCAATTTGGTGTTGAATTCCAAGTTTGGGTAGCAAAACCGAAAGCACAGAAATAACTTCCTCTGTCTGTTTGGTTGCTCCACCACCACCTGCCGGACCATTCGTATAAAGTGTTTCCACTTCTTGGCCTATGAGTTGAGCCATTGCGAAAGTATCCGTTCTGGCCGATACGCGCAGCCTTACTTCTGAAATATCCTGATTTCCTGTTTGGAATGGATTGATGGAATTCAGACCTATTAAATCAATTCTAAAATCAACACAATTCAAATGTTTTAATCGTTCTTTCACGATTTCTCCAGCTAATTTTGCTCGATTTACGCAATCATTTCCCCCATAGCTGATTTGTCCTTCCCCGTAAAAGCCATTCGCATAACCCACACTCACTTTATATAAATCTGTAGGCGCTGCTCCACTTGCATTTTCAAATTTTACCTTGTCGGGGCCAAGTAATTCAAAATCCACTTTTGAAAAATCCGCCACACAATCAGGTGTAAGGTACTGAGCAGGATCATGTATTTCGTAAAGTAATTGTTCTGTACAAGTAGCTCTGTTGATCAACCCACCTGTGCCTTTGACTTTAGAAATATAACCCTCGCCATTTTCATCAACTTCTGCAAATGGAAATCCAATATCCCATAAATTAGGTACTTGTTTTTGTTGGAGATCCGCAAAATAACCACCGCATATTTGGCCTGCACATTCCAACAAATGACCTACCAATGTACCTTTACCCAATTTGGCATAATCATCCATTTCCCAGCCAAATTCATAAATCATTGGCGCCAAAAACAAAGAAGGGTCAGCGACTCTACCAGTTATGATGATATCTGCACCATTATTGAGGGCTTCAACAATTCCAGCTGTGCCCAGATAAGCATTTGCTGATATCATTTTATTTGAAATACTAGAAAGTGGTTCTCCATTTTCCAGGATATTTAAATGGGTATTTTCATTCAAAATATGCAAAACATCGTCTCCGTAAACAGCAGCAATTTTTAGCCCGGAAATACCTAGTTTTTTTGCTATCTCGCCAGTGACCTTCATGGCTTGTATCGGGTTCGCGGCTCCCATGTTGGTAATCACTTTTATCTTGTGTTTGGAGGCCAGAGGAAGTACCTTTTCCATACGATATTCAAGCAAATGGTTATATCCTTTTTCTGGGTTCCTCTGTTTTTCTTTTTGAGCCAAAGCTATGGTTCTTTCGGCCAAACATTCAAAAGCAATGTAATCCAACTCCCCTTCTTGCATCAACAAAAGCGCAGGTTCCAATCGATCACCACCATACCCTGCTCCCACTCCCAATTCTTATTTTTTTCATTAATCAAAAAGTTATTGCTCCAATTAATAAGGATACCACGAGAATAATCATACTTATCAAAAAGGCATAAGGTATCGTTTTTCGTTGATGACTTCCTAAGTCAACGCCTGTCAATCCTATCAGTAAAAATGTCGATCCTGTCAATGGACTTACTGGAAAGCCAGTTGTCATTTGTCCAATAATTGCAGCACGCCCAATTTCTACAGAGTCAATTCCAAAATGGGTAGCCGTAGTAGCAAGAACTGGAACGACACCAAAATAAAAAGAATCTGGATCAAATAGCAAACTTGCAGGCATGGATGTAATCCCTACAAAAAACGGCAGATGTTTACCCATTGATTCAGGAATGTGTAAAACTGCAGCTTTAGCCATCTCGTCTATCATTCCTGAGCCTTTCATGATGCCAATAAACACCCTGCAGCAAAAAGAATACTCACCATCAATACCACTGCTTTTGCATGCGCATTAATTCTTTGAGCTTGATCACTGAGATTCGGGTAGTTGATGGAAATTGCAATAGCAAAGGCAATCATAAAAATGACGAGGTGGCAAGATGGCAGAAACTAAAACACCAACTGATGCAACAATTAATCCAATGTTTATCCAAAATAGTTTTGGCCTTTCCCACTCTGATGGCAATTCTTCCATCTTGACAACTGCTTGATCCTTGATTTCACTTGATCGTTCTTTCTTTCCAAGGAAATAGGCAATAATTAAAACACTGATCAAACCAATCAATACAGGAATTATTAACGGATTAAACAAGGCTGTAACTGGTATCTCTAAAGCACTTGCAGCACGAATGGTTGGGCCACCCCAAGGCAAAATATTCATTGTCCCCGCAGCTAGTGCAACTATACAAGCTAAGGTTGATCTTTTCATTTTCAATTGATCATAGACGGGTAAAAAAGCTGGAATGGCTATGAGAAATGTACTCGCTCCAGAGCCATCCAGATGTACGATCATGGCAACCAAAGCAGATGCAAATGCAACTCTTGCAGGATCATTTCCCGCTATTTTCAAAATACCATTGATGATGGGTTTGAATGTTCCAGTATCATTCATGATTCAAAAAACAGGATGGCAAAGATAAACATGACACCTGTTGTTGCAATCGAGCCAATACCTTGTGTGATGAACTCAGCCATTTCAAAACCAAATCCACCTATAAGTCCTGAAATAATAGGAACAATAATCATAGCAACAACTGGTGAAGTTTTTTTTGCCATGACCAGAAATAGCAAAGTGATAATAGTTGCAAATCCCAGTAGTGCCAACATATCATTCAAATGCTAAGTATTCATCAAAAAAAGGCAAAACTTGTTGTGGCAAACGTCCCTTTTTGGTATACAAATCACTTCCATGGGTTCCAATGTATTCTTCTGCAAAGTGGGCTATACCAACATTTTCCAAACGCTGACTGAACATGTCGCATTGCAACGTAAATCTATCACCAGCATTTCTACCCCAATCCAACTTGATGGCTCTCAATTGTTGCAAATTTTTTAAATGGTCGTCAATCATATGTACGGGCATATTGTCATACCATTTTTGCAAAACTTGCTCGTGGACAATCAATTCCGTGTTTTTATATTCAAATGGAAAATCGCAGTAGAAGGGAGGTTTATCGGGATTAGGTGACCAAGATCGTGCAAATGCCATCATGACTTTTCCAAAATAAGTCTTATTGAGGTCTTCAATGGTTTTACTCGCTGAAACATCTATAAATGTGTTGCTATTGGGTCCATATTCACTGACTATGGTCAAAGCGCCTGGACTCATTGCATAGACAGTAGAGAAAATCTCTGGATGATGCATGGCAATTTTCAAGGCGCCATAACCTCCCATGCTATGTCCAGTGATTCCTCGGCACTCTTTCTTGGCTATCGTGCGATAATTTTGATCTAGGTGAGTTACTACATCAAATGCCGAAAAGTCTTCCCAATTTCCAAACAAACCTGAGTTGGAGTAAAAACTTCCACCATAAGTAGTTTCCTGATTGGAGACGACAAAAATAAAAGGTCTAATTCTGTGGGTTTGAATGGCATAATCCAATATTTCTTCTATTCCTGGCATTTCATTATCTGATAAAAAGCCATGCAAAAAATAGATTACCGGATATCTTTTATTACTGTTTTGGTATCCAGGTGGCAAATAAATGGAAACCCCTCTTTTTGGGTTTTCACCAAATTTATTTTCTAAGTTTTTAGAATAAATAGAATCAATTACAATGGTTCCTTTAGCTATTTGGGCTTGCCCCACCTCAAAACATGCTAAGACGAGTATTAAAATAAACTTTATTCTCATTTAATTCCGGTGGCTTTAATTTAATGGTTAATGGTTAATGGTTAATGGTTAATGGTTAATGGTTAATTAATATGGTAATGGTTTATTTTATTACATTTTTTGCCGCATTGCATTTTTGTGTTTTGCCTATTGCATTTTTGCTTCATTGCATTTTTGCTTCATTGCATTTTTGCCTATTGCATTTTTGCTCCATTGCATTTTTGCCTTATTGCCTTATTGGTTACTAATTCATCAAATCATAAACTTTCGTTGCGCAAGATCAGTAATGGAAATATTCGCCAAGGTTTTGATGGTCTCAGAGCGCAAGTGGATAAATGCATGGTGCAAATTGCAGCTTTTTTCGTCGGGACAATCGCTGCATGGTTCATAAAAATTGAGTGATGCACAGGATACCCAAGCAATAGGACCTTCTATGATTCTATAAATATCGGCGAGGCTGATTTGATCAGCAGGTCGCAAAAGATAATAACCTCCCTGACTGCCTTTTTTACTGTTAACAATACGCCCTTTCCTCAACTCCGTCAAAATGTGCTCGAGAAATTTTATAGGAATTTGGGTATTTTCAGCTATAGTTCCTGCACTGATAAGCGCTCCCTCGTGATTGGTTATTTCCACCAAAGCTTTGAGTGCGTATTTCATTTTCTTTGAAATCATCGGACGATTTTGCTTTTCTAGTTTGCTAATATAATAGAAATCTTTATAAGAATGTTTTGGATGTAATTTTGTGAGTTACAAACGTCCAAAAAATTGGCAAGTCTAAGCCCAGAAAAACAGATAGGGCTATTGGAAACAACAGAAATATAGTTTTAACATTAGAGCTTGAAAGTTTGGCCGCGAGCTTTGAGCCACGAGCTTCGAGAAAGCTTGAAAAATGTGTATCATAAATAAGGAAATTTTAAGAGACGAAATGCCTTTCGTCCCTTCTATTCTCTTACTTTATAAACTTTATTTATACCTTTGAAAGGATTCTAAACTTCACCACATGGCCATCAAAACATTTGTTTTCATCTTTTTTATGAGCTTTACTACCCTTTTCGCCCAAAAGCAAAAAGTAATCTTTGATTGTGATCTCGGAGATGACATTGATGATGCATATGCACTTGCTCTACTGCTGACGCAACAAGATAAACTGGATATTCTAGGCATTGTGACTTGTTATGGCCGCACAGAAGATCGTGCCAAGTTGGCGCTCAAAATTTTGTATGAAACTGGTCAGACCCAAATCCCAGTATTTGCAGGGAGGAATACCGCTGCCTCTTCTGAGCGAGCAAATTGGTATGCCGATCAATTTCATTGGGCCAAAGGTTTTGATAAATTGAAAATGCAAACAAAAAATGGAGCCGATTTCATACTAGAACAATTAGAAAGATATCCAAATGAAGTCATCATCATTTCCGTAGGACCTGTCACCAATCTTGCTGATGTGGAAAATAAACGCAAGGGTTCTCTTAAATTGGCGAAAAAGATTTACGCTATGTTTGGATCTTTTTATTTGCAGTACAATGGTAGCCCTACACCAGAACCAGAATGGAATGTGAAATGCGATATTCCTGCTGCAAAGGTTTTTGTAAATTCAGGTGCTGCTATTGTTTATGCCGGATTGGATATCACTGCCATGGTCAAGTTGAACCAAGACAAAAGAGCGCAACTCTTGATGCGTCAATCAGTTCTGACAAATGCACTATCCGGTTTATATGTACTTTGGGGGCATGAAACTCCAACGCTTTTTGATCCTGTTGCTATTGGCATGTTGATTTATCCTGATTTGTTTAAAACTAAAAAGGCCCACATATCCATAGGCGAAGATGGAATGACCATTGTCGATGAGCATAAAAACCTCAATGCAGAATTGGGCGTTTATATAAATGTGGATGAATTCATCAAGCGGACAATGACCGCTTACCTCCAACAGAATTTGGAAAAATAATCAACGAAACTCTTGTAGATAATAGCCGTTTTCCTTGATGGACCAAATCTCACAATTAATGCAATTTTTAAGTATGAGATTTTTTGTCTTAAAATTTACCTTATTGCCAATCACCACTCTTTGCTCTTCAATAATAGGAAAAGACTTTAGGTTAGCTTCAATTATTAAAACATGATTGTTACTCAAGTTTAATGTATCTACCTCATCGTCAATGATTTGAATTTTATAATCTTTATGGGAAATGTGGGTACCATCGGCAATCCAGTTGTTTGTACCAAATTTTTTTTCATTTTGGATATATTTCACCTCTGTAATATGAGTAGCAAATCTGTTATTTTCAGCTGCATATTTTTCTGATTCAGGAGTGACCTGGTCTGATTTATAGGTAAGACAAATATTCCCATCAAAAAAATCAATCAAGGTGCCTGCTCTCATGTCATATACCGTCATTGATGTTGTTTTATGATCTTGAGCTAATTCCATCAACTCATCAACCACCAACAGAACTAACAGTGCATTACAAACAAGAATATACGTTTTCTCCTTCGAAATCACATAGGCGTACAAAGTGAAAATGATGGCAGCAACGAGCAGTAAACTAGGTAATGATAGAAACAACTGATCCCACAAAGCAAAAGGTAAATTTCCTATAAGTTCCAACAATTCATAACTTATAGAAACAGCTTTGGCGATGAGGGTAGCCAAAAATAAGGTAAATCCCGCAGGTAAAATAAATGAAGCTAAAAGTATGATGCCTCCACCTACCACTCCAAGGTATGCAAGTGGTATTGCCACAAAACATGACAAAAAGAAATACACTGGAAATTGATGAAAATAAAATATGACCATAGGTGTCATCAGTATCTGAGCTGCTAAAGTTGCTGATAAGAGTTTCCATGCCATCTGTGGCAACTTCCATTTAAATTCTACCAATTCATATATCGGTTTTGTAAATAAAGCAAGGCTCAAAATGGCTAAAAAACTAAACTGAAAACTGACGGTGAAAAAATCATTGGGGTTTAGGATCAACATAATCAATGCCACTAAACTCAGCAAATTATAAATATTGACATATGCTTTGAAATAATTGCCCATCAGAATTAATGAAATAAGTAACGTAGCTCTTATAATGGATGGCGCTGCCCCCACAATTAAGGCATAAAACAAACCAACGGTAATTGCTACAATGAGTTTGATTTTGTTATTAAATTTGAATAAACCCATGATCAAATACAATAGGTGAATCAAAATACCTACATGTAAACCAGACACTGCCAAAACATGAATCGCTCCTGTATTTGAAAAAACAGCAATGGTATTTTTATCTAACTGATTCCTTTCGCCCAATAACATTGCTGTAACTAAGGCGTATGACTGTGGTTCTTGAATGAATCTTCTCAAACGATTGTCGAGGTATCTTCTGGATACTTGTGGCCAATCAAGAACACCAATTCGTCCAGATTTTAGAATTTGCACATCATCTATTTTAGCGACATATCCGGTAAAATGAATGTCTTTTCGAAAAGAAATTTCGCATAATCAAAGGCATACGGATTTGCTTTTGGGCTTGGAAATATTTTGACTTTGCAAACAATCTCATCAAAAATCTGAAGCTTGGAAGGCACAGAATCAAGGTATAATATAGTTTTTCCCTTTTTCTCGAACCACAAATCATTTATTTCTATTTGATTTATTGAAAGTGCAACCTTGGTAGTTTTTTCGCCAGTTTCTATTTCTTTGACTATTCCTTTTAACACAACTTGGTCTTTCGTCTGGTCTAAGAAATGAATAATGTGGGTTGGATTATAAACAGGATCCTCTACGCAAATTCTTAATGCACCAAGACAGGTAAATACCAATAACAACAATCCATTTTGCCAAAACAGTTTGTTGAATAATTTTGGAGCAATTTTATCTAGACTAAAATTAACTATGATGGCCAAAAGGATGAGGGTGAGTAGCAAACCCATTTCTAAACTCCAAAAGTTTTGCACGATGATACCCAATATGAATGCCAACGAAGGCAAGAGCATCGGATATTTTTGTGGATTATAGATGGAGTCGGTTTTTTTCATTTTTCTTTCCCAGGCATTACCCCCTTTTCTTTGGAAGGGTTTTCTATGCTTCTTAGCAGTTCAAAAGAAATAAACTATTGATCAAATCCTCCTTTACAGTATTATTTTATTGAGCCTGACAATAACCAAGAATAAACAAATTTATAAAAAAAGAAATGATTGTATCTGTTATGGTTGAAACAAAAGTGGTATAATTTTTTACTCCTCAGCCAATTAGCCTTAGCCTTTTGAAAATAAATAAAAAACTTGGAAATTTACACCTTAGTACATCACAGTTCGATTATTTTTGCCGACATACAACATGATCAAAATCTAATGTCAATAGAAAAATTTATAGCCATTTTGAAGTCAAGCCCAGACGAAATAGAGTTTGGAGAAACCATATCTATGATTGACGATCATTATGACTTCACTCCAACTGCTTTCAAAAATGGTGAGGTCTATAACACAGCTGGCAAAAATTCTGGTTCATGTAAGGTTTTATATTTCGCTCAAAAAAATGAGCTGACTAAAGAGGAAACATTGGCCTGCTTTGGAACTTATTATAAAGAAGTTTTGGCCAATCCCAAAGGTGATGACCACCAAAACATCAGAAACTTTATGATTCACGGTTGGGATGGTGTGGAATTTGAGGGTGCACCACTGAAAGAAAAAAGAAAACCACTCAGGTAATTGCGCCAATTTTGAGCTAAATGCAAGGATATTTTATGTTTTAGAATGATTTTGGTAAAAAAACTTGCTTCTAATAGATTTTATTTTATAAATTTAACCGTCTAAAGTCTTGTACCCTAAGGTTTTAGAATTTGATCAGTGAATAATTCATAGTTTTCATTGGTTGAATATGGTTACCCTTTTATAAAATGAAAAATTTAGCTCATGAAAAATCGCTATTCAAAAGAAGACCGTACAGCATTGTACATTACCACACTTTTAATTTTATGTTTTATTGGTACCAAATGGATCAATAACATCACTGCTCCAAGACCTGTTGTTTTCCCTGAACTACCACAAAACTCGTTGTTGTCCAAAATGTCGGCAGTAAACGTTTCCGAGGACAAAGGAGAAATACCGCCAAATTTCAATGACCAGAAAGCTGCCAGAAAATTCTTCCCATTTGATCCGAATACACTTTCTGCTGACAGCCTATTCCTATTGCCCATTGACAAAAAAGTGGTGAATAATCTCATCAAATACCGAGAAAAAGGTGGCCGCTTCAATTCTGCTAAGGATTTGATGAAAATCTATGGCATGTCCACTTATGAAAAATCAATTGCCAATTTTGCCCTGTTTGAAGGAAGCAATCAAAAAGTACATCTTCAAAAATCTTCTGGATATTTGGAGGAAAAACAAAAGGAAAATTTAAAAACTATTTTTGAAGAGCTCCCCAACAATGTTCCTTTGATCACTGCATCAGGTAAAAAGGATTCCTTCGCTTTTCAACCAAGGATGCATTCAGAAAATATGCCTGCTCAAAAGACTTTTGAGAGGGAATCAAAAATTTCGGACTCCAAAATGGCCTTGGTTGATATCAATAGTGCAGATCAATATCAAATGATGATGATCAATGGAGTGGGCGCATTTTATGCCAAACTACTGGTTGAATATAGAGACCGAATCGGAGGCTTTTACAGTAAAGAACAATTGCTTCAAATAAAAGGCATTCAAGCTGATAGGGCTTATGATTGGTTTGATCAAATTCAAGTTGACGAAAGCAAAATTAGGAAGCGTAAAATAAATGAAGCTTCTTTCAAACAGCTTGCTGCTTTGCCAAATATCGGATATAAAAAGGCTGAAATTTTAAAATTATATCTTGAAAACAATGGACCGATGAATGATATCAATCAATTACTCAAAGTAGGAGTTTTTAATGGCCAGGATATAGCGGTTTTAGCACACTATCTGAGCTTTGAATAGGCTATGTTTAGTTATTTCTAGGATCAAATTCTTCGTTGGTCTTTCGGTTCTTATACCAAAGGTAACCCAAGACCATCGCCAAAGAATATGGCAATGCCAATAGATAAAGAATTCCAACGTTCAATGAAGTTCCCATGGTTCCTCCGTTTTTAAGATTGCTTTCTGCCGACATCCTACACATAGGGCACTGAGCATCGCTAGAAATCACAAAAATGATCATTAAAAAAACAACCAAAAGGTAGGGTAAGAAACGTCTGAACTTATTCATTTCTATTTATTTTTTAATAACAAGGATACAATAACAAGTAACAAATTGGCCCTGTAACAGCCACATACAACCAGACAGGAAATACATAGCGAGCCATTTTTTTATGTCTTTCAACTTGAAAACTGAGTCCTCTTGCAAAAGTAATTAAAATAAATGGCAAAGACAATGCTGCCAAAACAATGTGGCTTATCAGAAAAAAGAAGTATATACTACGCAAGGCTCCTTCGCCACAATATTTTGTTTCTTCTGTAGTGAAGTGATACAATACATAACAAACCAAAAATAGGGCTGAGAAGGTCATTGCTGCATAAATTGACTTGCGGTGTTGCTCCACTTTTTTGGCTTTGATCGCTCTGATTGCAAAAATCAAACTGATGGCAGCACCCGTATTAAGTATCGCGTGAACAGGAGGCAAAAAAGAAAAATCAATGCCTAAGTCAATTTTATAAACCCTCATAACACTTACCAATGCCAAAACTGCAATGGATATCACTACTGCGAAAATGGTAAGTTTTTTTTCTAATGCAGGGTTGGGTACTGTATTATTGAGCATTATTGAGTCTGTTGTTTTTTTCTACAAATGGCAATAAGATGGCAACATGTTTCACCAACAATTTATGATCGTCAGTATTGTCTTTGTATGTACTTCTTACATTTCCTTCTAAATCCACTAGGACATAATCTGCATTGGTATAAGTTGTCTTATAAGCCGACAATGCTTCTGAAGTAATTTGCAAAGTATCTACTTGATGTTGGCTCAAGAAAAGAAATTCATTCACTTTGTCAAATTGACTTAATAACTCTTTTGCAGTCTTATCGCTTCCATTTAAATCTACGATGGTAACATGATTTTGGATTTTGTCTTGCAAAGATTTATTTAAAAGTGATGCATCAAATGGCCCTTTTGACACCATTTCCGCAAATGCTTCCTTTCTATAATTAATACCTCCTCTCAGATAATACCAAGATATTGCTGGGAAAACCACCAACATCGTTAAAACTACAATTACCCCGATTTTTTTCATGCTTATATGTATAACAATTGTAAAACAAAAAAAGCGAGTTTTTGCTCGCTTTTTAGTTTATTATTCTTCAACTGATTGTTGCATGGTTACTTTATCCTGTGTAGAGGCTCTCCGATTTTTCCAGTAGTCTCCTTCCATGGTAAACGCTATGATTGCCCAAACTAGCAATAATGTAGGAAGCAATACTGTTCTCACTAATCCAGGAACTTCATACTTCATGTGCATAAATTCGTAGATAATGAGATAAGCTTTAACTACACTCATTACAATCATGGCAATAGCCAATAATGCGTGAGGCATCAAGAAGCCAGGTACCAAATATCCTTTTCCTAGTAAAGCAAAAAATACCTCAAATACAGTGATGATGGCCAAAATAACAATGGTCTTATTGGCGATCTTTTTTGATTGTTCGTATGAATGTGCCATTATATAATTCTTAATTTAATTGAGTCAAAAGTATTAAAGTAGATAGAATAGTAGGAATACAAAAACCCATACTAAATCCACAAAGTGCCAGTAAAGTCCAATTTTTTCAACCATTTCGTACCCATTCTTCCTCTTTTCATACAAACCTGTTGCAGAATTGAGCATGATGATGAGCATGAAAGCTACACCTGATAAAACGTGAAAGCCGTGAAAACCTGTGATGAAGAAAAACAACGCTCCAAATGCCTTGGGTCCGAATGCTTGCGTTTTTTCAATATCCTTATTTGGTCCCTCTGTTACTTTGTAAGATAATGGCGCCCATTCTCCATCGTGTTTGTGAATCAGATATGAACTACCTGCCTTAAATGTATCTCCTGCCTTGATATCATGACCATCTCCAGCCAAATAAACTCCAGATTCTGTGTGAGTACCGAACGGGTTAACTTTGATTGTCATGTGTTCTTCACCTATCAAAGTAGTCCATTCCCAAGCTTGGCAACCAAGGAACATCAAACCACCAACGATTGTTAAGAGCATCCATTTGACAACGCCGCCTTTGTTTTCACGATGACCTTCTTGTACTGCCCGCACCATGGTATATGAACTTGCCAAGAGCACAAATGTCATGATCGTAACGAAAATCAACGGTTTGTGGTGGATTCCACCTGGCAAAGAACTAAATACGAAATCTGGCACTGGCCAAGTTTTCATACTGAATCTCAAAGCACCATAAGCAATCAAAAAACCTGCAAAGGTAAAAGCATCTGATAATAGGAAGTACCACATCATCAGCTTGCCGTAACTCGCCTTAAATGGTTCTTTACCTCCTCCCCATGCTGTTCCTGCAGTAGATTCGTTGTGATGTTCGTCGTGATGTACCAATGTTTCTGAAGCCATTGCTATTTTGTGTTAGTATGTACTAATTAATTATTTCAAATATATCAAAAAGATCAAAAGGTAAATCCACAAAACATCGATAAAATGCCAATAGTGAAGTACCATTTCTACCCTATTCTTTCTTAATTCTGTTACTTTAAATTTGAGTGTATATGCATTGATGGTTGTGGCCAACAAAGCACCTACTCCTCCTACAATGTGTGCTGCATGCATCCAGGTGATCAAATAAAAAAATGATCCGGCAGGATTGGTTTTGAGGTCAACTCCACTATTAAATAGGGACATCCATCCAAAATATTGACAAACCAGAAAAGCCAATCCCAATACAAGCGTTGTAAGTACCAGAAATTTAAAATTCTGCTCTTTTCCTGCTCTGTAGGCATTTCTTGCCAGGTGCAAACTTACGCTACTACTGATGATGATGGCTGTGCTGATGTAAAAAACACTCGGCACTTTAAAATCCAACCAGTTTCCAGCTCCTTGCTTTACAATGTAAGCAGAAGTCAATGCTCCAAACAACATGACTATGCTCGCCATGCCCATCCACAAAGAGAATAATTGAGGATTGATCCTGCTGTTATTATTACTTTCCAACCTTACTTGTTCCACAACCATCATTAAAATATTAGGAATGAAATTAATAAAATAGGAATATAGAAAAATGAAAAGAACATCAACCTGAGGGCAGATTTTCTATCAAACTCTTTATCAAATCTATGGGCAACATACATAAAAGCAGATGTTGTCAACAATGCCACCAAAAGTGCTGGAAGTTCTATGATGCTCAATCTAAAAAGACCGTACAAAACGGGTATAATCAATGCAATGTAAAACATACCATTGATGGCAATACTACGATCAATACCCCCATTTTTTTCTGGAATCAATTTAAAACCTGCTTTTTTGTAATCATCAAATCCCAAATAGCCAATTGACCAAAAATGTGGAAACTGCCAGAAGAACTGAATAAAAAACAAACCTATTGCAAGCCATGTAAGATTTCCTTGGGCAGCTGTACATCCAATCAATACTGGTAAAGCGCCAGGAACTGCACCAACTGCAACCGCTGCTGGGCTATATCGCTTTAAAGGAGTATAAACAAATGAATACAGAATAAAGGATATCATTCCTAAAACCCCTGTTAACGGATTGAAGGTAGATAAAATGGTAGTACCTATCAAACAGGTAATTCCAGCAAAAAGAACCGCATCAGAAATTTTCATCCTGCCTGCAGCAAGTGGTCTATCCTCTGTTCTAGACATCAATCTATCATAATCTTTCTCTAAGACCTGATTGATTGTATTAGCCGCAGCAGTAATTAAAAAACCTCCAATAGACAAAAGCAACAAACTTACTGCATTTACATTACCTTTTGATGCGATCAACAAACCCAAAACGGAAGTAAAGACAACCGTGAGGCTCAATCTCATCTTTGACAAGGCAGCAAACTCAGAGATAATACTCCTACGTTTTAATGTTATAGTCTGCTCTGCTGTAATATGTTGGTCAAAATTATCCAATGTACTTTGATGTCTTTTTAACATTAATGATCACCTTCTTCACCATCTTTCAATGGCACATATTGAGGGATATATTCTCTTTCATCTTTATTATAGTCGTATGCCCATCTGTGTACTGCTGGAATTTTACCTGGCCAGTTACCGTGGATTGGCTCAATAGGAGTTGACCACTCGAGTGTAGTTGCTCCATAAGGGTTTTGCGTTGTCATTTTGCGCCCTTTCCAAATGCTGTAGAAGAAATTCAATACAAACAATAATTGAACAAAGAACACAATAATAGCTGCCACAGTGATAAACTTATTGAGTGTATCAAAATGTTTGAATGCATCGAATGTATCAAAACTATAGTATCTTCTTGGAACACCAGCCATTCCAATGTAGTGCATAGGCCAGAATATCAAATAAGCTCCTATCATAGTACCCCAGAAGTGAATTTTACCTAGAGTCTCATTCATAAATCTTCCATACATCTTAGGATACCAGTGATAAATTCCTGCAAACATGCCAAAGAATGCAGCAACTCCCATCACTATGTGAAAGTGAGCTACCACAAAATAAGTATCGTGCATGGTAATATCTATTGCAGAGTTACCTAAGAAAATACCCGTAAGACCACCTGAGATAAACATGGATATGAAACCAATTGCAAAAAGCATGGCTGTATTTAATCTGATATTACCTCCATATAATGTGGTAATCCAGTTAAATACTTTCACCGCAGATGGTACTGCTATGATCAAGGTAAACAATACAAAGAAGTTGGATATAAATGGATTCACTCCTGACATAAACATGTGGTGAGCCCATACAATAAAGGACAAAAATGCAATTGCCAATATTGAAAACACCATCGCTCTGTAACCAAAAATTGGTTTTCTAGCATGTACAGAAAGTACTTCTGATACAATTCCCATCGCTGGTAAGATGATGATGTAAACTTCAGGGTGTCCAAGGAACCAGAATAAATGCTGGTACAAAATCGGTGAACCACCAACTCTATCCAAAGCTTGACCACCAATAAATATTTCACTCAAAAAGAAACTTGTTCCCAGAGATCTGTCAAAAATCAACATAAAAAATCCTGATGCCAAAACTGGGAATGATAAAAGACCTAAGATAGCAGTCACAAAAAACGCCCAGATCGTAAGTGGCATTCTGAACAAGCTCATACCTTTTGTTCTCAAGTTGAGTACAGTAGTGATGTAGTTGATACCTCCTAATAATACTGAAACAACAAAAAGGGTAAGACTCACCAACCATAGAGTCATTCCAGATCCAGACCCAGAAGACGCTTGAGGTAAAGCACTCAATGGAGGATAAGCTGTCCAACCTCCAGAAAATGGTCCTGTATTAAGGAATAAAGAATAAAACATGATACATCCGGCCAAAAAGAAAAACCAGTATGATAACATATTTAAAAATGGTGAAGCCATGTCTCTAGCTCCAACTTGCAATGGAATCAATAAATTACTGAATGTACCACTGAGCCCTGCTGTCAATACAAAGAAAACAAGGATGGTTCCGTGCATGGTAACTAAAGCGTAATAAAATTCAGGAGCTAGTTTACCAACTCCGTCGCTTACTACGATCCATTTGCCCAAAAGTGGTTTTAACCAAGTAAGACTCTCTTCTGGAAATCCAAGCTGCAATCTGAAAACTACAGACATTGCCGCTCCAATGATTGCCCAAATCATACCAGTAATCAAAAACTGACGTGCTATGACTTTGTGGTCCATAGAAAACACGTAATGTGTTATGAAGTTGGTTTGATATTTATCTCCATGATGATGTTCGTGGAAATGATCATCAAAACCCTGCTCTTCAATAAGCACATCCGTTTGATACATTGTTTCTGTGTTTGTCATGGTGACGGTTTCTTTTTAATTTTTAGAAATGACTCTGAGTTCGGTTCTTCGGTTGTTGGCCTTTCCTTCGTCTGTGTCGTTTGAATCTACTGGAGAAGTATCACCGTATCCTGCACTTGTCAGTCTATCTGCACTCACTCCTTTAGCAATTAATCTTTCTCTTACTGATGCTGCTCTTTGTTGAGACAACGTTCTGTTTAAAGCTGGGTCACCTACATTGTCTGTATGACCCGCGACTTCCAATTTGATGTCTGGATATTTATTCAACAAGGTTGCAGCATAATCCAGCTCATAAAATGAATCATCTTCCAAGTTGGCTGACCCTGTAGCATAATAAACATTTTTGAATCTGATGATTTTTGCATCTGCATTGCTGCTGTCTGCTGTCATCGCTGCTTTTACCTCTCTTCTAAGCTCTTTTTCTCTTTCTTTAATTTCGAAAGGCAACAATCTTTTATCTTTATTTGGATCTAAGTCACCTCCTCTGATATTATTACTGTAAAAAGTAGGTAAAGCTGCTTCCCATTTCTTGTAGGTATCCTTATCGACAATTTCAATAATTCTTCTCATACTATAATGCCCCTTACCACACAATTCTGCGCAAGCCAACTCATATTCAAATTTCTCCCATCTTTTTGGACCTTCGGGATCAGTTTCATCATATGGAAGATTCCACTCTGGGTAAGCCTTTAACTCTTGTCTCATCTGAGCAGTAGTTTTAGTAGGCTTGAAAATGAAATAAGTTGGTAAACCTGGAACAGCGTCCATTTTCACTCTGAAGTGAGGCAAATAGAAGTTGTGTAAGACATCCTTAGATGTAATGGCGACTCTTACAGTTGTATCTACAGGCAAAACTATTTTATCAGAACCACCCAATACGATATCATCCAAAGTAGCTGCATCTGTAAAATCCAATCCAATGGGGTTGCCACCCATGTCGATCAGTCTATAATCTTTCTTACCTATCTGTCCGTCATTTCCTGCGTATCTGATGTCCCAAGCAAATTGGTAACCAGTTGCTTCAATATTTATCACTTTTGCTTCAGGGTCAAGATCCGTCATGGTATTATTCCAAACAACTAAACCTTTTGCAACCAAAAAGGCCATAACTACTGCAGGAATTGCCGTCCAAACTAATTCTAGTTTTGTGTCGTGGGCAAAAAACAAAGCTTTTCCACCTTTTCTTCCTCTGTATTTGTAGGCATACCAAAAAGTCAACCAATGGGTAATGATAAAAACAATTCCCGTGAAGAATAAAGTGACATTAAAAAGTCCGTCTAGTTCTTTACCATGCTCTGAAGATGCTTCCCATGGACCGTAACCCAACATTTGATCTTTATAATAGATAGCAGACCAAACACAGGCTACTAAAAACAAAACAACAAAAATGACTAACCAGCCAGCAGTACTGTTATTGTTCTGCAATTCTGTTTCTTCTTCACCTCTGATTCTTGAAGATATTTCAGATACCCTGCCAATTTGCAAAGCAATGATAGCTATGAGGGTTATAATTAAAAATGCTATTAAGTAAGACATCTTATATTTTGTATTTTATGATCTTATAAACGCTATTATTCCAATCTAGTTTAGACATGATGGTGTAAACTTTCTTGTAAATATGGGTCGTGCTTTGGTGTCAAGTTTGCTTTGGAAAGTGCATTGAGCACTACGAAGGTAAACAAGCCAAAAAATCCCAACATCGTACCCAATTCAAGAAGTCCAGGGATGGTAAAGCCACTTACAAAACTACTTGCATGTTCTGCACCATGAGCTACTGCTGCAACAGCATGTTCGCCCGCTGCTTCTGCTCCGTGAGCACCCGTTTCTGCCCCATGTTCTTCAGCTCCATGACCCATAGCTGCATGTGCAGTGTGTAATGTTCCTGGTTTAACCATTAAAAAGAAATCTACCCAGTGGAAAATAAATACTACAATTGCAACGAAAGATAAAGTACCTATTTTTCTCTTTGTGTCATTTCTAAGTAAAACTATGAATGGAAGTACAAAATTTACTGCAAGATTTGCAAAGAAAAGGACAGGATAATTATCGTATCTTTCTTTGAAATAAATTGTTTCTTCTCCAATATTCGCATACCAAATCAACATAAATTGTGAAAACCACAAATAGGTCCAGAAAATAGAAAAGGCAAAAATAAATTTACCCATATCGTGAATATGGTGTTGACTCAAGTTCTGATAATATCCATTTGCTCTCAAGTAAAGTAAAGCAAGGGATACAAAACAAACCATTGCTACGAAAAATGAAGCTAAACAGTACCACGCAAACATGGTACTATACCAGTGAGCGTCGACACTCATGATCCATTGCCAAATGAGAATGACAGATGTAAAACCGATAATCGGCAACAAAATCGCAGCATAAAATCTTTGGTTTTTGTGCATGGTGAAATTTGCATCCACTCCACCATTATCTTCAGCTCTAGAGAAGCTCTTAATTTTTTCAATAAGGAATATGTAAGCTCCTACAAATAAAACCGTAACAAAAAGGTAGAAATTTTTATTCAAAAATCCTGCCTTTCCAGCTAAGATCGGATCTTTAGCAACCTCAGCTTCGTCTGTCCAGTGATATAGATGGTGCAAATGGAAGTAGTTTCCAAGCGCCAGAATGACCATAAAACCTAAGCCATAAGGAAGAAAAGCGGTAATCGCTTCAAATACCCTTTTAAAAGCAGTATACCATCCTGCGTATGCTAGGATACTTGCTGCAATAAAAAAGGAGGCCATCACAGCAATCCCAGTAAAAAATACGGAATTGTGTAGAAAGTTTGACCAAAATCTGGTGTGAAGCGCGTCGTCTCCAAACCAAGTAATGCCCATGCACAATGCTCCTATGCCCATTAAAACGAGGAGGATTGTTCTTAAGCCGGATGAAAGTGTATATTGATTCATTATTACGCTTTGTATACTTTGATATTAAATCCCTTATTTATGATGTTCTGCAGGAGCATGACCTGCTTCCATTGCTTTATCTTCCATTTTGTGTTCCCCTTCAGCTCCAGTAACAGCCGAATGCGCTTCCATGGCATCTGGTGCAGCCATCTTAGCTTTCACCATCGCAAATGGTTGATCTGTAGTATTGAAGGTATTTTCAGTTTCGCTGTAAGCTAGTTTTTGGCCAGCTGCCTGCAAACTTCTGATGTATTGGATAACATGCCATCTTTCAGAATATGAAAGTTTGTCTTTATACGATCCCATCAAATTTCTTCCAAAATAAATTGCATGATAGTATCTTCCATTGGTTGCTGCAATGTGTTCTTCAGACATGAAGTTTGCAGGTTGTACTGGATATTTTCCACCATCTTCCCTCACTAAATAACCAGCTCCGTCAGCTTTTTCACCGTGACAAGTGGCGCAAAAAATGTTGTACAATTCCTTACCTTGTTCTAATCCGGCAGTAGTTATCGGATATGGATTATTGAGTATTTCGACCATCGCAGCAGCTCTTCCTTCTTCAGAATTTGCATAATGGTATGGCACACTTCCATTAGCAGGAATTGCTCTTCCTGTGTGAGAATTCATACCAGTATTGGTTTTCTCAAGCAAAGCTCCTTCTGATCTAGGCACAGTACCATTAACGGGTAACCTTGGACCAACCAAAGTGTGATAGTCATCTTTACTACCCCATCTATTGTTATAATAATAGTCATAGACATTTGACTCAATGGCAACCGAGTGTGCCATATCTGGTACGTACTCACTTCCAGTCGAGTTCTTACCCGGTTGTTGACAACTTTGCAAGAAGGCAAGTGAAACCACGAATATGAAAGATATTTTTATGATGTTTTTCATCGACTGTTGTATTCTTAGTTTATCGTCTTAATATTTACTTCTGAAGCACCCGTGTGCTCGAAAAAAGATTTAGCTTCTGCTTCACTGACTTCTGATTTATCAAAAGCGATGCAAAATTTATCATCCGTGATGCGATCATCTAAATAAACATTGGTGACTCCCGGACCTAATCCGCAAACAATGTAAAAAGTCACTACCATTCCAATTGCAGCAAATAATACTGTCAACTCAAATGTAATAGGAATGAAAGCAGGGACTGACCAATAAGGCTTTCCACCAAATATGATGGGCCAGTTTTTGGTAAAAATCCAGCTCATTCCCAAAAAGGCTGTCAATGTACCGATCATACCGTAAACAAAACCAGCAATGTGTAGTCTAGATTCTTCCAATCCCAACAATGGATCTAGTCCGTGAATAGGGAATGGTGAATACACATCCATGATTTCCATGTGATCTTTTTTGGCTGTTTTCACTGCCTTGAGCAAATCGGTTTCATCATTGTAGAGACCGTATATAACTTCTTTATGATCTGACATATCTATAACTATTATTGTTATTGATTGATTTTTTAAAAATTAATGTGCATCAACTTCTGAGTGCTCATCGTCGTGGCTGTGTGCATGTACTGCATTTTTACCCGCGTATTGATCACCACTTGTTTTCAATATAGCCTTGATCTCAGCAACAGCTACAACCGGTGCAACTCTTGTGAAAATAAGGTAACAGAAAAAGAACAATCCCAATGAGCCCATGAAAATTCCAATCTCAACCCAAGTTGGAGAGTAGTAACTCCATGATGATGGTAAATAATCTCTTGCTAAAGTGGTAGCAATGATTACAAATCTTTCAAACCACATACCTATATTGATTACAATAGAGAGGAAGAAAGTCAATATCATATTTCTTCTCCATGATTTCTTCCAATATAACTGTGGTGAAACCACGTTGCAGAACATCATACCAAAATATGACCACCAATATGGACCAAAAACCCTGTTGAAAAAGGCAAACTGCTCATAAATATATCCTGAATACCATGCAATGAATAATTCCGTGATATAGGCTACACCCACAATAGTTCCCGTAAGAAGGATAACCTTATTCATCGATTCTATGTGTTCGATTGTGATATAGTCCTCTAAGTGTAAAACTTTTCTTGTCACCAACATCAACGTTTGCACCATTGCAAATCCAGAAAAGATCGCACCCGCAACGAAGTATGGAGGAAAGATGGTTGTATGCCAACCAGGTATTACTGAAGTAGCAAAGTCAAAACTTACGATAGTGTGAACAGAAAGTACCAATGGTGTAGAAAGACCAGCCAATATCAAAGATAAAGACTCCCATCTTTGCCAGTGCTTTGCCGATCCAGTCCAACCAAAAGATAGGAAATTATAAATTTTCTTTCTGATACCTTTTGCTCTATCTCTTACTGTTGCAAAATCGGGAACTAGACCTGTGTACCAGAACAATAACGAAACTGTGAAATATGTACTGATCGCAAATACGTCCCAAAGCAATGGAGAGTTGAAGTTTGGCCAAAGTGGTCCTCTGGTATTTGGATATGGGAAGATGAAAAATCCCATCCAAATTCTACCCATGTGGATCAAAGGAAATTGACCAGCACAAATAACGGCAAAAATCGTCATCGCTTCTGCTGCTCTGTTTACCCCTGTTCTCCATTTTTGTCTGAAGATCAATAGGATCGCCGAGATCAATGTACCCGCGTGACCAATACCTACCCACCAAACGAAATTGGTGATATCCCAACCCCATCCTACAGTTCTGTTGAGGTTCCAAGTACCAATTCCTTGGTAAATTGTCCACAATACTGTAAATACAAATACTCCTAAGAATATCGCAGAAATGATGAAGCCTATAACCCAAGCTAAAGAAGGTGTTTTCTCCGTGGGAGAAATCAAGTCTTCTGTAATTTGATGATAAGTCTTATGCCCCGTTACTAGAGGTTCCCTTATTGGACTTACTGGTGCACTCATTATTTATATTGTTGTTTCTTAATGATCAAATTTTATTTCCGCAATCAATATTAAGCATCAATGGCTTCGTTCTTGTTTGTAATTCTCATGGTATAGTTGACAGAAGGTCTCACGTTGATTTCTTCCAAAACTATGTAGTTCAATGGATTTTCCAACTTTTCAGCCAACATATCCTTGCTATTCATATCTCCAAAAGTAATGGCTCCTGTTGGGCATGATGTCTGACAAGCTGTTTTCACATCTGCGTCTCTCAATCCTCTTCCTTCTCTCTTGGCTGTCAATTTACCTTCTTGTAATCTTTGTACGCAGAAGCTACATTTTTCAATAACTCCTTTAGATCTTACTGTCACGTCTGGATTTAAAACCATTCTGGTAAGGTTTTCTGCACCAAATGGGATTTCTTCGCCAAATTTCTTGATTTGATTTGCAGGGAAAGTATCTGCAGTCGTATAATCCAACCAGTTGAATCTTCTTACTTTGTATGGACAGTTGTTTGCGCAATATCTAGTTCCAATACATCTGTTGTAGGTCATTTGGTTCAGACCTTCAGAAGAGTGGTTAGTTGCGTTTACTGGGCAAACGTTCTCACAAGGTGCGTTATCACAGTGTTGACACATCATTGGTTGATAAACAGTGCTTGGATTTTCAACATCACCGTAGTAATATCTATCTATTCTCAACCATGTCATTTCGTGGTGTCTTGCAACTTCTCTCTTACCAACAACAGGTACGTTGTTTTCAGACATACAAGCTACTGTACAAGCACCACAGCCAATACACGCATTGAGGTCAATGTGCATTCCCCAGTGGTGACCAGATGCATAGTTGTAATCATGGCCCCCATATATTTGTTTGCTATTTAAGAATTGAGCATGTTCTCTCTTTTTATGGAGAATTTCCGCTTTTTCTTTTACTTCATCTGTATTTGCAGTATAGATGATCGATCTCTCTGTCAATGAACCTTGGAAGCCCTTGATTCCGGTGAAATAATCAAAGAAAACTGTAGCAGCTTCGTCAGCATTGATGGTTTGTCCAGAAGCTTTGTCTTCTCCTTTTACACCCA
Organism: Saprospiraceae bacterium; assembly: GCA_016715105.1. Lineage (GTDB taxonomy): Bacteria > Bacteroidota > Bacteroidia > Chitinophagales > Saprospiraceae > JADKBO01. The sequence continues at coordinate 112,900 of JADKBO010000024.1, read as the reverse complement.
TCGTGTGGTGATATTGTACACAAGAAAAATGATCTTCTTTTCCTATTTTATTCGAAACAGTTACTTGGGTATTGAACGGTTGAGCATAAGCCCCAGCCATTGTTCTGTGAGGATTTACATCTACACCGACACCAGTACCACATGCACCTGCCTCAGTTCTACCGTAGCCCATTGCAATCGCAACTGTTCCCGGCATTTGTCCAAATTGTTGAATAACTGGAACGGTAAATTCTTCCCCGCCAACAGTCAATTTTACCAAATCACCGTCAACCAGTTTATTCAAACCTTCCATGGTATGGTAACCATCAAAATTTACCGGAACTGCAAGGTAATTACCCCAAACAGTTCTGTCAATTGGATTTGGCATTTCCTGTAACCATGGATTGGTTGCATACTGGCCATTACCTAGAGAAATCGATTCGTAAAAAGAAATTTCGATTTCAGATTTGCCTGGTTTGGTTACATTTCCAAATGATGCACTTACATCGCCAGAAAAAGCTCCAGCTGAAACACTGCTGGGAGTTGGCAATACACCTAATTGCAACGCATTATCCCAGAAACTATCAAAAGTTGCAAATTCTGACTGAGCTGCGAAAGCTGTTGCTTGCCAATTTGCCTTTAAATATTCAAAATATGGTTGATCAGTTGCTACCAAGTTAGCGCTTTGTGCCCAAGTTAGGTAGGAAAGTTCTGCCTGTCTGGAATCAAAAAGAGGTGCAATGGTTGGCTGGATCAAACTGATGGTTGTTGCAGTAGGTTGTGCATCACCCCAAGATTCCAAGAAATGTGGTTTGGTAGCGATGTAATCACAAAGACTTGAAGTTTCATCTTTGCTCAAACCGATGGCAATTTTGGTTTTTACTTTAGCAAGTGCGGTAGCAAATTCTTTGCCTTTAGCTTGGCTGTAGACTGGATTTGCTCCGTCAACAATCAATAAATCAACACTGCCTGCTTTCATTTCAGCTAATAAAGCTGCGAAACCAGCATCATCTCCTTGTTTAGTAAGTATGGCTTGTGAAAAGTCAATAGTAGCACCGTAGTTAGACAGCGCATTGTTGATTGCATTGATCAATAACTGTTCTGCCATGTTATTAGAACCAGCAACAACCAATGATTTTCCAGCAGCAGCTTTTAACTCTCCAGCTACAACTGTCAATGACTTTTTAGCCTTTTCATTCAAACCAGCTGATGGTGCGCCACCGCCAACGATTTCATTATATAAGTGTGAAATGGCAGCTCCTTGCTCAGAAGGTCTTACCAATATTCTGTTATCAGCATTCGAACCTGTAAGGGTCATACCACTTTCAACTTGAATGTGGCGAGACATTTTAGGTGCATTTACATCCTTAATTTGTCTCATTTTTACATAGTCCCCAGCAAATTTTGATGGTGCAACCCATGTACCCAAGAAATCAGCACCAAAACTTACAATTACTTCAGCTTTGTCAAAATTATAACCTGGGATAACCCTCACTCCAAAACTCGCTTGGTTAGCATCCAATAAACCTGCGTATGATTGATCATCGATGCTTACTACTTTTGTACTTGGATATTTTGCTACAAACTCACCCAATGCCTTATTTCCTGTAGGGCTGATGGTTGTAGACTTCAATATCCTTACATTGGTTGCAGTGGCCAAACTTTTGATCATGTCTGCATCTAGATCTGCCCAACTTACAGCCATGTGATCAGTGCCAGATTTTTTGATAGGCGTAGCTAGTCTGTTGGTATCATAAAGACCCAATACAGATGCTTGAACTCTAGCTGAAGTGCTACCCCAACCAGCAGGTGCCAAGTCATTACCTTCTATTTTGATAGGTCTACCATCTCTGGTTTTTACTAAGATAGCCGCATAATCACCTCCATCTACATAAGAAGAAGCATAGTAGGTTGCAACACCAGGAACAATTGCGTCTGGTTTTACCACATACGGAATTGCTCTTTTTACAGGAATATCACATCCTGCTGCCATGGTTGCTGCTCCAAGGCCAAATCCCAAATACTTTAGGAAGTCTCTTCTATTGGATGCAAACAGATTTTGATTGCGCTCATCAGAAACACTTTCTACAAGTGAAAATTCCTGATTTGCCAACTCAATGAATTTGTCTCCATTTTCTAGGTCTTCCTGGCCTATCCAGATATTAGTTTGTACTTTTTCCATTATATATCAAGTAGAACTTTTCTAAAATAATTTATTATTCGTGATCTGAATTTATTAGTAGTGACATTTTTGACACTCCAAACCGCCAATATCAGATACGGTCACTTTTTCTCTGGTACCATCCTTCAACTCCTTGTGGAATTGCTCATAACTATTGTAATAAGGATTATCGGTAAATTTCACGTCTGTTTCTCTGTGGCAATTGATACACCATCCCATTGATAATGGTGAATGTTGTTTTACAACTTCCATGTTTTGCACTTCACCATGACAAGTTTGGCAAGCTACTTTTCCTACAGATACGTGTTGGGCGTGGTTGAAATATACGTGATCTGGAAGACCGTGCACTCTTACCCATTCGATAGGACCTTGCACTTTTTTCTTTTGATCATTGGTAAGAGACTTTACAATATTTTTCCATTGATCGTCAACCAATTCTTCCCCTTCATTATCAATGGCTGTGATTCCCTTTTCAGTTACATAACTATCAGCTATCCATGCGGTGTAAATTGCTTTGACAGAATCTTGTGGAAGCATGTCATAGTTTTCGATGTACTTATTATTGAGTGGATCGTATCCTATAGAAGCAAATATTTTGGTGATTTCTGCAGTTCCATGTTTTGAACCCACTTTTATAGCAGCGTGACAATTCATACAAGTATTTGCCGCAGGAATGACACTGTGCTTAGATCTTCTTGCTCCGTCGTGACAATATTGGCAATCAATTTTATTAACTCCAGCGTGTGTTTCGTGTGAAAAAGCAATTGGTTGATCTGGCTCGTAACCTTGTTGGCGTCCTAAGTTAATGGCATTATTTACAGTAGTGTAACCTCCAAAGATCACAATAGCAAATAATAAAAAGCTGATGATTCCTTTTGCTTTTAAAGTAGTCCAAAGTGTTGGTTTGTCAAATGACACTCCTTCTTTTGCTGCGCTGAGTTGGTTTAAGTTACCAATGATTCTGAATAATAAGTAAGAAAGCCCTGCTAAAAACGCAGCTAATAACCAATACAACCAGTTATTGCTTGCTGGCTTTTCAGCAGTTGTGGTATCTGCTGCTGCTGCGGTTTTAGCTGCTGCACCATAAGTACCATCATAAGTGCCGTTGATGTATAAAAGTAATGAGCCAATTTCGTCATCGGTCAACTTTTCAAAGCTGGTCATGACCGTTGGCTTGTACTGATTCCAAAGTTCAACAGCTCTTGGATTTCCTGCAGCGATCATTGCTTGAGAATTTCTAATCCAAGCATAAAGATCTGCGTCATTTCCCCATCTAGCCTGAGAACCACCCAAAGCTGGTCCAGTTAGAGCAGTTTTCATGTTTTTGGCGTGACAAGAAGCACAATTGGCGGTAAACAAAGTTTTTCCCAAATCTGCTGAAGCTTCTGCCGAAACATTGCTGAGCGTTGTCAAAATCAATACTGCTGCCAGAAATGATTTGAAAACGGAAAATCTCGAAATTATATTCATTTTTCTATTATTCTGAAAATCAAATGATTGAACCATAAGCTTGATAGATCCTTGTGATAATTGGGGCAAAAATAAAATTTGGCCCAGTTTAAACCAACTTGTTGAAGCGATTAAATACTATTTAGATAAGGTCTAAATAAGGCAAGGAAACCTAGAGGGAAATAGACCTTGTTTATTTCACAATTAAGTTGACCTTTCTTATGGTAATGTCGCTTATTTACCAAATACGTTTTTAATCAGCAATCAAAAATCGAAGATAGGTGAAACATTGCTAGTTTTGCAGCCATGAATAAAAAAATGCCAGTGATTGATATCATTATTCCTGCCTACAATGAAGAGCAAAGTGTAGGGAAAGTGATACACGATCTACCAAAATATGGGGTGAGGCATATCATCGTTTGCGATAACAATTCTACTGACAGAACTGCTGCTGTTGCAGCTGAGTTTGGTGCAGTGGTTGTCAAAACAACCATCAAAGGTTATGGCAGAGCTTGTTTGTCCGGAATCGACTATATCAAAAGCTGTGAAACAAAACCAGACATTGTCGTATTTATAGATGGTGACTACAGTGATTATCCAGAACAAATGCCAGATCTTATTTCACCTATTATACATGATGATGTGGATTTGGTAATTGGTTCAAGAGCACTTGGTGATATGCAAAAAGGTAGCATGACCGTTCCACAGATTTTTGGAAATTGGCTGGCGACTAATTTGATCAGATTGATTTATGGTTATGAATTTACTGACCTAGGTCCGTTTAGAGCTATAAAATGGGAAAAGCTATTAATTTGTAATATGGAAGACAAAGACTTTGGGTGGACAGTAGAAATGCAAGTAAAAGCTGCAAAACTCGGATTTAAAACGGGGGAATTTCCAGTGAATTATCGCAAAAGAATAGGTAAATCAAAGGTTAGTGGTACTGTCAAAGGCACTATTTTGGCGGGTCATAAGATTTTGTGGACAATTTTTAAATTGATGTAATTTTGCTCATGCTCTTTATAAAAATATTAGCATATCTCTGTTTTTTGATATATACGGGTTCTCTCATATACGTGGCATTATTTTGTGTCTCGCAATTCCATTTATTATATCATTACATCAAAAAGAACAACAAATCGTTGTTACTTCCTGCTTCGGACAAAGCGCTGCCCAAAGTAACCGTTCAATTGCCCATTTTTAATGAAAAATATGTGGTAGAGCGTTTGATAGATGCTATTGTAGCGCTCGATTATCCCAAGGAAAAATTGGAAATTCAAATCCTGGATGACAGTACAGATGAGACTTTGGAATTGAGCCAAGCCAAAACTGCGTTTTACCAAAATCAAGGATACGATATAAAAGTAATCAGAAGATCTGATCGCTCAGGCTTCAAAGCGGGAGCGCTCAAAGAGGCTATGAAAACTGCCACAGGCGAATTTGTTGCCATTTTTGACGCCGATTTTATTCCTAATCCGGATTTTCTTAAGCGTACGATTCCAATTTTTGAAGACGCTCAGATTGGGGTTGTGCAAACCAGATGGGAACATCTCAATGAAGACTATTCTTTATTGACCAAATTACAAGCTTTTCAACTCAATGTACATTTCACTATTGAACAAAAAGGTCGTGAAAATGGCAATTACTTCCTACAATTCAATGGTACTGCAGGTATTTGGCGGAGTAAAACGATTGCCGATGCTGGTGGATGGGAAGCAGATACTTTGACTGAAGATTTGGACCTCAGCTATCGGGCACAATTGAAAGGGTGGAAAATTCACTACATGGTAGATGTGACCTCTCCTTCTGAATTACCTGCTGAAATGAATGGTTTGAAATCTCAACAATACCGATGGATGAAAGGCGGCGCAGAAACCGCTCGAAAACTACTTCCTTCTGTTTGGAAATCTCAATTGGGTTTGGGCGAAAAAATTGGCGCCACAGTACATTTGTTGGCTTCAAGTGTATTCCTATTTGTGTTTGTCCTAGGGCTCATCAGTGTGCCGCTCTTATTTCTGATCAAACCAGCTGGCATTGATATGAGTTTTTTCACCATATTTTTCTCCTCGTTGGTCATTATCAGTCTCATATACTTTATTGCCAATGTGGGTATTGCCTGGAAAAAACAAAACCTGCTGTGGATGATTGTCAAATTTGTTTTGATTTTCCCCATTTTCATGGCACTCAGTATGGGTTTGTCGTTCCATAATTCCATTGCAGTATTACAGGGCTTTATAGGGAAAAAGACCGATTTTGTAAGAACTCCAAAATATGGGATAAGAAAAATTACAGATAGTTTTCGCAAAGATGCTTATTTCAATTCCAAATTATCTAAGCAAACCATGTTTGAAGGTGTGCTAGCCTTGTACTTTATTACAGCGTTTGCGGTTGGAATAATCTATCACCTTAATTACTTCCAACTACTCCACGGTTTACTTGCTTTTGGGTATTCTCTTACCTTTTTTATCAGTGTAAAACACGCCAAATAGCCTTAAAAAGTCTCAACATAGACATTCATACTTCGATATTTGCAGAAGTTAAAACAAACAAAAGCCCATTCATTTTGTGTTTTTTCTTTTCAAAAAAAAGTTACATTTGTCAGACTCAATGCAATATTTCATATGTTTTTACAAAAGTTATTGCTGCTCATTTTACCCTTTTCATGGTTTTGGGGTAATGGACCTGTAAAGGTTACCGTCTACCACCAAAAGGGAATTACAGCCAGTGGAGAACATACTGATAGTATAGCAATTCCATTTGCATCCATTTCCAGGGATTTGCTAGCCACCTACCCCATGCATAGCAAAGTAAAACTAGAAAATTGTCCTTTTGAAGGTATTTATGTGATAAAGGATAAAATGAATAAAAGAATAAAAAACACCATTGACGTATTTCTTACCGACAACAGTAAAAAATACAATCCATGTACTTGTGACCTTTCAGTCTATATCGAAGAAATAATTCCTACCGCTGTAGATTCAAGCGCAGTAAGTGGAAAGTAAAAAACACTTATAGACACCTTGTTATCCTTGCATTAATTTTTTTTTGAAATTCAAAAACCTACCTTGTTTATGCTTAGAGGTGCCTTCATTATCATCAGCTTTTGTTTGGCTTTTGTCCAGCTAAATGGTCAAGACACAATTGCATATGATCTTACGCTACCAGAGGTCTCCATCAATCAATCCAGAATCAAGGATTACACCAGAATTCCCCTGAAATTTGAGCAAATCGACAGTGCTTATATTGCCAATAATAGAGGTTTGGGCTTAGGTGATATTTTACAAAAAACAAGTGGTCTCTTTACTGCAAGTACCGAAAATTTTTCTCAGGACATGCGTATCTCCATCAGGGGTTTTGGCATGCGGTCTGCTTTTGGTATCCGGGGTATTAAATTGATGCTGGACGGTTTACCCGAATCCACTCCAGATGGTCAAGCAGATGTGGATAACATTGACCCTTCTTTACTCAGTACTGTAAACGTCCTGAAAGGCCCAGCAAGCGGCATCTATTCCAACGCATCTGGTGGCGTAATCGAAATGGCAAGTCTATGGCCTACTAGCAAAAATGAGGCATCTATCAAATCGACGATTGGTTCTAATGGATTATTTCGAACAAGTCTTTCATATGGGCAAAGCAGAGCGAAGCGTAAATTATTTTTGTCAGTTGGGGGTCTTCAATATCAAGGTTTTAGGGAATTTAGTGCCTATTCCAATTATACTTTTCTGGCAAAATCCATGTTCATTTTTCCTAAAAGTACGCTCCAGTTTATTGCCAATGGCTTTCATAGTCCTGATGCTGAAGATGCTGGTGGCATTACCTTACAACAAAGTATGGATGAACCCCGAAGTGCCCGTTTGCAAAATGTAGATTTCAGTGCAGGAGAATCGGTCAGCCAGCAAAAATTGGGTGTAATTTTTCAAAAAAAAATAAGTTTACTTAAAACATGGCAAACTACTGGCTTCGCCGCCAGAAGGACTTTCTCCAATCAACTTCCTTTTGCCAACGGTGGGCAAGTCAGTTTCAACCGGGTGTTTTATGGCGGTAATACCACGCTTTCTTTTTTGAATTTGCTGTCTGACTTTGGAAAACTTGATCTGGGATTGGATATGGAAGCTCAAAATGACCACCGTACCAGAAATGATAACCTCAAAACCGATTCTGGTGAGTTGAGGCTTGATCAAAATGAATCATTTTCAACCATTGGTTTATTTTCTAAATTCAAAGTAGGAAACAATAAAACTACATTGGTTGCAAACGGTAGATTGGAAAGAATCAATTTATCACTTGAAGACCTCTTTTTGAGTGATGGAAACCAAGGCGGTGATCAAACTTTTTATCCTTTGAGTGGTGGTTTGGATTTCACTTTTGCAGCATCCAAACTTTTGACACTTTCTGCTTCTTCTACGACTGGGTTTGAAACTCCTACATTGACCGAAATCAGTAACAATCCTCAAGGGGGCGGTTTTGCAAACCTCACGCCAGCGCGAACATTCAACAACGAAATAGGAATTGGCATTCAAAATAAAAAGCTATCCATAAAAGCCAATGTGTTCATGACAACTTCCAGTAATGAGCTTTTGCCCTATGAATTGCCGGAAACACCAGGACGCATTTTTTATAAAAATGGTGGAAAAAGCAATAGAAAAGGTTTGGAATATGATTTGTCATTTTTACCAATGGCAAAAACCTCATTTGGAGTATCAGGAGTGTTTAATCAAATGACTTTTACCAACGACCAAAATGTCAAAAATCGATTGCCCGGTCTTCCTGGTAGTCAAGTAAATTTCAATGGACAAACACAGCTTTTTAAAGCAATAACCTTCAGTGGACAATTAAGGTATCAAGGTCAATTGTATGCCAACGAGGCCAATACTGTTTCGATCAATCCAGTTTGGTTTTCCAATGTAGGTTTGCAATCTTCTTTTACACTTGGCAAAATACAACTTGAACCAAATGCAGGAATTCAGTATATACTTTCAGATCTTTATTACAGCAATATTTTCATCAATGCAGCTGGAGGTAGATATTATGAAGTGGGACCAAAAACCAATATTTATTTTTCTCTAAAGCTGAGCATTTTATAAGTCTTGGATAGCTGTTGGATCAAAATTCCTGGCCACGATCATCAAGTCTGTGGTTGGTTCACCCCTGTGTAAATAAGAAGTTCTTTTTACATCAATAACCTCCAGACCTGTGCGTTTGATCAATTCTGTCAAAAAGGCTTCATCATAGTAATACATAAAAACGCCCTCATTGGTACTTCCCTTTTTATAACCAGATTTTTTGTAATCTCCTTCGATTGTACTTATGTATAAGTAACCTTGTTCTTTCAAAATTTTTGCAGCTCCAAAAACCATTTGCACACTCTCTTCCAAGCGATAAATAAGGCATCACAAAGCCACAAACCACTGCATCAAAAGACTTCTTGATATTTCCAATTTTTCGGGCATCCAGGATTTGGAAGGTAGCCTCAGGATTGTTGATCCTTGCCAAGTCAAGCATATTGGACGCCAGGTCCACACCCCACAATTTAAAATCACCTCTTTGTTGCATCAAATACTTGGTGATGTTGCCAGGACCACAGGCGACATCCAGTATTTCGGCGTCCTCAACCAGCTCTTCACATATCAAATCCAATGATTCTTCATAAAGCTCAAGATCCATATATTGATCCTGATATTGATCGGCAAGCTGGTTGAATAGTTCAACCGCTTTTGCATTTTTATCCATCTACATATTACTTTATAGTTTCCAAAAACTTAGAAAACTATTCTTGAAACCTAAAGGTAATGGTTTCTAAGGTATACTCAAATCATCCTCACCAACTTCGTCTTTCTTATCTGCCTCGTTCGTTGGAACAATGTGTCTATTTTTCATATTTAAAAAATACAATTGGTCCATGATTTTATTGGCATTTTTTATAAAATCCTTGCCATCACCCTCATCATGTTTTGAATCAATGATTTGCTCACCAATTTCAATGACTTTATCGTGTTGATCCAAGTAATAATAAATTTGTGCAAGATTATAATAAGTCGCTGCTCTTAACTTTTTATCATTTTTGTCTTGACTTCTAGCAAGCTTATTTGCAATGCCATCAAAATAAGCTATTATAGGTTGTAGGTCTTGTGTGATGTCGTCAATGGCTTGATTATATCTCATTTTACCAAAAATAACCTTTACTGCTTGCATGGCATTATTGTAGTTTTTATACTCAGGGTGATCTTTGGAATCTAACTTTTTAAATCTGGCATTTTTTCTCATGGGTTTGAAGCCATAAAGTTCATTGAGATGATTGTTGACTCTGGATTCAATGTTTCTTAAAAATGTGCTGCCATGTTCTGAAAATTTACTTTCTGCATTCAAATAGAATTCCTTTTCATTCACCAAGATCTATGTCATAAGCCAAGGTCCTTCCAGTTTTATTTACTCTGGTGACCTCCTCAACTTCCTGCACTTGAGTATTTACAGATTTAAGGAATGGATTTTCCTCTTCAGCTTTGACTCTTTCCCCCTTCTTTCTTGCCTTTTCTTTTTCCTTTTCTTCCTTTTCTCGTTGTTTCTGAGCGTCCTTACGAGCATCTTTATAATAATCATAGCTGTTTTTGGGTCCGTAAATGACCAATCTTGCATTTCCAGTGTTCGTTACCCCATATTTGTAATAAGTGGTTCTGGATATGACTTTACCATCTTTGTCCTTTTTCTCTTCTGTTCTATTAGAAGGGAGTGCCCTACCAGCAGTCATATTTTTTAAAACTATAGTTGCATTGAGGTCACTTACGTCATCATTTTCAGGTGTCCATCCAAATATTCTGATTTGATTTCTAAGGTTTCCACGAGACCCATTTATTGCGCCATCCACAAATAAAGAATAGGATCTTTCAGATGGGTGTGTATAATTATCAGGTAAATTGGCATATTTCACCTCGACATTAAAATTGTCAATGTCTACCTTTTGGGCTTTGACCCCAAGAGAAAGAAAAAATGCGCAGATAGATAATAAGGCAAAGCGTTTCATGATGTGGTTTTTTAATAGTTGTTCATTTTCAACCAAAAGTGAATAAATAAAACTTGAATTCAAAATGAACTGTCCTAAAATTATATGAAGTTTCTTAATTGCAATAGTTTGGAAGAAAAAAGACGAAAGAAGGAAGTTGAAAGAGAGAGCTCTTTAAGTGTCAAATACTGCCTTTTTCAAATTCTTCTTAGACGCTTTTCACCAATAAACCAAGTGTCTTTTTCATGGCATTTCGTTTGGTCAAAGTTGGGGGGTAGCGCAAACTTGAAAAAAAAAGTATTTTTCAACGAGATTAAAAGAGATGAAATTTATTGAACTTTCGTCCTTCGTCTCTCATCTCTCGTCTATTGAAATATATTCATCACCGTTACCGCATAAACACCCGCCGTTTCAGTCCTGAGCCGTGATGGCCCCAGCGACACCTCGCTAAAACCTAAAAGTTTGGCTTTATCAACTTCTTGAGGACTAAAATCGCCTTCAGGTCCTATGAAAACAATGACACCATCATGGAATGGGCCAAAAGTTTTGAGATGTTGTTCTGGGTCTTCACAATGCGCAATGTACCTGTTTGGATAATCTTGGAGCTTTTCGATTACTTTAGCAAAATCATTCAACTCATAGAATTGTGGCATAAATGTTTGATAACATTGCTTCAAAGCCGTGATGGCAATCCTATTCATCCGCTCAAGATTTACCCTCGGCTTTTCGCTTCTCTGAGTTTTTATGAAAAAAATTTCATCGATACCAATCTCCACAGCTTTTTCAACAAACCATTCTAAACGGTCCGCATTTTTGGTGGGAGCGATGGCGATGGCTCTTTTCAAAGGATTTCTAGGTAAGACTGTTTTATCCAATATAGTACCAGTCAAGGATTTTTTGCCAATTTCAGCAATACGACAAGTAACTTTATCTCCTTGGCCAGAAGTCACCTCAAAAACATCGCCTGCCTTCAATCTCATTACTTTGGAGGCATGTCTGGACTGTTCTTCGTCCAGAATTACTTCCTTTTGGTCTATTTGATTGCTATAAAATAGGTACACTTTTTCTTGTTTTGCGTTATGTTTATCAAAAATACCTATGTTTGCACACCAAACCAAAAACTTGGGCGTTTGTTTCCTATTTGTCTGTGAAATATCGAAGGCAAATTCGAGACAGATTTGAGCAAAATTAATTTAAAAATCAGCATTTCGTAAGCGATTATAATGGATATAGTAAGTATAGTATTTCAAGTAATATTGAGTCTCTCTATTTTAGTGGTTCTTCATGAATTTGGTCATTACCTACCTGCAAAGTGGTTTAAAACCCGGGTAGAGAAATTTTACCTTTTCTTCAACCCATATTTTTCACTTTTTAAGAAACAAATTGGTGAAACAGAATGGGGTATCGGTTGGGTACCATTTGGTGGTTATGTAAAGATTGCTGGAATGATCGATGAGAGTATGGACAAGGAGCAATTGGAGCAACCTGTACAGCCTTGGGAATTTAGAGCAAAACCAGCTTGGCAAAGACTCATCATCATGGTCGGTGGTGTGGTGGTCAATTTCATCCTCGGTTTTCTCATTTTTGCCGGACTCTTGTATTTCTACGGAGAGACTTACTATAAAAATTCTGATTTGAAATACGGCATCATGGTCGATAGCCTTGGCATGGAATTGGGCCTCGAAGATGGCGATAAATTGGTCAGCATCGGTGGCAAACCTGTTGATCGATTTTCCAGAGGTATCTTTACCGAAGAAATTGTATTCAACAACGCCTCTAGCTTTGAAGTAAATAGAAAAGGTAGTGAAATAACGCTGCAAGTACCCGCAAATTTTGCTCAAAAACTTACGTCGCCTAGTAATAAAAATAAAGGGTTGATCTTGGAAAGATACCCACAACAAATAGCCAAAGTCAACGATAAAAGCATTGCTGAAAAAGCAGGTCTAAAAAAGATGATAAGATTTTATCTGTGAATGGAAGTCCTACTATTTTCATCAATCAACTTTCTACAGAGCTCAAAAAGCACAAAAATGAGGAAGTAAAATTGATCGTATTGAGGGGCAAAGATACTTTACAAATGGTGGCTGCTCTTGATTCTAATGCCGCAATTGGCGCTGCGCTTTATGCACAAGACAAGTTTCTTACCATCTCTAGAGAGAAATATTCCATAGCTCAAGCAATTCCCTGCGGGGGTAGGAAAAGGTGTTTCATTTTTGACCAATCAAATCAAAGCATTTGGCCAAATGTTCAAAGGAAACATCAAGGCTAAAGATAGCTTGGGTAGCGTGCTTTCCATTGCAACTCTGTTTGATGCATCTTGGAGTTGGGAAAGGTTTTGGACCATCACTGCCATGTTGAGCATCATTTTGGCTTTCTTCAATATCCTCCCAATACCTGCATTGGATGGTGGATATGTTCTCTTTTTACTATGGGAAATAGTCACGGGTAAAAAACCATCTGATCGTTTTATGGAAATTGTGACCACCGCTGGATTTGTGTTATTGATCACCCTCATGGTTTTCGCACTCGGACTGGATATCAATCGGTTTTTTCAATAATAACATATCGTGAACTATTTTACATTTTTCGATATTCCTGAAGCATTTGAAATAGACCAAAAACTGCTCAAAAAAAAGTTTTTGGAAAAATCACGGGCTTATCATCCCGATTTTTTTTCTCAAGAAGATGATGAATCCCAAGAAGAAGCTTTACGTTTATCTTCCATCAACAATGAAGCATACAAAGTGCTTTCCAATCAAGAGTTGAGGATAAAGTATATTTTGACTGAGCACGCTGTTCTCGCTCCCGAAGGCCAAAATACCGTACCACAAGATTTTTTGATGGAAGTTATGGACATCAACGAAGCCATCATGGATTTGCAGATGGAGGAAAATGACAAAGCCTTGGAAAACGTAAAAAATCAAATCAGTGATTTCAAAACTACTCTTTTGGATCAATCACAATCATTTATGTTAGCCTTTGATTCTGGGGACAAGTCAGCAAAGGTTTTGGAAGGCATAAAGGAATATTATTTGAAACATCGGTATTTGGTACGGATGGAGGAAAATTTGAAGAAATTGGATTGATCTTTTGAATAGGGGAAATCTCTCTCCAGCTACAAAATTTGTCATGCTAGCTAAAAAGTTCATAACTTTGTATTGTAATAGAAAAAAAATGAACTGGCAAGATTACATTGTTTCTGATAAAGAAATATTATTGGGCAAACCATTAATCAAGGGTACACGCATCTCAGTTGAACATGTTGTGGGTTTATTTGGCCAAGGTTGGGATGAAAAAGACATACTTGAAAATTATCCAACACTTAATAAAGAATCTTTGAAAGCTATTTTCCTTTATCTCCAGGATTGTATCAAAGATGGTCTACTATTCCAGCCATCAAAAAGAATAGCTTAAGTCATTTCAAATGAAATTACTTTCCGATGAAAATTTTCCTTTAAAAAGTGTGTTCTATTTAAGATCTAAAGGTTTTGATGTTCTATGTATTGCTTTGGAATCTCCTGGTATTAAGGACTTTGAGGTTATGGAAATAGCAATAAATAATAAAAGAACAATCCTAACATTTGACAGTGATTTTGGAGAACTGATTTTCAATTTTAATTTTAGACCTGAAGGAGGAGTAGTATTTTTTAGAATGGATAATTTTGGGCCAGAAGAGCCTGGTAGAATTTTTGAGATCTTAGTTCAAGAAAAACAAATAGTCTTTGAAAATGCAATAACAGTCATTGATAAAAATGGACTTCGGCAAAGAAAATACGGTAACGATTAAATCTTTGCTCCGTCTTTTATAATATTTGCCCCAATTGCGATCAAAAATAAATATTCAAAGTCTAAAATAAATCTCATCATTTTTTCACTGATTTTCTAAGAAAAACATTAAAGTCGGTTTTTTTCATTTTTGAGTTTATATTGACAACCCAAATCATATGTAATTTTAGCTTTTTTGGTAATTTCAATCCAAAAAGGGTCTGATAAAATCTGCTCTTGTGAATCAAAAGGGTTATAATCTGAAATCCACTTATCCAACTCTCTCATTTCCAATAAAAATTCATCTACACCACAAGTATTTTCATAATATACTATATAATCCTCAAAACCAAAATCATCATATAGAATGGAAATAACTTCCCAAAATGAAGAAACAATTCCCGGACTTTTACCTAGCCAAGCATTTTTTTGCAGCTCCAAATCCGCAGCATTGTTAATTGCCCAGAATATATTTGATTCCCATAAAATTATATCTTCTGCTTTCATTGAACTTTATAAGCCTTTCAAAATACTTATGTTTGGTATAAAAATATAATTATTTTTTAATAGTGAAAAAAATTGCAAACTATTCATCAACATATGGATAAATACAATCACTTATCATGAAAACAAATTCACTATCATTTATCCAGTTTGCTTCATCTAATACCATTTGATTTAAGTTTTCATGTTCCACTAAGCTGTTCATGTTCTCAATTTTATCGACAAAAACCACTTCAAAGTTTTTTTCGAGTAGTCCTGCAGGTAAAATTTGTATTACCTCCTGAATATCATCAGCTTTAATGATAATATTTGCCCATGCACCAATAAACTCTGGCATATTATTATCATCCTCTATCTCAATCAAGTCTATAAACTTGTGAGGTTTGATTGGCTTAATATTTACAAAAACAAGCCATAATCTGTGCAAACCTTCCTTTATCATGTTGATATTATTTGCGAATTCGAGTTCTTTTGTTTGTAAAAAAATGCCTGCAAGAAATTAAAAAAAAATATTCCACTTCTAAAGTGCTATAAAACTATCAAAAGAAGTTCTATCAACAATCATATCAAACTGAAACTTTGTGCGGCTATCGTTGAGCAATAAAGTTAGAACAGGTTTTTCTTTTGAAGATATCAATCCATTGTATGTAGCATTTATTTTAATATTTAACAATTGTCCAAATTCATTATAAAATTCAAGGTCAAATAACAAGCCGTCATCTCTCCATTTTTTTATAAAATCAATAAATTTTTTCCAGATCAATTCATCAATACAAATTTGAGTAAAGGTTATTCTTTTATCAGTCACCACTTCATTAAAAAATCCATCCATAGCTTCATCTTTCTTCCAGAAATCAGCTTTCAATATTATTTCAAAAAGTAAAAAACTATGTGCATTTTTTGATAGAGTATCTATTTCTATAAATTTAATCTCTTGCCATCCATCATTTGATATTATTGTATTCATTTGTTTAAGTTCTTTTGTTCCGCTCATTATTTTTTGTAGTAAAAATAGGATTTAGCAGAAATAATAATAGAGATTTTAAGTTGAAAACTTAAAATAGCAGTAGTTAGGAGTATTATTCCATCCATCAAAAAAAATAGCTTAAAGTCATTTCAATCGTCGGTAGTAATTCTAATTATCTCTCCCCATTCTATTCTTGCAACCCAAATTTTTTCCTCGCTTGAAAATTCCACAATGCCAGTCACTGAAAGTTCACACCCATCCCCAAATAAAAGAGAAAGACCATGTCTTAGTCTTATACTTTTCTTTTTCAAATCTTCCTTTGTTCCCTTTAAATTTAAACGCAAACGACCTTGGCTATCAGCATTATTAAAATCGACAAAAATTAAGTCCTTCATCACAAGCTGTTTTAAGTTTGCAACTTAAAACCCATATTGGTTTAACTGCTAACTTCATTCTTCATTCAAATATAATATTTCTATGTTTAAATTGACGGTTAGTCTAATTTCTTCATAGTAATTTCGATAGCTGCTATAAGGATATTCTTCAGGGTAATCTACAAATCCTGCCCTTACAGGATTATGTACCAATTGGAAATGAATTTGACCATTTTCTTGAGGCAAATTTAATGGAGTTTTTAAGTTTAAAACTTAAAATAGAAGTGGTTGGGAGACTAACAGACTTAGGACAGTAGGTTAAACTACATTTCGAATGTGTTTTTAGTTTTTATTTTTACCCCGCCAACTGTAAATCCTTCTTCAAATGATTTCTTTATGCCAGCTTCTAGGCAAGCTGTTATATAGTCCGTTCTTTTGTTGTAATTCCTGTAATCAACATCTAATTCCCAAAGTTTTTCATCAACTTATCATAGTGATCTTTGCGATATAAATGTTGCTCAGATTCACACCCCACCTTATTTCAGACTCCAAAGGTACAGGAATAATAATAGTTATGTATTTCATTTTGTCAGATGGGTAGCTTCCAATTCTATTTTTTGATACCAATGGGGTTCTTCCATTAGTATAACCAGCAGAATAAATTAGAATCCAATCATCAGGGATTTTGAAATCATTCGCTAAAAGAATATTCTTAATATACGGTAATAAGCTATCATAAATAAAAATTGTATCGAGGTCGTCATTTACAAAGTCTTCCACAACACAAATATGAGTAAATCTAATATCCATTCTTTATTTATTATATCTTTTATCCCTTTCCTTATTTAAGTTTTATTCATTTCCTTGAGCCCTTCATGTTTGATAGTCTTCTTAATCTTTCATTCAACTCTATTAATTTATCATCTTTTTGATAACCTTGCATAGAGGATGAAGTATGATCAGCCTTCAACCCACGAATTAAAATCATTCCAGTATTCAATTACTCGCTTAAACTCACCATCCTCGATCCATCTCCCCTCCTACTAATAGAAATTTTTAAATGCTCCTCCAACAAGGGTTCTATCACTTGTGGCCACTCTATCATTACCAAATTACCGCTGAATAAATAATCTTCGATTCCAATATCCATCGCTTCTTCTTTGGACTCCAATCTGTATAAATCCATGTGATAAACTTTTGCCCCTTTTTTATCTAGATATTCATTGATCAATGAAAAGGTAGGACTATTGGCTTCATCAATTCCAAGGGTTTTGGTCATGGCTTTGATGAGCGTCGTCTTTCCCGCTCCCAAATCACCATAAAATGTCAAAACAGAGATATTCCTATTTTTGGCTTCTTCTAGAATATTTTCAGCAATAACATTCAAATCCAAAACAGAATGGCTGATGTAAGTTGTGGTATCGGTTTCTTCAATAGGTGTGACTTCGTACTGTTCCTTTGGGTGCCAAAATAATTTTTTGAAATCAACCACCTTATCATCTTCAACCTTGACGCCTTCGCTTTCCAATCTTTCTTGCATCAATGTCGGGCTTGCAAACATGATCCTGCCCGATAATTCACCCAATCTATTCACCACGCGATGAGCCGGTATTTCCAATCCATGACTGTGATTGAGGGCCCAACCTACCATCCGAGCCGAACCCAAGGATAAGAATTCTGCAATGGCCCCATAGTTCGTGACCCGACCTCGTGGTATCTTATTGGTCACTTCATATACTTTTTCAAAATAACTTTTCTGTTCCTTCGGCGCACTCATTACCTTTACCCTTCAATATTTATAAAACGCTAAGATACATATGATCCCAATAAAGGTTTATGCTTCCTCCATTGCTAATTTATCTGATGCCCGATATTTTGCCGCCCAAGGTGCCGAAATCATCAGTTTTCAGTTGAATGCATCCACGTCGATTGATCAAATAAAAGAAATAATGTCATGGGTTGAAGTACCTTATTTTGCACTAGAAATAGAAGATTTGCAATGGAGTGATGACTTATTTGAAAAAATATCGACACTCAATCCTCAGATCATTGTATTACCACTTTTGTGGAAGGACAACAAGGAATTTGGCGACTACAAAATCATGCAAAAAGTGAAGTGGGGAAATACCGTTGAGGTAGGTCCTATTTTTCTACTTGAAACAGCATTGAAAAACTTATCCATTGATGACTTAGAAAAGCTCTCAAATGCCCATGAAGACGTCTATATTGACACCAATATCCAACCTGCAGATTTGGACATATTGAAGGATTATGCACCCAATGTCGGCGTTGTACTCAGAGGTGGAGATGAGATTGCTGTTGGTGTAAAATCTTTTGATGAATTGG
Organism: Saprospiraceae bacterium; assembly: GCA_016715105.1. GTDB lineage: Bacteria > Bacteroidota > Bacteroidia > Chitinophagales > Saprospiraceae > JADKBO01. The sequence continues at coordinate 94,337 of JADKBO010000024.1, read as the reverse complement.
ATGAAATCTTTGATGCAATGTGATCAAGTGGTCAGCGATCAGCGATCAGTTTTCAGCCTTCGGTGATTTTGGCAACGAGCTTCGAGCCTCGAGCTGCGAGGTTTCTAGCCTCGATATGTTTCCATTTTATGAATTTTAAACGATTAAACTTTAAACAATTGAACTTTCCAACTAAAGCGCAGAAAAGTTCCGTGTCTCTATAGGTTAAAAATGGCCACAACGCAAGGCTTTTCACCGTTATTTAAAACGACCTTTCGCCTTAACTTATGAACTTCCAACTTCAAACTTTATGAACTTTAAAATCCCATTTCCAGATTTTCATTTAAATTAGAGCCCAACTTATAAATCTAAGACATGCTTTTATTCGCACTTACCCCTACGGTCATCATTTCCATCATCTTGGGGTATTTTGCAATACTCATCTTTATTTCCTATTTAACTGCTGGGAACAGCGACAGCAATACCTTTTTCTCTGCCAATCAAAACAGCCCTTGGCTTTTAGTGGCCATCGGGATGATCGGTGCGAGTTTGAGTGGTGTCACTTTCATCTCGATTCCAGGTGTGGTGGGAGCAGGAGGAGGAAACCAACAATTTTCCTACATGCAAATGGTTTTGGGTTATTTGGTAGGATATTTTGTAATAGCCTCGGTGCTCATGCCCATTTATTACAAACACAACCTCACTTCCATTTATGGTTTTCTGGAAGAGAGATTGGGCAAAGGCTCTTACAAAACGGGGGCGGGCTTTTTCCTGCTTTCCAGATTGGTGGGATCTGCATTCAGAATGTATCTGGTGGCCTTGGTTTTCGACAAATTTGTTTTAGGACCAATGGGCATTCCTTTTTGGCTTACTGTACTCATATCCATTGTATTGATTTGGGTTTATACTTTCAAGGGAGGCATCAAGACCATCGTTTTTACAGATGTATTTCAAACGGTCTCCATGATTACTGCGCTAATATTGACCATTGTAGCAATCACAAGTTCTTTAGGTATCAATGTTACAGAAACCATGACAGCGATAAAAGATGCAAATCTGGATAAATGGTGGTTTTTTGAAGAAGGATGGAATGATCCCAATAATTTTTTCAAACAGTTCATCAGCGGAGCTTTGATTGCTTTGGTGATGACCGGATTGGATCAAGATATGATGCAAAAAAACCTCACCTGCCGATCATTGAAAGATGCTCAGAAAAACATGTTTTTATTTTCTATCATTTTGGTTTTTGCAAATTTATTGTTCCTCACCCTTGGAGCATTGATGTATATCTATGTGGAAAAAATGGGCATTCCTGTTCCAGATCGGTCCGATTATTTATTCCCTACACTTGCATTGCAACACTTGAGTCCCATCGTTGGTGTTTGTTTCATTATTGGGATTACGGCGGCAAATTATGCGAGTGCCGATTCTGCTTTGACTTCATTGACTACTTCTTTTTGTATTGATTTTCTGGATATGCAAAAATCAAATAAATCGGAGGAAGAAAAGAAAAAAACCAGGACATGGGTTCACGTCGGCTTCTCTGTTTTGATATTTCTGACCATCATGCTTTTTGCTATCATCAACAATGACGCGGTTGTCAATAATGTATTTAAAGCTGCTGGTTATACTTATGGGCCCTTGTTGGGCTTATTCTCCTTCGCCATTCTGACTAAAAGAAGTGTTTTGGATAAATGGGTATGGTTGATTTGCATCGGAGCTGCAGTTTTGAGTTATTTTCTGGATATCTATTCAACGGATCTGTTTTGGGGATTGAAATTTGGATATCTCAATTTGCTCGTCAATGGACTGCTCACTTTTGTGGGCTTAATGCTTATTTCAAATAAAAAGTAATATGATAAAAACCACTGAGGAAAGCTCTCTCTATTCCAATTTGGAACAAAAACCCATCAGCAGTATCCTTGCTGAAATCAACCAGGAAGATCAAAAAGTAGCTTTGGCGGTAAAAGCGGTACTTCCTGCCATAGAATCATTGGTTGAAGTGGTCGTAGCAAAGATGAAAGCTGGCGGCAGGTTGTTTTATATTGGTGCTGGCACCAGTGGAAGATTGGGTATTTTGGATGCCTCCGAATGTCCCCCTACCTTTGGTGTTTCCCACGATCTGGTCATTGGATTGATCGCCGGCGGAGATCAGGCAATCAGAAAGGCTGTTGAATTTGCAGAAGATAGCCCTACTCTAGCATGGGAAGATTTACAAAAATATGATGTCAATGATGGGGATGTGGTTGTTGGAATCGCTGCTTCGGGTACAACCCCCTACGTAATCCATGGTCTCAAAATTTGCAAACAAAATAATATTTCCACCGGTTGTATTGTTTGCAATCAAGGTTCTCCTATTGCATCAGCCGTTGATTTTCCAATCGAAGTAGTAGTGGGCCCCGAATACTTGACGGGTAGCACACGTATGAAATCCGGCACTGCTCAAAAACTGGTGCTCAATATGATTACCACCACAACCATGATTCAATTGGGTCGGGTAAAAGGGAATAAAATGGTGGACATGCAATTGAGTAATAATAAATTGGTGGATCGTGGCGCTAGAATGATTGCTGAACAAATACCAGTTAAATACGAGGAAGCCTTAGCTCTATTAGAAAAATATGGAAGTGTAAGAGCGGCTGTGGAAAGTTTTCAACAATAGTTCAATGGGAGGTTAATAGGATTTCAATGAGATTTCAATGGGAGGTCAATGTCCTGCGGCTTGTCCCTGCTTTTGCAAGGGGACGCAATGGAGGTCAATAGAGGTCATTTTGCTTCGCCAACAATGTCCAAAGGGGCAAAGGATCTGAAAATGCGAAAATCATCTCTCAAACATCTTATCACATCTCACACTATTCACTATTTACTATTTACCATTTACCATTCACAATTATTTACGATCACTCATTCACTTCTCGGAGGTCAGCAATATAGGTGTCCCGCAGATTGCGCTGATGAACGCTGAAACAAAAATCAACGAAGCTCTGCAAGATCAGCAGGATTCTAAGTCTCAAGGTAGCCCAAAATAAAAATCATCAAAGGCGTAAAGATTTACCCTCCTAAATTCCCCCAAACTTTATGAACTTTACAAACTTTACGAACTTTATGAACTTCAAGAACTTTACAAACTTTACGAACTTTATGAACTTTATGAACTTTATGAACTTTATGAACTTTATGAACTTTATGAACTTTACGAACTTTACAAACTTCACGAACTTTACAAACTTTACAAACTTTACAAACTTTATGAACTTTACAAACTTTACAAACTCAATTAAACTTCGAAATTTTTACTTTATAGATATCATGCTCGATGGCAAAAATGATCAAGCCGGCAGTGTTTTTAGCACCAGTTTTGATGAGTAAATTATTGCGATGACCTTCTACCGTTCTAGAACTGATGAACAGTTTTTCACTGATTTCTTTATTGGTTAATTCTTCACAAATCAATTTTAGGATTTCAATTTCTCTTTCCGTAAGATCAATTCCTTTTTGGTCTACTTTAGACGAAAGTCTTCTTTGTCTCAAAAGATTGAAAACGTATTCGTTGAAGTAATATCCCTTTTCTGCAACATTCAAAACTGTACGCATCACCTCTTCGATTTTTTCATTTTTATTCAAAAAAGCTGAGGCTCCTTCGGTAATAGTACGAACGATGATGCCGGGATTGTAGTGGGAAGAAAGTATAATGATCCTGGGATAATTTTCCCTTTTATTGAGCGCTGATAAAGTATCTACTCCATCAAGTTCTGGCATGGATAAATCAAGCAAAATTACATCTGGCATTTCATCCGTCTGGTCTAGGTAATTCAATAATTCTTTACCATTTTGACCAATGATCTTTACATCAAATTGCTCTTCTTGTTCAAGCATTAATTCCAAGCCCTTGGCAAATAAAAATTCATCGTCTATGATTCCAATTTTATACATGCTCTTCTAATATTTTAATGGTTATTTTGGCTTTCATACCTTCGTTTTCCTTACTATTTATTTCCATTTTTCCACCCAACACATTTAACCTTGTTCTAATATTGGTAAATCCAATACCTTCCTTTATAGTTTGTAAATCAAAACCAATTCCATCATCCACATAGGTGAGATATAAATTCTCCTTTATCTTTTCAAAATGGATGGCAACTTTATTGGCATTTGCATATTTAATCGTGTTATTCACTAATTCTTGTACAATTCTGAATAGATGCAATATTTTTTGTTCTGGCAAAATATCTAAATTCTCTAGGCCTTGAAGGTCTAAATGAACTGTCCCTGCCATATTTACAGCGCTTTGTAAATCTTCAAGCGCATAAGCAAGGCCAAATTTTTTAATCATTGGCGGCATCAACTGATGCGAAATAGATCTTGCAGTCTCTGATGAATCACGTAATATGGTCAAAACGCCATTTAAGACTTCTTTTTTATCCTCACCCTCCTGAAATTGGTGCTGCAACTGATCCAAATTCATGAGTGCAATATTCAGTTTTGATGATACCGCATCGTGCAATTCTTGTGCAAATTTATTTCGTTCATCTTCTTGTGTCTCTATCGTATTGGTCAATAATTTTTGTTGAAATTCTATTTCCTTTTGTTTTACTTCTAGCTGAGATCCAATGATTTTCCTTTGAGAATAATTTAAAAAATAAATAAAACCCAAAGCAAGTAATAGTATAAATAAAATACCAATTACCATTATGAGGATGATCTCCTTTTGATTCATAAGTTACATCAGATTAATTTCCTATTGCCAAAATTTCGTAAATATGCAAGACCTATAAGCAATTTAGCTACAATTACCAAAACTGACCTCAAAATCCACAAAATATATTGATTTGATTTTTCAAATCCAGAAATAGCATTGCTAAAAAATAAAATAATAATCGAGACAGCATGGGTAATAAAAATGCCAAAAATTATCCATTTATGCCTTTCATAACTCAAACCAAATTCGCATTTATCCAAGAGCATTTTAAAAAACAAAATACTCATGGCCAAAACTGTAGCGCTCACAAAAAATAAACCATATGAATTGAAAACCGTAATTCCTTGTATAAATAGACTATCAGCTATTAAAAAAAGAATGCCTGTTACCATAAAAACGTAAATCCTTTTCTTCGCTTGTTGCGAATAAATGAGATTCGAAAAAAAAACAACTAAAAGTGAAAATTCAATAATTGCATAAATATGAAATAGAAATAAATTATTGATTCCATTTCTAGCCAAATAGAGCGACACAGCTTCAAAAATAAATGCCACCACAAAATAAATGGTCAAAAACTTGAGGCTAATATCAAATTTCTTATAATTTATAATTGAAATTACTGCTATGATTCCAGATAAAAAAAGGATCACAAAAGCAAGCACTGATAAAATTTGCAACATTTCTTGATGACCCAATTTCCTTTCTGTTTTTAATTGTTTATTTAGCCTATTTCGCCATTTCTAATGATGCGTAATCTTAACAATAGTTTATAATAAATATGACAAGTAATTATTACCATAGGTTTGATATAAAAAGGCCCAATAAGACTTCCCACTTTACAAACTTTCAACTTTTTGACACTTTACAAACTTTATGAACTTTCAACTTTACAAACTTTATGAACTTTATGAACTTTATTGATCACCTCCAGTGCCACAGGCTGGGGGGCAAGGTTGAGATATATCATAAATCTTATCAGACTCACTGATCATATTGTTTCCTAATGAATCCACCCCTACTAACATGATATGAGGCATATTAGGTACAACAGATTCATCAATGCCCAAGTAAAGCCTGGAAGATGATGGTAATTCACCAAGTAATTCAGAATAGTCAATGATTGGCATATTAAAAAACCTGATCGTTTTTGTTACTGGATTCTTGCCAAGTCCCTTTTCCCAGTTTTTCACCCAAAGGTCAAATGTCGCCTTAGAAATGGTATCCTTGGGAGTAGGTTTATACAAATTGGATGGCCTAGGAGATTCTACAACTGACATTTCAGGCACAGTTTCAGTGGTTGCACCGGGTTTTTCTGTGCAAGCCACAAAAAGCATTGTGCAGCTCAAACACAAAAAGATAATTAAACATTTCATAATTGTGATTTTGGAAATTAATTGTACGTAAATGTACTTCAAAAATATTTATTATGGCAATCTTAATTCTATTATCTTTCTTAAAAACCCGTATAAGTACCTATAATTAAATGGGGTATTTATACACGTATTTTATAATATATGATTCAGTAATCTTGCCTAATAATGTTTAATCAAATTGTTAGTTTTTCCAACAATTTAGTTAAATCCTATTTTGATCAAATTGATCTTAATATATAATACTTGAAATTATGACCATTAAAAACCTAGTATTTGAAGGCGGTGGCGTGAAAGGAATTGCTTACGCAGGCGCTATCCACGAACTCGATGTCAACGGCCTACTTTCTGATGTGGAAAGTGTTGCAGGCACCTCTGCTGGTGCAATTACGGCTGCTTTGTTAGCTTTAGATTATTCCAGTAACGACATCATTGACATAATCAATAATTTAAATTTCAAAAATTTTGAGGATGGATTTGACCCCCTGCGGTTGCTGACGACTTACGGTTTATATAAGGGTGATGTCTTCCTCAATTGGATGAAAGAAAAAATTAAACATGTGGGTTTACCAGAGGATATCACTTTCAATGACCTGTACCATCAAAACAAAAAATTCAAGACTTTAAGAATATTTGCTACTGACTTGTACACTCAAAGCATTCAAGAATTTTCAGTAAAAACAACACCTCATACGATAGTTGCAGAGGCTGTAAGGGCTTCTATGTCCATTCCTATATTTTTTAAATCCTGGCAATTTTCCAATAATCAACCCAATAATCATTTGTACGTAGATGGTGGAGTTTTGCTCAATTACCCACTCTCAATATTTGACGGCAATAGTAATAATTTCAACGAAACACTTGGGTTTTACTTAGAAAACACTTCACGCAAGCCAACTGTCAATGCTTTTGGAAATGATCATATTACACATTATATAAAATCATTATTTGATACTTTGCTCAAAACTCAAAACATTGATTTCTCAGTAGATAAAGTATCACAATCCAGAACAGTTATCATCGATGATTTGGGAATTTCTGCCACAGACTTCAGTCTTACAGAACAACAAAAACAAGATTTGATGAAGGAAGGTCAAAAAGCTACAAAAGCTTTCATCGACAAGCATAATTTAATTACTCCCGTATAATTACGCGCACTTAAATCAGGTATTTATACGGGTGGCTCACAGCGCCTTTCAAACTAGTTTTGTTTCATTGAAAGTAAGAATAATGGTATTTCTAATTTCATGTAAAAGTGAATATCAGTATTCTAACGATTGATAAAGATTTTAAAAAATCAAACGCTTTTCCATTTTGATTTTAAACAATAGTTCATCCATATTAAAACTAGAGGGCAAGCTGTATTTTATCAGCAACTAAAAGTCTTGTACTCTGATTAACCTCACAATTCTATAGGGCCAGTATGCATTGTATCCAATTTTGCTGGTCCTTTTTTAATTTTTTCCTGCATGATCCTCTTAATAAAAAACCCCATTATTGCTGCTCGCAACCTAATACCAGCGGTAAGAGTAAAATCTTAAATTCAGCAGAACGACACATGTGTTCTTGTGATCCATCATACTTAAGATAATCCAGAGCCAGCGGCTCGACCCATGTAGTAACCATGGATTTCAATCCATGGACACCAAAAGAAAACAAAATCAGAGTTCCAGCGGAACGACCCATATAAAACTACTCCCCTGTCGGATATTCCCAACCATCCCTATATTTACGAGACAACATACCATTAGCCAGCTCATCTCCGATGATGACATTCTTTTCCCCATCCCATTGCACACTCCTTCCCAAATTCTGAGAAATCATACCCAACATACTGAGATTGGTAGCCCTGAAACCCTTCTCGATATCACAAGCTGGGAGTTTATCCGATTCAATAGACTGCAAAAAATCAGCCCAAGCTTCCTTGATGTTCTGCTGATCAGGCTGGTGCAATTGTGCGTCCTGATGGATTATTTCCTGATCTTTTTTCCGTGGATAAAACGTCCACCCATCAAGCCATCCCAAGTGGAACGTGCCTTCTGTTCCATAAAAATAACAGCCAACATTGTGCTTTTCATTGTTGTTGGTTGCACATAATTTATGCTCCCAGGTGAGGTCAAAATCTTCAAAAGCAAAAGAGACCAACTGTTGGTCTGGCACATCTGAATTGTCCTGTTTGATAAATTTACCCCCTGTAGAAAAAACAGTTTTTGGCCATTTTTCCTCTGTCCACCACAATATTTGATCAAACCAGTGTATGCCCCAATCTCCCAATAATCCGTTGGCATAATCAGAGTGATATCTAAATCCCTTGGGATGAATACTCGTGTTATACGGTTTATAGGGTGCTGGACCTACCCACATGTTCCAATCAATGTGAGCGGGAGCTTCAGAATCGGGTATTATACTTCCTACCGGTTGTGCATAATTGACAAAGGCTTTGACCTGGGTAATTTTTCCTGCCTTGCCAGATTTCAAAAATTCAATTGCTGAAATGTTGTGAGGAGATAATCTTCTGTGTGTATCCACCTGGACTTTACGTCCATATTTCCTGGCAGCTCGCAAGATGGCTTTACCCTCATTTAATGTGTGTCCGATTGGTTTCTCCATAAATACGTGCGCACCTGCCTTGATTGCTTCGATGGCATTGAGTGCATGCCAGTGGTCAGGAGTAGCGACAATGACAATTTCGGGCTTTTCTTTGGCAATCATATCCCGATAATCTTTATACTTTTTGGGGTCATCACCCTTGACTTTTTTAACCGTTTGCCATGCAGCGTTCAAAGCATTTTCATCTACATCACAAACACCTACAATGGTACAATTGCCCGCGGCCATTGCTTCATTGAGGATATTCATTCCCCACCACCCCGTTCCAATGATTGCGATGCGTTTGGGCAGATTCAAAAAGGTTGATCCATAAAGTGGTAAGGCCGAGATGGCCATGGCTCCTGATTTGATAAAATCTCGTCTTTGCATGTGGCGTTTTTTAATTTGAATTAGATTCCAAAGTACTGATAAATTTAATTTTGCTTAGGATTTTTCTAACATCTTCATCGAACTATTATAATAATCACAATTTTCATCTTTAAATTTTTGCATTTTCTAGTCTAAGTAAGAAAATTCAATATTAACGATATTATGACTGAATATTGAATCTTAAGTAAGTCACTAATCCTTGAGTTACAGTATCATCCTTGATTTCCTTTCCACATTATTCTATTGGTTTTTTTCTTATTGAGATAAGTAAATAATATTGATTACAATTTCTTAACTCAAAGATTAATACTTACTAAATATATATTGTATATTTTTGTAGTATCAGCTGGAGGAAATGATCCTGTTTAAACAATCTAGCATTTTCGGTAGAAGGCATCAGAATCTCCTTGTCAAAAATTAATTTATTTTATCAAAATATTAAAATGAAAAATTACATTTCAAATCCTTCTTCGAAATTACTTTTTGTATTTAATTATTCGAAATTCCTTATTATTGCAATTATTTCAATAACTTTCACTAGTTGTTCTGAAAATATCAATTTCGACAATATTAATGATGGGACTTCTGGCACAAATACGACCCAAACAAGAAGTACTCAAAATGTTAATGAAATAATTAATGAGGGTGAAGCAATAATAATAGCTCAGAACTTTTTCAGATATGAGGCTGAATATAAAACACAGGAATACATAAATAAAGATGTACAAAAGGTAACATCTCTGTCGGATCCTACATCAACTATTCCTTTACTACACATAATTGAATTCACCAAAGGATTTTGTATTGTGTCTGCAGACACAAGATATGAACCAATATTAGCATATTCTGAAGAAAATCAATGGGGTGGAGCAGATTTAGATGGCCCAAATGTAATGCTTAATCTTTACAAAAGCAGGATTAAGGACATCAAGAAAACGAATGAGAAGCAACCAGAATTTTTAAAAGGCATATGGAAAAGACTACTTACTTACGAGCAAATAAAAGCCACGGAGGATAAAAAATTGGAACCACGTAACTCATGTACATACGGAGAATGTAGGCCTGACTACTGCGAATCATATTATAACAATACAGTTGGTCCATTCGTTCATCCTGTTGCTCGCTGGTCCCAGGCTGAGTCTTTTACTTTGTTTAGCCCAAACGATAATAATTGTTCTAGCTTTTATTGCGTAAAAAGCCCAGCAGGATGTGGACCAATTGCACTCGGAATGCTAATGAGGTATCATGAATCCCCAATTATGAATATGTCATTTAATGGTGTAAATTCTTACACAGATTATTCTTCTATGCCTATTACTCGAGGAACATGCTCTCAAAATACTGGTAGCTTTTTAAGTAGTGCTATGCTTGTTAGATTATGTGGAAGTGCTATGAATTCAATTTATGGCGTTTCTGGATCTTGCAATACAGCCACAATTCCAGCAAACATTAGTAATGGCCTCAACTTTTTTGGATACACACATAATGGTTTAGGAAGTCTATCAAGTAGATATTCAGCTATCAATAACGATTTGGTATCAGAGTTTCCTGTTATATTAACTGGTGCGACTAATTCAATAGGTGCAGATTGGCATATTTGGCTTGCAGATGGATACAAACAATTTCACTATGAATCTTGGACGGATAACGGCACTTGTAATGGTGATCCCTATTATGGATCTCATCCTTATTATTGTGGAGTTTGCCCATCTTGCATAAATTGCTCTATCTTTGCAGCAACTCAATGGCATATGAATTGGGGCTGGAACGGAACTAGTAATGGTTGGTATGCAGCAAGTCCATATAGTATTGGAGATTATGATAGCTTAATGCATGCTTATACAAACATTAGACCCTAACCAAATAATTAAAAATGAAAAAAGTCAATTTTTTAAAATTTTGCTTGCTCTGTTTAATTTTATCCTCATGCAATACCGAGGCCCTCTTTTTTGAAAAGGAATTTTATTGGCAAGGTCATTGGGAAAGGCTCGATAAAGAAAATGAATACTTTTCAAGTGGATTTTCCAATAATGGTGCTCAGTTCTATTTCTCAACCATTGATACTATAAGTAGCACTTTAAATCCACACAAGCTACTCGAGTTCAACTATAAAAAGAAGTGGAAATTATTTCAGACTTATGATGGTCAATATTTAAAAATCATTGAAATAGAACCTGATAAAATGATTGAGATTATTGGCCCTGTCCAGTCGAAAAATGAAATAGAAGATGGTGGTTTAAAATATGTTTTTTTGAAAGAATTTATGCATCCTCTGATTCCAGATTCCTTGTTGTACGGGGGCTAGTTTTTCCTATTTTTTCTTTTTGAGGTAAAGTGGCAGTATTATTTCATCTTTAAGATTAATACAAAAATGAAAAAAGTATTTTCAACCTTATTCTTGTTGACTTTCCTTCTATCTTCATGTGTAAAAGACCCAAATTTTGATACAGATGAATGGTGGCCTGGCCATTGGGAACGAGTTGGTGTAAATAATGAGTTCTTTTCAAGTGGGCATGGAAGGCAAGGGCCTCAATTGTATTTTTCGACGCTTGATACAATAAACAAACATTTATATTTCAACAAACTCCTGGATTTTAGTAATAAAGAAAGATGGAAGCTTATCCAGACACACGACGGTCAATATTTAAAAATCGTGGAGAAAGAATTAGAGCAAACCATTGAGGTGATCGGTCCAGCTGAGTCAAGAAATGAGATTGGCAATGACGGTATTTTATACATGTTTAAAAAAGGATTTGTGCATCCGCTCATTCCAGACTCTTTGATGTACGGCAGATAAAAATAGAGATAAAGTTTTTTCATGATACTATTCCCAGAGATTGTATCTTTCACTATTTGAATGCAAAGGGTGTATTTCATGGCTGCTTGAAGTGGTCATCGAAAAATCCACCAACTTCAAATCATCTGTTAAAGCCAAAAGCAAAGATCATGTTTTCCAGAAGTCTCCTTCTTATACTGTTGTTTTCTGTTTCTAATGATTGTATTTCCCAACGTGCATTGGTGGATACTGGAAAGCCTCGCACGATCATAACCACAGATGGCGAACTCGATGACGTAGATTCTTTCATAAGGATGCTCCTTTACAGCAATGAATATAAGGTTGAGGGTTTGATCATCAGCAGTTCTCAATGGCATTACAAAGGGGATGGTAAGGGGACAAAATTCACCTCTGAAATGGACATGACTAAAAGAATGTATGGGGAAAGAACAGAACTTCGTTGGCCAGGTGAACAATGGATTTATGATTTGGTAGATGCTTATGGGAAGGTATATCCCAGCTTAATAAAACATTCCAAAGATTTTCCCAGTCACCAATACCTTAAAAGCCTTATAAAAATTGGAAACATCGATTTTGAAGGTGAAATGGAAAAAGATACTCCTGGCTCAAACCACATCAAGCAAAAATTATTGGATGACGACATGACGCCGCTTTATCTACAAGTTTGGGGTGGCACAAATACCATAGCAAGAGCATTAAAATCTATTGAAGATCAATACAAAAACACGCCTGATTGGAAAAAGATTTATGATAAGGTTTGCAAAAAGGCCATCATTTATGCAATTTTGGATCAAGATGCTACTTACCGAAAATACATCTCCGTCTATTGGCCTGATGTAAAGATCTACTATAATGCAAGTCAGTTTTGGGTTTTTGCCTACTTCTGGAAAAGGGCCGTTCCTCAACCTTTACAAGTTTATCTAGAAGGTAAATTCATGGGTGAAAACATCATCAACAATCACGGTCCACTCACCAAAATGTATTACAGTTATGGAGATGGAAATCCTCCAAAAGGCGAAATAGACGACATTTATAGTTCTATGGAGCAAGCCAAAAACAATCAATGGGGCAGTTTTGGGCAGTTTGATTTTATTTCAGAAGGCGACTCTCCAGCATTTCTTCATCTGGTCATTGTCGGTTTGGAAAATCTGGAGCACCCCGAATATGGCGGTTGGGGTGGTAGACTGGTTCAATCCAAAGAACAGGTCAATCGATGGGAAGATGGCACTCCTGCTGCCGACTTTAATCCTTACTCAGATAGCATGGACTTGGCTTATGCACAATCAAGGTGGGTTCCAGTAATTCAAGAGGATTTTGCCGCACGTGCAGATTGGTGCATTTTGGATTATGATCAAGCAAATCATGCACCTTCAATTTCTGTAAAGGGAGAAAAAAATAGATTGGTCAAATCAGGTTCCAAGATCAAGCTCAAATTTAAGTTGAAAGATCCTGATAAAGACAAGGTTGCATTGAAACTTTGGCAGTATAAAGAGGCTGGATCTGGCAAACATTCATTAATAATTTCTGCGAATGGTAGTAATGGAGCTTCTATTGAAATCCCAAATGCCGCCACATCCGGAGAAACCTACCATTTAATTGCAGAAGGTCGGGATGGTGGCAGTCCTGCGATGACTAGATATGAGCGTATCATTTTCACCATTGAGTAATGAGTAGATAGAAATTAGAAAGATCTCATTTTAAGGTAATTTTCAACACACTTTGAACGTATTAGAAAGTGAACACCAATCATTCATGCCAATGTGTAAAAAGTGCTTCTTTCTATTTATTGTTTTTATTCAATTAAGCTGCAAAACTGAAGTAAAACGCATAGGTATTCAACCATTGGGCAAGGTGAATGCAATTTATTTAGACAGTATTCAAAAAGTTTTATCAGATTTCTATTCAAGGGAGGTTGTCATTTTACCAGCAAAAGCTATACCTCCATCAACATTTATCAATGTCAAATCGCCAAGATATCGGGCTGATTCACTCATTTATAACTTGAGAAAAACCAAACCTGACAGCATTGATATCATTTTGGGTGTGCTTGCATCAGACATTTCAATTACCAAAAAAGATGACTCAGGAAAGCCAAAAATGCCAAGCTCCAAATATGCTGATTGGGGAATAATGGGCTTGGGTTTTTGCCCGGGAAAAAGCAGTATTGTCTCTACTTTTCGTTTGGGTCAAAACAATAAGCCGCTATTTATGGAAAGAATGAAAAAAATCTCAGCGCATGAAGTTGGACACAATTTTGGAGTAATGCATTGTAAATCTGAATTTTGTGTAATGAGAGATGCCGCAGAAAGCATTCAAACGGTTGATAAAGTAAATCTTGCACTTTGCGATGATTGCAAAAGGAAGATTAATTGAAATAAATCTCTATTCCGATGCCAATTTTAAATGCTCCAGAAAACCGGATAAATCATTGACATTTACAAATCCTGAATGCTGAAAAATAATTTCATTTTCTGGATTTAAAAATGTGATCGTTGGATAATTCACTTCACCATTTATATTGGCTAATTCTAGGGCGAGTGTATTACTTCCAGTTTTATTTCCAGTTGGAAGGTAGGAAAATGCTCGGCCATTAAACAAGATGGTTTTACTTTCTTCGGCATCCAATTGAATAAAATAAAATTGATCATTAAGTGTTTGCTGGATAGTTTTATTTTTGAATGTTGTCTGCATCATAGCTTTGCAATATTTACACCAATTCGCATGTATAAATACCATTACATTTCTTTTTTCAACCTTTTGCAAGCTGTCCAATTTTTCGAAATCATACGTGATCATTTGCGAAAAAGATGGTAAAGCTGTCATAAATAAAATGAGGATAATAATCACTTTCATCATTCTAAAAATTTGCATTATTTAATTGCATATCTAATTCCAAAAAACAACCTCCTTCCTTGATTAGGACCAAAAACATAACTCGGATCGAATGTCAATGCGTAAGGATTATTTGCAGTCGGAATGACATTACCTTGCTTATCAAATTCTACAGATTTATCAAATGGGTCAAAACTTCTGGCGATGATGAAAGGATTTCCTCGATTAGCTGTCCAATTGAGCAAATTTTTAATGCCACCATAAATTTGAATGTTTTGAATTTTATCAAATGTTAGTTGAATGTTCTGGATGCTCCACCACGGTGAGTACTCACGCCTGGGATCTAATTCACCTAATAAAGGCAACCTCATTGGGCTATAAACATTACCCGTGTAATCCAAAATTAAATGGCCTAGTTTATGAGAAACTGACCACGTTCCCGTGAATTTTTCTGTCAAAATTTGCTGTGTGATTATTTCATTTTCCGTGGTGGTATTTTCCATAAATGTACCTCCAACCAAAAATTTCAAACCATTATTTAATGCCAAATCCACATTCAAACTGATGCCTTTACTTTCTGCAAAACCATCTAAATTATCGTAAATAATCTTGTTGGGATCCAACTCATAATCTCCCACGATCCTGTTATTGAAATAAGTATAAAATGTTGATAAATCTAAGCCTATCAAAGTGCCAGAAGGAAAGAAAAATTTCTTAATGTAATTTAAATTGACATTATATGATTGCTCGGGTTTTAATTCATTTTTGATTTCTATGATTCTGGAACCAGTTAAAGCAGCATGGTCTTCCGTAAATAAACTCACCACCCTGAAACCCGTTCCCGCATTAAATCTTACAGTATTTTTATCATCTATTGTCCACTTGTATGCGAGTCGAGGTGTAAAAATATGACCATGCTGATTGTGGTAATCATATCGCATCCCAAGTAATAATTTATGGATCTTAAATAAGGCTATTTCATCCTGTATGAAAATCCCAGGTAACCAGGTTTTCTGAGGTTGATTTAACTGATTTATGGTACCTGCTGAGGAGGTTCCCGGCGTATTATCATAAAATGTATAACGAAGTGCTGCCCCTGCTAATAACTCGTGACTTTTCCACGATTTATCCCAAGTCAATTGTGAAAATCCAATCTTTTGGGAAGCGATATATGAAGTAATTCCATACCTGCTATCTTGCTCATGACTAATGAAAGAAAATGAAAACATCAATTTTTCAGCTGTTGGCAATTGATAATTTCCCAAAACTTCCCATCTATTCGTGAAAATACTCTCCCCATATATATCATCTCCACCTCTGTGTTGATCCTCCCACTGCATTTCACCACCAAATCTGTTTTCAAATAAATACCTTCCAGCAATGCTGAATAGTCGATTGTCCTTGCGTAAAAAATTCCATTTCTGGAAAACAGATGCACGATTTTGCAACGCTACATCCGTAAAATTATCCTGATTTTTATCAATCCTATTTTGGAAGTTGAAATAATTAAGCCCTGTCAATACACTTATCTTTTTTCCAATTTTAGACTTCAATCCAATATCGGCATTGTATTCTCCCCAACTAGTTGCAAAAATATCTGCAGACAGTGTTGGGGCATTTTGTGGCGATTTGGTAATGATGTTGATCAGACCTCCAACGGCTTCACTACCATATAATGAAGAAGCTGGGCCTTTTACAATTTCGATGCGTTCAACCAATGAATTGGGAATCCCCGACAAACCATAGACCGTTGCCAAACTGCTTACTATGGGCATGCCGTCAATAAGAACCATTGTATAAGGTCCTTCCAAACCATTGATGTGGATATCTCCTGTATTACAAATTTGGCAATTAAGTTGAGGCCTAACACCATTTACATTTTGCAAGGCATCATAAATATTGGGGCTTGGGTTTTTGCGGAAAAATGCAGGTGTGTAAACTTCCACAGACACTGGGCTTGCAGACTTGCTTACTGATTTCATTGTCCCTGTTACGACTACTTCATCAAGAGCCATTGCGTAATTGGTGAGATCAAAGTTGACTTCAATCTTGGTTTCTTTTTCTATTGAAATTAGTTTTTCTACCGGTTGAAATCCAAGGAAAGTGACTTGAAGGCGGTATTGACCAACTGTCAGATTTTCAAGTTTATATAAACCAATTGAATCAGCAGTTGCTCCAACATTTGTCCCCAGGATCGATACAGACGCATAGGAAAGAGGCTCGCCATTCGCTATTATTCGGCCAGAAATACTGGATTTTTGAGCAGCGGCAGTACCAAAAATAAGGATAAAAAAAAGTATAAAGTTATATCGCTCAAAAAGCATTTTAGCCTAAGTTATGTTTCTAAAATATACAAAGTTAGGTTAATCTAACAATATTTGTTTTATATTTTTGATTATATTTGTTTTCATATACTAATTTCTTGAAAATGTTGCTTTCCTACACAGAAGAAAATTATCTCAAAGCTTTGCTCAAAATCACTTTTGACAGCGGCGTGGAAAAAGTAGGAACCAATGAGCTTGCATCTGCTTTGGATGTAAAACCAGCAACTGCCAATGATATGCTCAAGAAATTGAAGGAGAAAATGCTGGTTGATTACAAGAAGTACGGCAAAATCAACTTGACTTCAGAAGGTAAAAAAATTGCCATTGAAATCATCAGAAAACACCGTTTGTGGGAAACATTTTTATATCAAAAGTTAGAGTTTAGTTGGGATGAAGTGCATGAAGTCGCAGAACAATTGGAGCACATCCAATCTCAAAAACTGGTTGACAAACTCGATAAATTTTTAGCATACCCAGAGTTTGATCCACACGGAGATCCAATTCCAAACAGCAAAGGAGAAATAAAGGTATATCATAAAAAAACTTTGTCAGAAATGACTCCTGGTACGACCTGCACAATGGTAGCTGTAAAAGATAACTCCAGCCCATTTTTACAATACGTTGTCAAAGTAGGTCTGGGAATCAACAATGAAATAAAAATTATTTCCATTCAAGAATATGATTTGATGATGGTCATAGAAGTCAATGGGCAGCGCTCTACAGTGAGTCAAAAGTTTGCAGAGAACATCTACATTGTCAATAAATAAATTGATTTCTCAGTCTAGTTTCATACACAAAAACAAGGACTATATAGCAAGTTCTAACATTTGTACCTCTCTGTTTGCGCTCAAATTTTTGAACAAATATTACCACTTAAACCTTCTAATGCCGAACACAATATTTTAATAATCCTAATAAAATTTATAATTATGGGAGCTACAACAGATAAGATTAAAGGTAATTGGAACATTATCAAAGGTAAATTGAAGCAGCAATATGGAGACCTTACAGATGACGATCTTAAATACACTGAAGGTAAAGAAGATGAACTCTTAGGCCGACTTCAAACAAAAATTGGAAAATCAAAAGAGGAGATCAAAAGCTTTATCGACAACGCATAAACTTTTTGATAATTCATATTTCCAATGGGGGGTACAATATTGTTGTACCTCCCTTTTTTATTTAACAAATCAGGATCATTTGGGGCACATTGACCCCCGATTAAACAAACTGACTACAACAAAAAGAGGAAGCCACAGGTTATAATACTGTCACTAATGCCTAGAATAGATAAACTAGCCATCACAAAAAGATGCACAAGCTCACAATCCTGCAAACTCATCGGAATAGAAAAATTGAATAGAACTACAACTGCGCATTACTGCTTGCGAGTTATAAATCAAAGATGAACATTATTATTGAAACAAAAACTAAGGGTATCCCCTGAAAAAGTAGTTAATTCCATTATTGGTTGAAATTTTTACCCTTAAGTCATTTCACCTATCTGATATGTAAGCTAAAAGGGTGGCTTTTCTTTTCTGCCATTTCTTCAATAAAATCCATTTTGTCGCCCATTTTTTGATCTTATTGTTGAGCGCCAAATCCAAAAAAATCATTCCACTTTTGGCGACGGGATAATTATTTATAGCTCGCCAAATCTATCTTTTTTTCACACATTTGGCGACTTATAATTTTCTATAGCTTGCCAAATCTCGCGACGAAAAGGCTTTAAAAAATCACATTTATTCTGTGAAGCCATGGCGTGCCACGGTTCAACAAATCCATTTTCACATCTCACATTTCACATCTCACATTTTACATTTCACAACCATTCACTATTTACCATTCACTATTTACCATTCACTATTTACCATTCACATAAATTAAAATTAAATTTGCATATCACGTCATTAAAGCGCTCAAATGATTAAAATCTACAAAATAAATCTTGTCTTATTCTTATGCTGTTTTTGCTGTTTGGAAGTTTCAGCACAATTGCCAGAACCAGATCAAACATACCGCGGTCTTTGGGTAACACAATTCAAAAACAACGTTTTAGGAAATGAAACAGCAGAAGATGCACTCATTGCCTACGCCATAGAAAACGATTTTAATTATCTGATCTGTACCAATATGTTTCAGATCTTGACAGCCTCTTGTGGCTCTTTCACCAGTGATATGAATAATCTACGAAACTTCATTGCAAAAGCCCACGACGAAGGGATCACCTATGTAAGCGGTAATGTTGGATCATTGGCGAGCGCCGAAAAAATACAGTCGTATAACAATTGCATCTCTGTACTTGCCAATGAAAAATTGGATATGATCACTTACGAATGCGAATTTTATAACGCCGCAAGCAATGGTTCTTGCCCTAGTTATGCATCTTACATCAGTCAACTTACCGATATAAAATCTATCTGCAGCAGTACTTTATCTAGCAGTGGCGCACCGCTCATTTGTGAAGCCTATATCGGCGGTGAAGGTGCCACTGGTTTGGTATTGACGCATTCATCGGAGACTGAAATGGAGGAAATCGCAGGAGTCGCCGATCACATTCTCATCACCTACTATCGTCCATTACCATCTAGTTCGAGTGGTAATTTTTTTAATTGGACTCTGGAAAGACTACAATGGATTGCCAAAACTGGTGTTCCAAGTAATATCGTTTTGCTGTTGAAATCCCGAGATACAGATGGAAACAATATGTATGACTTCCTTCACGGCTTTCCAGGTATTCATTATGATGCAGTAAGAGCTCCCTATTACTCATGGGTAGAAGGAACCGCATTCAACCCCAGTTTGGCAAAAGGTTATAGAGAAAATTATGAAGATGGCACCTATCCCTGGCTTTCTGGAATCCAAGTAAAAGGGTTCTCTTGGTTTGAACACGATGCCAACATGGAAATCGTGGTGCTTCCAATAAAATGGAATACTTTTTCTGCTATCTTAAATAATGAAAATGCAGTGGATCTTTCATGGTCAACCTCTTCGGAAAAAAACAATGATAATTTCGTAATAGAAAAATCTAGAGATGCAAAAAACTGGATTCAGTTTCAGATTGTCAAAAGTAAAGGCAATTCCACATTCGAACAAAATTATCGTACAGTCGATCAAAACCCTTTCCCAACGACTTCTTATTATCGGATCAGACAAATAGATATGGATGGCAAAAGTGCACTTTCTAAAATAGAGTCAGTTTTCTTACCTGCATCCTCTGGCTTTACTTTATATCCGAATCCATGTAGTGATTTCATTGTCATAAATGCCCCAAAAGGAATGAATCAGACAGGATTTGAGATCAAAAACATTTTTGGTCAAATCATGGAACAATACAATCCGTCAACTGCAATTTCAGATGCTATTTCAGTAAATGTAACGCATTATCCGCCGGGAATATATTTTTATACATCATCAATTGGCAAACAACTATTTATAAAACACTAACCCATTTTGAATCCAGACTGATGGCTTTTTAAACTTGGAAAATCAAAAAATAAAAGGCAAATCAGCAACCAGCAAAGGTTTGGATTACATAGAGTTTGTTTCCGCTGGTAGCTAATTTATAGAATTTTCCTACTTCGGCTGCCGGCAAAACTTGTTGCCAAGTCGAGCCCTTATCTGAAGATTTATACAAACCAATAGCAAGACTACAAAACAAGTCATTTCCTACTTGGGTGATGTCATTAATACTTTTTACGTTTGGAAGTTTTGCATCCAATCTTTCCCATGTCAAACCGTTATCTCTAGAACGATAAAGTCTATCAAGCACTTGATTTTCAGGTCCCATTACAAATTGATATGCAGATTCCTCATACCTGGAAATGGCATATATTTGACCTTCCAGTTCAATGGTTTTTGTTACAAATCCAACCTCCGAGAGGGTCGTTTTCCACGTTTCACCACCATCTGTCGATCTTGCCACTCCTTGTTCACCACCTGCAATCAAAACGCCATCCTTTTCAAACAAATCGAGGAAAATTTTACCTTCCATTTTCTTTTTCCAAGGCCTCTCATTGATTTTAGCTTTGAGAATGCCAGTAGAACCACTTATCAGCACATTTCCATCTTTTCTATAAACAAAATTGTATATTAAATGGCCCCTTAAATCTTCAAATATGGGCTGCCAAACTCCAATTCCTGCAGCTTTTTGCAAAAATCCATCGTCAAAAGATCTTACAATCGGACGAGCACCCCCAGAAATAAAATGAGAAATTCCAGCCTTTAAATTCAAGTCCATTGTCCAATTGGCCTTTTTACCATCCCCAACTGTTTGGAATAAACCTTTGTTGGTATATAAATATAACATATTTTGGTCTGCATAAACAGTGCCTGCCGTTGTTCCTTGAGGTAAGCCCGTGCCAATATCCTTCCAAGTCTTTCCACCGTCTTCAGAAAGTGAGATCAAATTAGATGAGACATTGTTGTCAGTAGCTACTTTCTCAGTAGGTAATAATATGCTAAAAAGAATGCAAACAGTGTAAATGAAATAAGCTGACATCACTTTAAGGTTTTAATGAACAATATTTCAAAATTAGTCTCATCTCAACCAAGTTTTCTATTTTGAATGTAAAATGATGTAAATGACTTGTAAAATGTGGTGCATTTCCCTACTTCTTATATTGGATGTTGGGATTTTGTCATGATTTTTGGAACCTTGGCCAAAAATCCCGCCAAAATCATATGCTGGTTTCATTTTTACCATGGACTTCATCCATGGCTATAATATTTAACCCCTCTGGGGTATCTAAAACGAAGTTGTGAAATGCCTCCTCAATATGTGGTAACATGGACATGATGAACAACAAATATATAATCTTTAAAACGCCAAACAATCTGCAAAAACCTGCGAAGCCTATTTATCAATTATTGCGAACATTAGGTCATCTCTCAATTAACTGCTTGCAACAACGATCCATTTCATAAATTCTACATCAAATTAGGGTCTGGTCGCAATGCTGTTCATGATTGAATGACAGCTATACAGAATTCTTTAACACGACAAATATCCACATCTCAAGTCATCAACAAATCATATAGATGCCTGTAAGTGTCATAAAAAAAGGAGTGGCCAGAAACACTTCCGACCACTCCTTTATTTGCCTAAAGAACTTTTATTTATTCACCCATCTGGATGTTCAGAGATCCTTTTTGGTCGGAATTCATTTTATGTCCACCAAATCGATAACTTACGCCTACGTTTACCAAATAATCTGCAAAAGCAGCATCACCTTGGGTGAATTTACCCGTTTCTGCAGTGGTGATCTTATCTTCAAAACTTTGTATTCTGTTACGATACACAGCAATTGGAACACTTACGAATGCAGAAATGGGTCCTTTGCCATAGCTAATTCCTGGTTCAACCGACACCGCATAACCGGGTCTTCTGTATCCTTCACTGCTGCCTATCAAATCTGTAGCAGGAACGCCCTCTGCTCGTCCTCCTATAAATGTACTTATAGCACCCATATTTGCATATGCTGCAAGTCTTACTCCAAATTGATCAGGGCATGAAAATTCACTTCTTTTATTTCTTGTTAAAACACCATTGGTGGACTTTGGGTTGGACATGTAAAATGCTGAAGTCAGAACGCCAAATCTTGAGGAGAGGCCGTGATAACCCTGAAAGTCGAGGTTGATGCCGAGCCCTCCGTCTCCAAGTTGAATCGATTGATCGACTACGCCTTCGACATCCTGGGACTTATCTGCCCCTTGGTTATAGAAAATATCTGTGTAGTCATATTTTCCAGTTGGCAACTTCAGACCCAGGCCAATTGCATAATTAAAATTCCGCTTACCTTGAGGCAACATCCAATAACCAACACCTAATCTGACATCTCCAAGTCCTTTTGAAGACGTTTCATGTCGCTCTCCCAAGCCGCTTGGTGGATTGCCTCCGTGCTCGTACATGGATGAACGCAAATTATGTACATATGGCAAAGTGATATTGGCGTATAATCTGTCAGTGATACCCAAGCCTACAGATAGATCAACAAAATAAGAATCATTGATGACCTGAGTTCCCTTTTCGATTCGCTCGTGCTCTTCTTCTGCTCCCCTGAAATGTCTGAATGATTCAAAATATCTGCCATTTAGAGAAACTGTAAATTCTTTGGATTGGAGTTCGAATCCATTTCCTGAAAGTGAATTGCAACTGGAGTTGCCTCTTATGGCGACACATCCCTGGCTGTAACCTAGGTTTAAAAAAAGGATTGTCAGGATCGCTGATGTAATGTAGAATTTTTTCATGATTGTATTGCTTTAACGAAACAATACTAATTAATACCCCAGACTTGATTTGAAAAGAAGTATGAATCATGCCTTTGAAAGGATGAAATGAGGGTTTTAATGTATTAAATCATTGGCGTTGTGATTTTATAAAGTTGAAAGTTAAAAGTTCATAAAGGAGACAAACTTTCCACTTTATGAACTTTACAAACTTTATAAACTTTACAAACTTGATGGCTTCTTACTTCATGGTTTCTTGATTTTAAAAGCTCATCACTAGTGCCACTCGTGGCTCGAAGCTCGAAGCCAATTCACAAATACTAAATCTGAAGACAATTCTTAAACTCCAACCCCCCTCATTCCTTTTCCTCCTTTTTCCCGTTTCCGGTTTCCTGTCTCCTGTTTCCGGTCTCCGAATTTACCACATCAACCCCAACATCCACATCGGTATGATGCCGTTTGATCCTTGCTCAATTCCTTCTTTTATCAATATCGGATTGGGCATGTTGGAGATTTGGTGGAAATCCTTTTTCGGACCACCGATCTCAACGGTATATTTATTGTCGACCAATAAATCACCACGAGCGGGTGTTGAAATTTGATTGTTCATTGACAAAGCATTCATGACAAATGTTTCTCTCAACATACCGCTATCCGGCGTTGGGTTTCCCAGAGCATAAAGCAAATTAGTGTTTTCCAAATATACTTTGTCTGGTTTTGTCAAAGCGCTATCTGACTTGGCATTTGACTTGAGAATGTGCAACAGGTCTGCTGACTCCAAATAATCCATGAAAGTAAGTACTGACGTTCTTGACATTGATAAATCTCTGGATAGATTTGCAATGTTGGGTGTGTATGGCGCAATTCTACCAAGCATTGCAAGTAGCTTTTTGATCTGTCGGGTACTTTCATAATTCACATTAAAAATTGCTGGCAAATCAACTTCTATAACTTGGTTGATCACAGATAATAAACGTTCATGGTAGCGACTGCCTGCTTCCTTAAAAAATGGATAAATTCCATTGCTTAGGTATTTTTTGAAGTGTTTTTTGAGTTGAAATTGCTCAAAATAGGTGTCATAAATTTCAACATGTTTCGCCAAAATTTCTTCAAATGTATAGATAGGTATGTCTACCACCGATTCCATCATCAAATATTCTCTAAAAGAAAGCCCTCGCAGGTGATACACATCTGCTCGTCTGCTCAAATCTGCTGCTCCTTTCATAATGTCTAATGCTGAGGAGGCGGTTGCCATGATCTTTACATCGGAGTATGAGTCATAAACATTTTTGATTTCTATGGACCAGTCTGTGTATTTATGAACTTCGTCAAAAACAAAAGTACGGTAACCTAAATCATAGCAGGATTCTACACAATCGTATAAGGTGGTGGATGCAAAATAGATGTGATCTAGCGAGATATAGATGGATGTAGTGTCATCCATGACTTCTTTGAGCGCTTGCAATAAGAGGGTTGATTTTCCTACTCCACGGCACCCTTTGATCAAAATAATTCTGGAATCAAATCCTATACTTGCATACAGGTAGCGCTTGAAATCGAGTTTGGTTTCATTGATTCGTTTTGTGCTTATTCTGGCCAATGCTTCTATTTGCGCCGGATTCATTATGCTCTTTTATCACAAATTTATTCCTTTTTGTTGGGTTTGAATACATTTTTTCATTTTATTTTTTTATTTAACATTTTTATTATTTGTATTATAACGTAACATTTTACAATAATGAAAATACAAAATACATTTTGCAATAATGTTAATTACAAATAACACTTTACATAATTATTATTTGCTTTAAATGTTTCATAAAACATTGTTTATCACATATATATGAAAAATAAACAAAATCATGATTTTAAAAATTTATAACAAAATATAAAAATATTGAAATAGAAATGAAAGCAAATGATCAGTAAAGATGGGTTTTATAAGATAATATCTAGCATCATTTTTTTAAATTTCCACTGCAATGAAAGGTCATTGATTTCATCAAAATAGATGTCTGATTTTGAACCTTCGCTCCCAACAGCTTGCATCATTTCCAACGTTGGCCACGGGCTAGCAAAGCCAATTTTTTCTCTTTGCCATAGAATTTCCCCCGGTAATATTGCTTCAAAGGATTTGCGTAGCAAATATTTTTTGTAGCCATATTTAAACTTGGTTGTTTGGGGCAATGACAATCCAGTTTTCACAACTGCTTCTTGTAAAAAAGGTTGCCTTACTTCAAGGCCGTACATCATAGAGTTGCGATCTGAATAGCGCAATAAGGTTTGTAAAGAGCCATTGTCAAAGTCATTACTTTTGGGACTTGGCTGAGCGGAACTGTGCGCCATCAAAAAGTCTGGCTTCAGTGGAATTTCACCCTTTGTTATGTTTCCCAATTTACTAGCCAGCTTTGATTTATTATTCCATACGTGCAATGCACTCTGGGTAATTGCTGCTCCAATCTTATGAGCTTTAAACAAGTCTTCTATATGCGCTTTGTGGTGATAATTGTAACCACCAAATACTTCATCTGCACCTTGCCCCTCCAATAAAACTTTGTGACCATCAGATCTCACAAATTGGTACAA
The DNA here is from genome assembly GCA_016715105.1 of Saprospiraceae bacterium. Taxonomy (GTDB): domain Bacteria; phylum Bacteroidota; class Bacteroidia; order Chitinophagales; family Saprospiraceae; genus JADKBO01. Next base: position 68,543 of record JADKBO010000024.1, on the reverse strand, counting down.
TCTATTTTGCGCACAAATACTCATGCTTGCAATAGGAAGTTCCTGGTGATGAAGCAGCTGCGTGAGCAATAACCAAAGGTCTTCACCTTTGGTCGGTAACATGGAATGATTGATTCCCAAATGCTTTGCAAGCAAATTTTGCTTTTGTGTTTCATCATCCACTTGACCAGGAAATCCGATGCCATAACTTTGCAAATCGTGCTTTTCTTGCTTGCAAATCGCACTGACAATGGCACTATCTACACCTCCTGACATCGAAGTACAAAAACCAACATCAGAAATACTCCTCGATCGGATAGAATCGGTAATCAGTGTTTTTAAATCAACCTTGTCTGTTTCAATATCGTCCATTGCTTCAAGGTCAAAATATCGTGTGGTTTTTAGAATCAAGCCATGTCCCGAATAAGTCACCTCCAAGAAATACCCAGCAGTTAACTCTTCAATGCCCTCGTAAAATCCAACTGCTGAAGGAAACTGATCATAGACCAAATAATGATAAATGCCAAGCTCTGAAATCGTCTTTTTTACTCCGATCGCCCACAAAGCTTTCATCTCTGATGCAAACAAAAAATGGTCTTGATTGTGGACATAATAAAATGGTTTTTCTCCAAATCGATCCCTTGCGCAGAAAAGGTTATTTGTTTCCTTGTCATAAATCACAAAAGCAAACATGCCATCCAAATATTGGAGACATTCATTTCCATAATGATGAAAGGAAGCTAAGATCACTTCCGTATCTGACGATGTTCTAAATACATATCCAAGAGCCAGTAATTGATTGCGGATGTCAATAAAATTGTAAATCTCCCCATTGTAAGTGATTACATATCTATCTTGAAAATGCATGGGTTGGTTCCCTTCCGGCCCAACATCAATGACTGCTAATCGGCGATGAGCCAAACCCAGATTTTTGGTCTCATTAATCCAAAAACCCTCCCCATCTGGCCCACGGTGTTTTAGTGCCAAAGACATCTTCTCCAGGTCATTTACAGAAACCTCAGCCTTTAAATCATATTTTCCTGCAATACCGCACATGTAGTTTTTGAATGTTTTGATATTAAGATCTCGACAAAAATAGCCAAAATAAAGCCCCATTTAAACTATACTGCTTATATTCAAAAATAATGATCAATCAGTACAATAAAAATCAACATTACAGCTATACATTTATAGCAATATTCATTAAAAAACACCTTTGCTTTAAACCAAAATAAAAATGAGCCGAATTCACTTAGCCCTTCTCACCATCCTCACAGTCCTCACTATCTCTGCTTGCAAAAAAACTAATGCCGACGGCCCATTAATGGACGCTGGAAAGGAAGCCGAACTATTATCCACTTATTTTAGCGCCGCAACAACTGGTATCATTTCAGCTGCCGATCCTCTGACTTATATTTTTAACTCTCCATTGGCAACAAAGCCAAGCGATGAGCAGATTCAGAATATAATTTCAATTTCGCCAAGTGTGGATGGAATAGTTACCCTTTCAAATAATACAATCTTGACCTTCACACCAACTGAAGGCTTTAAACCAAATACCACTTACACCATCACCTTAAATCTAAAAAGCCTAGATGGTGCAAGGTTTGAAAAGGACATTACATACAGTGTCAGGACTTTTAAACAAGATTTGGCGGTAGAACCAAGAGGCTTTATCATCAACGACGACGGTTCTGTTTCAATGATGGCCATTGTATCAACGGCAGACAAAGCAAAAGTTGAAGATATTCAAAAATGCTTCACTTCATCGGCCAGCAGTACCAATGTAGTGGAATTAGAAGCCAATCGTTTCCAGGTTGAATTTGTTTTTAAACAAGGTATGAATAGCAGTACGCAAATTACATACGATGGAAGTTCGTTGGGAAGTGATACAAAGGGTGAAGTTCCTGTATTTGAAGTGGACCAAAGTAATTTTACAGTTGTGCACACTCAGCATGACCCGACCAATAAAGAGTTTAAGGTATATTTCAGCCAAAGGATCAATCCGGATGTTGACCTTACTGGTTTGGTCAATGTAAACAATACCAATGCGAAATTAAATATACAAAGTAACGTATTGACCCTGTATCTATCTGATTTGGTCAACGATCAAAAAGCAACTATTTTACTGAGCAGTGGGATAACTTCTGAAAAAGGTAAAAAACTGGGCAGAGATCAATCTTTTGAAATTGAAATTGAAGCAGAAAAACCCAGTATTGAATTCCTCGATGCCGGAGTTTATTTCCCCAGTGAAGGAAATTTCAAAATTCCGGTAAGGTCAAAAGGTCTGGAATCTATCCAACTGATGGTCATCGAAATCAAACAAGAAAATGTAAATTCTTTCCTTACTTGGCAATCATTAGAATATACAGATTACTATGCCATGCGCATGTTTGGTAAGCCCATTTATAATCAAAAAGTCAAACTAGACAAAGGTATTGCAGATGCTGACGGTTGGAGGGTTTATGGAATTGATCTGTCTAAACAGATAGCCAGAAATCCTGGTAGTATTTATCACGTAAGTATGGAATTTACTCCAGAAGATGTTTCACTAGCATGCAAAGATGAACTGATCAAAAGAGATATTCAATCAAAACTTCCAGACGAAGAATTCTATACTAGGTGGGAAAATTATTACCGTGATTATTATTACTATGACGATTTCAATTGGGAGGAAACAGAAAATCCTTGTAACATTTCATTCTATGCAAACAGATCGCCTGTAAATCGCACCCTCATTTGTTCTGATTTTGGTGTCATAGCCAAACAAGCTGGTAACGGATACCACATTGCGCTCACCAAATTACAAGATCTTTCTAATGTGGGTGATGCAAACATTACTCTTTATGATTTACAAGGAGCCGCATTGGCCACAGGAAAAACATCCGTAGATGGATTTGCAGAATTGGTAAATCTAAAGGCGGATGCTGCAGTTGTCAAAATCGAAAAGAATAATCAAATTACTTATCTCAAACTCAATCCTGCTGAAAGTAATCCTCTTACTGAATTTGCGATCAATGGAAGTCGCTCCGAGGACGATGCCGAATTTTTTGTTTATACTGACCGTGATGTGTGGAGACCTGGTGACAGCATATATGTTGATTTAATGATCAATGCCTCCAATATCACACTGCCCGATGGGCTACCGATTGTTTTTTCCTTTTATAATCCAGATAACTTGTTGATTGGCAGGAAGGTGCAAACCCTCAGCCAAAAAAGTAAATTGATTTACAGCTTCACTCAAACCACTCCTGCCAATGCCAAAACTGGTGCATACAGAGGTGTAATGGAAATTGGTTCTAAAAAAATAGTCAAAAGAATCAGAATTGAAACCATCAAGCCAAATACCGCAGAAGCAACTTATACTTTTGACAACACTGGTAAAGAATATGTGCTTTCTGACCGATTGAGTGGTAAAGTAAATGTCAATTACCTCACTGGATTCGAAGTGAAAAGTGCTCGGGTAAAGTTGATTGCCCGGCCAAGAAAAATAGACAATCCTTTCCCAAAATTTAAAGATTACTTTTTTGGAAATTATAAAAATGACCCAGTCAATGCAATGGATTTGGGAGAAGTTGTGACAGGACCTGATGGTAGTGCAAAAATCAATGCAAACCCAGGACTCAAACAATTGGGCACGCCCATTTTTCTATCTTTAGAGTCTGAAATCACATTACCAGGAGGCGGTAGCAACAAACAAGGAAACACCATAAAAGTATCCCCTTTTGATTCTTACGTGGGTTTGAAAAAACTGGACGGTCAAGGCTGGTCAGGAAACCATTTAAGGAAAGAAAATATCAAAGTTGAATTGGTAAATGTTGATGGAAAAGGCGATGTATCAACTGCAGCAAACACCTTAGATTATACCATTCAAAAAAGAGTCTCATCTTGGTGGATCGATAAATACATGTTGCGTTCATCAGGATTCTATTATGATGAAAGCTATTGGACCACTGTGAAGACGCAGGCAGTGAAAATCAGTGGGAAAACGACCCTCACTCTTCCTTCTGGAAGTTTGGATGATGGCGCTTATCGAATTGCTTTCAAAGACCGCAATTCTGGCCACGAAACGGAGACATATTTCACGGTTTATTCAAGTGAACAATCTATTCCAGGCACACAACCTTACATCATTCAATTTGAAGTAAGCAAAGAGGAGGTCAATGCTGGTGAGCCTATTACTATCAAGTTTCCTCAAATTCCAGGTGCAAAAGCTCTGATCAGTATCGAAAAAGCCAATAAAATCATTCAGAAATCATGGTTTAGTCTGGATGAAAAGAATGGAGAAGTTACCATCAATACCAATGCCGATTGGTCTCCAAATGTATACATCCATGCGACCATCATTCAACCATATGCACAGGACAATAATGATATGCCATTGCGCATGTATGGAATCAAACCACTCATCGTAAATTCAAATGCAAAAGAATTAAAACCAGTGGCAACTTTGCCCGATAAATTGGAATCCAACCACAGTTATACCTTTACTGTTTCCGAAGAAAAAGGCAGAGCGATGGAATACACCCTTGCTTTGGTGGATGAAGGCCTTTTGAATCTCACTGGATTTAAAACACCAGATCCTTACAACCATTTTCAAGGTGATTTTCCACTATTGGTGAAAACATGGGATATTTATCAATCGCTGATGCAATATTTCAAGGGAAAATTTGCAGGAATTCTGGCCATTGGAGGTGATGATGCATACAATCCTGACGCCATTGCTGAAGTTTCGCGATTCAAACCTTTGTCTTTACACCAAGGTTCTTACAAAATATCTGCTGGAGGTAAAAACAGTCATACGATAAACATACCAAATTACATTGGTAAAGTCAGATTGATGATTGTGGCGTGTAATGAAAGTGACTTTGGCAAGTTATCAAAAACATCTGTGGTCAAAAATCCATTGATGGTTCAAACTCAATTACCACGAGCACTCAATGTCACAGATAAACTTCAAATTCCCATCAACATCATCAGGGATGAAAAATCCATTTCTTCTGCCAAAATTGAAGCAAAAACAGACGGTAATCTGATCAAAGGTCTACAACCATCTACTTCGGTTTCCTTTAGTAGTGGTGATCAGGTATCCCAAATGTACAATGTAGATGTGCAAAACAAACCAGGCAAAGCCAATTTGAATTTTAAGGTCACAGGCGGTGGAAAAACAATGACTGAAACCACTGACATTTTGATCAATTATCCAAATGCATATGCTTCAGCCATCAAAGAATACGTCATTCAACCTGGAAAAAGTTTGAAGGTAACCTCAACTGTGAAAGGTTATGCTGAGGCTTACAAAGCAAAATTGATGATCAGCGGCCAGAAAGTCCCCAATTTTACAAAATATGCGGAGGAGTTGATTGCCTATCCATATGGATGTTTGGAGCAAACCACATCAGGTGCATTTTCACAATTATTTTTGGATAAGGTATTACAACTTGATCCTACAGAAAACCGGGCCAGATTGGAAAATTTACAAGCTGCTGTGAATAAGTTGCAAAGATTCCAACATGCGGACGGCAAATTATACTATTGGGACAATGATTACTACCACGCCTGGTCTGACATTTATGGCGGCGATTTTCTGACTGAAATGAACAAGGAAGGCATGGTTGGTCAAGCTGGAGGTATGTTGGATAATTGGCTCAAAAGTCATACAAATACAGCAAATGGTTGGAATATTTCGGAAGCATCAAGTGAGTATGTTTATGAAAGTGAAGTAGCCGTACAAGCATATCGTTTATACGTGCTGGCCAAAGCTGGCAGGCCTGCGAAGTCTGCCATGAATAGATTTGCTGCAACGTGTAAATCAAAACAAGCATTGACTTGGTGGTTCCTCGCTGGCGCTCATCAATTGGCCTCTTATGATACCAAGGCCCTGGAGTTTGTAACAAAAGCAGAATCTATGCAAATAGCAAACAACGGAAATGGCTACAACACATTTGGAAGTGATGCCAGAAACCTGGCTTTGGCGGTAGAAGTGCTTTCTGCATTTCCTTCACAAAAGAAAAAGGCCAGTTTATATTATGACAACATGGTCGATGCTTACAACAAAAGTGGTTGGTTGAGTACCCAAGACAAGGGATTTGCATTCAAAGCTGCTTATCGGTTTTTTGGTAGTGCATTGAATGTTACAGACAAAATATCATATGCCCTCAATGCTCCTTCTGGACTCAAATCATATGAATTGTCATCGATCGAAAGCAAAACTTTCCATTTGACAAATGGTGACATTGCAAAAGCGATTACGATTGAAAACAAAGGGAAAAGTGCTATTCATGTGTATCAGATAGAACGCTTCATTGACAGCGAGGTGGTGAAAGCTGCAACTGCCTCTGACCTTAATATCAATGTTACTTACAATGGCAGTAGTACACCACCCATGGTCAACATCGGACAAGATATTTTGATCGATGTGGCAGTGAGTAATCCTTTAGCACTAGCGCAAAGTGACTTGGCTTTAAATCTCAAAATGGCATCTGGATGGGAATTGATCAATCCAAGGTTGTATGAAACGGAGCGCAATGTAAACACCAATGCACTTTACCAAGATTACAAAGACGACCGGGTTTATACATTTTTCAACATCCCTGCTGGTGGAAATCAAATCTTCCATTTTAGAGCAAAAGCAGCGTTCATTGGCAATTTCTTTGCTCCGGCAGCAACGGTTGAAAATATGTACAATGGATCTTATTATGCTAGTACTGCAAGTGGCAGAGTAGAAGTGAAAAAATAAGATAGAGACCTGATTGGCGAGGAAAATTATTCCTCGCTGATCATACTTTTGCCCGATTTACCTTTTGCCTGCTTGATGCGATAGTTGAGTGTAAGATTGATTTGTCTTCTACGCCCTTGGAAATTTCCTTCGGTGAAAAAATTCTCTCCTTCTGCTATGAAGCGATTTCTTCTGGTATTGAATACATCTGAAACATTGAACGTCATGGTTGCTTTGCCATCTAGGATATCTTTATTAAAACCAATATCCAGGTAATAAAAAGCTAAAACTTTCCCTTGTGGTACCTTTTGAGGAGCTTCATAGTTACCCCTCATTTGTAGGTTACCATTTTGAAAGATGGTGAATCTGGAAGTATGTCTTACGAACCAACTGTAGGTATCACTATTGATATTGCCAATGTTGGATCCATCTGTGATTGCTCTAAAAAAGTTGAAACTTACATCAGCTTTCCACCACTTTTTGATATCATACTGTCCCACAAATTCTGCTCCAAAGGAATTTTCATCTACCAGGTTCTGAGGAATTGTGGAGGCAAAACCCAACTCATCCACTACCCTAATTCTTTGAATTTTTGATTCAGTATGTCTGTGATATAGGGAAGAAGATATGGATCCGTTTTCAAAATATTTGATGTGACCCAAGTCATAGGCATTGCTAAATTCTGGATTGAGATCTGGATTGCCTGAGAAAAAATTGCGACTGTCTGACAAAGTGATAAAGGGGCTCAATTCATTGTAAACTGGTCTGCGCACTCTGCGGCTATAACTCAATTGAAGCGCGTTGTCATTGCCTAATGTATATGAGATGTGCCCACTAGGAAAAAGATTGGAGTACTTTCTGGGATTGACTTCATTTGTCTTTTGCAAAGTAGTGCGGACATCCGTAATCTCTCCACGTAGCCCAAATTGATAAGAAAATTTCGACATCTTATCACCCATAATGGCATAAGCCGCGTGGATATTTTCATTGTAAATAAAGTAATTATCAAAGAGTGGGTCTGTCTCAAAAACACCTCCAAATGCTTGATTTTGAACGGTATAATCATTGATCATATCTCTAAAACCACTGCGCATGCCAAATTCTACTTTACCATTTTTTTTGCCGTCGCTTGTTCCTAGTGAAAGTGGAAGCACATAGTCAAGCTGAAAAAGATAAGTTTTCTCAAATTCGTCGTTGAGGGCTTTGGTAACATTGGTTTCATCTTGATTGATTTCGCCAGAAGGCAAAAATGCGTTTTGGGTGAAAACTTGATCCGATCGCTCCCAATAGTCAATGTATCTAAAGTCTACTACAAGCTCCTTACCTTTTTCTTTGAATGATTTTTTGTACGTCAAGGAAGCTTCAGAATTTGGCTCAGTTTCTATCTCATTTTGAAAACGCTCAACCACACCCAGCGGATTAGAACGGTCATTGAGAAAGTCTGTGTAAACAATGTCTGTAAAACGATCAACGTCGGTTCTTCGCATCATGTAGGAAGCTGTGAGTATATTCTTCTCATCAAAGAAATAATCAAAACCCGCTCTCAAGTTATTGTGTAAGCCATCAACGGTCCCTGCGCGAGTGACATCCGTCAGTAATGTTTCTCCTGGGTTATAAACTGCTTGGAATTGAGATCCAAGTCCTGGAATTTTTCTAAAAGCCAAGCCATAATTCACGAAAAAATTGAGCTTATTTTTTCTATAATTGACATTGATTGCCCCACCGTAGTTAGCAGGATTGCCCAAAATTACTTCAAATGACCCGTTAAAGCCTTGGTTTTGGTCTTTCTTCAAGATGATGTTGATGATACCAGACATACCCTCAGCTTCATATCTCGCAGAAGGATTGGTAATGATCTCTACCCTTTCCACTTGACTGCCTTGCAGTTGCTGTAAACCTGCTCCACCTTTGAAACTCACCAAACCAGAGGGTTTTCCATCTATCAAAATCCGGACATTGTCACTTCCTCTCAATTTTACATTTCCTTCTACATCCACGGATAGTGAAGGTATATTCGAAAGTAAATCTGAGGCCGTGCCTCCAGCGTTGGCCAAATCTTTTCCCACATTAAAAATGCGCTTGTCCAATGACATGACCATATTGCTTTTTTCACCTTGCACAACGATTTCGTCCAATAATTGCGAAGAAGCAGACACTCCTAAATCTCCAATTACATGATCATCACCCTTTTTCAATTTAAAGGCAGGTATGGAAAAATCCTTGTAACCGATAAATTCCACAATTCCATAAAAACTACCTTCTTTCAATGCTACTTCAAACTGCCCTTTTTCATCAGTGACATTGCCTGCAACGAAAGCACTATCGGCAACATTAAAAATTCTGATACTGGCATACTCCAGTGCATTTTTATTCACTTCATCGATGATGCGCCCTTTTATACTCGTAGCTTGTGAGGCCAAGAAAAATGGCAAAAAGATAAAGAGCAAAGACGAAATTGAAGATTGGAAACGCATATTTGAAAAGGCTTTAAAATAGATCTATGAGTAAATGTAATTAGAATGCCATTTTACCAATAGGTTTAAATCCTTTTTTATGCATTTTATAACAGTGTACAGATTGCGGGTCGAGCATTTCAAAACTTACACCTCAGTAAACGGAAAACGTAGAAGCACCATGATTTAACCAGGAAATCATGATTTATATCATTCTACAACCTCACATTCAAAGCAATAAATCCACTACGGCCTTGTCCATTGATGCCACTTCCGTGGGTACGATAATCTTCATTCAAAATGTTTTGAATTCCAAAATTCACCCAGGCTTTCTTTAAACTGTATGATCCATAAAATTGAAATAAATTCCATGCCGGTGTTCCTCCTTTGGGAATTCTATTGTCTTCTGTGTCTCCTTTGCCAAGCGACCTTGTTTGGCTGCAAATAAATATTCGCCAGTGAAGGACCAGGATTTGTGTAAATAACTCAAGCGCATATTTCCATTTACCGGAGGTATTCTGCGCATAGGCTCATTTTGAGAAAGATTTTGACCAAAACAATAGGAGGTTGTTCCTTGTACCAACCATTTTGGCGTCAATTTGTATGAAAAAGAAAACTCCATTCCTTTGATGTAAGATTTTTGGCTATTCTCTTTAGTGTACACGCTATACCCGCCAACTTGTTCATTTTCCAATTTTATCCTCGTAATCAAATCGGTCAAATGCATGTAGAATAAGGCAGCATTCACACTTGTGCGTTTGCTTTGATATTTATACCCGATTTCTGAATTGTATGACTTTTCTGGTTTCAAATCATATGCTGGAATTTCATACCTGAAGTCAACTAATCCAAGTGTGCCAAGATCGTCCACATTTGGCGCTCTGTAACCTGTACTCAATGAACCATAAATTGACTGATTGCTATTTAGCTGGTAAAGCAAGGCCAAATTGGACACAAGACTAGAAGGGTTTAATTGTACATTTTCTGGAGAATTAGTAAGGGTATCGCTTGTCGGAATATGAATTCCAAAGTGATTATATCTCAACCCGGCCTCAATAGAAAGTTTATTCAATTGAAAATGGTGCAACGTATAAAAGGATAAATTACTCACCTTTGCCCCATCGGGATAAAGCCCCCTTTGTAAGGTTTCCATTCCTGTTTGTTCAGAGATTTGATTCCTCAAACTATTTACCCGATCGTTATAAATTTCTAATCCAGAATTCGCAGACCATTTTGAAGAAAGGCGTGAATAAATATCAAGCGTATTTCCAAAAGTTTTTACTCTATCTTTTTCGAAAAACCTATTTGCATTGTTTATTCTATGGTATTTTCTGGTCTCAGAAGTATACTGCAAAGAAGAAGTAAAAGTAATTTTTTGAAGCAAAGGTTTTGAATGATAAGACTCCCATTTAACATAAGAAAGTTGTCTTATTTGTGGATCGAAATTGTAGTATTCAAAATTTTCCAGTTTCACCCTGTGATAAAGGGGCACATCTCTCTGAATCAGATTTTGGTGCGCTGCAGTAAGTACACCATTACTCGAAACTTGATATTTTATTTTGGCGTCAAAGCTATTTTCAAGGTAACCAGAAGGAGATTGCCGGCCTGTAGTATCTCCTCCTCACAAATCACCAAATTTTCGATTGGTCGAACCAACCAAGATGGCTAATTTTTTGGATTGATATTCTATCGCAGCTCTACCTGTATATTCCATATTTTGCGAAACTATCTTTCCTGCAAAAGATGGGTGGAAACTGGCCTTTTCAGCAAATTGAGGTTCTGTTGTCAAAATTTGTACGACACCACCCATTGCATCAGAACCATATTGCACGGATCCACTGCCCCTTACAACTTCAATTTTTGAAACAGAATATGGATCAATGGTATTGAGATATTGATTAGGGCCATATCTTACGGTACTATTGTTTAAGCGAATGCCGTCGACCAATGTCAATGTTTGATTGCCGGTGAGGCCTCGCACAAAAGCAGATCCACCACCATGGTTGGTTTTTTGTATGAAAACACCGGTTGTCCCCATTAATGCCTCAGGAACTGACCTGAATTGGTATTGATCCATGACCTTTCTATCAACCGTAGCTGTAGAATAAGGCGACCGCAAGGGTGTAACACTTTTTCTTGTAGAAGTAATCACAACTTCTGTTATGGTGTCTGAAAGATCAACAGCAGTTTCCTGTGCCAAAATTGCATTTGAAAACAGAAGAAATGCTATGACTATAAAACTAAAAACCTTCATACGTTTTATGATAATTTAGATCAAAATGTTTTTAAATATTGGCTGATGGATTGATTCAAAATCATTCATCTGTTTCTGTTTCTATGTTTATGAATGCGCTTCTGATAGGTGCTGGCATGATGCTATCCTCCCCTTTGACAGCTTTCCAAATAACTTCGCTAAAAATCAAATCAGGAATAAGGTCTTCTTTAGAAAAGTCAAAGGTTTCACTCAATCTTGCGCTTGCAGTGCCACCTTTATTTTTGTCATTCAAATTTTTTTGTGCAGGCACCGCTTGAAAACCAGATGTATTTATTTCTTTAGAAAAGCATCTCCACAAGGGTTCTGCTGCTGCATCAAATTGACTCATCGGAGGCAAGCCAAGAATAAGCTCTATTGTTCTCAAAATCGAAGAAGTAGAATACATGGTGTGGTCTACAAAACCTCTTTTGACAAAACCTCCAGCGATGTAAAGAGTTGATCGGTGAGCATCCACGTGATCACTGCCATTTTGAGCGTCATCCTCTGTGATAAAGACTACACTTTCGCCCCATATTTTACTTTTGGAAAGATATTCTACAAACATTCCCACAGCCAAGTCATTGTCGGCCACGTGCGCAAAAACAGTTGGTTTTCCTTCCTTTTGGCCTTCCGTGTGATCATTGATAAAACGCAAAGTATTGAGTTGTGGCACTTGGTTGATCATAAGTAGAGAATCAAACTCCTTTTGCCATTGATAAAATCTTGTTGTATCTCTTACGGATTCATCCCAACTGGTAAAAGTTGGACAAAAATGCCCTTCCAAAACTGGAATATTAGCTTTGTAATCATCAGCAAATTCTCCGTAAGTGCGATAGGTCACATTGGCTCGCTTACAAAAGTCCCACAAAAACCCTTTAGCAGGATTGGCAATTTCTCTCACCCCTTCGGCATCATATTTTCCTCCTCGACTTCCATAATTTGTTGGCCAGGTTTTTTCCAGATAATCATTGGCATTGGCAGATAGTGACCAGTTATGCCCATCAGCACTGACTTCACCATCCACATAAAAATTATCTAATAACACAAATTCGTTAACCAATTTATGTTGATTGGGTGTAACATTTGCACCAAACAAAAGCAGACTCGTATCACCATTTCCTCCCGCAACATCTCCCAAAACTTGATCATAGGTTCTGTTTTCTTTCAAAATATAAAACACGTGTTTGATTGGAGAAGGATCACCAACTTTCATGGGGATAGGATTTCCCACTTCCCCATTAGAGGTAGTTTCACGTTCTTTGCTATAGGGTGTATTTTCGTAAACTTGCTTTGAATAAACTGCCAATTGTTGCGCATTAGGAATCGGGATGATGCTCATTTGTCCTTTCATCAAACCGCCAATATACTGCACTTCCTGTTTAGTTAATGAGTCACCTTTTTGATAAATAACATTTTGCTTTTTGTCACCAGGTTTTGGACCATTGGGATTGGCATAAGAAGTAAATCCTTTCCCATTAGAAACAAAAATCTTCGTACCTACCACCTTCACATTGGTAGGATACCAGCCTACTGGGATAAATCCCTTCGATTTACTGCTTCCTATTTGTGCTACATCAAATACAGCCAAAGAATTATTGTCTGCGTTGGCAATGTATAGCGTTGATTCATCACTACTCAATGCCAATCCATTGCTTGCTGAACCAACAGGAGCATTTGGATATAGAGCAGATTGCAAAACTTCCAAAACTTTCTTTTTGGAAATGTCTATTACAGAAACACTGTTGTCATTTGCATTGGCTACAAATAAAATATTGCCTTTTTTATTCAACAACAATTCATTTGGATTATCTCCTACAGGTATCTTTCCTGATAAAGTTTTTGAGGCTACATTATAAATCAGAACTTTGTCGCCACCCCAAAGAGAGATAAACAACTCTTTTTTATCTAATGAAAGCATGCAAGTATACGATTCAGCACCAAGGGAAAGTTTATGTTCGACTTTTTTGTTGGTCAAGTTTATGACGTACAGTGAACTATCTTCTTTGGTCACAACAAACATCTTTTGACTTACTTCATCGATATCAAAACCTGCTGGTGAAATACTTACTGGCCAAGGATCTCCAAGTCTAATTGTGTCTTTGACCACTAATTTGTTTTGTTTGATGTCGAATTTATAAATCCAATTGTCATTGCCTCCACTCGCGTATAATGACTTTGAATCTTGACTAAACTTGAGTCCATACCACGATTTGCCTACGACAAAATTGTCTACGACCTTTTCACTTTTCACATCTATGAGCTGAATACTTTGCACGCTTTGGCCGTTGTTTGTCACTGCCATCCATTTTTGAGATGGAGATACGGCAATATTTAAGGGTAGATCTCCTAGCGGAAAAGATTTTCCAGCAGGGCTCAATGACCAGCCATTTGGAAGTTTTACTTTTTGACCTGATTGTGCGTTGGCTGCGCTAGAAACAAGGATGGCAAGTAAACAAAAAAGCAAGTTTATATTTTTCATCATGATAAATTTTAGTGGTCTTTGAATGACTTCTTGATCACCTTCACGTCGTCCATTTCGGGACCTTGCATGATGGTTTTCCAATCAACCCATCGGTTGTATTTGCTCATTGCTTTGTCTGCATTGAAAACCCTAGGGTCATGAGGTTCTACGGTGTATGGGGTGTAATCAGGTGTAGGTGTGAAGAAATCCTGTAATAATGAAGCTGTGACATCATATTGATTGACATACGGAGCACCAAGAATATTATAAATGACCTTGAGAATGGATCCAAAATTGGCGTGTGTGTGACTGATGTAGCCTTTCTTTACATAGGGTCCTGCCATCATCAAAATGCTGCGATGAGCATCAATGTGATCTACTCCGCCTTGCGGATCGTCCTCGGTTATGATAACCAACATATTTTGCCAGTATTTGGTCCGAGACAGAAAATGTAATATTCTACCAACTGCTAAATCATTATCAGCAACATAAGAAGCACTTGAAAAATAGCCATCTTCTGGTCTTGGTGAGGCAGTATGGTCATTTGGAATTTGCACAGCAATCAAAGAGGGCATTGCCTCATTTCCCTTGATCCACATTTTGGTAAATTCATCTTCAAATTGATTCATCCTGAACTGGTCCGGAATGTTCATATTATAACCTGCGTAATTGGTACTTGTCCTCGGATACAAAGCTTTTTGCATCGGAACCATAACTCCATGTGCCGCCCCAGTTGCAGTATCTGACCAGGTTTCTCTTACGTGAGCGGTTTCATTGGCTTCTCCAAAATTATAAAACTCGAGTCCTTTGCGTTCTAGCGCTTCCCAGAGGCCGCCTATTTCCGCATAATCTTCAGGATCCATGCTGCCTGTAGAACCTGGGAATATCCTGCCCGGTGCACTTGAAAAGTATTTTGCGGTTTTATCCACGCTTGAATTGGTCTCTACCCACTCATTTGGAATAACACCAACCATCCAATGATGGCCGTGGATCGAAGCATCGCTGTCGCAATAAAAATTATCGCTGAATGCAAATTGCTTGGCGGCTTTGTGATGATTGGGAGTCACCTTCATATTTTGAATGCCTCCCTTAAGGCTATCTGGCAAGGTATATTCACAATTTACTCCAAATCTAGCAAGGCTTTTGTCACCCTCTACACCTTCCATTTGTCCAAATACTTCATCAAAAGTTCTGTTTTCCTTAGTGATGTAAACAATATGTTTGATGGGACTTTCTTTTGCTCCTGGGAAAATGGGTAACGGATTTGGATCCATCGGGTCAGCCATGACTTCTTTGAATGTATTCTCAAGGGTTTGTTTGGTATATGCTGCCAACTTCTGCTTTGTTGGTAAGGCTATTTTTTGGAAACTTCCCAATTGGATGTCTCCGACATAGGTACCTTGAGGAGGAGCTGTAAAACCTGAGCCACCATTGGGACCAGCGCCCAATCCACGGCAAGAAATGACATACATTTCCTTTTCATCTGCCGATAATTTTACCCTACTCGGTCCCCAACCTGTGGGAATTAAACCCAATGTTTTTTCAGTTTTGATGTCAATTACTGCCACTGCATTCATTCCCAAAAGGGCAACATATAAGGTCTTTTCATCTTTACTCAAAGTTATTCCAAATGGCAATGATCCACGATATCGATCAATCCGTTTATCAATATTGATCGGAATGTGTTTGAGTATTTTACGTTTATTGTGATCTATGACGGCGATATTGTCATTGGTTGCATTGGTGACATATAAGTATTGTTTACCAACGGCTATGGAATTGGGACTTGCCCCACCAACTACCTCAGCGTCCTCCACCATTTCACCTATTTGGTACCCAGTTTTGTATTTATCTATGACTTTATTTGTCTTCAAATCGATGGTGAACACACTCATAGCTTCGGGAGATAGTGGATCACCCACTCCCGGGATTACTTTCCCATCAATGATGGTTCCTTCCCTTGATTCTTTGGAATTGTCTGGATATGGGTGTCTCGAGATGAGCATGTCGTTATAATTCTCTTCTGTGATCCCTTCAATCAGCGGGTAAACATACATGCCAACATTGGCCACAAAAGCTTTTTGGCGATCGGGGCTAACAGCCAAACCAAAAGGTTGTCTTCCCACAGGAATGGAGACCTTGATTTTCCTTTTGCCTAAATCATATCTCACCATTCTGAAATTACCCCGGTCTAAAATGAGTAATTCACCGTTTTGATATAATAAATCTGAAGTAAAACTATCTTCAAATTTCTTACCATTTACTTCTCCATTGAGTGAAATGGAATCAATTCTTTGCATCTGCTCAATATCATAAACTATAACCGCCCCATTATCGCCACCACTGAGGTAAATCGTCTTATTATCAGGGTTGAATGCTACACCGAGAAATGAACCATTGGAAAGTGGAGAAACTATTGATTTGTCATAACTCGGCACTCTGGTTGCTTGCAAATCAGCCGTTTGAATGATGGAAAATACTCCGTTGTGAAGGCTTACTGCTTTTTTACCATCGGGTGAAATTGCCAGTCCAAATGGATCGTGTGTTATTCTTACCAATTGACCAGCCGGAGTCAACGTCCGACCGCTCGGAAGCACAGACTTTCCCTTTTCATCGATGATGCAAATCTCTGATTTTCCAGGTACTTCAAGTATTGGAAATAATTGCTTTTGGGCTTGGACTACCAGGTAAGAAAAGCTAAAAAAAGCTAAAAAAGCAATTTTTCTCATGTTGTGTTTATTTAAATCAATAAGTACGCAAATCTAAATTTCCAGTGTTATGGTAATGTAAAGGAAAACCGTGACACTGTCAATTTAAAATTAACAATTGTGGCTAAAATAACTTGAAAAATGGAACAGAAAATGACACTTTAATGAATGACCTCGAAATGTTCCTTAAAAAAAACTCACTGCCCAACGAGTACAGTATTATTTAAACAGGTATTGGTTTTTTACTCACAAAATAGCCTAATAAAAAGACCAAGGCCACTGCAGTTGCACCACCTACAATAAAGGTCATACTTTTATAAAAATCAAACCAATGCAGGTTTGGATCAAAGAAATTTTTCACAATCAGAACACTGACTGATGCCAAATAGCCAATGGCGTCTGTGATGTACATGATGAAACCAACATTGCCTTTGATGCGGTAGGTAGCAATGAAACGATCATATGCGATTCCGTTGAGAATGATATAAGGTAAAAAGAGCCCTATGCCCGTGAAAACCATCCAAATCAATGGCGACAACTTTTCCGCAGTCAGCAAAATCGATGCCCCCAATATAATTAAAACAGCTGCCAAACAAATGACCAGATTGATAATCAATGCTTTATGGTTCTCATGAATTAAATAAATGAAGCCCAATTCAAAAAGGATGATTAAAGTCACAGCCAATTCCGTCATTGCAAATACGCTACTATTTCCAATGCCCATATCTACCATGATTTCAACCATAAAATTATCCCTGACATCCCTTAAAACAGTGAGTAAAAGATACACAAATGAAAATAGCAAAATGGGTGTCAAATATTTGAGGAGAAAGTTTTTGCGATCTGTACCAGACATCGGTAATCTGACCGATTTAGTTTCCATATCTTTCAGGCTAGGTGGTGGTAATCTTTTTAAAAAATAAGCAGAAATAAAAAAAATCGGCAGAGAGCAAACCGCAATTACTGCGGGCATTATTTGTTCTGGAATGTCATAAGTAAGCAAAAACCTTCCCAATGATTTAGCAACTCCAGATGAAAATATAAAATTAGCACTCAGGATTACTGTTAATACTTCGGTGATTCGCCTACCCTCACAATAAGAAAATACGATTCCCCAAACCAAACCAAGTGGCAATCCATTCAAAAAAAGCCAAAATGGCCCCCATTCATAGGGACTCATAGCAAAGCCAATAAGGGAAAAAGTGGCAAACAAAAGTAAATTTCTTAATAAACTAAGCCTCTTTTCTGGCTTCAATTCTGCAATTATTTTGATGCCCAAAAACTTGGAAGTTGCTTAGCCCAAAACTTGTGCAACCACCAATAAAATTTTGTAATCCCAATTCCATAGCTTTACTTGGTCAAATGTCGCAGCGGTAAAAGGTTTGCGCATCATGTACATGCTGAAATAAACCACAAAGCATATCAAACCCATGTAAAGAATCTGACCCACTTTGTCATCAGGATGTTTATTTAACTCTACTGGTTCATGGAATGCCATTGAAGCTTCGATTTAAAATTTGCTTATTATACCTGAGTGTATCTGTCTGTACATAATTGTAGAATGATCTTGTAATTAATTTTGAATAAGCCTTGCAAAACTTCAAATGATCAGATTTCACCCAAAATGACTTCCTGCAATTCTGAGAGTGAATGGACAATAAAATCAGGTCCTTCTTTAGCCATCTGTTCTACAGTTTGAGCACCAGTAGTAATACCAATAGACAAATAAACCTGTGCATTTTTTCCTTCTAAAATATCCACCGCGCTATCCCCTACCTTAATGCTATTTTTGGCATCAATTTTTAATTCTTTACAAATTTTGAGGATCATATCGGGTGCAGGTCTAGCTTCAAAAACATCATCGGCAGTGCAGAGTAAGTCAAAATCCCGGCCTTCTATAAAATCAACTTTTTGCAAAATAATTTCTGCAATTCTCCTAGAATAGCCAGTATTGACGGCTTGTTTGATATTGTTTTCCTTGAGAAATTCAAACAAAGGACGACAATCATCAAACAATTTGATTTCATATTCTTGATATGCTTTGATCAAATTTCTGAGAAAGACGCTGTGGATGTCATTGGTTTTTTCTGCTCTTTCTTCGTCATCCAGTGCAGTTATTTCTTGCAACAAATCATGAATGGCAAACCATTTTTCTTTGCCTGCAGCCTTTTCCAAAACAGTGGCCAATGTGATGTCAATACCTTCCTGATCAAAGGCAGTGACAATGTTTTTATATACTAAGTTGTCCTCATCAACGATGGTTCCAGCAAGGTCAAAAATGGCAAGTTCAATCATAAGGTTTGTGTTTGTTTTATTGAACCGATGAGTTTAGAGACATTTTCTGCCGCATAACCAAATGCTGCAGTCATTCCTTTTCCTCCTATTCCGGTAATTATGTGAATATGGTCATCTATGGTTTTTGAAAAAATAGCCTCTTCTTTGCATTGGGTATAATAACCCAGCCAAACCCTTTTCAATTGCCAATTTTTGATCGTAATGATCTTTTGCGCTTCTGCAAGAATGAATTGATTGATTTTTTCTTTGACTGCGTAAACTTCTTTTTTTGAATCATTGATATCAAAATATTCGTGCGAGTCGCCCACTATGATGGAACCAGATGGTGTTTGTTTAAATAAAATATGAACACCGTATTTCTTAAATTGGGAATTAAAATCTTCTTTACTTTTGATTTCAGCATAGGAAGGGCACTCACCAAAACCTTCATACCTTCGTATGGTCTGTCCTGTCAATATGGATCCAGGCAGATAAGCATCAGATTGGCTCACCAATTCCATCATTTGCAATTTAACCAATTCCAAATCTGAGGTTGCGAATAGGTCAGGGAACAACATCTTCAGGTCACTTCCATTGCATAAAAAAACCTTAGCAGCAGCAAAAAACCTTAAATCTGCAGTTGTGATGACCACTTCCCCGTTGGCGCGCAGTACGTTTTTTACCAGCGTGTTACTGATGTAAGTCAAGTCCAATTTTTCCATACAATAATGGATCAATCTCAACATCAATTTGGCAGGTTCTACATTTATTTCTTGAGGAAAAAAGAGGGCTCCTTTGACATAATCACTATTTAATGAAGGTGCATGCTCACAAGTTTCTTGTTTGGTGAGCAAATGTGATTCATAGTCGTTTGTCTGATTGATCAGTGCTAGTTCTTCCAGCAATGTCATCTCCTCTTCATCATGAGCAACATAAAGCGAACCAGTCTGCCTTACAGTAATGTCCGCCTCCTCTTGTATGTTTTTGTAAATTTCCAGGCTCTTTCTTCCATATTTTTGCCATTCATGACCAAAACCTGAGGGCACTACCTGGCCGAAATTTCTTACGCTGGCGTCCATGGATATTGGTTTTTCTCAATCACTGCTACTTTGAGCCCCAGCATCGCGCAGTGATAGGCATGAGCCATTCCTAAAATACCAGAACCAATAACCACTACATCAAATGTTTGCTTTTGGGTTTTCATTATGACAATTTGATCAGGTATTGATTTAAAATTTCGGCCATATCATTAAGATGAAAATCTGTTACAATAAAATTTTCTTCTTTTGCTTCGTCATCAATTTTTCTGAGGGACAAGGATTCTTCAAAAAAAGGACTATTTTCAAAAATGAGAGATTCATAAGCATCCATCACCCCGCCCTGAAAGTCCAAGGTGGTGACACTTGCTTTCGATAGTTTTGAAAAGTAACTTTCATCTTTCAAACACAGATACCTTTTGGAAGCCACATGATTTCTGATTGGAATGGTCACTGTTTCATCAAAGCCCTTCCGTTCCAGAAAATGAGCTCCCAATAAGTCATGTTCATTCAACCCATAACCATCCATCATACTATTTTTCACCCCTTCAAAAAGCGGACAGATGTGGCCAATGTCGTGTAAATAGGCTGCAACTAGTAAGGAATCTGTCAATCCCAAATTTCTGGCAATCAACCCTGATTGAATGCTGTGTGACAAAACACTCATGCTTTCACCATAATTCAAGTCCCCATGTTTCTTGAAAATGGCTAATATTTCTTCTACTTGTGGTAACATAAAACGTTTCTTACTTTTAATCTTGCTCGATGTCAAAGAGCTTACTCATTTCACCTTGCAAAGCACGACATCGAGTGTTAACATAAACCCAAGGCAACTTTACTCTTGGGTGAATTGTGTGTTAAGCCAATAATTCGGAAGAAATAAAGCATGTACCTATTGTAATAGGTGTGAAAGGAAGAGTTCTTTTTTTTGAACTTCCTTCTCTCATCTTTCATCTCTCGTCTCTCGTCTTTCATCTTTCATCTTCCAGTTAAGCCATTACCACTTTTATTTCGATTACTTTTTAATCGTGATGAACATGAGTCGGACTTCATTATTTTTGCAAAATGAAGATTTTGACATGGCCTTTATTTAAAAAGATGATAGCGGTTATAGCTGGCTTGATGCTGCTTTTCATCATTTTGATGCCATTGCCCAAATTTCAACCTGCATTTAGCCATTCTGTTTATGCCAAGGACGGGAGTTTACTTTCTGCTGTGACTTCTAGTGAATCTCAATGGTGCCTTCCGCTCCATACTGAACTTCCCAAGCCATTGGTAACATCCATTCTGCTTTATGAAGATGAATACTTCTATTGGCATTTGGGAGTAAATCCAGTATCTATAGTGAAAGCCACTTTGTCCAATTTCAAGAATAAAAAAATAAAGCGAGGGGCAAGTACCATACCCATGCAAGTCATGCGGATGAAAAACAGGAATGCTTCCAGGACTTGGATCAATAAAATCAAAGAAATCTTTTGGGCAACCAAATACAGCATTTTCAATCGTAAAAAGACCATTCTCAAAGAATGGGCAAACATGGCGCCATTTGGTGGTAATACTATAGGGGTAACTGCGGCCTCGCTTCGTTATTTTGGCAGAAACATCGATCAGCTTTCATGGGCAGAATACGCACTGTTGGCTGTGCTTCCCAATGGACCTACAAGCGCCAATTTATCGGTAAATAGAAATGTATTAAAAAGCAAAAGAGATTTTTTGCTTCAGAAATTGTTTCTCCATGGCCATTTTTCCAAAGATGATTTAGAGGTATTTTTGGATGAGGATTTACCTCTTACCCTTAAAAGTGTGCCACAGATGGCTTACCACTTTTTGCAATTTTGTAAATCGCAATCTCCTGAGTTATTCAACTTTTCATCGACCATAAATTCAACCACACAAGTCAAAATAAGTGAATTATTGGAAAATGAAGGCTTATATCTGCGGGCTGAGGACATCCATAATTTGGCAGCCGTTGTCATCGACATCTCCACCAATGAATTAGTAGCTTATGTGGGCAATATCAAAGATGCTTCTGGCAAATTCTCCTACAATGATTTGGTGCAAGCGCCAAGATCTTATGGTAGTCTGATCAAACCATTGTTGTACGGATATGCTTTGGACCAAAATTACTTTTTACCTTCTGAATTAGTAGCAGACATTCCTACCAGCATCGGAGATTTCAGGCCAGAAAATTTTGATAAAAAGTACCGCGGAGTTGTCCCATTTGATGAAGCATTGCGCCAATCGCTCAACGTGCCTGCTGTCCGCATTCTGAATGATATTGGCAACCCAGGTTTTTATGATTTTATTCATAAGACTTTACAAGTACAAGGTTTGGACAAAGGCCACCAACATTATGGCTTATCCATCATTTTAGGTGGAGGTGAATCGACGCTTTGGGATCTATCGAGAATTTACAAGGGCCTTGCACGAAATTATGGCTCTCTAAATTACCCATTTGATGATGTGCAATATTTAGTGGAAAAACAAAGGGATAATCTTCATAAAACCAATTTTGCATTTTCACCCTATGCCATTTCCAATCTTACAAACACCATTACAAACCTTACCCGGCCTCGGGAAGAAAAGTCATGGGAACAATATGTGGGCAATCAAAAAATCGCATGGAAAACTGGTACAAGTTTTGGTCATCGTGACGCTTGGGCCCTTGGGTACAGCGGGAAATATATGGTTGGTGTATGGGTGGGAAATGAAACTGGAGAAGGTCGTACAGATCTCACAGGCATCACCAAGGCTGCACCTGTCCTATTCAAAATTTTCAACAATTTGCCAGAAAATAAATGGTTTGATTTACCCCCTCAAATCAATGGAAGCCAGATAATCACCGTTTGTCGTGAATCAGGAAAACTCGCAGGACCTCTCTGCAAAAAAATTGAAAAAACTCGACTAAATAAAACCACCTATCAATTCAAAACTTGCAACTACCATGAGGTGATTTTCACTTCTACCAAAGGACTTTTGCTCCATACCGATTGTGTAGATGATCTCGCTGTGAAGGATACCTTGTTCAAACTTCCAGAATACATGGAGTACTTTTACATTCCTGCTCACCCTGAATACAAAGTCAAACCACAAGAAGACCCCACTTGTCAAGAATCAAATAATGCCCTTAGCATCATTTATCCCAATGCAAATCTCAAAATCTTCCTTCCCAAGGAAAGCGAGGTAAAAATCAATCAACTGATAGCCAAGGCTTACACCACCAACAATCAGTCCAGTATTTTCTGGTTTTTGGACGATCAATTTCTCAAAACTACCCCTGCTGGAGAAAATCTTGAATGTTTGATCACTGCATCTGTAGGTAATCACATTTTGATGATTACAGATGAAAAAGGAAATAAGGACTGGGTTTATTTTGAGGTTATCGACGGAGATGATTGACGATTGTAAGATGTAGAATGTGAAATGTAAGATGGAAGATGTAAAGAAAGGGCTTGCCCCTTTCTAATACGAGGTGCATAGTGATCTTGCAGAGCCATTGGATGATACTTTTTTCTGAATGCTTTTTTTGAAGAAGAAAGCCAATGGGATTGAATATGCCAACCTAATATGTAGTAGTATTTTCCTAAAATAAATTTCTCTGAATTTTGATATTAAATATAATCATAATATATTTATCCTTCTGAGACAATACATGCACATAGAAAAATACATATCTTATCTACAAAATGAAAAGCGGTATTCACCCCATACTGTAAAATCATATCACAAAGACTTGGCGGATTGTGAAGCTTTTGTAAAAAATACATTTGATATTTCTATAGCAGATCCAACCATCAAACACACACACATACGATCTTGGGTTGTTGCCCTGACAGGTGAAGGTATGGTTGCCAGATCTGTCAACAGGAAAATAAGTAGCCTCAATGGGTTTTACAAATTTTTGAGACAACGTGGGCTTATAGAAAATAGCCCAATGAAAAAGGTCTCTTTACTCAAAGCCCCTCAACGTTTGCCATCTTTTTTTTCTGAAGATGACCTTCAAGCGGCCAAGATGCCTATTCACGCAAAGGATACCATTTTTACCATCACGCGCGATCACTTGATCATCAATCTTTTTTATCATACGGGCATGCGGAAATCTGAGTTGATCAATCTCAAATTGGCGGATGTTGATAAATCGAGGGGCGAAATCAAGGTTTTGGGGAAAGGTAATAAGGAACGTCTTATTCCAATCAGTCCCGACTTGATCGTAGCTGTTGAAAATTACTTAGCCGAAAAAGCCAAACATTTTGAAAAGTTGACCGATCCCTTTTTACTGGTCTCCAACACTGGTTTGAAGCTCGACCCAAAAACGGTTTACAACATTGTAAAGAAACATGTGCAGGTTTTACCTTCATCAGATAAAAAAAGTCCACACGTCTTACGTCACAGTTTTGCAACACATTTACTCAATAATGGTGCGGACATCAATGCCATCAAAGAACTACTTGGACACAGCTCTTTGGCCGCAACCCAAGTATATACGCACAATTCTATAGATCGGTTGGTTTCTATTTATAAATCGGCTCATCCAAGGTCATCTGGCAGTGAAGAAAAAGATCAAAAATAATTAACACTGACTTGACTTTGACTTAAAATGTATGTATATTGCCATAACATAACCGGAACTTCAAAGGAAGTATCTTAATTTTTTTTTGACATAAAAACTGTTTTACTTATGAACATTACAATTCAAGCAGTGCATTTCGATGCAGACATTAAATTGAAAGAATTGATCCGCGAAAAGTTGTCAAACTTGGTTCGATTTTACAACGAAATTCTGAATGTCGACGTTTTTCTCAAATTGGAGAATTCTGGCCAGGTAAAAGACAAAATAGTTGAATTGAAAGCCAACATTCCCGGTAAATCAATCGTCGTTACATCGACGGGAAAATCTTTTGAATCTTCGCTCGATGAGGCTCACGATATCATAATCAGACAACTCAAAAGGCACAAAGAAAAAATGAGAGCCTAACTCATAAAAAATGAATCAAGGGGTGGTAGCAATATCACTCCTTTTTTTTTATTTCAAAAATAAAAATCTCATTTTTGTTCCCTTTTTATAGAGAATTACGCAACCTAAAATGAAAAGGATTAGCAATCTCTTTTTTGAACTCAGAACAAGCCCCTTCCCAATAGCTCAAAATCTGTAGAAATGGAGTAATTGTCAAGTAAATTTCTTTCAACACAGTATCATTATAAGCAATTACACTAATGTTTTACCAATTACCAGGTCCATATCTTTCACTTTTTAATTAAAGTCACCAACCTCTTCGGTACCCACACCTTTTTCAACCATGCAGAGGCAAAATTTAAGTATTGATTGAAAACCAATTTAATTACTTTATAATTCGAAATTCTATCTTTTAAACCTAATAAAGCATTAAAGATATCACTTTCAAAATCTTGATAAACACATGCATAATCTCCAGATAAACCTGCTAATTTTTTATCTAAAATAATTAATTTATGAATTGGAATTTTTTTGATCAATTAAACCTTAGAAACTTTGAATGATGACACATTGTACTTTCAACTTCTCAATAACTCCTTTAAACGATTTAAAACATTATAAACAGTTAAATTCCCCTATTGAGAGAAAAAGTGTCTTAAAATTTTTATGGACACTCAGTTTTTAAATAAAAGGAGAATTTGGGCCGTTGAATCTGGTCTGAATTGATATAACCTCGGCACTCAGTATTATATTATTTTCCCTAAAATTCAGGTTTCGCGATTCAAATGTCAAAGTTTCGCAGTGTATTCACTGTAGGCAATCTATCATTCAATTTAAAATCGCCATTTTCAATCGCCTCAATGATATTGTTTACCAATTGTATTTAGCGTTTAAAATCATCAATTTAAAATTTAAACCTCTAAACTCTCTTCAAAAACTTTATGAAATTTCTAATTAAGACCCCATGATAACCTGATTTCTCAAATGCTTTAAAAACTCAATTCCGCAGTTCAGCAATTTCGCGGTTTTATTAGCAGTTTAACTTTTTTAAAATTACTACTAACTTTGTTAGTTTTTAAGCTGGCCTTTATATGCAACCATAATATATTCATTCAAATCAAAATTTTAAAGCTGTAATGACGCAAACTTTCAATCATGTAAATTATCTGTGGGATGAAGCAAAAGCCGCTGAATGTGGTGAAGATCAAATCAAGCAATTCTTATACCGTTCTAATATTTTAGGTGCAGATTTGAGGATAACCAATTATGGGGGAGGCAATACAAGTGTCAAAACTATGGAAATAGACCCATTGAGTGGTCAGCAAGAAGAAGTAATGTGGGTAAAAGGCAGTGGAGGCGACATTGGCACTTTGACCAGAAAAGGAATTGCGGGTCTTTACACAAAGAAATTGCATGCTTTAAAAAACGTTTATCGCGGATTGGAACATGAAGATGAAATGGTGGCTTTATTTCAACATTGTCTTCATGACCTCAATAGTGCAGCACCATCCATTGATACTCCTCTACACGGTTTATTGCCCTTCACGCACATTGATCACTTTACATCCAGATGCTTTGATTGCCATCGCTGCAAGTAAAGACGGACCAGCAATCATGAAAGAAATTTGGGGTGATAGCATTGCATGGATTCCATGGCAACGTCCTGGTTTTGATTTGGGTCTTCAGTTAGAAAATTGTGTAAAAGAAAATCCCAATATCAGAGGCATCATTCTTGGCAGCCATGGTTTATTTACTTGGGGAAACACTTCTTTTGAATGTTACATCAATAGCCTGGAAGTAATTGAGATGGCTTCTAATTATATAGAAAATAAGGTTGCCTTAAATGGGAATGTTTTTGGTGGCCAAAAAATTACTGCTTTAGATAGCGAGTTAAGAATAACTCAGGCAACAGCAATTGCCCCGATTTTGAGAGGGCTTTGTTCTTCTAGTCAAGGTATGATTGGTCACTTTTCAGACGCGCCTCGGGTATTGGAATTCATCAATAGCCATGATCTTGATCGTTTGGCACCACTTGGCACTTCTTGTCCAGACCATTTTTTACGTACCAAAATTGCGCCTCTTGTTTTGAATTTAGCACCTGATGCCGATTTGAGCGATGCTTTATCTGTAAGAAATTTGCTTGAACAAGATTTTGCGAATTACAGGGACTCTTATGCAGCTTATTATGAAAAGTGCAAACACAATAATAGTCCAGCCATGCGAGATCCAAATCCAGTCATCATTTTATGGCCCGGCGTTGGCATGTTTTCTTTCGCAAAAAATAAACAAACCGCTCGTGTTGCATCCGAATTTTATACCAATGCCATCAATGTGATGAGAGGAGCAGAAGCTGTATCTACTTATGTCGCCCTTCCTCATCAAGAAGCATTTGATATTGAATATTGGTTATTGGAGGAAGCCAAATTGCAACGAATGCCCGCAGAAAAGCCATTGAGTCGCAAAATCGCATTGGTTTCCGGTGCAGGTGGTGGAATTGGCTCTGCAATTGCACAAAAGATGATCAATCAGGGAGCGAATGTAGTTTTTCAGATTTGAATGAAGAAAATTTAAAAAAGGAAACAGCACCTTACAATAATGATACCGCCGTTAGTATTGCCGGCAACATTACAAATGCCGAAGATGTAAAAAAAGCAATTGATCTTTGCTGTTTACAATTTGGAGGTTTAGACATTATTGTACATTCAGCTGGTCTTGCTATTTCAAAATCTTTAGAAGATACAGCAGAAAAAGATTGGGACATACTCCAAGATGTATTGGTAAAGGGCCAGTTTTTATTGGCACGTGAAGCAACTCCCGTCCTCAAAACGCAAAAAATGGGGGGCGACTTCATCAACATCGCAAGCAAAAACGGCATTGTTGCTGGACCAAATAACGTGGCTTATGGTACTGCAAAAGCAGCACAACAACACATGACCAGATTATTAGCAGCCGAACTTGGTCCAGATAAAATCAGGGTCAACACTGTCAACCCAGACGGTATCATTGTCGGCTCCAAAATTTGGGAAGGTGAATGGGCTGAGGGCCGGGCAAAAGCTTACGGCATAAAAGTGGAAGAATTACCTACTTTTTACGCGAAACGAAATTTGATGAACGAAATCATGTATCCCGAAGACATTGCCAACGCAGTTTTTGCCATATTACATTTATTAAAGAAAAGTACTGGAAATACCATCAATGTCGACGGTGGTATGGCCAATGCCTTTGTAAGATAAGCCACATTCATGCAAGAAGAAATACAAAAACACAATCTGGCTTCTTTCACTCAAGTGTCTGAAGCTTTTGATTTTTTGGCAAACAAACTGACGAAAAATGGTCTGGACGTAGGAAATATTCTCTCCCAACTGTCTGGATTTCAGGTGGCAATTCCATCATGGGCATTAGGTGCAGGAGGTACGAGATTTGGAAGATATGGCATTGGCGGAGAGCCTGCAAATCTTGAAGATAAAATTCAAGACGTCGGTCTCATCCATGCTTTGACAGGCTGTGCTGGTGCCATTTCTCTACATATTCCTTGGGACATTCCCAGCGATACTCAAGCAATTAAAGAGTTAGCCGCTGCCAATGGTTTAGTATTTGATGCCGTCAATAGCAACACTTTCCAAGACCAAGCTGACCAAAAATTGAGCTATAAATTTGGTTCTTTGAGTAATGTCAACAAAGACATTAGAGATCTTGCCATTGATCACAATAAGCAAGTGATCGACATCGGTAATGCTTTAGGATCAAAATCCATCACGGTTTGGTTGGCAGATGGTAGCAATTTTCCTGGCCAATCAAATTTCAGAAATGCGCTTGATTTCACTGCACGATCATTGCAGGAAATATACCAATACATGCCAACTGATTGGAGTATGTTTATTGAATACAAACCGTATGAACCTCACTTTTATCATACAGTTATTCAAGATTGGGGTACTTCGTTTATGTTGGCAAATGCATGTGGGGATCGTGCCTATACTCTAGTAGATTTGGGCCACCATCTGCCAAATACCAACATAGAAAACATTGTTTCTACTTTGATCTATCAAGGTAAATTGGGTGGTTTCCACTTCAATGATAGCAAATATGGAGACGATGATCTGACTGTAGGCAGCATTAAACCCTATCAATTATTCTTGATATTCAATGAATTGGTTTGGGGTTTGGATAACAATACAAAAAACAACCCTGCACCCGCTTGGATGATAGACGCAAGCCACAACCTCAAAGATCCAATCGAAGACCTCATACAATCTTTGGATGCCATTTTGATCGCTTTCGCTCAAGCATTGATCATAGATCAAAATGCACTGCAAGCTGCACAAATGAACCATGATGTATCACTTGCACAAGAAATTTTGCAAGATGCTTATAGAACGGATGTGAGACCGCTGATCCAAAAAATGCGGGCTTCCAAAAATGTGGCTATCGATCCATTAAAAGCATATAGAAGTATGGAAATAAGGAATAAATTAATCGCAAAGCGCGGTGTAAATAGTCGGGCAACCGGTCTTTAATTTTCAGCATGTTGATATGAACACACTTATTTTTGATATCGGAAAGACTAATAAAAAGTGGTTTATATTCAACCAACACTTTGAAGTTATTGCACAGGATTCTATCATATTTGCAGAGGGTAAGGATGACGATGGTGATCCGTGTGAAGATTTATCCAAGCTCACAGAATGGGTGGTAGAAACGGTCAACACATTAGTGGCTGATCCGCTTTTGGAAATTGCCAAAGTTAACTTTTCGGCTTACGGAGCAACCTTAGTTCATCTCGACGAACACTCAAATGTTTGTGCGCCATTATACAACTATCTCAAAAAGCGGGATTTAGAAACCTATATAGCTTTCAAAGATTTGCTAAATCAATATTTAGACGTTGAGGTGGATACTGGAGCAGCAATTACCGGAATGCTCAATACCGGATTTCAATTATTTTGGTTGAAAAACAAGAAACCATCCGTATTCCAAAAAATATTGAAATCAGTGCATCTGCCACAATATTTTTCATTCCTTTTTACAGGGCGACCCATGAACGAATTGACCTCGTTGGGATGCCATACCAGTTTATGGGATTTTAAAAGAAATCAAGTGCATCAATGGCTAAACGACTTCAACATCCAAGGCCTCATTCCTACTTTAGAGCCTGCAGACCATTACACTCAGGTAAGTATTACAGGTAAAAATATATGGATAGGAAATGGTATCCACGATAGCTCGGCTGCATTACTGCCATATAAAACTGGTGTATCGAGCCCATTTATGTTGATATCTAGCGGCACATGGAGCATTATCCTCAATCCATTTGATCAAAGCGAAATCACTCAAAATCACATTAACCAGGAACTGATCTACTATATCCAGCCAGATGGTAAAAAAGTGAGAGCAAGCCGTTTGTATTATGGAAAAATTTATGAGGATGCTGTGGCAAACTTGCAAATTTCCGATCAAGAAATAGCAGAGATTCCCATAGAAGTTGTTGCAAATTATTTAGCGTTTCCAGAGCAATCAAAAAAAATATTGAATTTAACATCTAAGCAAAAAGAATATACAGACTTAGTTTTCGAAATGGCAAAAGCCCACTTTCACTCTTTACAACTGGCTAAAGGCGAAAGCCACATTGAAGAGGTCTATGTTGATGGAGGTTTTGCAAAGAATGATTTATTCTTAAGATTTCTGGCTAATATGCTTTTTCCCATACAGGTGTTTAAAGCAGAAAATCCAATGGGCTCGGCTTTGGGTGCGGCGATCATGATGGATCAAAATTCCTTTACTCCTGATATTTTCAGAGATCGATATAATTTAAAGTTAGTGCCTTCACATTACCATAATATGATCAATTAATAAAATATGAATTTAGAAATCAATCCAATGTATCCTTCTATTGGTCATTTAAAAGCAAGGGCAAAATCCAGAATCCCTCGTTTTGCTTTTGAATATTTGGACGGTGGATGCAATAATGAAATCAATCTCAAAAGGAATACAGAGGATATCAGAAATATTCAACTACAGCCTTATTATTTGAGAGATTACAGTGGTATTGATTTACAGACCACTTTATTTGGCCATACCTATAGCGCCCCTTTTGGTATTTCGCCCATTGGTTTACAAGGTTTGATGTGGCCAGGAGCTTCAGAAATATTAGCCAAAACTGCTTTTGAGCAAAATATCCCCTACATCCTTAGTACAGTAGGTACCGCATCTATTGAAAAAATTGCAGAAATCACTCAAGGGCAGGCTTGGTTTCAATTATATCATCCGGCAGAAGATAAGTTGCGTGATGACATGATCGATCGTTTGTTAGCATCTGGAATCAAAGTGTTAGTGGTATTAGCTGACGTACCTTCCTTTGGTTATAGACCCAAGGAGATTAAAAATGGATTGGCTATTCCACCAAAAATGACGTTTTCAAATATGGTCCAAATTGCCTCCAAGCCAAATTGGGCGATTTCAACCTTACTTCATGGTCAACCAGAATTTAAAACCCTCAAACCTTACCTTCCCAAGGGACTCAATCTCAAACATCTGGGTTTATTTATGAATAAAACTTTTGATGGTAGGTTGAGTCATGATCGGATAAAAGTGATCAGAGATAAATGGCCACATAAACTCGTAATCAAGGGAATTGCCAATGTTGAAGATGCACAGAAATCCATTGATTGGGGCATGGATGGTATCATTGTAAGCAATCATGGCGGTAGGCAATTGGATGCTGGAGAATCTGCAATCACCTCCTTACAACACATTTTGACACAAATGGATAAGAAAATTACCGTGATGATGGACAGCGGCATCAGAGATGGGACAGACATCGCCAATACACTGGCATGTGGTGCAGATTTCACATTTCTGGGCAGATCCTTTATGTATGGCGTTTCTGCCATGGGGGAAAAAAGGAGGAGACCAGGTTTTCGCCATTTTGCGAAGAGAATTGCAACAGGTAATGCAACAACTTTGCTGCCCCACTACAACTCAACTCTACAATCACAGAATCAAATCGTAAAAATATAGATCATGATCGAAGCCAACATAGACATCACTGAAAATCCATCTCAAGAATTTGAAAGAGTTGCCGTTCCTGAAAGCCACCTCAAAGGTTGGAAATCCTTTTTAGGAATGTATGCTGGAGAGCATGCCGCCGGAACTGAATTTGTGATCGGCCCACTATTTCTCACAGCCGGTGTCAGCGCATTTGATTTAATTGTTGGCTTGTTGTTGGGCAATTTTATGGCAGTCTTGAGCTGGCGATATTTGACGGCAGTAGTTTCTGTCAAAGAGCGGTATACGTTATACTATAAACTTGAAAAGATCTGTGGTAAAAACTTGGTGACTTTTTACAACCTGGCCAATGGCATTCTTTTTTGTTTTCTTGCTGGGTCTATGATTACCGTTTCGGCAACCGCTGTTGGCATTCCTTTTGATATGCCCATGCCAAAGCTTACTGACACTATGCCAAATGGCCTGAGTTGGGTGGTTATAGTTTTGGCTATTGGCTTTGTTATTTCTATTGTTGCCGCCAGAGGATACAATTCTGTTGCAAAGGCTGCAAATTACATGTCTCCATTTATTGTGCTTGCTTTTCTAGCTTGTGGTCTTGTTGCTTTACAACAATTAAATGTGCATAGTTTTTGTGATTTTTGGAACATCTGGGGAGAAGGAGCTGAACCCTTTCCTGGTCAAATAAAATATACCTTTTGGCATGTTGTCATTTGGTCTTGGTTTTGTAATGCAGCCATGCATGTCGGTATGAGTGATATGTCTGTTTTTCGATTTGCCAAAAAAGCCTCAAGTGGTTGGACTACCGCTGCCGGAATGTATGTTGGTCATTACATCGCATGGATTGCAGCCGCATTATTGTATGCCGCGTATATCCAAACTCCTGAAGCTCAAAGTTTTTTAAATAACGGGGAGGCTCCACCAGTAGCTCCCGGACCTCTAGCTTACAATGCCATTGGTGTATTTGGCATCATTACAGTCATTATAGCTGGTTGGACCACAGCAAATCCCACGATCTACAGAGCAGGTCTTGCTTTTCAAGCCATTATGCCAAAAGTTTCGACATTTTGGATGACCATTGTCGCTGGGGCCTTGGCTACCATAGCAGGATTGTTCCCTGCCTTCGCAATGAAGTTACTCGGATTTGTTGCACTCTATGGTTTTATTCTTGCGCCAATTGGTGCAGTAATTGTTTTTGAATATTTCTTTGGAAACGCATTTGGAATTAAAAAAGACTATGCTTTTCAAACAAAATCAACCTTCAATATTGCTGTTTTGCTTGCGTGGGGCTTGAGTTTTGGGATTTTTTATTTCATCTCCATAAAATACGATGTATTCCTGAGCTTTTTGACATTACCGGCTTGGTTGTTATGTGGAGTTTTATACTTGGTGTTTAGTAAATATTTTTTGAAGGGCGGAAGGGTGTAATTTACAAATGGGTATAAACACTGGATTTCATAGTGGTTTTCTACTAAATTGAAGTATACTAAAAACTAAAACTTAAAATAAAACGCTATAGATTTATAACACACGACACGACAGTCGTTCTATTATAAATCTAGTACATTCATTTAGCAATAAGAGGCGGTCATTTTAGGATGACCGCCTCTTATTTTTTTTGACTTTATTTAAGATTTAAAAAATCTTTTGTCTGTTTATTATCCCAACAAAGTTTTCTTTGCTGCATCAAGTAAAACTCTTGCTTCGGCACCATTTGCGGCTTGAGCATAAACTCTGAGAACAGGTTCTGTACCACTTGCCCTGACCATGATCCACTCACCATCGCCAACAAAAAACTTATGCCCATCCAAGTTTTCATATAGCGTGACAGGTCTATCTCCAATTTTTGTAATTTCTCCATTTGCACATGCAGCCATGACGCTGTTTTTTATCTCATTGGTCAAGTGCAAATCATCTCGATCACAATAGAAGCTACCCACTTTTTCATAAACTTCAGCAATCAATTGTTTGATGGATTTACCTGTCTTTGCCATAAACTCCATAACCATCAAGCCAATCCATACACCATCTCTTTCTGGAATGTGACCTTTCACTGCCAATCCACCTGATTCTTCACCACCTACAATCACATTTTCTTTAGTCATGATCTCAGCGATATATTTGAATCCAATCTTAGTAACCTCACATTCTAAACCATAAATCTCTGCTAGTTTTTTCATTTTTTCAGTAACCGAAAAAGTGATGACCACTTTTCCCGTCTCCTTTTTATATTCAAACATATAATACAGAAGTAATAGTAAGATGTGGTGTGAATCTACAAAAACACCGTCTTCGTCAAAAAGACCAATTCTATCTGCATCTCCATCTGTAGCCAATCCAAGATTGAGCGATGAATCCTTTTTAAGTGCTTGTGTAAGCTCTGATAAATTACGTAGGATAGGCTCTGGAGCGGTTCCCATAAATGACGGATTGTAGTCACAATGCAAAAGCAATGCATCTGGAAACAATCTTCTTACTACATTTTGACCTGCTCCATACATGGCATCATAAGCCAATTTAACACCAGAATTTTTGATCAAATCAAGGTCAAAACTTTGCTCAACATGATCCATATACATGTTCTCCAGATCAATATATTCGACCAATCCTTTTTCCTTCAATTCCTGAATGGACGGTAGGGTTGAGATTGCACTGTCTGGTATCATCGCTTCTACTTCTTCAATGTCAGAAGGACCACTTGGACCTCCAAATGACGATTTGAGTTTGAAACCATTGTAGGATGCTGGGTTGTGAGACGCGGTAATGACAATTCCCATATCACTTCCAGTTTTTACAACTGCCAAAGAAACCATTGGCGTAGAAGAAAAATTGGGAGATAAAAATACTTTTATACCATGATCGCCAAATACTCTTGCTGCAACTTCAGAAAACATTTCCCCGGCAAATCTGCAATCATAACCTATAACTGCCTTTGTCATTTTCCTTTTGAGCATCCACTTGGCTGTGGCTTCAGATACTCTTTCTACGTTGTCTACAGTGTAATCTTTGGCAATTATCGCCCTCCAACCATCGGTCCCAAATTTAATTGTTGTCATACCAGGATTTGTTTGTTCGTTATTTTTAAAGCTTTTCTATACTTTTGATGAATCAAAATTAATCTATGCAAGATAGTTATATTCATAAAGGATTGCGAAAACAATTGGTAAAACTTTTACAAAATAAAGGGATAAATGATCCAAAAATTTTGGAAGGCTTTTTTGAAATACCCAGACATTTTTTTATTGAACAAGGATTCTCAGAATGGGCGTATAAAGACGTACCATTTAAAATAGACGCTGATCAAACCATATCACAACCCTACACAGTTGCTTTCATGACTCAACTACTTGAAGTCAAAAAAGGCGATAAAATTTTGGAAATAGGTACTGGTTCTGGTTTTCAGGCAGCATTATTGGCTTTTTGTGGGGCCAAGGTTTATACCATCGAAAGACATGAATCGCTTTATACCAAGACTCAGACGCTTTTATCAAAATTGGGTTTTGACCAAATACGAATGCTCTTGGGTGATGGTTTTGAGGGTGCCCCAAGATTTGCTCCATTTGACAAAATCATTGTAACTGCCGGTGCTACTGCTATTCCAGAAAAATTAATGACACAATTAAGGCCGAATGGTATGATGGTCATTCCCATTGGTATGGACGATGATTCACAGATCATGTATAAAATTGTAAAAAAAGATGAAAAAACTTTCAGTCAATCTACCCATGGAAATTTCAAATTCGTTCCATTTTTGCCTGGGGTGGAAAGAAAATTGAAACAATAAAAACTATTTTATATAAATCGTGTAATAAATTTCCAATTTTCGTTTTCACGACAAAAGATTACATAAAATATATAAATAATTTTTTGGGTTTTTTCTTCTTAATTTAAAAAATTATTATACTTTTGTTGCATAGTATTCTTATAGTGCCGTCCCCCCGGGGATACCTTCACCCGCAAAAAGCCAAGCCCTATGAATAAAGCTTAGTACTTGCCCTGGTAGGAGGGTAGGTACTTTGTTTTTTATAGCCCTTTGTATTCGATTCCTTTGCACGTACTCATAACTATTTGGTGTGATAGCTTTTATGTACATATTATGGCATGATTTGTGCAATATTTTACCTGTGGACATTAAGAATATAAATAAGAAGCATTACTACGAGATTGACATGTATTACAGGTCTCAGTATGGTATTTCTTCTCAATTGACTAAGTATGAAAACTTAGTTTTCCACATCGATGTCATCATTTCAAATCCTATCTATAGATCATATGCTTCAGTGGCTGCTGAAATTGGATATATGTGGAAGCAAAACGTCAAAGAACTCAAATCTTCTATTGGTTGTAAAATCAATTTTATCGATGGTCATAAAAATCCTATAAATTTGGCGTTGTATCAAGAATCAATCAGCGTAAATTATGATGCCAGAAAAGGGATCATATTTCACAAGAATTATCTCAACTAGTCTTTGACTTTTTAGTCGTTTTGTATTAGCTTGCTTATTCATTTTGATATATGATGTTCAATAAATGCCTTATTTGCTTTCTGCTATTTACTTCTTGTACACTTTGGAGTCAAAAATATTTACAGCTCGAAACCATCAACGATCCTCAAACTTTAAAGTATACTGAAAACGACAAATTGACTTTTCGTTCTGTTTCTCTTCCCGATTGGCAATCTCGTCGAATAGAAAGATTGGTCATTCCAGATAGTTTGGTCATATTTAATGATGGCTTTATGAAGCTGGATCAATTTGATGCCATTCAAACAACAAGGCCTATCGTAGGCATCGCGGGGAAAGGTTTTATGACCTTTGGTGTTGCATGGGGTGTTTTTGGGATTATAGACGAACTTTACAATCCTGGCAAACAGATCGATACAAAAACTGTGGTTATTGGCTCCACATCATTTTTAGTCGGATATGGCTTACAGAAACTTTTTTACAAACGCACACATAAGTTAGGCAAACGGTACAGGTTGCGATTACTGGATTTATCTATAAAATAGAAATTTTCTGCATTTCTTTTGAGCTATGATGTGCTCATTTTACGACGCAAATTCACTAACTGAGACAGAAACTAAAAAAAATGTATAGCAATTCACACTGCTATACATTTCTAATATCGTTTTACTAAAGCGGAATTTGTCTAGTTCCTTGATCTTTTTCTTTCTCTTGGTGGTGCTTGAACCGGAGTACTCGGTGTTACAGGACTCACTTCACTACTCTGCTCGCCCGCTCCATCAAAATTAGATTTCTTGATTTTGATCGTGGTAGGTCCTGCGATAATTTTAAACTCCGTTCTTCTATTTTGGCGATGTTCGTCATCCGTACACCTTACACCATTTTTACATTTATTAAGAATTACACTTTCGCCATACCCAACAGCTTTGATGCGATCTGCAGCAATACCTTCATTAGAAAGCCAATCTCTAGCAGATTCTGCTCTTTTTTGTGATAACTTTTGGTTGTAAGCATTTTCTCCTTGAGCATCTGTATGTGAACCCAATTCTATGACCATATCTGGATATTCTATCATCAATTCCTCGATGTAAGAAAGATCTTGTTCTGCATCTGGCAAAATATCCCATTTGTCCAGATCATAGTAAATATTATTGAGTCTGATAGGTTCATTTCTACCTACTTCAGACATATCTGCGTCCACAGGCTTTGGCTTCAACAAAAACTTTTTCCTTACAGTATAATCATCTATAATTCCAACGGTATTGAATACTGCAGTATCTGGATAAAATCCTTCTCTGGAAACGACCACCTTATAATTTCTCTCCGCTTCAAGCGTAAAAGAAAAATCGACTGCTTTTGGGTTACTTTTTGTATCAGGATATCCACCCAAGGTCAAATCATACACTTCAACAGTTGCACCTTCTAGAGGGCCTTTTTCATTAGTGATTTCTGTAAATAAATCTATAACCAATTCTTTGATGGCAAAACCATAAATATCATCACAACAAGTTTCACTTGCTTTCATTTTGAGCTTACCCTTAAACGGACGATTTGAAACGATAAAACCACGCTTGCCACTTGGGTCAATCCTTAAAAACATGTCATCATAGGAAGAATTGTATTGATAACCCATATTCACAGGATCTTCCCACTTGCTACCATTCCATGTAGCATAAAACAAATCAAATCCACCCATTCCTGGCTGACCGCTGGTGCTATAGTAAAGCGTACCTTCCTTGTAAAATGGAGAAATTTCATCCTGCTTGGTATTGACCACTGGTCCCAAATTTACTGGAAGTCCAAAATCATCGCCGTTCATTTCTGAATAAAAAAGGTCAAAGCCTCCTTCAGAACCTGGTCTATTAGAGGAGAAAAAGAGTACTTTTTTTCCAAATAACTCTCCTTCAAATGGGTGTTTGTTGAGAAAATCGCCATTTAGAACGCTCACATCTGTGGCAGCACTCCAATTGCGGTCTCTAAAATAGGAGATATAAATTCTGGAAGTTTCAATCCCATTTGCTTCCAACGTAGCTCTGGTAAAATACATCTTTCTGCCATCGCTGCTGAATGAGACACCACCGCTGTTAAATCCTGCTCTATTTACATTGTCAGCAAGTGCCTGTGGCTTTTCGTATTCACCTTTGTCATTTAGTGCAGCTTTAAAAAGTTTTGCCTCATAATCTCCTTCCTTGCCATCCAGTACTATTTCCTTTCTTGCATTAAAAGAAGAATAATATAATTCACCATCAGGGCCAATGGCGGGAGCAGATTCTGCAGATCCCGAATTGACTTTTCCTGGAACCAAACCTACGACCACCTCCAAGTTGTTTTCATACTTATCTAACATATCAATGCCAGCCTTTTCGCGCATGATTACAGCCTTCAAACTATCTGGTGTCAAAGCACTTCCAAGAATTAATTCGTATTCAGCAAGTGCTTCTTTGTATTTACCTTGATATTTATAAACACTGGCCAATGCTGGTCTGATGTCTTCAAACTCTTTTTCTTTATCTCTTTTTAGCAGCCTTGTGTAAATTTGCTCTGCCCTTTTATAATCTCTAGCCAAAACATACAAATCAGCCATTGCAACTTGAAGATTTGGATCTTTACTTTCGTCATAAGCCTTATCAAACCATTCTATTGCATTGTAATAATCTCCTGCTTTGGCTGACATATCAGCTACCTTCAACTTGGTCTCATAAGTGACCGTTGTCCGTGGTTGGGCAAATAGATTCACAAAGTATAAACAAGCTATTATGCTGAAAAAAAACTTCATTTTATTATTTTTATGTCTAATCATGATCTGGATTGACTTCAATTTCATTCTATTTATCTAATGATATAACTACAATCTAGGGCACGTTATTATTGGATCAGGTTTGGGGGTTTTCTTGATGATACCAATATAACTAACGCCAAACTCTATTGCATTTTGTACGCCTGAAGCATTTGCATATCCTGAAAGTGGAATATCGTAGGCAAATCCTGCTTTGATGCTTTTATATTCAGCTCCGAGTAATACTTGAGCAGAAACGGTACCTGTTCTCGCTCCAAGTCCTGCTTTCAAAACCAAAGGCTTCTCAGCCTTCAACTTATAACCAGCTACAAAATGACCAGAAGCCTCAAAACCACTACCTTGACTTTGGATGATAAGACCTGGCTCAATGCTCATTTGTCTATTGATAGAACCTTCATAAGTTGCGAAAGCTGTGATCCGCATAGGAACATTGTAATTATTTTGAAAAGCCGCATTTTCTTTTAAAAAATGAGCAAAAGCTGCTCCTAAAATTAATTGGCCTTGTTTAGTTCTGTTGGTAAAACTCAAACCACCAACCCAATCTCCGTAGCTCTTTTCTACTGCTGGTGCTCCACTACCTCCGCCTTGTCCACTTGCGGCCGATTGTTGTAATCTTACAATATCTGGGTCTGTTCTATTCCCATTGAGTAAAATATTGGTGATATCAGTTCCTGTAGGTACGTTAATTCTTCTGGAAACTCCTGTTCTTTGGGCCCCAATAGAAAATATTCTAGTTTGATTTTTATCTAATGACAAATGATAGGTAAGACCCATTCTGGAATAGGTGTCCGAAAATTTATACAAGCCTCTGCTGTCTCTATCAAATGAAAAACCTGCGCCTACCCAGTCTTGTTTCCTGATACCTCTGATCACTGGAACATCAATTCCTGCTTCAATGGTACTAAAACCTTGTACTCCTGAATTTTGATATTGGTCTCTGTACATTCCCGAAACTCTGTAGGATCCAGCAAATAATCCGTTGAGCGCTGGATTGATGGATTGGGGAGCAAATTCAAAATAAGTGAAGTGAATATCTTGTCCAAAAGCGTTGACCAGTGGCAAAACAAAAATGAAAAGCAGCAATAACTTCAGTTTTCCAATCATATTTGAATGTTTCAAATGAATATAGTTGAAATCAAAGATATAATAGAAATTTGATTGAGCAAATTTGTTATTAGTAAGGATAAATACTATTTGTCTAAAAGGACTATTTTCGTTGATGTGAAATGCTGCGGAATTTACATTTAGGGCAATTTTATTGGATTATTTAACCTATCTCTCTTCTCTATTCGAAAATTTATTAATGAGAGTCAGTCCTTCATCTAAATCCAAATCCCATACCTTGATAAAATAATAAGTATATTTGTAAAAATGTCTGAGTCATGATCGCACATAAATACCTTCCGTCATACACTTATGAAGACTACTTACATTGGGAAGGTAGGTGGGAATTGATTGATGGTATCCCGTTTGCCATGAGTCCAATGCCCAGTCCTTCACATCAAAAAATTTCAGGAAATTTACATTATACTTTTTTGAATGTATTAAAAAATAAAAATACTTGTAATTGTGATGTCTATCAACCCATAGACCTTAAGATATCCGAGCACACTATTGTGAATCCTGATTTGCTAATTGTTTGTAAGCCCATTCAAAAACAATTTTTGGATTTCCCGCCTGAATTGGTTGTCGAAATTCTTTCCCCTTCAACTGCTGTCAAAGATCGCACCACCAAATATGACTTGTATGAAGCATTCAAAATCAAATACTACCTCATCATAGACATAGACAAAAACCTCATACAAACCTTCGAATTGAGTGCCGACGGTAGATATGAAATGCGACCTAGTTCTATTTATACATTTGAATTTGATGGTGGTTGCAAAATAGAGGTTGATTTGAGTAGTATCTTTGGTTGAAAGAAGGTAACTATTTAGATGGGTGCTTTCTTTTCAAAAAATCAGGCAATTTTTCGCCAATCGAGGCTCGTTTTAGAAGTAGGAGCAGCGCTATTGCGACGAAAATAACTGAAGAGTCACGGAAAATTGGCATTTTTTGAATGTAATTGACCCCACCTAAATAGTTACGAGAAAAGTATAATTTACCTTAAGTAAGAAGTAAATAAACATTAAGCCTTTCTTAGGCACCTTGCAAATAAATATTGCGTAATTTTGCGCCACGATGTTTCCAGAATATGATGTAATAGTGGTCGGAGCTGGCCACGCCGGTTGTGAAGCAGCAGTAGCAGCGGCAAATATGGGCTCTAAAGTGCTTTTAGCAACCATGAATATGCAGACCATCGCACAGATGTCTTGCAATCCTGCAATGGGCGGTGTAGCCAAGGGACAAATTGTCCGGGAGATTGATGCATTGGGTGGATACAGTGGTATTGTCACTGATCACTCTTTGGTTCAATTCAGGATGCTCAACCTGAGCAAAGGACCTGCAATGTGGAGTCCTCGTGCACAAAGTGACCGCATGCTTTTTGCTTCTAAGTGGAGGGAAATGTTGGAAGCTCATGAAAATATAGACTTTTGGCAGGAAATGATCAAAGGTTTGATAGTCAAAGATGGAGTATGCAAAGGCGTCATCACAGGACTTGGTTTGGAAATTAAATCAAAGGCAGTGGTCTTGACTAACGGCACTTTCCTCAATGGTATCATCCACATCGGTGAAAAACAACTTGGGGGAGGTAGAGCTGGAGAAAAGGCCGCCACGGGTATTACAGAGCAACTTGTAGAGTTGGGTTTTGAAGCTGGTCGAATGAAGACTGGAACTCCACCTAGAATCGATGGACGTTCTTTGAATTACGATCGAATGGAAGAGCAGAAAGGTGATGAAATTCCAGGTAAGTTTTCTTATACCGATACGCCCAAAGTTACCAAACAATTGTCTTGTTATATCACTCATACTCATCAAGCTGTGCACGATATGTTGCGCACAGGTTTTGACCAATCTCCAATGTTCAATGGTAGAATAAGAGGTTTAGGGCCTCGCTATTGTCCAAGTATAGAAGACAAGATTGATCGATTCTCAGATAAAGATGGACATCAACTGTTTGTAGAACCGGAAGGATGGAATACTTGTGAGATTTATGTGAATGGTTTTTCTTCATCACTGCCAGAGGATGTACAATACAAGGCTTTGAGGTTGGTTCCTGGTTTTGAAGACATGAAAATGTTCAGACCTGGGTATGCCATCGAGTATGATTATTTCCCACCTACTCAATTGAAACTCAACTTAGAGACGCATCTTGTAAAACACTTATTCTTTGCTGGCCAAATAAATGGTACAACTGGTTATGAAGAAGCCGGAAGTCAAGGTTTGATGGCAGGTCTTAATGCACACTTATCTATCCATGATTTACCTCCATTCATACTCAAGAGATCTGAAGCCTATATTGGTGTTCTGATTGATGACTTAGTGAATAAAGGTACCAAAGAGCCTTATAGAATGTTTACATCTCGTGCAGAATACAGGATTCTGCTCAGGCAAGACAATTCAGATATCAGACTTACTCCACTTGTAAATGCTATTGGCATGCAGTTTTTGGAACAAAGGATGGAAGCCGTCAAAATTAAAGAAGAAAGTATTGCTAAAGTGATCAAATACTTTGAACAAACAAGTGTGGAGCCTGACTTGATTAATCCTTTCTTGGAATCTATCCAATCTGCACCATTGCGGCAAAAAATGAAAGCAATAACGGTGCTCTCAAGACCAGATGTAGGTATTGCTGCGATGAGAGCTGCTTTGCCAATTTTCGATAATGAGTTGAGTCAACACTCAGAAGAAAGTCTTGTTTCCGCAGAAATCGCTATGAAATATGCAGGATACATTGAGAAGGAGCAAGAAATGGTTGATAAAATAGAAAGACTTGAGTCAGTAAAACTCAAAGAAGGTATCAATTACCATGGTTTAGTTTCGCTTTCAGCTGAGGCAAAAGAAAAATTGTCTAAAATGAAGCCACAGACTATCGGCCAGGCTAGCAGAATCTCTGGAATTACTCCTTCAGATATCTCAGTGTTACTCGTGCATGTCGGTCGATAAATCATAGATTTATTCTATATTGGGCGAGTAAACTTCCATCATCAAACAGGCTGTCTTTTTCATATTGAAATTCTAGCTTTTTCAATAAGTTGACTGAAGCTTTGTTATCAGCTTGTAAAACGGCAATGAGTGTGGTCAAATTAAATTTTGTTTTGGCTAATATCAAAACTTCTTTACAGGCTTCATAGGCGTATCCTTTACCAAAATAATCAGCAAGCAAGGCATATCCCAAATCTACATCCTCCAAAAATGGCCTTTTTACAATACCGCACAGACCTATTGGGTTTTGAGAGACTTTTTCAATCAATATCCAAAATCCGAAACCAATGAGTTTATAGCTCTCCATGTACCTTTCTTGAATATACTTTTCTGCATCAGGTACCGATTTTACATTCCTTTCCCCAATATACTTAAGCCAACCTTCGCTATTCAATAAATCGACCATAAATGAGGCATCTTCCAAATTGGCTTCTCGTATGAGCAGTCTTTCCGTTTCGCTGATGATATT
Source organism: Saprospiraceae bacterium (assembly GCA_016715105.1). Lineage (GTDB taxonomy): Bacteria > Bacteroidota > Bacteroidia > Chitinophagales > Saprospiraceae > JADKBO01. The sequence continues at coordinate 24,888 of JADKBO010000024.1, read as the reverse complement.
CATAATTCCGAATTCCGAATTCCAAAAATTAAAAAAGCCTTGATTTCTTTTTACAAGATATCAAGGCTCCATTATTATACTCTACTTATACTTCAGTTATTCTTCTTCCTCAGCTGCTGACTCTGTTGCAACAACTGTTCCTGCTGTGGCAGCTGCTGCTACAGCTCCTGCTGCCGCACCACCTTTACCTCTTTTTCTTCTTCTACTCTTAGATGCTGTTTCAGTAACACCACCTTTTGGAGCGTAAACTTCGTTATAATCAACTAGTTCAATCATGGCTGTTTCTGCAGCATCACCAAATCTAGTTCCAGTTTTGATGATTCTTAGATATCCTCCTGGTCTGTCAGCAATCTTTGGACCAATTGTATCAAACAATTCAGTAACCGCTTCCTTGTTCATCAACATAGAGAAAACTATCCTACGACTGTGCTGAGCATTGTCTTTAGATTTTGTCAAAATTGGCTCCAAAAACAATCTTAGTGCTTTTGCTTTAGCCAATGTTGTATTGATTCTTTTGTGCGTAATCAACGCAATTGAAAGGTTTCTAAGCAATGCTGCTCTGTGACCTGTTTGTCTACCTAAGTGGTTAAACTTTTTTCCGTGTCTCATTTGACTTTAAAAAATATGTTTCACGCAAGCGGAAAAGGACTACGACCTCAGCCCTATATTTTCCGACCGGTTAAAACGATTAATGATAAATCCTATCGAGGTCGAGTGATTTGTTTTTTATTCTTCGTCAAGCTTGTACTTAGAAAGATCCATTCCAAAAGTCAATCCTTTATTGACCAATAGTTCTTCTATTTCTACAAGAGATTTTTTACCAAAGTTTCTGAATTTCAACAGCTCATGAGTATCGAATTTTACCAATTCACCCAAAGTGTTGATTTTGGCAGCTTTCAAACAGTTGTATGCTCTTACTGATAAATCAAGATCTTCAAGAGAAGTTTTAAGCAATTTTCTCATGTGTAAGATGTGCTCATCTACTACATTTTCTTCTCTGCTTGTTGAATCGTTGAATGTGATGTTTTCATCTGTAATCAACATCAAGTGTTGAATCAAGATTCTTGAAGCTTCTTTGATCGCCTCTTCTGGATGAATTGTTCCGTCAGTTTTGATGTCGATAGAAAGTTTTTCGTAGTCAGTTCTCTGTTCTACCCTTGTACTTTCTACTTTATAAGCAACTTTCTTAATTGGTGTATAGATTGCGTCAATTGGAATAACGCCAATTGGTGCATCCTTAGGTAGATTTTCATCAGCTGGAACATAACCTCTACCTTTAGTAACGGTCAATTCAAGTTCCAAACCTACAGATGCATCTAAAGAACAAATGTGTAAATCAGGATTCATTACCTTAAACATATTGTTGTATGTTTCAATATCTCCAGCAACGAATTCAGATTTTCCTGAAATAGTTAGATAAATTTTATCTTCTCCACCTTCGTGATCAGTCAACAAAGGCTTTAATCTTACTTGTTTAAGATTCAAAATTATATCGACAACATCTTCTACAACACCTTTGATTGTAGCAAACTCATGATCAACACCACCAATACGAACAGCTGAAATAGCATATCCTTCTAGTGATGATAATAAAATTCTTCTTAACGAGTTTCCAATAGTCTGCCCAAATCCTGGTTCAAGTGGTTTGAATTCGAATAATCCTTCGAAATCATCTGCCTTTTGTAACCTAATTTTATCGGGCTTTATGAAGTTGAGTAGCGCCATTCTACAATTTTTATTTAATATTCATTAAATGAAAAACTGCTCTACACCAAGTGTAAAGCAGTATATATTATTTAGAGTACAATTCAACGATTAATTGCTCGTTGATTTTCTCTGGAATTCTATCTCTTTCTGGATAATCGATGAATACACCTTCCATTCTTTCGGTATTGAATTCAACCCAAGGGAATTTAACATCTGATTTTCTTTTGCTAGCTGCAACTATAAAATCATGTTCTTTAGACTTTCCTCTTACAGAAATTTGATCACCTGGTTTCAATAAATATGAAGGCACATTTGTCAATGTTCCATTTACTAAAACATGTTTGTGAGCAACTAATTGTCTTGCACCTCTTCTAGTTGTAGCCAATCCCATTCTATAAACAGTATTGTCCAATCTAGATTCCAATAATTGTAAAAGGATTTCACCAGTTACACCACTTTTTCTAGATGCTTTTTCAAACAAATTTCTAAATTGTCTTTCTAAAAGACCATATGTATATTTAGCTTTTTGCTTCTCCATAAGTTGTACCGCATAGTCAGACATCTGCTTTCTCCTTTTGGTAGAACCATGTTGTCCTGGAGGGTACTTTCTTTTTTCGAACGCCTTATCATATCCGTGAATTGCTTCACCAAAAGCTCTTGCTTTTTTGGTTTTAGGCCCTGTATATCTTGCCATTTCTCGAAATATATTTTAGTATTAAACTCTTCTTTTCTTTGGAGGTCTACAACCGTTGTGTGGTATTGGAGTAACATCTTTGATTCTTGATACTTTAATACCTACGCCATCAATTGCTCTGATTGCTGCTTCTCTACCAGCACCAGGACCTTTAACCAATACTTCCAAAGATTTCATACCTGCATCATATGCAACTTGAGCAGCAGATGAAGCAGCTATTTGAGCTGCATATGGTGTATTTTTCTTAGATCCTTTGAAACCAGCTCTACCCGCAGAACCCCAAGAAATTACGTGACCTTGGTTGTTACAGATAGATATAATGATATTGTTGAAAGTCGCTTGTATATATGCAATACCATCGTTTGATATCGCTACATTACGCTTTTTTACTTTTCTTCCTTTAGCCATTACCTATTATTTAGTTGCTTTCTTCTTATTAGCTACAGTCTTCTTCTTACCTTTTCTGGTACGAGCGTTTGTTTTTGTACTTTGACCTCTTACAGGTAAACCCTTTCTGTGTCTAAGTCCTCTGTAACAAACGATATCCATAAGACGCTTTATACTTAATTGTACCTCACTTCTCAATTCACCTTCAACTTTGAAGCTGTCTTGAATATATTTAGAGATAAATTTTACATTGTCATCTGTCCAATTCTCAATTTTAGTGTTTTCATCCACACCTGCAGCCTCTAAAATTTGCTTAGCAGTTGAACTTCCCACACCATAAATATAAGTAAGACCTATAACGCCTCTCTTGTTTCTTGGTAAATCTACACCCGCGATCCTTGCCATGGTAAACTGTTTTTTATCCTTGTCTTTGTTTAAACTTAGGATTCTTCTTATTAATAATATAGATCCTTCCTTTCCTCCTCACAATCTTACATTCAGCTGATCTCTTCTTTACTGATGCCCTTACTTTCATAACTATTTATTTATATCTATATGTTATTCTTCCTCTCGACAAGTCATATGGCGACATTTCTACTGACACCTTATCACCTGGTAATATCCTTATATAATTTAACCTCATCTTTCCAGATATGGTCGCCACTATTAAATGGTCATTTTCTAAACGTACTCTAAACATCGCATTTGACAACGCTTCTTCTATCGTCCCGTCTAGTTTAATAAGGTTCTTTTTACTCATTTTTAATTTTGGAGTGCAAATATCTAAAAATTTATTGAAATATTGTTCAAATTTTTATTATTTTTTATCTGATTTTCAATTATTTCGTGATCAGATAAGATATCTACCTTGCCTTTTCTTATAGTTACCGTATGTTCATAATGAGCAGAAGGTTTCATGTCTCTAGTTCTGATTGTCCAACCGTCTTTCAACTGCTGTACTTTCTGACTTCCGAAGTTGATCATGGGTTCAATTGCAATAACCAATCCCTCTTTCAACACCAAACCATTGCCTCTTTTACCGTAGTTGCAAACTTCTGGGGCTTCATGCAAACTTCTACCTATGCCGTGACCTACCAGTTCTCTTACAACTCCCATTTTATATCTACGCTCTGCATGCATTTGTACAGCGTTGCCAATATCTCCGAGTCTTTTACCTACAGTTGCTTCTTCACAAGCTAGTTTGAGACACTCTTTTGTTACCTTACAAACTTGAATTGCCTCTTGAGACGCATCCGGTAAAATAAAAGTGTAAGCCGCATCTCCAAAGAAACCATCTTTGAAAACACCACAATCTACACTCACAATATCCTTTTCTGTAAACTCCTCATCATTAGGAATACCGTGAACAACAACTTCATTTTTAGAAACACACAAAGTTGATGGAAATCCATTGTATCCCTTAAACGCTGGAACAGCTTGATGATCTCTTATAAACTCTTCTGCTAATCTGTCAATCTTGTTTGCATTAATTCCAGCTTTCAATTCAGATCCAACCAGCGCTAATGTTTCACAAACAAGTAGGCAATTTCTTCTAATTACCTCAATTTCCTCTTCTGTCTTATAATATACCAATATGTGCTGTTTTTACTAAATAGAAGCACCTATTTGCATACCTGTACCACCTTCTGATCTGCCTTTGATCTTTCCAGCTTTAATAAGACCGTCATATTTTTTCATCAATAAATAACTTTCAATTTGCTGAAGTGTATCCAACACAACACCCACTAATATTAGGAGTGAAGTACCTCCAAAAAATATAGCAAAACCCTGACTTACTCCAAATCCAGCAACAATAGCTGGTAAAATTGCTAACAATCCTAGGAATATAGAACCCGGCAATGTTACTCTTGTAGTCAAAGAATCTATATATTCTTCTGTATCATCACCTGGCTTTATACCAGGAATAAATGAATTTTGTCTTTTTAAATGGTCAGCGTACTGCTTAGGATTCACAATCAACGCTGTGTAGATATACGTGAAAACTACAACCAATAAAAAGAATATAATATTATAAGGCAATGATTGCCAGTTTTGCATGCTAATCAAGAAATCACTACCCTGACCTCCAGAACTATTCATTGACCATTGGGCTAAAGTAAGAGGCAAAAACATAATTGCCTGAGCAAAGATGATAGGCATAACACCTGAAGCATTTACTTTCAAAGGAATATAATCTCTGGCACCACTCATTGGAACATCAGCACTTGATCTTCCTACCATTCTATTTGCAAATTGAATAGGAATTCTTCTTACACCTTGAATAACTAAAATCGCAGCAAGGATTACAAAGAACCATAAAATCAATTCCAATATCAAAATCAAACTACTTGACTTGATTTGGCCTTGTACTTCTGCGACAAATGACCTTGGCAAAGTTGCAATAATACCGATCATGATCAATAGTGAAATACCATTTCCAATACCTCTATCTGTGATTTTCTCACCCAACCACATCGCAAATATTGATCCTGCAGATAATATGATTGAATTACCTAAGAAAAATACTGGCTTACTAACTGTTGGATCAATTGCATTTTGGTTTGCTAACAAAGCCAAATATGCACTACCCTGAACCAAAGTAATAGCTACTGTAAGAAATCTTGTGTATTGATTGAGTTTTTTACGACCACTTTCTCCTTCCTTTTGTTGTAACTTCTGGAAGTATGGCACAGCAAAACCCAATAATTGGATGATGATCGAAGCCGTGATGTATGGCATAATACCTAATGCAAAAATAGAACCTTGATTGAAGGCTCCACCTGAAAAAGTATTTATCAAATTTAACAAATCCGTAGCTCCTCTATTATCAGCAGCCGTTGCCAACGCATCAGCATTTACTCCTGGCAATAATACGTGGGTTCCGAATCTATAAACCACAAGGATTATAACAGTAAAAAGGATCTTATCTCTAAGCTCCTTTATACTCCATATATTTTTAAAAGTCTCTATGAATTTGTTCATTTCTAATCAGAATTTTACTTTGATGCAACACTACCACCTGCAGCCTGAATCTTTTCTGCAGCACTGGCAGAAACTTTATCGAAGCTCAATGTTAGTTTACTTGTAACATCACCGTTTCCAAGAATCTTAACTTTATCATTGCTACCTACTACATTAAGTGCAACAAGTTGAGCGTGGTCGAATGTAGATACTCCATGTTTTTCTGCCAATTCTTGCAATCTTGCAACATTCACAGCTACATAAACCTTTCTATTTACATTTTTGAAACCTACTTTAGGCAAACGCATTTGAAGTGGCATTTGACCTCCTTCATGGCCTCTCTTGCTTTTATAACCAGATCTTGACTTTGCTCCTTTATGACCTCTAGTTGAAGTACCACCATGACCAGAACCCTGGCCTCTAGCTATCCTTTTAGTACTTTTAGTTGCACCGTATGCGGGTCTTAGTGAATTTAATTCCATAATGATTACTTCTTTAAAAAATTAAGCATTTTCTACAGACACTAAGTGTCCTACTTTTGCTACCATTCCCAAAATTTGAGGGGTAGCTTCTTTTTCAACCGTTTGGTTGATCTTTCTAAGTCCTAAAGCTTTGATAGTATCCTTTTGTCTTCTAGGCCTATCAATAATGCTTTTTACTTGTGTTATTTTTATCTTTTCCATGTCAAACAATTATCCTTCGTAAACTTTTTCAAGAGAAATTCCTCTAGTTTTAGCAACTTCATGTGCATTTCTCATTTTAGAGAGTGCGTCAATAGTAGCCTTTACAACGTTGTGTGGATTTGAAGAACCTTGACTTTTCGCAAGTACATTGTGTACACCAGCGATCTCCAATACAGCTCTCATGGCTCCACCCGCAATAACACCAGTACCATCAGCAGCTGGTTTAATGAGTACTTTACCAGCACCATATTTTCCTTTTTGCTCATGTGGAATGGTACCCTTGTTGATAGGAACCTTCACAAGATTCTTTTTAGCGTCATCAACAGCTTTTGCGATAGACTCAGATACATCTCTTGCTTTACCAAGACCATACCCAACTACACCATTGCCATCACCCACTACAACTAAAGCAGAAAAACTAAAAGTTCTACCACCCTTTGTTACTTTCGCAACACGAGCAAGATTTACCAACTTTTCTTTTAATTCTGCATCAGCAGGTTTTACCCTCTTCAAATTGTCTGCCATTTGAATTATCTCTTATTTGTTAAAATATTAATCCACCTTCGCGAGCACCTTCTGCAAGCGACTTCACTCTACCGTGATATAAATATCCCCCTCTATCAAAAACTACATCACTCAAACCTTGGGTCTTTGCCTTCTCAGCGATGATCATTCCAACTTTTTTTGCTGCTTCTGACTTTGTAACCTTTGCATCACCAATCTCTTTAATTGATGCAGTAGCTAAAGTTCTTCCTGCTTCATCATCAATCAATTGGGCATAGATGCCAACATTACTTCTGAATACATGAAGTCTAGGTCTATTGCTTGTACCAGATACACTTTTTCTAATTCTGTGGTGTATCGTTTTACGTCTAAGCGTCTTCTTATCCATCTTACAAACTCTTTTATAAAATTATTTCTTACCACTGGTTTTACCAGCTTTTCTCCTAACAACCTCACCAGTAAATCTAACACCTTTTCCTTTGTAAGGCTCTGGCTTTCTAAATCCTCTGATTTTAGCTGCTACTTGGCCTAAAAGTTGTTTGTCATGACTTTCCAACATGATTGTAGGATTTGAACCTTTCTCAGTTTTAGTGCTAACTGAAACTTCAGACGGAACTACAAAATATATCGGGTGAGAGTAACCAACAATCAATTCTAGCAAACTGCCAGTGTTGCTCGCTCTATAACCAACACCCACTAACTCAAGATCCAATTTGTATCCTTCGTTAACACCTTGTATCATGTTGTTGATTAGAGATCTGTAAAGACCATGCATAGACCTGTGTCTAGGCTGATCAGTCGGTCTTGACACAGTCAATTCACCTTCTTCAAGCTTTACAATTATGTCTGAATCAACTTTTTCTGAAAGTTGACCTTTTGGTCCTTTTACAGTTACCAAATTGCTCTTTGATATATCAACATTGACCCCTGAAGGTATTGAGATAGGAGCTCTACCAATTCTTGACATTTTATCTAGATTTTGCGATTTGTATTAATAAATATAACAAAGAAGCTCACCACCGACACCCTCTTTTCTAGCTTGCTTATCGGTCATTACACCGTGCGAAGTAGACAAGATTGCCAAGCCAAGACCATTTGCAACTTTAGGAATATCCCCTGATTTTACAAACTTTCTTAAACCTGGAGTACTTATTCTTCCTAATTCACGAATAACACCCGTCTTAGAAGCTCTATCATACTTCAATGCTATATGTATAGTACCTTGTTTGTCGTCTTCTTCAAACTTATATTTCAGGATATAACCCTGATCGTACAAGATTTCTGTCATCGCCTTCTTAATATTTGAAGCAGGGATGATTACAGTCGTGTGTAGTGCCTTTTGAGCATTACGAATTCTCGTAAGATAGTCTGCTATTGGATCGGTAACAATCATTGTTATCTATTTATTACTTTATAATCTATTTATTAATATTACCAGCTCGCCTTGGTAACACCTGGAATTTTGCCTTCATTGGCCATTTTCCTAAAAGTCACCCTGTTGATGCCAAATTTTCTCATATAACCTTTTGGTCTACCAGTCAATTTACACCTATTGTGAAGACGAACTTTTGAGCTATTTCTTGGGAGTTTATCCAACTCTTCGTAATTACCCTCTTCTTTAAGTTTTTTTCTAAGATCAGCATATTTCTCAACAAGCTTTTCTCTCTTTATTTCTCTAGCAATAACCGACTTCCTAGCCATACTAATTATTGTTTACATTATTATTCTTAAATGGAAGACCCAATCCTTTCAACAATTCATAAGCTTCTGCGTCTGTTTTTGCAGTAGTTACGAAAGTGATGTCCATACCAGTGATCTTATTAACTTTATCGATATCAATTTCTGGGAAAATGATCTGCTCTGTAATACCTACTGTATAGTTACCACGACCATCAAAACTCTTATCATTGATTCCTTTGAAATCTCTTACCCTTGGCAATGCAACATTTACAAATCTGTCAAGAAATTCATACATTCTTTCTTTTCTCAACGTAACTCTTGCACCAATGGTCATATCTTCTCTCAACTTAAAGTTTGAGATTGAAGTTTTAGCTTTTGTTGGAACTGCTTTTTGACCAGCAATGATGCTCATCTCAGACAAAGCAGCATCTACCAATTTCTTATCTTGTGTTGCAGCACCAACTCCTTGGTTGATGCAAATTTTCAACAACCTAGGTACCTCCATTACAGTTTTATAATTAAACTTCTCCTGGAGTGACTTTATCACCTCGTTGTTATATCTTTCTTTCGATCTAGCTACGTAACCCATTATTTGATAATTTCACCAGTTTTTTTAGAATATCTTACACTACTACCGTCAACCTCTTTTCTACCTACACGGGTAGCTTTTCCACTTTTAGGATCGATGAGCATCAAGTTAGAGATATGGATTGGTGATTCCATCTCTACGATACCTCCTTGACTATTATTGGAAGGTTTAACGTGTTTTTTTACCATATTAAGACCCTCAACTAGGGCTGAGTTCTTATCACTAAGAACTTGAGTGATTACACCTTCTTTGCCTTTTGCAGATCCTGCAAGGACAGCAACTTTATCACCTTTTTTCAAATGAAACTTAGGTGCAAATCTCTCTGTTGTAAATTTTTTATTTTCCATTTCTACAAAAAATTCTGCTTGTTAAAGTACTTCTGGAGCCAATGAAATAATTCTCATATAGTCCTTATCTCTAAGCTCTCTAGCAACAGGGCCAAAAATCCTTGTTCCTCTTGGCTCATCGTTTGCATTGAGTAGCACTACTGCATTGTCATCGAATCTGATATAAGAACCATCTTTTCTGCCAAGCTCTTTCTTAGTCCTGACAATAACAGCTTTGGAAACAGTACCTTTTTTGACACCACCTGGTGAAGCATCTTTAACACTCACCACTATTTTATCACCTACAGATGCATATCTTCTTTTAGTGCCTCCCAGTACTCTTATACAAAGTACTTCTTTTGCACCACTATTATCAGCGACTTTAAGTCTTGATTCCTGCTGTATCATGATTCTTTATCTTGAATATTTTTATTAACTACTTAGCTTTTTCAATAACCTCAACCAATCTCCACCTTTTCTTGCTACTCAAAGGTCTAGATTCAGTGATTTTTACCAAATCCCCTTCTTGGCACTCATTTGTTTCGTCGTGCGCCATGAACTTCTTGGTTTTCTTTACGAATTTACCATAGATAGGGTGTCTCAACTTTCTCTCAACAGAGACAGTGATTGACTTTTCCATTTTATTACTGGTAACTAAACCAATAATTTCTTTTTTAATTGGACCCTCTGACATCTTTATTATCTTTTAATATTTTATTTTCTTCTTGCCCTAATTCTAGATCTACCAGCCAAATCTTCTTTGCTCATAGTTCCAATTTCTCTTGCACGCTCTTCTGTTTTAAGACGGGCAATTTCTCTTCTTTGATTTCTAATCACTAATGGATTAGCCAATCCTTTGATAGCATGATCGAAAGACATTTTGCTAAGCTCAGCACTCATTTCAGTGATTTTTGCTTGCAAATCCTCGACGCCCATGTCTTTTAATTCAGTAGTTCTTTTAGTTGCCATTTCTTTGTATATTTATAGACTACTCTTGATAATCAGGTCTTACAACAAAACTTGTCAATACCGGTAATTTCTGCGCTGCCAATCTCAATGCCTCACTTGCAGTTGCAAGAGAAACACCATCCAATTCAAACATGATTGTACCTGGTTTTACAACAGCTACCCAGTGGTCCAAAGCTCCTTTACCTTTACCCATCCTTACCTCAGCAGGCTTAGAAGTAATTGGTTTGTCTGGAAATATTCTAATCCAAACTTTACCTTCCCTTTTCATAAACCTGGTCATTGCGATCCTCGCTGACTCTATTTGGCGACTTGTAAGTCTACCAGCATCAAGCGATTTAAGTCCAAATGAGCCGAAAGTCACTGTAAATCCACGTCCTGCATTGCCGTGAATCCTACCTTTGTGCTGCTTTCTATATTTTGTTCTTTTCGGTTGTAACATTGATAATCAATTTATTATGATACTTTTTCAAAAAGTTGTGCAAAGGTACAACTTTTTTCAAATTTTATTATCTTTTTCTTCTTTTGGCTCCGTTGCCTCTTTGTCTGTTATCAGAACCCTGACGCTCGGTACCTTTTAATTCTACACCTACATTTGGAGAAAGATCACGTTTTCCTAAAACCTCACCTTTACAAATCCAAACCTTTATTCCAATCAATCCATAAACAGTAAGAGCTTCGCTCAAAGCATAGTCTATGTCTGCTCTGAAAGTATGCAATGGAGTTCTTCCATCTTTATACTCTTCAGTTCTTGCCATATCTGCACCATTCAAACGACCGCTGATTCTCACTTTGATTCCTTCAGCACCGGCTCTCATAGTTGATTGAATCGCCATTTTGATTGCTCTTCTATAGTTGATACGAGATTCAATTTGTTTTGCAACAGTCTCACCAACAATGGCTGCATCCAACTCTGGCTTTCTGATCTCAACAATATTGATTTGCACTTCCTTGCTAGTCAACTTCTTGAGTTCCTCTTTGATCTTATCAACCTCTTGACCACCTTTACCAATAATGATACCAGGTCTAGAAGTATTGATTGTGACAGTAACACGTCTAAGTGTTCTTTCTATTACAATTTTAGAAATACCACCTTTACTGATTCTCATATTCAAATAGTTTCTGATCTTCTCATCTTCAACTACTTTTTCAGCAAAATCTTTTCCGCCATACCAATTAGAGTCCCATCCTTTGATGATACCAAGTCTGTTGCCTATCGGATTTGTCTTTTGACCCATGGATTTATCCTTTACTTTTTTCTTAATTCAGTTTGCCGTCCACAACAATAGTGATGTGGTTCATTCTTTTTCTAATTCTATGTGCTCGGCCGTGAGGAGCAGGTTGAAATCTTTTCAACATCTGACCACCATCAACAAATACAGTTTTTACAACCAAACCTTTATCTGATGCACTTTCGCCTTCGTTTTTGTTTTCCCAATTTGAAATTGCGGAAAGCAATACTTTTTCTACCCAAATAGAACCTTCTCCTTTTGAGTACTTAAGGATATTCAATGCTTGATACACATCTTTACCTCTGATGTTGTCTACTACCAACCTCATCTTACGAGGAGACATTGGGCAGTTTTTTAATTTAGCGACAGCTTCCATATCTTACTTTTTGTCTAAGATTTTAAACCTAATTATCTATTACCTGAGTGACCTTTGAATGTCCTAGTTGGAGCAAACTCACCAAGTTTATGACCTACCATGTTTTCTGTAACATATACAGGAATGAATGATTTCCCATTGTGTACAGCAATCGTAAGGCCTACCATATCAGGGATGATCATCGATGCTCTTGACCACGTTTTGATCACTGTATTTTTTCCTGACTCCTTGGTTTTGTATACTTTTTCAAGCAACTTATGGAACACGTAAGGACCTTTTTTTATTGATCTAGCCATTGTGTAACAGATTATTTATTTTTTGATTTTCTTCTACTAATAATATGCTTGTTAGAAGGTTTATTGACATTTCTAGTTTTTTGACCCTTCGCCATGATACCTGTTCTTGACCTAGGGTGACCACCAGATGCTCTACCTTCACCACCACCCATTGGGTGATCTACAGGGTTCATCGCAACACCTCTTACTCTTGGTCTTACGCCAATCCATCTCTTCCTACCAGCTTTTCCAAGCACAGTTTGACCGTGGTCAGGATTTGAAACAACACCAATGGTTGCTTTACAAGTCAATAATACTCTTCTTACCTCACTAGAAGGTAATTTTATAACTGCATATTTATCTTCTCTACCTGTCAATACCGCGCTGTTTCCAGCACTTCTTGCCAATTGAGCTCCTCTACCTGGGCTCATTTCTATTGCGTGGATAACAGATCCCAAAGGAACTTCACTCAAATAAAGTGCATTTCCAATTTCAGGTACTGCACCTTTTCCACTTACAACAGTATCACCAACTTTGATTTTATCAGGAGCTAGTATATATCTTTTCTCACCATCTGAATAAGTAACTAGTGCGATGAAAGCAGTTCTGTTTGGATCATATTCAATCGTAGAGATTGTACCAGAAACTCCTTCTTTATCTCTTTTGAAATCAATAACCCTATACTTTCTCTTGTGACCACCACCTACGTGTCTAGATGTACGTCTACCGTTACTGTTCCTTCCACCACTTTTAGAAAGACCTTCAATCAAAGATTTCTCGGGTTTATCAGTTGTGATTTCAGCATAGGCATTTCCTACTCTGAATCTTGTACCAGGTGTAACCGGTTTAAATTTCTTAATTGCCATAACTTTATTGTTGAATGTTATTAAGCTTCTGAACCAAATAAATCTAGTTCATCACCTGAAGCAAGTGTAACGATGGCTTTCTTGTAACCACTCACTCTGCCCTTGGACATCCCAGATCTTGTATTTCTTGTTTTTACTTTTCCAGGTATTACAGCTGTGTTTACATCTAGTATTGTAACACTTGGGAAAAGTTTGGCTAACGCCTTTTGTATCTCCAGTTTGTTGGCTTTTCTATCTACCACAAAAGTATACTTGCTACTTTTTGTGGATAATTTGTCGGCCTTTTCAGACAAGACTGGTTTGATGATAATATCTCTTGCCATCACTTACTAATTTAACTTTGAAACAGAACTCTCCATAAAGAGTAGTGTGTTTGAATTCAATAATTCATATGTATTCAAATCCTTAACATTAGCCGTCCCAGTTTTAGGAAGGTTTCTTGCAGACAAGTATACATTTTGATCATAATCAGGCAATATCAAAAGCGCTTTGCCAGTAACTCCACACTTCTCAAATACATCCAAAAACTTTTTGGTCTTAGGACTGTCGAAAGTAAAATCTTCAACAATCTTGATACTTCCTTGAGCTGCTTTGTGAGATAATGCAGACAACCTCGCCAACTTCTTCACTTTCTTATTAAGGAAAATGTCATAAGTTCTAGGTCTAGGACCAAAAACCGTACCACCACCTTTAAACAAAGGAGACTTCAAAGAACCAGCTCTAGCACCACCGGTACCTTTCTGCTTTTTGAACTTCTTGGTCGTTCTATTTACTTCCCACTTTTCTTTTGTCTTGTGAGTACCTTGTCTTTGGGCTGCTTGATATTGTTTTACAGCCAAGTAAACTGCATGCTCGTTTGGAGTAATTCCGAAAACATTTTCAGGCAACTCAACGAATCTGCCAGTTGATTCACCACTTATGTTTAAAACTTCTATTTTCATGGTGCTGACTATTTTTCAATGATTACAAATGATCCATTGTGACCTGGTACTGCACCTTTGATAAGAATCAAATTCTTCTCAGCCAATACTTTCACAATTTTAAGGTTTTTGACCTTAACAGTGTCGTTACCCATTCTGCCAGCCATTCTGATACCCTTAGCAACTTTAGATGGCCAAGAAGAAGCACCAACAGAACCTGGAGCACGCAATCTGTTATGTTGACCGTGTGTAGCATCACCTACCCCGCGGAAACCATGTCTTTTTACAACACCTTGAAAACCTTTTCCTTTAGAAATGCCCACTGCACTTACTTTATCTCCTGCTGTAAATATCTCATCTACCGCAATTGAGTCACCAAGTTGCTTATCAAGTGGATAATTTCTAAATTCAACTACCTTCTTTTTAGGAGCGGTACTTGCCTTTTCAAAATGTCCTTTCAACGAATTGGTTGTACTTTTCTCTCTTTTATCGAAAGCAGCTAACTGTACGGCATTGTATCCGTCAGAATCAACTGTTTTGACCTGAGTCACAACATTAGGGTGAGCTTCTATCACTGTACAAGCTACATTCTGACCAGCTTCGTTGAAGATACTGGTCATACCTACTTTTCTACCAATTAAACCATTCATTAGTTTACTGTTATGGCGTAAAATACCCGTGATATGACGCGCAGTCAATCCCGAATAATCTAATTCAAATAAAAATTTTTTTAACTAAGTTTGACCTGGATGTCAACCCCACTAGGAAGCTCTAGTTTAGACAATGCGTCTACCGTCTTCTGCGTGGGCGTAAAAATCTCGATCAACCTTTTGTGGGTGCGTAGTTGAAACTGCTCACGAGATTTTTTATTTACGTGCGGTGAACGCAAGACTGTAAATACGTCTTTCTCTGTGGGCAGCGGAATCGGACCAGATACTACGGCCCCACTATTCTTCACTGTCTTTACAATCTTCTCGGTACTTTTATCAACGAGGTTGTGATCGTAAGATGACAGCTTAATTCTAATTTTTTGATTCATGCTCCTATTATTCTTAAAAGAGGCCGCAAAGGTAGCCCCTTATTTATTAATATCCAAATATTTATGATTAAACTTTTACAGAACCTTTAGTTTTTGCAATTACATCGTCTGCAACGCCTTTTGGAGCAGCTGCATAGTGTGAAAATTCCATTGAACTACTTGCTCTACCAGATGTCAATGTTCTCAACTGAGTTACATATCCAAACATTTCTGCTAATGGAACTTCAGCTGAAATTACAATTGCACCTCCGGTTCTTGTTTCTTGATTTTTAGGCATCCCTCTTCTTCTGTTGAGGTCACCAATTACAGCTCCTGTATATTCTTCAGGAGTTACAATTTCTATCTTCATGATAGGCTCCATCAAAACAGGACCTGCTTTAACAGCTGCCTCTTTGAAACCTTCTTTAGCACAAAGCTCGAATGCAAGGGGTTTTGAATCCACTGCGTGGATCTGACCATCATAGATTCTAACTTTCATGCTATCGATGTTGTATCCTGCAAGAATACCATTGTCCATCATAGAGTTGAAACCCTTTACAATAGAACCGTGGAATTCTTTTGGAATAGAACCACCAAAGATATCATTGACGAATTGTAATCTGGTTTTACCACTCTTGAAGTCTTCTCCTTCCAGGAATGCTTCATCAGCAGGTCCTAGTTCGAAAGACATCTGGGCAAATAAACCAGAACCACCACTTTGCTTCTTAAGACGCTCAGTGTGGTCAACCTTTTTGGTCAATGCTTCTTTATAGTTAACTTGTGGAGCTCCTTCTGTAACCTCCACTTTAAACTCTCTTCTCAATCTGTCTACAATGATTTCCAAGTGAAGTTCTCCCATACCTGAGATTACTGTCTGGTTTGTGTCCTCATCATATTTTACACGGAAAGTAGGATCCTCTTCTGCCAATTTTGACAAAGCCATACCCAACTTGTCCAAATCCTTTTGAGTTTTTGGTTCTACTGCGATACCAATAACCGGATCTGGGAATACCATAGATTCCAGAATGATAGGATTACTTTCATCACAAAGTGTATCCCCCGTTCTGATATCTTTGAAACCAACACCTGCAGCAATATCACCAGCTTCTACCCTATCGATAGGATTTTGCTTGTTTGCGTGCATTTGATATAGTCTTGAAATCCTCTCTTTGCTATCTGATCTTGTATTCAATACATATGAACCAGCGTCCAATACACCTGAATAAACTCTCATAAAAGCTAATCTACCAACATATGGGTCAGTCGCAATTTTGAAAGCTAATGCTGCGAAAGGTTCGCTATTGTCTGCTTTTCTAAATACTTCCTCATCATTCTTTGGATTGATTCCTTTTACAGGTGGTACATCCACTGGACTTGGAAGGTAAGCACAAACTGCATCCAATACTGCTTGAACACCTTTATTTTTGAAAGCCGAACCACACATCATTGGTACAAACTTTGAATCACAAACCGCGCCTCTTACAGCCGCTCTGATTTCCTCAGCATCAATAGATTCTGGATCTTCGAAGTATTTTTCCAACAAAGACTCATCGTATTCTGCCACTGCTTCCAATAATTTTTCTCTCCATTCAGCAACCAAATCCACCATATCGGCAGGTACTGGTACCTCATCAAAAGTCATTCCTTTATCGGCTTCGCTCCAAATGATGCCCTTACCTGTGATCAGGTCAACAACACCTTTGAATCTTTCTTCTTCTCCAATTGGAATTTGAAGAGGAATAGCTTTAGAACCCAATTTTTCTTCAACATCTTTTACAACTTCGTAAAAGTTTGCTCCAGATCTGTCCATTTTATTTACAAAACCAATTCTTGGAACTTTGTAATTGTTGGCCAATCTCCAGTTTGTTTCAGATTGTGGTTCTACACCAGAAACTGCACAAAAAAGGAAAACCAATCCATCAAGTACTCTCAATGATCTGTTTACTTCAACTGTAAAGTCAACGTGACCCGGAGTATCGATTATATTTAAAGCGTATTCTTGACTTTTATATTCCCACTTTGACTTGGTAGCAGCAGAAGTAATGGTAATACCTCTTTCTTGCTCTTGCTCCATCCAGTCCATAGTTGCAGCACCATCGTGAACTTCACCTATTTTGTGGCTAATACCAGTATAATAGAGGATCCGCTCTGTAGTGGTGGTTTTACCGGCATCGATGTGCAGCAATACCTATGTTTCTAGTAAAATTTAAATTCTTAGACATTATACTTAATAATTAAAGTTTTGTAATGTAAGATTATCTAAAATGAGCGAAAGCTCTGTTTGCCTCTGCCATTCTGTGGGTATCTTCTTTTCTTTTGATAGAAGCACCTTCACCTTTACTTGCAGCAATTAGTTCAGCAGCTAATTTTTCAGCCATACCTTTACCGCTTCTGTCTCTTGCAAATCTGATGAGCCACTTCATTCCGATAGAAAGCCTTCTTTCAGCTCTGATTTCTGTTGGAATTTGGAAAGTAGCACCACCAATTCTTTTGCTTCTTACTTCAACATTTGGCATTGCATTTTCTACAGACTTAGCCCAAACCTCATGTGGGTTTTCGCCAGTACGCTCTTGGATTTTGTCCATAGCATCATAGAAAATTTCAAAGGCAGTGTTTTTCTTACCTTGCCACATCAAATTGTTAACAAACTGTGTAACGACTGGATCTTTAAACCTTGGATCCGGTTGAAGAACTCGCTTTTTTGGCTTCCTTTTCCTCATTTTATGACTTATTAATTATTGTCTTAATTAAATTTATTTCTTAGGTCTTTTAGAACCATATTTTGATCTTGATTTTTTTCTATTGTTTACGCCCGCTGTATCCAACGCACCTCTTACAATAGTATATCTTACTCCAGGTAGATCTTTTACCTTTCCTCCTCTGACAAGTACAATCGAGTGCTCTTGCAAATTGTGCCCTTCACCAGGGATATAAGCAATGATTTCCGTTTGATTGGTCAATCGCACTTTTGCAACCTTTCTCAAAGCTGAGTTTGGTTTTTTTGGAGTGGTGGTATATACTCTCGTACATACTCCCCTTTTCTGTGGGCAAGAATCAAGTGCTCTTGCTTTTGATTTTGCTTCAATTTGAAGTCTTCCTTTCTTTACTAACTGATTGATAGTAGGCATTTATCTATCTTTTTATTCCTTTAAAATTCAATGATTTATACACCCTTCGAAAAAAGAGACTGCAAAGGTAATATTATTTTTCAAATATTCAACTATTTATATTCATAATTAGAGCAAACTATTTGATTTTTAGGAAGATAGCTCTTCTTTATCTTCGATAAGTTTTGTGTATTGGTTTTGTTTCAAAATTTAATGGCTGAAAATGTGGGTTTTAAACATTAAAGTTTATTTAATTTTTATTTTGGATAGGCTCTGAATATGAGATAGATTAATTGTTACTGCTTAATTTTTAACGATTTATTGAGAAATGTCAGTGATGTAAGATGTGAAATGTGAAATGTGAGATGTGAGATGTGAAATGTGAGATGTGAATAGTAAATAGTAAATAGTAAATAGTGAATGGTGAATAGTGTAAGATGTGAATAGTAAATAGTGAATGGTGTAAGATGTGAATAGTGAATAGTGAATGGTAAATAGTGAATAGTGAGAGATGTGAGATGGTGGAAGTTTGAGGTTGTTGAGCCAGAGCACGCTCTGGCTTCTCAAGACCAATATTAAATGGAACCATAAGTTAAGAAAAGCCTTGGCCCTTTCTATTTAGCACGAATGAATGGTGAATGTTGTGAGATGTGAAATGTGAAATGTGAAATGTGAAATGTAAGATGTGAATAGTAAATAGTAAATAGTGAATGGTGTAAGATGTGAATAGTAAATAGTGAATGGTGAATGGTGTGAGATGGTGAAAGTTTACGGTTGATGAGCCAGAGCACGCTCTGGCTTCTCAAGTCCAATATTAAATGGAACCAAATGTAAAGAAAGGGCTTGCCCATTTCTATTTAGCAAGTATGAATAGTAAATGCTGAATGGTGTGAAATGTAAGATGGGAAATGTGAGATGTAAAATGTGGAATGGTGAATGGTGTGAGATTGAAATGTGAAATGAGAAATGAGGATAGTAAATGGTGAATAGTGTGGTGATGGTAAATGGTAAATGGTGATTGGTGAATACGAAAAACTAAAATTGAACCATAAGTAGGGAAAGGGCTTGCCCCTTTCTATTTGGCACGAATAAATATTAAACGAGCATAATTGTAATGAATAAATGGTATTGAGGGTGGTTTGTTTAAAAATTAACAAACTGGGAGGGGTGTGATGTGGCTTTGGGAAAAATGATTTTACTTTGTGCGAAAATATAAGGAATGACACCTATCATTACCATAAGGAAAGCAAACAAGGAAGATTTATCAGATGTACTTGATTTGGTAAAGGAATTGGCATTACACGTTGATCATTTAGAGGCTGTGAATGCTAGTTTGGAAGATTATGAAAGTGCTTTTGATGAAAATTTAATTAAGATATTGGTTGCCCACAATGAAATTGGTAATTGCATTGGCATGTGTTTTGGTTACCTCAATTTTTCGACTTGGAATGGAAAGATGTTGTATCTGGAAGACTTTGTTGTAAAGAAAGAATATAGGCGTTTTGGAATTGGTCAGCTTTTGTTTGATGCTTTTCTTGAACTGGCCAAAGAGGAAAATTGTAAGTTGGTCAAGTGGCAATTGTATGAATGGAATGAAGTTGCCCTCAATTTTTATAAGAAAAACAATGCCATTATTGAAGGTGAATGGTTGAATGCGAAATTGTATGTTTAGTTTTAACTTCCGTAAATTTGGTTTCAAGGAGCTTCTGTAGATTAGAAACCAAATTTCACCAAGTTTGTTAAATAAAAAATGAGCATATGGACCAAGTTTTGAAACAAGTATTATCTGCGATAAAAATCCTGTTATTGCTCATCCTTTCTGTCGGTTTTCTGGGTATTGGTATGTTGCATCTGGTAGCTTTACCCGAAATTGTTGGTTATTTTGACTATTGGAAATTGCCATTAGCACTTATGTATGCGGTTGGGGTGGTAGAGGTCATTGGATCCATTGCCTTATATTATGAGCCAACCAGGTATTATGGAGGATTTGCTTTATTGGCTATTATGGTCGGAGCATTAGTCATTCACATAAAAAATGGGGAGTATAATCCTGCTATTATACCAGCGGCTATTGGATTAAGTATTGTGCTTTTTTTGTTTATTCATCATAAACTTAGGAAAGAATCCTAGAGGTATAGAGGGTTTACTTGTAATTTATATTGATAAAAAGAATCACAAAGGAAACTTTTATTGACCCTTATCGTATTAATGGAGATAGCTGTAAAATCAACAATGAGGACATCATTACGATTTACACTATTATTTTAAAAAAATAGCTGAATGAATGGTTGAAAAAATTACTTTTGCAAGCTATTTGAGACTTTACTAAATAATATATAATAGTATGTACTGGACGCTTGAACTAGCACACCATTTAGAGGATGCACCGTGGCCGGCCACAAGAGATGAGTTGATAGATTATGCCATCAGATCTGGAGCTCCTATTGAGGTTATTGAAAACCTGAATGAGCTTGAGGATGAAGGAGAAATTTATGAAACGATGGAGGACATCTGGCCCGATTATCCGAGAAAAGATGATTTCCTTTTCAATGAGGATGAATATTAATTTATTCGTCCTATATTGATCATGTAAAAAAGGTAAAGGCCTCGACCATTTTTTGATCGGGGCTTTATTTTTAGCTTTAAAACATTTTCTATGATTGTAGCCATTGACGGATATTCATCAAGTGGCAAATCTACGCTTGCCAAAGATTTAGCCAAGATTTTGGGATTTATTTACGTTGACACCGGGGCTATGTACCGGGCCATTGCTTTGTATTTTCTTACGAATGAGATTGATTTGAGTGATGAAAAATTGGTGCAAGATTCTCTGGACAATATCACCGTGAGTTTTGAAAACAAGGATGGTGAAAATTGTGTCACCCTCAATGGTCAAGATGTTTCTAAAGAAATCAGAACGCTAGAGGTAAGTCAAATTGTGAGCGAGGTGGCTGCCATTCCTGCCGTGCGGAAAAAGTTGGTTGCCATACAACAAAGTTTGGCCACCAAAAGCCTAGTGATGGATGGCAGAGATATCGGTACAGTTGTATTTCCCAATGCCGAATACAAATTTTTTATCATTGCTGATGTTGGCGAAAGAAGTAGGAGAAGATACGTAGAGCTTATCTCCAAAGGTCAAGAGGTGAGTTATGCAGAGGTTGAGGAAAACCTTAAACACCGAGATCATATTGACACTACAAGAGCAATGTCACCACTTCGGCAGGCAGAAGATGCAGTTTGTATTGATACTACTAAAGTTACTCGAGAGGAGCAATTGGCTTTGGCAATAAAAGCAATTGAAAGCAAACAGTTATAATATTATTGCCAGCGATATGCCCATTTAAAATTTGAATAGTTCTGCTTGTTTATTCAAAATCAATCCTGAGCAGATTGTTCTTTTTCACCGTGCAATTTGAGCACCCTCACCGTCTCAATTTTGGTGTCACTGACGGACTCCAGTATGTATTTATAATTGCCTATGATGATTTCCGCACCTTGCGTGGGAATATTTTGCTCTGAGAGTATGATGTAGCCAGACAAGGTTTGATAATCCCCTTCTGGGATTTCGAGGTCGTATTTATCATTGAGATAGTCGATCTCCAATCGTCCTGCCAACAAGTATTCGTCATCACTGATTTTTTCATCGGTGAGTCCTTCCTCATCGTGCTCGTCTTCTATTTCCCCAAAGATTTCTTCTAGGATGTCTTCTAATGTTATGAGTCCAGTAATACCTCCAAATTCGTCAACAACTATAGATATGTAAGTGCGATCTAAAATGAATTTGCGCATCAACTCATGTAAGCCCATGGCATCAGGAATGAAACTGATGGGCATCAATAACTTATCAAATTTTTTGGGATTGCTCAATAATTGTTGATGGTGTACGTAACCAATGACATTTTCGATGTCGCCGTCAATGACAATGACTCTTGATATTTTATGTTCTTTAAACAAGGCAATCATTTCCTCCACACTATCGCTTTTGTCGATGTAGATGATTTCATTTCTTGGTATCAAACAATCCCTCACTTTTAGAGAACCAAGATTGAGGGCGTTTGTAAGGATTTCTTTGTCTATGTCCTGTTCTTCGTGTACACTTTCGTTGATGTAATCTTCCAAATCGATTTTGGAAAGCACCGTCTCTACAGTTTCATCCTTTGCGTTGAAGAGATATTTGAGGACGAAATTTGACAAAGCTGTCATAAACCAAGTTGGCAAGAATAAAATAAACATGAAAAATTTCAAAACCGGTGCGAGTTTGAAAAGGAGTTCATTGGAGAAAAGCCTGAACAAAGTTTTGGGAAGGAATTCTCCAAATATCAAAACTACGATGGTGATGACGACTGTGACTGAAAGAATGATGGATATACTTCCTTGAGGTAAAAAGGTTGCGAATAAGGGCTCTATCAACTGGGTGGCAAAAATGGTGAGTAAAACCAAAACGATGTTGTTGCCAACGAGCATGGCGCTCATGAACTTTTTTGGTTTATCGTAAAACTCTGACAATAACTTTCCCCTTTTGTTCCCTTTATTTTTAAGGACTTCGATGCCCAATTTATTGGCAGAAACGAAAGCTATTTCCGATCCAGAAAATAAAGCGGAGAGTAAGAGTAAAACAATGATGATGAAAACAAGCATATTTTATGAGTCGTATAAGGTGCAAAGTTATGCACTTTCCCAGACTTTACAGCCTTCTGTGCAATTCTTACAAATATCTATTTGATCCCTGCCCTTGAGAATCAAGCTTCTAAATTGGTTATAAAGGGGGCCATTCCATATTTCCTTGAAGCTTTGTTCCTTTAAATTTCCTAATCTGTGCTCAGCATCTTTATCAAAACAACAAGGAACGACGATTCCATCCCAAGTAATGACACAAGAATGCCACATCTTCCAACATTGATTGAGCAGTTGATTTTTCACCACATATTTCCCATTTCCATTTTGCCTGTATCTTGAGTACTTATCCATGGTAGGAATCAAGTCATTGCCATTTTCGTAATCATAAACCTGAGCGGTTTTGAGTTTCACCTCATCCACGCCTACTTCTTTAGCCAATTGATAAACATCCGCAATTTGGTGTTCATTGGGTTTGACGACTAAAAATTGGAAAATGGTGTGGGGGTGATTTGCTTTTTGTTGTTTTTTTTGTTGAATCAAATTTCTAGATCCTTTCAAAACCAAGTCTAGTTTGCCTTCTTTTCTGTATTGCTCGTAGACCTCTTGGGTCGTACCATCTATGGAAATGATGACCCTGTCCAAACCGCTTTCAATGGTTTTTTTCGCATTTTCGGCATTCATAAAATGACCATTGGTGGAGGTAATGGTGTAAATGCCTTTGCTTTTGGCATACTTTACCATTTCCAAAAATTCTGGATTGATGTATGGTTCGCCTTGAAAATAAAAAATCAAATAGATCAAATCATCGGCCAATTGATCAATGGTGTTTTTGAAAAAGTCAGATTTAAGGTTTCCTGTTTCGCGCGTAAAGCTCCGCAAACCGCTCGGGCATTCCGGGCAACGGAGGTTACAAGCGGTAGTTGGTTCAAAGGATATGGTGAATGGATTGCCCCAATGAATTTGCCTGCCTGAAGTTTTAGAAATTATATACGAACTATAAACCTTCAATAAATTGAATACCTTGCGGAAGGTCAAAATTTTTATAAATCGATAAATATCATTCACTTATTGAGGAGTTTTATAAATTTGTTGCCACGCCTACTAATCTATATGATTTGGATAGTGCTAGCTGTAAATAACATTTTAAACAACTGTGTGTTTAACAAATCTTTATCACAAAAATAGTATTTGTATCCAACCTAAGTCCAAAAGATTTCGTTCTAATACAAAATAGCATGAATTATGAGCAAAAATAAAGTCACAACCCTATTTTTTTTGTCAGCTTTTTTTTGGGTGGCGACTTGTTTACCAGCACAAGATATTTCTTCCAATGAGGAGTGTCGATTCGCATACAACATCAATGATGTGAGCGACTTTTGTTCTGATTCACTGGATTTCAGTAATATCACTGCCAATGTTTCTGAAATAGAAAGAGGTGATTGTTGGCCAGATAGCGAAGATCCCGATGATAGAGATGTTTGGTTTTCATTCAGACCTGATAAAACATCGATGTTGATCAGGGTTTTTGGATCGGGGTCTTTCGCGGGTAAAACAATGGTGAAACCACAGTTTGTTTTATACTCAGGAACTTGCGGAAACTTAATAGATGAGGGCTGTAGTTCTGTTTTGACAGGAGCCAATTACATCGAGTTTTTGGTTTCAGATGTGGTCATTGGTCGAAAATATTTCCTCAGAATAGCTGCCAGAGATGGTGGGGTCGGTTCATTCAGATTATGTATCAATACCTTTCCACAATTAAAAAAAGCTGAATCAGATTGTGTAAGAGGAAATATTCTTTGCGATAAAACGCCATATTCTCTAGAGAACTTACAAGACGTTGGGGCAGAAAGAAATGAAGTAGCTGCTTCCTGTATTCAAGAAGAATTTGCTTCTGTCTGGTTGAAATGGATCATTAAAGACCCAGGCTCCTTGACATTTACAGTATTTCCAAATAACAATTCAGATGACTTGGATTGGGCT